>NC_013739.1:5087495-5723432 GCF_000025265.1 Conexibacter woesei DSM 14684
GCAGCTCGCGTCGCGTCGTCACGATCACGAGGCGGCTGCCGTCGGCGGACAGCGCGACCGAGTCGACGTCGCCGTTGGCACGCGGGTTCGACGCCGTCGTCCCCTTCGTCGCCACGCGCGTCGCCGACTTCCGCGTCGCGCCGGGCCCCATCGACGTCGTGTACGCGTCGAGGTATGCGTCGTCGCCGTTCGACGGTCGCGCGCCCGCGAGCGTCAGGAACGCGACGGTCCAGCCGTCGGCGCTCAGCGCCGGCGCCAGCCCGCCGACGTCGCGCACGTCCTCGGGGTCGGCGAGCGGTCCGAAGCACGGCCCGGTCGCGGTCGAGTCGGCGACGATACGCCCGTCGGCCGGGCACGCGGGGTCGTCAGGGTCGGCGGCGCCGGTGACGCGGCGCGTGACGGCGCCCGCGTCGTCCCAGCGTCGCCACAGGTAATACCGCCGGCCCTCATCCTGGCTCTCGCCCGTCAGCAGCCGCGTCTGCGCGGCCCCGTTCGCGCCGGTCCACGCGACCGTGCTGCCGTCGCGGCTCAGGACGACGCCGGCGAGCGCACCGCCGGCCGGCCCGCCGGACGCCATCGTCTTCGTCACGAGCACCGTCCGCTTCGCGACGAGGTCCCGCACGAACACGTTGCCGGGCGGCGTGTCGACCGCAGCGCTCGCCGGCAGGTCCGACGCCAGCTCGGTCGTCCGGAACGCGACGTAGCGCCCGTCGCCGCTGATCGCCTGCCCGCTGTAGACGTCAGCGCCCGGATTGCGGCCCGGCAGCGGCGTGTCGAGTCTCGCGTAGTGGGCGGGCTCGTCGCCGCCGTCCCGCGCGGAGACGAGCTGATACGCGCCGCTGGTGGCGCGATCGACTCCGGGCGGACGCGACATGTCGCGCACGTAGACGTCGACGTTGTCGTTGTCGTCCTGCGGCACGAGCGGCTGCGCGGTCGAGAAGACGACCCAGCGGCCGTCGTCGCTGACCGAGGGGCGGGCCGCGCCGCGCCGCAGTTGGGTCGCGGCATTGCCGTCGTCGAGCAGGTCGCCGCCGGCGACGAGCGCGATCGCGCCGGTCTGCCGGTCGAAGCGGAAGACACCGCCCTGGCGAACCGTGCCGGGCGCGTCGGGGTCGTCGTCGGCGAAGAAGTTCGACGCGCGCGTCTGGAAGACGACGAAACGGCCGTCGCCGGAGACGTCGACGGCACTCGTCGGGCCGTCCGCCTGCTCGCGCCGCCCGTTGTCGACCGAGACGAGCTGCGCCTCGCCCCAGGCCGCGCCGGCCGATGGGACGGCCGCTGCCAATGCGGCGGTTCCGAGGACGGCCGCGGCGGCGGCGCGGCGGGTGCGGCGATGGCGAGCGGTCATCTGGTCCTCACGTTCTGCACGCTTCTGCGCGTGTTGCCGGCCTTGTCGCGCGCGGTCACGCGCACGCGGTAGGCGCCGGCTCTGCGGTATCGGTGGGTGGCGGCTGCGCCCCGCCCGCGTCTGCCGTCGCCCCACTCGATCGCGACACGCGCGAGCCCGGAGGACTCTCTGCGGACGCCGTCGGAGGTGCGCACGCGCACGGTGCGGCGTCCGACGCGCGCGACACGCGGGCGCGGCGGGGCGCGGTCGACTCTCAGCCGCGCAGCGAGGCTCGTCGTCGTCTGCTGCGCCGGGTCGGTCGCAACGACCGTCAGCTCATGGTCGCCGTCGCCGACTCTGCTCGCGGCGAGCGTCCGTCTCAACACGGTCAGCCCGCTCGCGACGTCCTCGCCGTCGACCTGGACGGTGTAGGTGACACGGCCGGCGGCGCTGTGCGCGCGCTCCCACGAGATCGGGATCTGCCGCGCGCGCGTCCATTCGAGCGGCGGGTAGACGGCGAACCCGCCGGGCGGCGCGTCGATCGAGGCGGCGACGACCTGGCGTCCCTCCTCTCTGCCTTGCAGGAAGCCGACGAGCGCGCTGCCGTACGGCGAGCCGGCGAAGCGGAGCGCGTCGACGACCCCGCCGGCGGGCGCGCTGACGAGCCGCTGGAACGGCGTCCCGTCGGCGCGCCGCTCCAGCAGGCCGACGCCCGCGGCTCCGCCCTGATCCACCTTCCAGGCGGCGGCCAGCGACCCCTGCGCCCCGCGCGCGACGAACGGGTCCGGCGCGCTGCGCGGGCTGCCGTCGTCGAGCCGCACGTGCGCGCCGACGGTCGTCTCGTCGCCGCTGACGCCGAGTGCGGAGGCGTCGATCGAGAGACCGGCCTCGAAGCTGCCGCGATCGTCGACCGAGACGCTCAGCGCGCCGAGGCTGCCGGCGGGACCGTCGGCGTCGCCGCCGCCGTCGACCGGGCGCGGGCCGAGAAATCTGCCGGCGCCCTCGACGAGGCTCGACGGCAGCATGTTCACGAGCGCGCGCGGGCGCGTCCACGCGCTCTGCGAATCGGGCTGCTGGCGGAAGCCGACGATCGCCTCTCCGAACGGCGCGACGGCGACCGCGAGCTGATCGACCGGTCCGCGGACGGGCTTGCCGCCGGCCTCCGCCGGGCTCGCAGGCAGGACGTTCCCGAGCACTTGGCCGAACACGCGTCGCGCGTACGCGCGCGGGACGAGCTGGTCGTCGGGCTCGATCCACGCCACGACCGCGTTGCCATTCCCGTCGCTCGAGACCTGCGGGCCGTTGAGCGGCGTCGGCGTCGCCTGCGGCTGTGCCTGGATGCGGTCGACCGGCTGACCGAGCTGCGACCAGAACGAGCCGGAGTAGCGCTGCAGGCGGATGTCGGCGTCGATCGTGCCGGGTGGCAGCAGCGGGCTCTGGCGCTGGTAGATCACGCGGTAGGCGAGGTACGCGACGCCGCCCGGCCCCATCGACAGCGACGGCGCCGCGTCGAGCCCCTCGCGCACGTCGAGGTCGATCGCGACCGGCACCTGGAAGCTGCGCGCGCCGGGGTCCAGCGAGGCGGAGAACATGCGGTTCTGGACGCCGCCGCCGTACTGGTGGATCCAGGTGACGACGAGCCGGCCGCCGTTGCCGGCGCCGATCGCCGGCCACGAGGAGTCGAAGCGCTGGCCGGCGTCGACGCGCTGCGGCGGCTGCCATCTGCGGTCGACGTAGCGGCTGACGAAGACGTGGACGCGGCCGTCGAGGCGCTTGCGGTAGACGAGCCCGCCGCTGCCGTCCTCCGCCATCGCGACGCCGTCGACGCCGACGACGTCGGCGGAAGGACCGTCGAGCGTCACCGCGGGGCTGACCGTCGCGTCGGCGGGAGCGGCGAGGAAGGCGAGGGCGACGAGCGTGAGCGCCGGCAGGCGGCGAAGGGCGAACGGGCGCACGGTCCCGCAGATTGGACGCTCGTCGCGCCGCTCCGGTGAACAAATCGATAACGCAAACGCGCGTTCACGAGTCGGTAACGGGGACCGCCAGACGATCGGCGACCATCGCCGCGAAACCCGTCACCAACGGAGGTCCTGTGCGTCACCGCGCAACCACAATCGCCGTCGCCGCCGTTGCGGCCACCGCGGTCGCCGCACCCGCGGCGACCGCAGCGACCATCACCATGAGCGGCTCCACGTCGGTCGCGCCGCTCGTTCAGGAGCTGGGCAAGAAGTACTTCGCGACGTACAGAACCGGGTTCAAGATCCAGCAGGGCGGATCGGACACCGGCATCAACGACGTCGCCCGCGGCCGCGTCACGATCGGCAACGCCTCGCGCAAGCAGCAGTCCAGCGACCCGGGCGGCCTCGTCTTCAACACGATCGCGTACGACGCCGTCTGCATCATCACCAACTCCGCCAACCCGCTCGGCACGCTCTCCCAGGACCAGGTCGCCTCGATCTTCACCGGTCGCACGCGCGCCTGGAGCCAGGTGCCCGGCGCGGGCGCGAGCGGCTCGATCGAGCTGATCAGCCGTACCGCCACCTCCGGCACCGCCGACGCGTTCAGAGAGATCTTCCTCGGCAACACCGCGAGCGTCGCCGCAAGCGCCCAGGTGAAGACGTCCAACGGCCTCGTCCAGCAGTCCGTCGCCGCGTCCAGAGGCGCGATCGGCTTCGTCTCGCTCGACTTCGTCAGAGGCGGCCTCAAGACGGTCAACTACCAGGGCGTCCCGTGCACGCTGCGCAACGCGAAGTCCGGTCAGTACCAGGGCGTCCGCCCGTTCTCGCTCGTCACGCGCGGTGCGCCGAGCGGCGACGCGAAGAGATTCATCAACTGGGTCAAGACGAGCAGCGCCGCGCGCGCGATCATCAACACCCACTGGATCCCGCTTCGGTGAGCTGGCTGCCGTCACGGAGGCGCGGCGCGCCGCGCCGTCCTCCTGAGCGCGCCGAGCTGGTGCTCGGCGCGCTCGCGGCGACCCTCCTGCTGCTGATCGCGGGGATGCTCGCGTTCGTCTTCAAGGAGGCGTGGCCCTCCTTCAGCCACAACGGCCTCGCCTGGTTCGGCGGCGGCGGCTCGACCCAGCAGCAGCTGACGGCGATCTACGAGTCGCCGTCGAACCCCGACGACTACGTCTACACGCTGCACGCCTGGCCGCTGATCTACGGCACGATCCTCAGCACCGGCCTCGCGGTCCTGATCGGCCTCCCGTTCGCGCTGCTGTGCGCGCTCTTCATGGTCGAGTTCGCGCCGCCCGGCCTGCGCCGCGTGATGACGCCGGTCGTGCGCTTCCTCGCCGCCGTGCCGTCGGTCATCTACGGCCTGATCGGCATCCTCGTGCTGGCGCCGTGGATCAACGACCACCTCGTCGACGGCGACTTCAAGCTCGCCGTCAACGCGATCGTGCCGATCAGCGGCGGCGGCCTGCTGCTCGCCTCGCTGATCCTGACGATCATGATCGTGCCGATCATGATCGCGATCATCGGCGACGCGCTGCGCGCGGTGCCGCGCTCGTGGATCGAGGGCTCCGCCGCGCTCGGCGTCAACCGCTGGCGCACGATGTGGAAGGTCGCCGTCCGCACCGCCCGGCCGGCGATCGCCGCCGCGGTCGTGCTCGCGACCGCCCGCGCGCTCGGCGAGGCGATCATGCTCGCGATGGTCTCCGGCTCGTTCATCTGGTCGCCGAACCCGCTCGACGGCATCAACTTCTTCCTCGAGCCGATCCAGCCGCTCGCCGCGACGATCGTGACCCAGTCGGAGGGCTTCTCGGCCGTCCCGCTCGGCCAGACGCTGTACGCGATCGCGGCCGTGCTGTTGGTCTCCTCCGCGCTGCTGTCGTTCGCCGGCTGGGCGGTCCGCCAACCGCTGCGCAAGTACGGGACGCGCTGATGAGCGCGCTCGCGACGCCGCCGCCCACGCGGCAGCCCACGCCCAGACGCACCCGCGCGCGCGACAGCGCCGCCTCGTGGCCGCTGCGCGACCGGATCGGGCTCGCCGCCTGCTGGGCCGCCGGCCTCACGCTGACGGCGGTCGCGCTGACGATCCTCGTCTACATGTGCGTGAAGGGGATCACGCAGCTGAGATTCGACATGCTCACGTCGCACCCGTCCGCAGCGGTCGACCAGAGCAGATCGGGCGGCTTCCTCGACCCGATCCAGGGCACGCTGCTGCTGACCACGATCGGGATCGTGATCGCGGTGCCGATCGGCGTCTGCGTCGCGCTGTGGCTCGTCGAGTACGGACGCCCGAAGGCGCTCGCGCGGATCGTCGAGTCCGCGGTCGACGTGATCGCCGGCGCGCCGAGCGTCGTGCTTGCGCTGTTCGGCCTCTCGATCTTCTCCGAGACGATCTTCACGTGGATGTCGTTCCGCTCCGAGGACACGGCGTTCGGCCGCTCGTTCATGGTCGCCGGGACGATCATGAGCCTGATCGCGCTGCCGCTCGTGATCGCCGCGACGCGCGAGGCGCTGCTGCAGGTCCCCAACCACGTGCGCGAGGCGTCGCTGGCGCTCGGCAAGACGAAGGCGTCGACGATCCGCGCGGTCCTGCTGCCCGCGGTCCGCCCCGGCATCGCGACCGGCACCGCGCTCGGCATGGGCCGCATCATCGGCGACACCGCGATCGTCATCCTGCTGCTCGGCAACACGCTCACGACGCAGCCGCGCGACGGCGGCGTCTGGGGCCTGTCGCTGCTGCAGGGGACCGGCTCGACGCTGACGAGCTACATCTACGGCAACTCCCCGATCGGCGAGGGCAACGCTCCGCAGAAGGCGTACGCGGCGGCGTTCGTGCTGCTGCTGATCGTTGTCGGGCTCAACGCACTGGCGACCCGCATCGCGCGGGGACGCGGGAAGGAGACCGCGTGGATCCGCTGATGCCACCGCCCCCGATCCGGAAGATCTCGCTCGACGCGCCGCCGACGGTGGTGCCGGTCGCGCCGATCCCGCTCGCGTCGGCGAACGGCAACGGCCATCACACCCCCGGTCCGCCGGCCTCGAGCGCGCCGGTGATCGAGCGGATGCGCTGCGAGGCGGTCACGATCGCCTACGGGCCGAAGGTCGCGGTCAACAGAGTCGACCTGCCGATCAGGCAGGGCGAGGTGCTCGCGATGATCGGGCCGTCCGGCTGCGGCAAGACGACGCTGCTGCGCTCGCTCAACCGCCTCACCGAGCTGACGCCGAGCGCCGCGCGCGGCGGGCGCATCACGCTCGACGGCGAGGACGTCGACCAGCTCGAGGTGACGAGGCTGCGGACGCGCGTCTCGATGGTCTTCCAGCAGCCCAACCCGTTCCCGATGAGCGTCTTCGACAACGTCGCCTACGCGCTGCGCGAAGGCGGCCGCAAGCGGCCGCGCAAGGCGGCGCTGATCGAGCCGGTCGAGCGCGCGCTGACGCGCGCCGGGCTGTGGAACGAGGTCAAGGACAACCTCGACCATCCGGCGCTGCGGCTGTCCGGCGGTCAGCAGCAGCGGCTCTGCATCGCGCGGGCGCTCGCCGCGCAGCCCGAGGTGCTGCTGATGGACGAGCCGTGCTCGGCACTGGACCCGCTCTCGACGACGATCATCGAGGAGCTGATCCTCGAGCTGCGCGAGCAGATCGCGGTCGTGATCGTCACGCACAACCTCCAGCAGGCGCAGCGCGTCGCCGACCGCGTCGCGTTCATGTACCTCGGCGAGCTGGTCGAGTACGGCAGCGGCGAGCAGGTCTTCAACGCGCCGCGCGCGCAGCGCACGCGCGACTACGTCGGCGGGGCGTTCGGGTGAGATTCCGCATGTCCGCCGTGCTCGCCTCCGCCGCAGTGCTCGCCGTCAGCGGCGCCGGCTGCGAGACCACGCGCGAGCAGGCAGCGAAGTTCGGCAGAGGCGGCAACGCCGCGTTCAGGGTCGAGGGGCTCGAGGTGCGCAGAGCCAACCGCGACGTGCGCGTCGTCGAGAGCAGCGTGATCAGCGACGTCAACGGGACCGCGGTCGTGGCGGTGCTGCGGAACGCCGGCAGAGCGGCGCTCGCCGACGTGCCGCTGGCGATGGTGGTGAAGGGCGCCGGCGGCAGAGCGCTGGCGAGAAACGACGAGCCGGGCCTCGAGCGCGGGCTCACGCACGCCCCGCTGCTGCCGGTCGGCAGAGACGTGCCGTGGGTCCACGACCAGGTGATCGTCGCCGGCGGCAGAGCGACCGCGGCCGAGGTCACGCCCGGTGCCGGCAGACCGGCGCCCGGCGACGCCGGCGCGAACGAGATCGCGATCTCGGCGGCGAGACTGGAGGGCGACCCGGCGAGCGGCATCACCGCGATCGCGAACGCGGTCAACAGATCCGGCGTCGCGCAGAGAGACCTGCTGATCGTCTGCGTCGCGCGCAGAGGCGGGCGCGTCGTCGCCGCCGGCCGCGCGATCGTGCCGTCGATCAGAGCCGGCGGCAGAGCCGAGTTCCAGGTCTTCTTCATCGGCGACCCGACCGGCGCCGAGCTGACGTTCGACGCCCAGCCCACGACCTTCGATTGATCGAGATGAGCCAGAACACCACCTGCCGCACGTGCGGCGCGTCGCTCGCGCCGGACCAGCGCTACTGCCTCGCGTGCGGCGAGCGGGTCGCCGCGCCGCGACTCGACTTCGCCGCCGAGCTGGACGCGCCGCCGGCCGCTTCCGCGCCGTCGCCGGGCGCTTCGCCGGGCGCTTCGCCGACCGCCGCCCCGGCTGCCAGCGGGGGCGCTCCTCCGCCGTCGCGGCTCGACCGTGTGGGCGGGCCGATGGGCGCGGCCGCGGTCGTGCTGGTCGCGCTCGGCGTCGGCTTCCTGATCGGCCAGGGCGGCAACGAGCCGCCGACGGTCACCCAGCCGGCGCCGGTCGTGAACTTCCAGGGCGGCACGGGCGGCGGGACCGGCGCGCCGGTCGACGGCGCGACGACGGACGAGGGCGCGACGGACGCGACGGGCGGCGACGCCGGCTCCGGCGGCAGGGCGAGAACGGCCGGCGGCAGAAGAGCCGCCGCGGAGGACGCGAGAAGAGTGCTGGACAGCCTCAGAGACATCCCCAAGTCGGATGGCGGCGAGGACACCGGCGGCGACATCAACAGACTGAGAGCGCTGCCCGACGAGACGGCGACGCCGGGAGCGCCGCCGCCGAGAGACGACAGAGAGGCCGGCGGCGGCACGGAGGCGTTCGAGATCGGATGAGCCAGCTCGACTCCATCCGCCACCGCCTGAGCCCGAAGCGGCTGATCGCCGGCGACCCGCCCCCGCCCCCGCCGAGCCCGTTGCCGCCCGGGGGCGGCCAGGCGGTCGACGCGAACGACCTCGCCGAGCGCCGCGACGCGCTCGCGCGCGAGCTGGCCGAACGGCAATGGGACCTCGGCGGCCTCGCCTACGAGATGGCGATCCGCGACCACTTCCGCCTCGACGTCCTCATGCGCCAAGCCGGCAGACTCCAAGAGATCGACGCACGCCTCGGCGAAGTCGAGCACCTCCTCCGCCTCGACACGACCGGCGCCGCCGGCGCCTGCCCACAGTGCGGCACCCTCTACGCGCGCGGCGCGGTGTTCTGCTCGCAGTGCGCGTTCCAGCTCGTCGGCGTCCAGGCGCCCAGCGACGGCGGGGCAGCCGCGTGACGCCCCGGCCGGCGTGCACGTCGTGCGGTGCCCAGCTCGCGGCCGACCAGCGCTGGTGCGTCACCTGCGGCGCCCGCCGGCCCGGCCCGCGGACGGACGCGGCGACGCTGCTGTTCGGCGCCCCCGCTCCGAACAGGTGCGATCTCGGGTCGCAGGACGACCCGAGATCGCACCTGTTCGGGCTCGACACCGGCCGTCGGCGCCGGGCGGCGCTGCCCGTCGCGCTCGCCGCGCTGGTCGGGCTCGCGGTCGTCACGAGCACGAGCGTGCCCGCGTCGCTGGCGGGCGTCGGCCAGCCGCGCTTCACCGTCGTGCTGCCGCCGGCCGCACCGGCGCAGGTCGCGCAGGCGGACACGCCGGCCGACGACCCGGCCCCGCTCGACGACAGCGGTGACGACGAGCTGCCGCTCGACGAGCCCGCGCCGGTCGCCGAGGAGCCGGCGCCGGTCGCGGACGAGCCGGCCGCCGAGAAGCCCGCCGCCGAGCCGCCCGCCGAGGACCCCGCACCCGAGGAGCCGCCGGCCGGCGAGGAGCCGGAGCCGTCGCCGATCCAGCACGTCTTCCTCGTCGTGCTCGGCTCGACCGACGTCGCCACCCTCGCGCAGGACCGCGAGGCAGCGCCCTACCTCGCGGGCACGCTGACCCCGAGCGGCACGCTGCTGACCGACTACCGCGCGGTCGCCCGCGGCGGCCTCGCGAATGCGATCGCGCTCGTCAGCGGCCAGGGCCCGACCGCGCAGACGCTCGCCGACTGCACCGCCCACGGCGACGTCAGACCCGCCGACCCGCTCGCCGACGGCCAGACCGGCGGCGACGGCTGCGTCTACGGCTACGAGACCGGCACGATCGGCGACCAGCTGCGCGGCCTGGAGAAGACCTGGCGCGCCTACGTCGAGCCGCCCGCGGCTGCTACGCCGCCAGCCGCCACGCCGCCGCCCGCCGCCACCACGTCCCCCGCCCCGGCGCCGGCGGCCGCGACCTCGTCCACCGCGCCGCCGCCCGCCGCCACCACCTCCGCTCCACCGACGAGCACGACGACGCCGGCGCCCGCCCCCGCCCCGCCCCAGCCGCTCGGCACCGCACTCGCGTGCGACCCGGCTGCGACGGACGCCACGCGGCGCGATCCGTTCCTGTGGTTCCGCGGGATCGCCGAGGCCGACGACTGCGACGAGCGCAACGTGCCGCTCGACCGGCTCGCCAGAGACCTGAAGGACGCCGAGACGACGCCCGCGCTCTCCTACCTCGCGAGCGACGCGCAGACCGGCTCGGCGGAAGCGGACGCGTTCCTCGAACGCGTCGTGCCGCAGATCCTCAACTCGCCCGCGTACTCGGCCGGCGGGCTGGTCGTGATCACGAGCGCGCAGGCGCCCCAGCCGGCGCAGACGGCGGCGAAGCCGTGCTGCGGGCCGGCGGCCTACCCGAACGCCGGCGACGCCGCGCAGGCCGGCGCGAGCGAGCGGGTCGGCGCGCTGCTGGTCTCGCCGTTCACGCCTGCCGGCAGAGTCGACAGAACGCCGGCGAACCACTTCTCGCTGCTGCGCACGCTGTCGGAGATCTACGGCGTCGACCCGCTCGGCTACGCCGCGACCGACGCCGTCAGACCGCTGCCCGACCGCCTCTTCGCCGCCCAGCCGTAGCGCGCGGCGGCGCGCCGCGGCGCCGAGCTTCGCGTGTGGCCGGCGCCCCATCGGGTAGACGAAAACCGTCGGCAACGCCAGGAGGTGGCGGCAGATGAGCGGCATCCCGACCAACGGTGCAGGGCGCCACGACGGGCAGCAGCAGGAGGAGCTCGCGCAGCTGCCGATGGCGCAGCTGCTGCGGCGCCTGTCGGACCAGACCTCGCTGCTCGTGCGCGAGGAGGTCGCGCTCGCGAAGGCGGAGCTGGCCGAGAAGGGCAAGCGCGCCAGCCGCGGCGCCGGCATGTTCGGCGGTGCCGGCGTCTTCGCGCTCTACGGCGTCGGCGCGCTGACTGCCGCCGCGATCCTCGCGCTGAGCCTCGCCGTCGCCTCGTGGCTGGCGGCGCTGATCGTCGGGGTCCTCTTCCTCGCGATCGCCGGCGTCGCCGCGATCGCGGGCAAGAAGCAGGTGCAGCAGGCGACGCCGCCGATGCCCGAGCAGACCGTCGAGACCGTGAAGGAGGACGTCCAATGGGCGAAGACGCGCGCACGAACGGCACGCCAGCACTGACGATCGCCGTGGGCGATCCGGAGCGGATCCGGCAGCAGATCGAGACGACGCGCGCGGAGCTGGGCGACACCGTCGCCGCGCTTGCGGTCAAGGCCGACGTCCGGCAGCACGCGCACGACCGCGTCGAGGCGATCAAGCAGAAGGCGCTCGCCAAGCGCGACGCCCTGCGCGGCCGCGCGCAGGAGGCGAACCCCGGCGCGACCGAGACCGTGACGCACGCGTCGCACGCCGCCGCCGAGCGCGCGAGAGCCCATCCGCTGCCGCTGATCGCCGGCGCCGCGGTCGCCGCCGGCTTCCTGCTCGGTCGGCTGACGAAGCGCTGAGAAGCGCGGACTCGATGGCACGCACCGGACGGCGCAGCGGCGGCCTGATCGGGCGCTTGCGCGGCGACCCGCCGCGCGGCGAGCGCACCGCGCCGCCGCCCGCGGCGGAGCCCGCACCCGAGCCGCCGCCCGAGGGCCCGGCGCCCGCGCCGGCCGCGCCCACACCCGCGCCCGAGCGCGCCGCTGCCGAGCCGCCCGAGGGACCGACCGACATCGAGCCGCGCGGCTGGCTGGCGACGCTGAAGCGCGCCGCCAAGGGCTTCAGAGAGGACGGTCTGCAGGACTGGGCCGCCGCGCTGACGTACTACAGCGTCCTGTCGCTGTTCCCGCTGCTGATCGTCTTCGTCGCGCTGATCGGCGTCTTCGGCGAGTACCCCCGCACCGTCAACTCGATGCTCGACATCGTGCGGCAGATCGCCCCCGGCTCGACCGCCGACACGCTCGAGTCCTCGCTCAGCGGCGTTGTCAGAAACAAGGGCGGCGCGGGCGCGCTGCTCGGCATAGGCCTGCTGACGGCACTGTGGTCGGCATCGGGCTACATCGGCGCGTTCATGCGCGCCGCGAACGCCGTCTACGACGTCGAGGAGGGGCGCCCGTTCTGGAAGCTGCGCCCGCTCCAGCTCGCGGTCACGGCCGTGATGGTCGTGCTGATAGCGCTCCTCGCGATCGGCTTCGTGCTGAGCGGGTCGGTCGCCAAGTCGCTCGGCGACACGATCGGCCTCGGCGACAGCGCGGTGACCGTCTGGAACATCGCGAAGTGGCCGGTGATGCTGCTGATCGCGGTGGTGATGATCGCGCTGCTGACGTACGTCGGGCCGAACGTCAAGCACCCGCGCTTCCGCTGGATCACGCCGGGCGCCGCCGTCGGCATCGGGATCCTGATCCTCGCGTCACTCGGCTTCGCGTTCTACGCCGCCAACCTCGGCTCCTACAACGCGACCTACGGTGCCCTGGGCGGCGTGATCGTCTTCCTCATCTGGCTGTGGATCGCCAACCTCGCGCTGCTGTTCGGCGTCGAGCTGGACGTCGAGCTGGAACGGCAGCGCGAGCTGGAGTCCGGCCAGCCGGAGGCGGCGCGCGAACTGCAGCTCGAACCGCGCGACGCGCCGGAACAGTAGGGAATTGGGAGCCCCTGCGATACCCTCAAGCTTCTACGCACGCTTGGCCGCCTCGACCTTCCGCGCGACTTCCACAGAGGAACGGAGGTGGATCGTGCCCCGCAGGTCCGATCTGATCCGGCGCATCGTCGACGTCGGCCGCACGCGGGCGCGTGGCGAGACGAGCGACGTGCAGTCGAGAGACCGCACCGACGCCGCGTCGCTGGTCAAGCGCATCGATCACCTGGAAGCGGTCGTCGAAGGTCTGCAGGACGCGGTCTACCGCCAGACCAAGCGCCACGACGAACGCCTCGCCGAGCTGCTCGACGCCAGCAAGCGGAGCGTCGCATGAGCGCGCCCGGCTCCTCGCAGGACGTCGTCGCCTTCTTCGTCCCGCAGCTCGTCGACGGGCAGCCCGACGACGAGACGGCTTACGCGGCGATCTGCGCTCGCGCCCACGCCGACACCGGCCACGTGCCGCAGGCGTCGCGGATCTTCCGGCTCTGGTCGCGCCGCGGCGGGACCGACTGCATCACCGAGGTCGGGCGCCCCGACCCCGTGCACGGCGAGGTCGTGCTGGCGATCCTCGACCTCGGCCGCGGACTGCCGTACGTGATCCACTGCGGGCGCCCGGGCCGCGAGGAGGACGCGATCCGCGAGCACGTCGGCCGGCACGTCTACGCCGTGACGGAGTTCGTCGCCTGAGCCGGGTCGCGCGCTCGTCGTACTCTTCTCCGCGCGCATGGATCCGCTCTTCGCCGGCCTCTACTTCGACTTCGACGTCTCACCCGACTCGCCGCGCGGGCCGGCGCTGCTCGTGCTCGTCTCGTTCCTGCTGTCGTTCGGCTTCATCCGCACGAGCGCACGACTGTCGCGCAGCGCGCGCGTGACGTGGTGGCCGGGCAGCGTCAGAACGGGCAGCGGCGTGCACATCCACCACCTCGTGTGGGGGATCTCGCTGCTGCTGCTGTCCGGCTTCGTCGGCTACGCGACGGAGTTCAGAGCGCCGTGGATGCACATCACCGCGGTCACGTTCGGGATCGGGGCGGGCCTCACGCTCGACGAGTTCGCGCTGTGGCTCCACCTCGAGGACGTCTACTGGGCGAGGGAGGGCCGCACGTCGCTCGACGCGGTCGTGCTGGCGACCGTCTTCGCGACGATCGTGGCGATGGGGATCAGGCCGGTCGGCCTCGGCGACGCCGAGTCGGTGCTGGCGACGACCGGCGCGGTGCTCGTGCTCGTGCTGCTGTCCGGCATCACGTTCATGAAGGGCCGCTTCATCCTCGGGATCGTCGCGCTGCACGTCCCGTTCATCGGCATCTACACGGCGGTGCGACTGGCGACCCCGGACTCGCCGTGGGCGCGCTGGCGCTACCGCGGCGAGAAGCTCGCGCGCTCGCGCAAGCGCTTCTCGCCCGACCGTCCGTTCGCGCAGCGGCGTGACCGGCTGCTGGACCTGATCGGCGGAGCGCCGACGAGGGAGTGAGCGGGCACGCCGCGGCGCGCGGCTCCTGCGCGCGCCTCAACGCGGAGGGCGCGGAGCGCGCGGCGGCGCGGGCGGGCGCGGCGTCGAGATCCAGCGCTGCGCGATCCGCTTCGCCTCCTCCTTGATGCGGTCGCCGAGCCGCGGCTCGGCGCGCACCTCGACGGAGCCGAGCGCGCCGGCCAGCACGACGTGCACGATCGGCGCGCCGGGCGGCGGCGCCTCGCCGCCGAGGTGCAGCTCGCACGAGCCGAGCACGTTGCCGCCGCTGACGCGCACGTCGGTCCCCGGCGGGACCAGCAGCTCGGCCGAGCCGAGCACGGCCTTCAGCTCGATCTCGACCTCGGGGCCGGGCATGATCGCCTGCCGCAGGTCGAGCTGGACGGAGCCGAGCGTCGCGACGTAGCGGCTGCGGTGCGGGAGCCGCCAGCGTCCGCGGCGGTCGAGGCTGGAGAGCGTCGCGCGGTGGCGCTCGACCCGCTCGCCGAGCGCGCCGCCGACCCCGCCGACCCCGGTCGGCGTCACCGGCAGCGCACCGCCGGGCAGCAGATCCGCGGTGATCGCCGTCAGCTCGTCGTAGGTCCGCGCGTCCTGCGCCAGCTCGGCGCGGTCGGCCAGCTCCTCGACCGTCAGGCGCCCGTCGACCGATGCCTGACGCAGCAGCCCGATGACGTGCTCACGGTCGGCGTCGCTGGCACGGAGAGGCGGCTGATCCACGTCACCGAGCGTACCGTGCGCCCCTCGCGTGCGAAAAGTCACAGCGCGCGCCAGACACATAACGCCGGCTTGTGGATGATCGACGGGTCGGGTTGAACCTCCTCTCCTGACCGCCGGTACGGGACCGAACGGCGGTCCCATGACAAGAGAGGAGGTGGGATGGAAGCAGTTGCTTTGATCCTGGCGCTCGCGCTCCTGCACGCCATCCTGGTCATCGACCGGATGAGCGGCAGGTAGCGCGAACGACCAACACGACACCGCCCCGGATCGGAGTCGGTCCCGAGCCGGTCCGGGGCAACCACACGGGAGCGGGTTCATCTCAAGCGAGCCCGCTCCTCCGAGCATCGCCGCGAGTGAGATTAGCTCGCCCTCCCGCGTCCCTCAACCGCATGGATGCGGGATCTCCTCACGCCCCGACCGCGACCTCCTGCGGCAGCTCGTCGCGGCTGATTCTCGGCACCGCGATCAGCGCGATCACGACGCCGATCAGGGCGAAGCCGGCGCCGACGGCGAAGGCGAGCTGGAAGCCCTCTGTCATCGCCTTCGGCACCGCCGACGGGTCGGGCGGGCCGTCGCCGAGCACGTGGCTTATGCGCGAGTTGGCGATCGAGGAGAGGATCGCCAGCCCGAGCGCGCCGCCGACCTGCTGCGCGGTGTTGATCAGGCCCGACGCGAGTCCGGCCTCGTTGTGCGTCACGCCCGCGACCGCGGTGATCGTCAGCGGAACGAACGAGAAGCCGAGACCGGCCGCGACGACGATCGACGGGACGAGCACGTCGCCGAGGAACGAGCCGTCCGGCGAGATCTGCGTGAACAGCAACAGCCCGATCGCGGTCAGCACGAGTCCGAGCACGAGGATCGGCTTCGGTCCGACTCTCGTCACCAGCTGGGACGCCATGCCCGCCGAGACGATGATCGTGAACGCCAGCGGGAGGTACGCGAGCCCGGCGTCGAGCGCCGAGAAGCCGAGCACCTGCTGGAGGTAGAGCGAGATGAAGAAGAACATCGAGAACAGCGACGCGCCGACGAGCAGCGCGACCGAGTCGGCCGACGCGACGTTGCGGTTGCGGAAGATCCCGAGCGGCATCACGGGGTGCTTGACGAGCTTCCCCTCGACCCACAGGAACCCGAGCAGCAGCACGATCGAGAGCGCGATCAGGCCGATCGTCTGGGTCGAGCCCCAGCCGGCGCTCTCGGCGTCGACGAGCGCGTAGACGAGCACGACGAGGCCTGCCGTCACGAGCGTCGCGCCCGCTATGTCCATGCTCGTCTTCTCGTGGCCGTGGCTCTCGCGCACGAAGCGCGGGGCGATGACGGCTGCGGCGACGCCGATCGGGACGTTGACGAACAGCACCCACTCCCAGCCGGCCCACTCGGTCAGCATGCCGCCGAGCAGCACGCCGACCGCGCCGCCGGCGCCGGCGAGCGCGCCCCAGATGCCGAGCGCCTTGTTGCGCTCTGCACCCTCGGTGAACGTCGTCGTCACGATCGACAGCGCGGCTGGCGCGACGATCGCGGCGCCGAGGCCCTGCACGCCGCGCGCGAGGATCAGCCATTCGGACGTCGTCGCGAAGCCGCCGACGAGCGAGGCGACGGAGAAGAGGCCGAGGCCGATGATGAAGACGCGGCGGCGGCCGAACAGGTCGGCGGCTCGACCGCCGAGCAGGAGGAAGCCGCCGAACGCGAGCGTGTACGCGTTGACGACCCATTGCAGGCTCTCGTCCGTGAAGTCGAGGTCTCTCTGGATCGAGGGCAGTGCGACGTTCACGATCGACGCGTCGAGCACGACCATGAACTGTGCGACGGCCAGCACCACGAGCGCCTTCCAGCGAAGCGGGTCCGGGCCTGTCGGCGAGGCGGAAGTCGACATCAGTGCAACGTCCTTCTCCAAGGGGATATGATTCTCTTCTGGAACCGGAACTCCGGTTCCGGATCAGAACGATACGGAGGCCTGGTTCCGCTTGTCAACCCCCCAGTCAGCACCCGGCCCGCAGCCCGACGCGAAGCCGCTTCGCGCCGATGCGGCGCGCAACCGGCTGAAGGTGCTCGACGCCGCCCGCGCGGCGTTCTCCGAGCATGGGCCGAACGCGCAGATGGACGACATCGCCCGCCGCGCGGGGGTCGGCGTGGGGACCGTCTACCGCCACTTCCCGACCAAGCAGGCGCTCGCGCAGGCGATGATGGAGCAGCGCGTCGAGCGGATCGTCACGTTCATCCAGACCGAGATGCTGCCCGACCCCGATCCCTGGCGCGCGCTCGCGCGCTCGCTCGAGTTCTGCGGCACGATGCAGGAGCAGGACCGCGGCTACGCGGAGGCTGTCGCCTCGGTCGCCGGCGGCACCTCGGTCGGCGGCGGCATGAAGGAGGCCGGTCCCGCGCTGATCGAGCAGATGTTCGCGCTGACGGCGGTCTTCATCGAGAGAGCCCACGCCAAGGGCGTCGTGCGCGCCGACCTGACCGCGGCCGACATGTCGCCGATCTACGCCGGCCTCTCCGCCGTCGTCCTCGCCGGCATCCCCGACTGGCGGCGCTACGTCGAGATACTGCTCGACGGCCTGCGCCCGCAGCCGGACCGCTAGTCAGTCGGCGCGCCCGGCCCTTCGCGCAGCGCGTCGAGCAGCGGCTCCAGCTGGCGCAGCAGCTCCTCACGCGAGGCGCCGGCGAGTGCGCTGAGCGTGCCGTTGGAGCGCGCCACCGAGACGCCGACGAGCAGCGCCAGCAGCAGCTCGGCGCGCAGCTCGGCGTCGGGCTCCGCGCCGATCGCCTCGCACGCGGGGTCGAGGATGCCGGGCCGCACGATCCGCCGCAGCTGCGCACGACGCTCGCCCTCGGCCGCAGCGGGGTCGGCGAGCGCCCGCCGCACCGGCGAGCTGTCCTCCCCCGGCCGGTCCCAACGCGTGATCAGCCGCTCGGCGATCGCGGACAGGTCGGCGACGTGCGGCTGGAGCCGCGCGATCCGCTCCTCGTCAGCGAGGACGGCGAGGTAGAGCGCCTCCTTGCCGCCGAAGTAGCGGGCGATCAGGGCAGGGTCGACGCCGGCCCGCTCGCCGATCTCGCGGATCGTCGCGCGCTCGTAGCCGCGCTCGTCGAACAGCGCGCCGGCCGCGTCGATCAGCGCGCGGCGGGTCGCGTCGGCGTCGCGCCGGCGCGACGCCCGCGCGGGCTGCGGCGCGGCGCTCATCGCCTCCGCTCCCCGTCGAAGACGCTCGGTCCGACACCTGCTCCGACGGCTGCCTCTTCCATCAACAGCTCCTGCTCCAGCTCGAACCTTGGCGCGACGACCGCGGCCGGCCGGCGGCGCGGCGCCAGCAGGATCGCAAGCCCGGCGGTCACGACGCAGACGACGGCGCCGACGAGGAACGCGATCGTGTACCCGCTCTCCTGCGGGAACGGCGTCGCGGCGGGATGGTGGGCGGCGAGGATCGCGACGCCGACCGCGCTGCCGAGCGCCCCGCCGACGGAGCGCAGCACCTGGTTGAGGCTCGTCGCGCTGCCGGTCCGCTCCTCCGGGACGCTGGCGACGATCAGCGCCGGCATCGCCGCGAACGAACAGCCGACGCCGACGCCGAGCAGCGCCGTGGCGATCGCGATGTCGAGCAGCCTGCCGTGCGCGACGGCGAGCCACAGCAGCGTCGCGGCGACGATCAGCGCGCCGGCGGGCAGCACGACGCCGATCCCGTAGCGGCGGATCACGCGGCGGGTGATCTGCTGCGAGACGAGGCTGCCGAGCGAGAGCGGGAGCAGCATCAGGCCCGTCGTGACGAGCGTGGCGCCGAAGCCGTAGCCGGTCGACTCGGGCGTCTGCATCAGGCGGTTGACGAGCGACATCGCGATGTACATGCCCATCGCGAGCAGCAGCGCGGCGACGTTGGCGCCGAGGATCGCGCGCTGGGAGACGAGGCGCAGGTCGACCAGCGGCGCGTCGCGGCGCAACTCGACGTGCACCCACGCCGCGAGCAGCGCCGCCGCGCCGGCGAACAGCGCGACCACCGCCGCGGAGGCCCAGCCGAGCGACTCGCCCTGGCTGATGCCGAGCAGCAGCGACGCGAGGCCGCCGGCGAGCAACAGCGCGCCGGGCACGTCGAGCGCCACCCGCTTCGCCTCCCCCGTCGCGCGCGGAACGGCGAGCGCGACCGAGACGAACGCCGCGGCGGCGAAGATCGCGCCGAACCAGAAGGCGGCGTGGAAGTCGAGCGTCTGCGCGATCAGACCGGTGACTGGGAAGCCGAGGCCGGCGCCGACCGCGACCGTGATCGACAGCATCGCGATCCCCGAGCGCAGACGGTCGCCGGTGACGTGCTCGCGCGTGAGCGCGATCGCCAGCGGGACGGTGCCGTAGCCGACGCCCTGGAGTGCGCGGCCGGCGAGCAGCTGCGGGAAGCGCGTCGAGGTGGCGGCGACGACCGACCCGGCGAACGCCGACCCGAGCGTGACGAGCAGGACCCGCCGCCGCTGCGGCCCGTCGCCGAGGCGCCCGAGCACCGGCGTCGCTATCGCGCCGACGAGCAGCGTGACCGTGAGCATCCACTGCGCGGTGTCGAGCGAGACGTGCTGCTCGTCCGCGATCGTCGGGATCAGCGGCGTGCCGAGCGTCGACATGACCGAGACCGTCAGCCCGGCGAACACGAGCGCCGCCAGCATGCGCTTCTGACCCAAGTCATCAAGCGAAGACATCGCCTGATGACTTTAGCAGCGGGTGGTGTGCTCCACGCTCAGCGCTGGCCCGGCAGGGGGAGTCCCTCGGCGCCGACCTCCGCGCGGGCGAGGTGCCAGCGACCGAGGTTGGCGATGAACAGCTCGCTGCCGCGGAAGGCGCAGTTGGTCGGGTGGCAGAGCGTGTGTGCGGTCGGGTCGTCGAGCAGCAGCTCCAGGCCCGCGCCGCTCGCCCCGCCCGCGCCAGCCGCCCCACTCGCGCCGCCCGCGCCACCCGCCGGGTCGAAGCGGTAGACCCGCGACGGCTCGTAGCAGGCGATGTAGAGGCGGCCGGCGGCGTCGAGCGCGAGGCCGTCCGGAAGCGCGCCGGACGTCTCGACGACGACCTCCGGCTCGCCGACGGGCGCGCCGTCGCGGCCGATCGCGATCCGCACGACCTGCCGCGCCCACGTCTCGGCGACGTAGAGCGAGTCACCGTCGGCGGAGAGCGCCAGCCCGTTCGCGAACGTCAGGCCGCCCGGGTGCCACGGCTCGCAGGCGCCGCCAGCCAGCGCGACGCGCCAGATCGACGGGCCCGCGACCCCGGCCTCGCGGCTGTCGGAGACGTAGAGGCAGCCGCGCCGCTCGTCGACGACGGCGAAGTTCGGCGTCGCCATCGCGCCGCCTCCGTCCGCGAACCGCTCGACCGCGCCGCTCGCGACGTCGACGCGGAAGACCGCTCGCTCCGCGAGGTCGCAGGCGTAGAGGAAGCCGCGTCCGTCGAGTGCGACGCCGAGCACGAAGCCGCCGGTCGAGGCGACCTGCTCGATCGCCGAGCCGTCCGCCGCAACGCGGTAGATCTCGCCCCGCTCGCCGCCGCACCAGGCGTTCCCGTCAGCGTCGAACGCGACGCACTCCGGATGGCTGAGGCGGACCGGCCCGACGATCCCGTCGACGAAGACGGACGCCTCGAAGAGCGGCGCGCCGCTCGTTCGCGCGCCCGTCTCCGCCGCGCTCATCTCGGCAGGCCCACCGGCAGCGCCGCCAACAGCCCGCCGTCGACGCGCAGCTCCGAGCCCGTCACGAAGCGCGCGTCGTCGCCGGCGAGGAAGGCGATCGCGGCGGCGACCTCCGCGGGCGTCGCGACGCGGCCGAGCGGGTGCATCCTCCCCCACTCCGCGACGACCTCCTCGGCGGAAGCGTCGCCCTTGAAGAGGTCGGCCGCCCAGCGCAGCATCGGCGTGTCGACCGAACCGGGCGCGACCGCGTTGACGCGGATCCCGTCGGGCGCGTGGTCGAGCGCCATCGCTCGCGTCAGCGCGCTGATCGCGCCCTTCGACGCGGTGTAGGCGGCGACGTCGGTCTGCGACGCGGTCGCCTGCGTCGAGGAGACGAGCACGACCGCGCCGCCGCCCCGCGCGCGCAGCGCGGGGATCGCCCGCTGCGCGACGAGGTGGATGCCGCCGACGTTGACGCCGAAGACCTCCGCCCACTCCTCCGCGGTGGTCGTCTCGACGGTGCCGTAGCGCTGCACGCCGGCCGAGTAGACGAGCACGTCGAGCCCGCCGAACGCCGAGACCGCCCGCTCGACGAGCGCCGCCGCGTGGGATGCCTCGCGCACGTCGCCCGCCAGCCCCTGCGAGCCGGGCGGGAGCATGGCGAGCGCTGCCTCGACCGACGCCGCGTCGTGCCCGCCGACCACCACCGAGGCGCCCTCGGCGGCCAGCCGCTCGGCCGCCGCCAGCCCGATCCCGAGCGTCCCGCCGACGACGAGCGCGACCTTGTCCTGGAAGCGAGCGGTCACTTCACTTCGCCCGCGTCGATGCGCGCGGCGACGACCGATTTGACGTCTTCGAGGTGGCGCTGCATCCGCTCGGATGCCAGCTCCGGATCGTGGGCCTGGATCGCCTCCAGGATCTCGACATGCTCTTCGTGGTCGTGAACGCGATCGGCGTACAGCCGCATGACCTCCATCTGCTCTGCGCTGTAGAGGTCGAGCAGCGAGTCGATCACCTGGGCCAGCACGAGGTTCCCCGCGCAGCGTGCGACGCCGCGATGGAAGTCGAGGTTCGTCCTGCTCAGCTCGGCGTCCCCACCGCCCCCCAGCAGCTCTCTCGCGCGTGCGATCAGCTGCGCGAGCTCGCCGATCTCGTCCGCGCCGGCCCGTGCTGCGAGGTGGGCGAGGTGCGGCTCGATCAGCAGGCGCGCGTCGAGCAGGTCGAGGATCGTGTCGGGCTCGAGCCGGCCCGGGTAGGGGTTCGGCAGCACGACGCGGCGCCCGCCGTGGCGGACGTAGACGCCCGAGCCGTGGCGCAGCTCGACGACGCCGACCGCCTGCAGCCGGCGCAGCACCTCGCGCATCGTCGGCGCCGCGACCGAGAAGCGGTCGGCGAGTGCCTGCACGGTCGGCAGCCGGTCTCCGGGCTCCAACCGCTCGCGGTCGATCAGCTCGACGACCTGCTCCGTCAGCAGGTCCGAGCCACTCGGGCGCGGTGTCCCTGCGCCCAACGAGACACCGCGATTGTTCGCCAGCTCACGCACCAAAGTCATCTAATCACCTAGTCACAGTGTCGTCAAGCTCACCATCCCACCTGCGCACTTCTCACGCACGGCTTATCTGGAGCGGAGAGACTTGCGCGCGAGATGAGCCCCTCAGGGTCTCCGACGTTGCGAACGCCCCAGGCGCCGCCGCGCTCTCCGCGGCCGCGACCGCGGACGCCGCGCCTGCGCACGGCGCTCGGCGTCGGCGCGCTCACGCTCGTCGCCGGCGGCGCCGCCGCCTGGGAGCTGCTGACCCCGCGCGAGCCCGCCCCCGGGCCGCCGGAGGTGAAGTCGTTTCACTCGCGCCCGCGCCTCGACCCCGACGTGCTGACCCGCACGACGCCGGCGGGCGCCGCGCCGGCACGCGGGCTCGCGCCCGGCTTCGTCTTCGTCGCCGTCAAGCGCGGGCCGGGTCAGGACGGGCCGATGATCGTCGACGACCGCGGCCGGCCGGTCTGGTTCAGAGCCGTCGGCGGCGACCGGACGGCGACCGCGCTCCAGGTCCAGCGGTATCGCGGCAGACCGGTCCTGACGTGGTGGGAGGGCAACACGCACCTCGGCCACGGCCACGGCGAGTACGTCGTGATGTACGCGAGCTACCGCGAGCTCGCGCGCGTTCGCTCGGTCGCGAGCGAGCTGCCCGACCACCACGAGTTCCAGCTGACGCCGCGCGGCACCGCGCTGATGACGCTCTACGTCGAGAGACGAGCCGACCTCTCCGCCGTCGGCGGCAGACGCGACGGGACGATCGTCGAGTCGCGCATCCAGGAGGTCGACGTCGCGACCGGGAGACTTGTGTGGGAGTGGCGCAGCGCCGACCACGTCCCGGTCACCGAGGGGCTGACGGCGCCGAAGGAGGACAAGCCGCACGACTACTTCCACGCGAACTCGATCGAGGTCGATCGCGACGGCGACCTGATCGTGAGCGCGCGCAACACGCACGCGATCTACAAGATCGACCGCCCGAGCGGCCGGATCGTCTGGCGCCTCGGCGGCAGCAGAAGCGACTTCGCGATGGGGCCGGGCACGCGGTTCGCGTTCCAGCACGACGCCCGGCGGCGCGCCGACGGGACGCTCTCGCTGTTCGACAACCAGGCGACGCCGGCGAAGGCCGAGGAGTCGCGCGGACTCGTGCTGCGGCTCGACCGCCGCCGCATGACGGCGCGGCTCGTGCGCTCCTACCCGCACCCGGACGGCCTGCTGGCCGGCGCGGAGGGCAACCTCCAGACGCTGCCGAACGGCAACGTCTTCGTCAGCTGGGGGCCGGAGGAGCGCGTCTCGGAGTTCTCGCGCGACGGCCGCATGCTGCTCGACCTCGCGCTGCCCGAGGGCGCAGACACCTATCAGGCGTTCCGCTTCCCGTGGCGCGGCCGCCCGCTCGCGAGACCGGCCGTCGCGGCGCACCGGCGCGGCGAGCGCGTGACCGTCTGGGCGAGCTGGAACGGCGCGACGCACGTGCGGCGCTGGCGGGTCCTCGCCGGTCCGTCGCGCAGAGCGCTGCGCCCGATCGGCCGCCCGCTCCGCCGCACCGGGTTCGAGACCGCCCTGCACATGCGGACCGCCGCCCGCTTCGTCGCCGTCCGCGCCGTCGCCCGCGACGGCAGACCGCTGCGCACCTCCCGCGCGATCCGTCCGACCGGTCGCTGACCGCGCTCCCCCGCCACGCGCCCACCGCACCGGTCGACGCACCTCTTTCAAGCCTGTCAATCTCGGGTCGCGTGACGACCCGAGATTGACAGGCTTGAAACCGGTGTGTTACGGGATGGGCCGAGGCGTCAGAGATCGGCGGGCGCGAGCGTCACACTGAGCGCCGAGCCGTCGGCGCGGACGTGCTGGGTGCCGGGCACGGCGGGGGCGGGCCAGCGCGGGGTCGCGCCGCCGGCGACGAGCGCGACGAGGCGCTCCTCCTTCTCCACGAAGACGCAGACGTCGCCGAGCGAGACCTCGACGACGTCCGCCTCGACCGGAGCCCGCGCGATCCCCTCGCAGACGTTGAACAGCTCGCCGTCGGCGCGCTCGACGCAGAGCGTCACGACCCAGTCGCGCGTCACACCGCCGTCGGCGCCGACCGCGAGCCGCGCGGTCACCGGGCCGGCGAGCGTCAGCGGGCCGGCCGAGTCGCGCAGCGGCAGCGCGAGCACGTCGTCGCGGGCGGCGAGCGGGCGCTGGTCGCGCGGGCCGAAGCCGGGGTCGGGGACCGTCATCCGCAGCCCGCGGCCGCCGAGCGCCGGCGGCAGGTCAGCGGGGTCGACGACGAACGAGCCGCCCGCGGCGAGCGGGAGCGCGGACTCGACCGCACCGGGCGGCGGCCACGCCGCCAGCTCGACCCAGCGGCGCGCGCCGAGCACGTAGGCGGTGACTGGCGCCAGCCGCGGCTCGTGACCGGCGAGCGCGGCGTCGTAGAAGTCGAGGATCCGCCCGGCGAGGCCGAACAGCGGGGCGTTGCCGGCCCAGCCGAGGTCGTGCGTGCCGACGATGTGCGGCAGCCAGTGGTCGTGTCCCCACGGACCGACGATCAGCCGGTCGCCGGGATGGGCACCGGCGGCGTAGGTGCGCAGCGTGCCGGTCACGAAGCCGTCGTACCAGCCGCCGACCTGGAGCGCGGGCACCGAGATCTCCGCGCGCGCCGGCGCGGCCGAGCGAGCGTCCCAGTAGGACGCCGGGGTCGCGTCGTCCCACCACGGGGCGCTCCACGGCGCGATCTCGGCCAGCCCCGGCGCCTCGCGGTACGCGCGTGT
The DNA here is from genome assembly GCF_000025265.1 of Conexibacter woesei DSM 14684. GTDB lineage: Bacteria > Actinomycetota > Thermoleophilia > Solirubrobacterales > Solirubrobacteraceae > Conexibacter > Conexibacter woesei. The sequence goes on from NC_013739.1 coordinate 5,112,138, forward strand.
GGGATCGTCGAGCCACAGGTCGTCGGGAGAGGCGAGCCCGGTCGCTACCCACGTCGCGAGGAAGCCGTGCTCACGCACGCCGTTGCGCAGCGACCAGCCTTCGCCCTGGTCGGCGGAGCTGACGACCGGCGCGATCGCGGCGAGCGCATCGCCGGCGCGCGTGGCGGCGAGCCACTGCGTCGCGCCGATGTAGGAGTGGCCGGCCATCACGACCCGGCCGTTGCACCACGGCTGTTGCGCGAGCCACGCGATCGTGTCGGCGCCGTCCTGCGCCTCGCCGACGAACGGCTCGAACGCGCCCTCGGAGTCGCCCCGCCCGCGCACGTCCTGGATCACCGTCGCGTAGCCGCGCGCGGCGGCGTCGAGCGGGTCGAGGAAGGCGGAGAACGCGTGCGTGTGCCGCAGGTACGGCGTCCGCATCAGGATCGCCGGGACCCGCTCGCCGGCGGCGGGTCGCCAGACGTCGGCGCGCAGGACGGTGCCGTCGGGCAGCGGGACCGCCACCCCCTGTTCGACGGTCACTGCGGGCGGTCGCATCATGCTCCGTGTCTATCAGAGCGGTAGCCGCCAACGTGACCGGCGGACGCAGAGAAGCAGATGCCATCACCTATTAGCCAAAAAACAGAGCGTGAGGTATCGTAGACAACGCGCGCGCCGTCCACGTCCACCACTACCCAGAGGACGCCGTAATGGGAACACATCCCGGCGCGCGCGTGATCGCACTTGCCATCGTCTCCGCATGCATGTGCGCAATCCACGCGAGTTCAGCGCCTGCTCAGTCGATAGTCCCAAATCCCAACATCGCGAGGACATTCTCAGCAACATCATCAAGCCCATCCATAAGAAATGCCATCATCATCAACGCTCCGATAGGGATATACAGCTGCGTCATGTGGTTTCAGGGGAGAATGTTCACAGGCCCCATAGCTCCCGGCGCGTTAGCCGGCGAGGTCGTCGGCCACACGATACCCAGCAAATGCATACCTTCCGCGGGCTTCTGGAGAGCGCTACTACTGCCTTGGTCAATTCGCCTCGAAAGAGGAAGTTCCGCGACGAGCTTGCAACTCACGATCGTCGACTGGCAGTTCAGTGTGGGGTTCTGCCTACTGAGAGCGCCGCTTCCACTTACGTACGACACAGCAAGCGCAACGGCTACGATCGGGACCAACGAGTTCGTCGATCCCACACCGGGCTGCGGCAGACTCAGTTTTTCAGGATCGTTCCAGTTCACGTTCCAACCCGTTCCATTTCAGTATTGGCTGCTTCCATAGCTGACTTGCAAGGCGCGTGGCGACGCGATGTTCGCCGCGCGCCGTGCACCATCGCCTCGGGCGCAGGGCGCTAGCCTCCGTCCATGCCCGTGAACTGCGCAGTCGGCCTGCCGAACATCGGCGAGTACGGCGACCCGGAGCTGCTGGTGGAGCTGGGGCGCGAGGCGGAGGCGGCCGGCTGGGACGGCGCGTTCGTGTGGGATCACGTCGCCTACCGCGAGGCCGGCTGGCCGCTCGCCGATCCCTACATGACCGTCGCGGCGATCGCCGCGCGGACCGAGCGGATCCGCGTCGGCGTGCTCGTCAGCGCCTTCGCACGGCGGCGGCCGACGAAGCTCGCGCGCGAGCTGGCGACGCTCGACGTGCTCTCCAGCGGGCGGCTCGTCGTCGGCGCCGGCCTCGGCTCCCAGGGCGACGAGGAGTACGCCTGGTTCGGCGAGGACCCCGACCCGCGCGTGCGTGCGCAGAAGCTCGACGAGGGGCTGGAGATCGTCGACGGTCTCTGGCGCGGCGAGCCGTACGAGTTCCACGGCGTCCACCTCGACGTCAGAGCCGGTCCGTTCCTCCCCCGCCCTGTCCAGCGGCCACGACCGCCGGTCTGGATCGCCGGGCGCTGGCCTGCGAAGCGGCCGTTCCGCCGCGCCGCCCGCTGGGACGGCGTCTTCCCGACGTTCGCCGACCTGCCGCGCGACGCGACGCCGACCACCGCCCAGCTCGCCGAGGTCGTCGCGTTCACGCGCGCCGAGCGTGCGGCGGCCGGGATCGACGCGGCGGCGCCGTTCGACGTCGTGGTCGAGGGTGTCTCCGGCGGTCCTGATCCGGCGCTCGTCGCGCCGTACGCCGAGGCCGGCCTGACGTGGTGGATCGAGAAGCTCGGCTGGTTCCGCGGGCCGCTGGACGAGATGCGCGCGCGGATCGCGAGAGGACCGCCGGCATGAGGTGGATCGCGCTGCTGAGAGGGATCAACGTCGGCGGCAGCAAGAAGGTGCCGATGGCGCGGCTGCGCGAGCTGCTGAGCGGCCTCGGCTACGACGACGTCAGAACCTACGTGCAGAGCGGCAACGCCGTCTTCGACGCGCCCGAGACGGACGCGCGGACCGTCGCGCAGCGGATCGAGCGCGCGATCGAGGACGAGTTCGGCTTCGGCTCGAGAATCACCATGCGCACCCGCGAGGAGTGGGCGGCGGTCGTCGCGGCGAACCCGTTCCCCGACGCGGTCTCCGAGCCGAAGACGCTGCACGTCGTCTTCCTCTCCGAGCAGGTCGCGCCCAGCCGCCTCGACGACGTCGACCGCGCGGCGTTCGAGCCCGAGCGCTTCGAGCTGCACGAGCGCGAGCTGTACCTCTGGCTGCCCGACGGCATCGGGCGCTCCAAGCTGGCGGCGACGCTGACCGAGCGCCGGCTCGGCGACGGCGTCACCGCGACCGCGCGCAACTGGAGAACGGTCGCGACGCTGCTGGAGCTGGCGGGTTAGGCCGCTTCCTCCGCCGCGACCAGCTCCTCCAGCGCGACACGCGCACGCTCGCCCTCGGTCAGCAGCTCGTCCAGCAGCGGCGCTGGCGCGTCCTCCCCGTCGCGCCCGAGCTGCTCCAGCTCCGCCGCGATCCGCGCGACCTCAGGCGCGCCGAAGGTCGCGCTGGCGGACGCCAGCGAGTGGGCGGCGGCGGCGAGATCCTCGGCGTCGGCGGCGTTGACGACCTCCTCGCAGCGGTCGCCAAGTCTGTCGAGGTACAGCCGCACGAGGCGGACGAGCGCGTCGGGATCGGCAAGCTCTGCTCTGAGCGCGCCGAGCACGTCGGCGTCGAGTGGTTCGCTGCGCATTCCTGCCGATGATGCCACGCATTCGCGCAGACGGGTGTGAGATCTCCGCGAGACGGCAAGGTGAGATGCGATGGCCGGGGAACCTGAGGCGCTGATCCTGTTCGTGGAGGACGACGACGTGCTCGCGGCCGTCGTGTTGGAGCTGCTCGCCCCGCTCGGCGAGGTCCGCTGGTCGCCGACCGCCGAGGAGGCGATCGCGCTGCTGCCGAGCAGGCCATGGGACCTGCTGCTGTCCGACATCGACCTGCCCGGCGTCAACGGCCACGAGATGGTGCGCCGTACGAAGGCCGCGCAGCCGGACGTCGCGACGCTGATCCTGTCCGGCCACGCCAGCTTCGACCAGGCGGTCGAGGCGATCCGCGCCGGCGCCGACGACTACCTGACCAAGCCCGTCGAGCCGGCGCGCCTGGTCGCGAAGGTGCGCGAGCTGGTCGAGGTCACGCGCGAGCGGCGGGCGCAGGGGCGCGAGCGCGTGCTCGCCGTCGGCGCGCACCCCGACGACGTCGAGATCGGCGTCGGCGGAATCCTGCTGCGCCACGCCGCCGCCGGCCACGACGTCGCGCTGCTGACGCTCACCGGCGGCGAGCAGGGCGGCGAGGCCGGCGTGCGCGCCGCCGAGTCCAGACACGCCGCGGAGCTGCTCGGCGCGCGCCTGTTCCACACCGACCTGTCGGACACGAGCGTCAGCGACGGCGGCACGACGATCGGCGTGATCAAGCGCGTGATCGACGAGATCCGCCCCACGACCGTCTACACGCACACCGCCCGCGACGTCCACCAGGACCACCGCAACGTCCACCACGCGACGCTCGTCGCCGCGCGCGGGATCCCGCGCATCTACTGCTATCAGGCGCCGAGCACGACGGTCGAGTTCAAGCCGAGCCGTTTCGTCTCGATCGACCCCCACCTCGAGCGCAAGCTGGAGGTGATCCGCGCGTTCGCGTCGCAGACCGCGGTCCGCTCCTATCTCGACGAGGACCTGATGCGCTCGACCGCGCGCTACTGGAGCCGCTTCACGCAGGCGCGCTACGTCGAGCCGCTGGAGGTCGTCCGCGAGGCCGACGCGCCCGACCCCTCCAGCCCGCCCGCCACCCCCGAACGAGAGGTTGCCGATGCCCGTTGACCAGCCAGGACGCGTCCTCGTCACCGGTGCCGGCGGCCCGTCGGGGATCTCGGTGATGCAGGCGATCGAGAGCGGCGTCCTGACGATCTACGCCGGCGACATCGACCCGTACGCGGCCGGGCTCTACCTCGTCCCCGAGGCGCAGCGCGCGATCCTCCCGCGCGGCGACGACCCAGCGTTCGCCGACCACCTGTTCGAGCTGTGCGAGCGCGAGGCGGTCGACGTCGTCGTTCCGACCGTCGACAGCGAGCTGCTGCCGCTCGCGATCGAGCGCGAGCGGTTCGCGGCGACCGGCGTCGCGCTCGTGCTCGCGAGCGAGCGGACGCTCGCGGTCTGCCTCGACAAGTGGGCGCTCGACGCGCGCTGCCGCGGCCACGTCCGCACGCCGGCCTGCTGGCTCGTCGACGAGGCGTTCGACGCGAGCGCGCCCGAGCTGCCCGCGATCGTCAAGCCGCGCAGCGGCAGCGGCTCGCGCGGGATCGCGCTGCTGCGCACGCGCGCGGAGCTGGAGGCGCTCCCGCGCGACGGCACGCTGCTGGTGCAGGAGCACCTGCCCGGCCCGGAGTTCTCGCTCGACGTGCTCGCGCGCGGCGACGGCGAGGTGCTGGCGGTCGTGCCGCGCGAGCGGCTGAAGGTCGACTCGGGCATCGCGATCACCGGCCGCACCGTCCACGACCCGGAGCTGGAGGCGTTCGGCGCCGACGTCGCGCGGCTGATCGGCCTCAGCACCGTCGCCAACGTGCAGGCGAAGGTCGCCGTCGACGGGATGCCGGCGCTGCTGGAGGTCAACCCGCGCTTCCCCGGGACGATGCCGCTGACGATCGCCGCCGGGATCGACATGCCGTCGCTGGCGGTCGCCGAGGCGCTCGGCGCACCGCCGCCGCCCGGCCCGCTCGCGTTCGAGGAGCTGGCGATGGTGCGCACGTTCACCGAGCGCTTCTTCCCGTTCGCCGAGATCGAAGCGCTCGTCGGCCAGGCGAAGCACGTCGGGAGCCGGGCGTGACGGGCCCCGCGTCGGCGACGCAGGACATGCAGGTCCACTCGACCTTCTCCGACGGCGCGAACTCGCTCGAGGAGAACCTCGCCGAGGCCGAGTCGATCGGGCTCGTCGAGCTGACCTGCGTCGACCACGTGCGGCGCGACACCGACTGGGTGCCGGAGTACACGGCGGCGGTCGCGCGGCTCGGGGCCGAGACGCCGCTGGCGCTGCACTGCGGGATCGAGGCGAAGCTGCTCGACACGCGCGGCACGCTCGACCTGCCGGCGTCCGGCCTCGACGGCGTCGACTGGATCTACGCCGCCGACCACCAGGTCCCGATGGACGACGGCGTCCACCACCCCGACGAGGTGCGCGAGGGGATCGAGACGGGCCGCTACGCGGCGCAGGAGGTGATCGCCGGGATCATGGCGGCGACCGAGCGCTGCCTGCCGCTCCATCCCGGCCGCATCGTGATCGCCCACATCTTCAGCATCCTGCCGAAGATCGGCGTCGCCGAGTCCGACGTGCCGCCGGAGCTGATCGACTCGCTCGCGCAGGCGGCGCACGCGACCGGCAACCGGATCGAGGTCAACGAGCGCTACCGCACGCCGTCGGCGGCGACGTTGCGGCCGTTCCTGCAGCGCGGCGTACCGCTGCTGATGAGCACCGACAGCCACGCGCGCGAGACGATCGGCCGCTACGACCACGCGCTCGCCGTCGTGCGCCAGCTCGCCGCGTCCCCCGCCCGGTAGCGGAGGCGCGCCGGACGTGGACGCCGTCGCCTCCCCGATCCTGATCGCGCTCGTGCTCGCCGGCGCGATCCCGCTCGTCGCCGGCTGCTACCAGTTCCTGCTCGCGGGCCTGCACACGTTCCGCGTACGGACGCCGCGCGCGGCCTGCTACCCGCGCGTCGCGCTCGTGATCCCGGCGTGGAACGAGGCGGCGGTGATCGGGCGGACGCTCGACCGGCTGCTCGCGCTCGAGTACCCCGGCGACCGCCTGCGGATCTACGTCGTCGACGACGCCTCGACGGATGCGACGCCTGAGCTGGTGCGGGCGAAGGCGGAAGAGCACCCGGGCCGGATCTTCCACCTGCGGCGCGAGCGCGGCGGCGAGGGCAAGGCGCACACGATCAACCACGGCCTGCGGACGATCCGCGCGGAGGGCTGGTACGAGGCGGTGCTCGTGATCGACGCCGACGTGATCTTCACGCCACCGTCGCTGCGGTGGATGACCCGCCACCTCGCAGATCCCGGTGTCGGCGCGGTGACGGGCTACATCAAGGAGGGCAGCCGGCCCGGCAGTTGGATGACGCGCTTCGTCGCGTTCGAGTACGTGACCGCGCAGGCGGCCGCCCGGCGGGCGCAGAACGTGCTCGGGGCGCAGGCGTGCCTGGCGGGCGGCGCGCAGCTGCTGCGGCGCGAGAGCCTGGAGGCCGTCGGCGGCGAGATCGACACCGCGACGCTGGCCGAGGACACCGTCACGACGCTCGGCGTCCAGCTCGCCGGCGGGCGCGTCGTGTTCGAGCCGTACGCGATCGTGTGGGCGGAGGAGCCGCGCACGGTCACCGGGCTGTGGAAGCAGCGGCTGCGCTGGGGGCGCGGCAACGTACAGGTGACGCGCCGCTTCCGCGGGGTCTGGCTGCATCGCGGTAGCGGCAGCCTCGGCGGCGTCGGCTTCGCGCTGATCTGGTTCTCGGTCTTCCTGATGCCCGTCTTCATGGTGACCTCCTCGGCCGCGCTCGTGACGCTGTGGGCGATCGACAGAGGGCAGTCGATCGAGGTCTTCCGCACGCTGTGGTTCCTCAACGTCGTGACGTACCTGTTCGTGACGCTGTCGAGCTTCTCGATCGACGCCGCGACGGCGCGGAGGACGTGGCGCGAAGGGCTGCTGTTCCCCGGCGTCGTCTCGCTGCTGATCATCCTCTACGCGCTCTACCCGCCGCTGTTCGACGACACGATCGCCGGTTGGCTGCGCGACGCCGGGGTCGACCCCGGCGACGGCCTCGCGACGGGCGTGCTGCTGTTCACCTACGTGTGGCTGTCGGCGTCGATGCTCGCGGCGTGGCTGGTGAAGCTGCTCGACGCGCGCTTCGGCCGGCGCGTGCGGTGGGTCGTCGCGCCGCTCGTCTACGTCGTCGGCTATGGCCCGCTGCTCTGCGCGATCACCGCCGCCGCGTACGTGAAGGAGGCGCGCGGCGCCGCGATGACGTGGGACAAGACGGAGAAGACCGGCGCCGTCGGAGAGCTGACGTGAGCGAGCCGCCGCTCGACGCCGCCGAGCTGGAGGCGCGCGAGCAGGACCGCGCCGAGCGCCGTCTGTTCTGGCGCCAGCTCGGGCTCGTGATCCTGATCGCGGTCGTCGTCGCGCTGCGGCTGTGGCTGGTGTGAGCGGCCGCCGCGCGGCGCGAACGGGTAGCTTCATGGGCCATGGGCCCGTGGTTGATCTGGCTGATGCGGCTGCTGCGCAACAAGCGCTTCCGCTCGTGGCTGCTCGCGACCGCGGGGCCGAGAGCGCTCGCGCTGTTCATGGTGTGGTTGGAGCGGGTCCGCCACCGGCAGACGGCGATCGGCGAGGCCGACCAGGTCGACGGCATGTTCAGCGCCGCCATCGTCGACGGCCGCAGGCACGTGATCGTGTGGAAGGACGGCGAGCCGATCTCCGCCTACCCGCCGGTCGACGGCGACCTTGCGACGAAGCTGCGCACACACGCACGCAGAGACCTGACGAGGCCGGACGACCTGCCGTCGCGCAGAGCGCGACGCGCGCTCGGCGAGGCGGTCGCGCGGGCGCGCGGCGGCGCGACGCGCGTCGGCGAGGGGGTCGGCGACGGCGTTCAGAAGGTGCGCCGGCTGGCGCCGGGCGGGAGAAGACCGTGAACCCGCCCGACGAGACGATCCGCGAGCTGCTCGCCAGCCCGCGCACGTGGGCGGTCGTCGGCTGCTCGCCGCGCGCCAACCGCGACAGCCATCGGATCGCCGCGCTGCTGCAGTCGCGCGGCAACCGGATCGTCCCGATCAACCCGGCCGCGCTGGAGATCCTCGGCGAGCCCTGCTACCCGACGCTCGCCGACGCGCGCGATGCCGTCGAGATCGACGTGGTCGACGTCTTCCGCCGCTCCGAGGACGCCGGCGTCCACGTCGACGAGGCAGTCGCGATCGGCGCGAGGGTCGCGTGGCTCCAGCTCGAGGTGATCGACGCGGCGGCTGCGGAGCGCGGCCGCGCTGCCGGGCTGACGGTCGTGATGGACCGCTGCCCGGCAATCGAGCTGCGCCGGCTCGGGCTGTAGCGCTCCGCTACCCGACCCGCTTCAGCGCGACGAAGAAGCTGCCCGTGACGGTGCAGTCGCGTCTGTCGCGCGACCCGAGCGCGACCTGGCTGCCCGCGAAGACGTGGTCGCAGGCGCCGTTCAGTCTTATGACGCGGCGGATGCTCTCGCCGCGTCTGAGCGACTGGAAGCGGACATTGCCGACGCCGATCGGGATCGTCAGCGTCTGCTTGTCGATCTCGAGCGTGTCGAGCACGTTCGAGAGCCCGTTCCAGAGCGTCAGGCCGGAGCTGAGGTATCTCATGCACGAAGGATCTTGGGTGCCGCCGCCGTCGCGCATCAACGCGAGCGCGACGGGGTGCGAGAGCGGCGCGAGGTCGTCGTCGGTGCGGCGCAGGTCCGGCCCCTTCGCCAGCCACGCTCTGAGCGTGCCGCGGTGGCTGGTGCAGGCCGGCTGCTCCAGTTCGACCGGCTCGCTCGGCCGGCAGTAGTTGGTCTCGCGGTAGCCGGTCAGCGCCCCCTTGTGGACCGCGCCGCGGGCCTTTCTGGCGAACGACGTCGCGACCGCGCCGTCGAAGATCGTCAGCGAGACGCGTCTGGGACGGCCCAGCTCGGCGTCGGCGTCGAAGTCGACCGTCACGTCCTGTCCGGGCGTGCACTCGCCGGTGTCGTCGGCCTCGGCCTTGACGTGGATCTGGCCGCTGACGTCGAGCGTCGCCGGGTAGTTCGTCAGCTTCGGCATTCTCGGGCCTATCGGCGGGAGTCTGGGAAGTCTCGGCGGTGCGGGCGCGGCCACGGCGGGCACGGAGACCGCGGTGGCGGCGAACGCGGCGGCTGCCGCTGCGGCGAGGAGGGACGGTGTTCGGACCAGACGATGACGGCGCATCCGCCAGACCGTGCCCGACCGTCACGTCGTCCGCATCAGGGAAAGCACGGAAGCGCGGTGGTTGAATGTGCGGCGCGATGGGCGACCCGTTCGGACTGCAGCGCTTCGTCGACGCGCAGGACGCGGCGGGCACGTACGGGCGCGCGCTCGCGGAGCTGCGCGCAGGCCGCAAGACGAGCCACTGGATGTGGTTCGTCTTCCCGCAGATCGCGGGCCTCGGACGCAGCCCGACGGCGCAGGCCTACGCGATCGGCTCGCTCGACGAGGCGCGCGCGTACGCCGGCCATCCGGTCCTCGGGCCGCGGCTGCGCGACTGCGCCCGTGCGCTCACGCGGCTGGAAGGGCTGAGCGCGGCGGAGATCCTCGGCGACGTCGACGCGACGAAGCTCCGCTCCTCGATGACGCTGTTCGCGCTCGCCGCGCCGGACGAGCCGCTGTTCGGCCAGGTGCTGGAGCGGTACTTCGACGGGGCCGCGGACGCGGCGACCGAGCGGCTGGTCTGAGCGCGCGGCGGGCGAAGCGGCCGCTACGCCGGCCGCACGAGGAACGAGGCGACGAGGTCGGCCTCGGTCCGCAGCCGTGCGGCCTGCTCGTCGTGCCCGTGGCGGTCGTACTCGTCCGCCGCGGCGCGCCGCTCGGCCACCTCCCGCTCGACCACCTCCCGCTGCTGCCGCTCGGTGAGCGTCGCGCGCGCCGCCTCGCCGGCGCCGAGCTCTCCGGCCGTGCCGGCGATGCGCGCGTGCTCGACCACCGGCGCTCTGGCGTCGACCGCCTCGGCGTTGTCGATCGCCGCGAGCGTCGAGCGGATCGCCGCGACGGCGCCCGCGTCGCGCGCCTTCAGCGCGGCCGGCAGCGCGGCCCGCAGTCGCGCTCGCACACCGTCGGGCTCGTTCATGCGCGGAGCATAGTCGCGCACCGCCGGGTTACGCTCGTGACCATGACGACACCCGAGCAGTCGTTCGCGGAGGTCGAGGAGGCGCTTCTGCGGGAGCCCGGCACCGCGCGCGGGACCGGCTTCGGCACGAACCCCGGCGTGACGGTCGACGGCAAGATCGCCGCGATGCTCGTCAGCGGCCGGCTGGTCGTGAAGCTCCCCGCCGACCGCTGCCGCGAGCTGATCGATGCCGGCGCCGCCGAGCCGCTCCAGATCGGCAGACGGACGATGCGCGAGTGGGTCACGGTCGACCACTCCGGCCGGCCGGAGTGGCTGCCGCTCGCCCGCGAAGCGCTGCAGTTCGTGCGCCCGGCCTGACGCCACCGCTCAGTTTCGGCGGCGGGCGCCGTCTTACCGACATGCCCAGCGTTGACAACCCCCGCTCCTGGAGTGCGGCTACCCCCACCGCGACACACGGGCTTACGGGCTTTCACGGTCCCCGGCGGTCCGCGAGGCTTGCCCGACCGATGCAGCTCGTCCAGGAACCCACTGCCGAACGCCTCCCGCCCCGCGCGTTCCAGACGCGGCGGCTGCTCGCCGGCGCGCTGCAGGTCGGAACGCTGATCGGTGTGCTGGTGCTCGTCGCGGCGCTCGCGCCGGGACTCGGCGAGGTGCGCGGGCTGCTGGCGGACGCGAGCCTCAGCTGGATCGCGATCGCGGTCGGTCTGCAGCTGCTCTCGTGCCTCTCGTACGTGCTGATGTTCCGGCCGATCTTCTGCCACGACCGCTCGTGGGGCACCGCCAACCGGATCGGCTGGTCGGCGCTCGGGATGGGTTCGATCGTCCCGGCCAGCGGCGCCGCCGGTCTGGCGCTCGGCGGCTGGGCGCTGATCCAGGACGGCGTCGAGCCCGAGCGCGTCGCACGGCGCTCCGTCGCGTTCTTCCTGATCAAGGGCTCGGTCAACTTCGTCGCGGTCGCCGTGCTCGGCACGGCGATGGCGATCGGCCTGTTCGGGCCGCCCGTGTCGTTGTGGCTGACCGCCTTCCCCGCTGCGCTCGCCGTGCTCGCGATCGCGGCGGTGCTGCTGCTGCCGCGGCTCGGCGAAGGGACCCCCGCGCCGGCCGACGCCGGCCGCGTGCGCCGCGGCGCTGCCACCGCGCGCAGCAGCATCGTGACGGGAACGCGCGAGGCGATCGAGATACTGCGCGCCCGCGACCCGCTCGTGATCGTCGGCGCGCTCGGCTACTGGGTCTTCGACAACGCCGTGCTGTGGGCGGCCTTCAACGCCTTCGGCGCGCACGTGGACATCTCGATCATCCTGCTCGGGTACCTCGTCGGCCAGCTCGGCGGCCTGCTGCCGATCCCCGGCGGCGTCGGCGGGATCGACGGCGGCCTGATCGGCACGCTCGTCGTCTTCGGCGCACCCGCCGCCGCGACCGCCGCCGCCGTCCTCGTCTACCGCGTGATCCTCTTCTGGCTGCCGCTGATCGGCGGGGCGATCGGCTTCGTCGCCCTGCGCCGCTCGCTCGCCGGCCCCAAGCCCGTCACACGCCACGCCGCCCGCCCACGCGTCGTGCGCGAGCGCGCCGCGGTCGGCGTGGGCGTGGCGCAGCGGGCCGCGTAGCGACCCCACTGCCGCAGGCACGAGCGGCCGGTGCGGGGGCAAACCCCCGGCGGTCCGCCCGCAGCCCCCATGGCCGCGCGGCGGCCGAGACGGAAGGCTGAGGGCATGTCGAACTTCAGCCCGCCGATCAGCGTTTCCGCCGTCGCGCTCGACCGCGTGAGCAAGACCCACGGCCGCGGCGACAGCGCGGTGCAGGCGCTCGACGGCGTCTCTCTCGTGTTCGCGCCCGGCACGTTCACGGCGATCATGGGACCGTCGGGGTCGGGCAAGACGACGCTGCTGCAGTGCGCCGCCGGGCTCGACCGTCCCGACGCGGGCAGCGTTCGGATCGGGACGACCGACCTGACCGGCCTCGGCGAGCGCCGTCTGGCGCAGCTGCGGCGTCGCCGCGTCGGCTTCGTCTTCCAGTCGTTCAACCTGCTGCCGTCGCTGACCGCCGAGCAGAACACGCTGCTGCCGCTGCGCCTCGCCGGCGAGCGCCCGCGCCGCCGCGTCGCGCGTGCGGCGCTCGAGCGCGTCGGGCTCGGCGACCGCACCCGCCACCTGCCGGCACAGCTGTCCGGCGGTCAGCAGCAGCGCGTCGCGATCGCCCGCGCGCTCGTCGCCGAGCCTGAGGTCGTCTTCGCCGACGAGCCGACCGGCGCGCTCGACACGCGCAGCGCTCGTGACGCGCTCGCGCTGCTGCGCGGGCTGGTCGACGACGGCGGCCGCACGCTCGTGATGGTCACGCACGACGCGGTCGCGGCGGCGGTCGCGGACCGCGTCGTCTTCCTCGCCGACGGACGTGTCGTCGACGAGCTGTGCGCGCCGCACGCTGAGACCGTCGCCGACCGCATGACGGCGCTGGGGGCCTGAGTCGTGCTCATGCTCGGCCTGCGCACGCTGCGCACCCGCGCCGGCTCGTTCGCCGGCGCGTTCGTGATGCTCGCCGTCACGGTGACGATCGTCGCAGCGGCCGGTCAGCTGATGGCGACGGCGCTCGGCGCGCCGGGCGCTGGCCGGTTCGCCGCGGCCGACGCGGTCGTCCGAGCGGATCCTGACGTCACCTTCGGCCACGGCGAAGACGCGGAAACGGTGGAGGTGCGCCGCGCGGCGCTGCTGCCGGCGTCGGCCGTCGCCCGCGCCGCCGCCGTGCCCGGCGTACGCGCCGCCGTCGGTGACGTTGCCTTCCCGCTGACCGTGCTCGGGCGCGATGGCTCGCCGCTGCCGACGAGCGGCGACGCGCCCGCGCACGGCCATGGCTGGGCGAGCGCCGCATTGACGCCGTATCGGCTGGTCGACGGTCGCCCGCCGTCCGCTGCGCACGACGTCGTGCTCGACGCCGATCTCGCGCGTGCGGGTGGGCTGGGCGTCGGCGAGCGCGTGCGCGTGGTGACGCCGAGCGGCGCCGAGACGCTGCGCCTCAGCGGCGTCGCGCGTGCGTCGGCCGCACAGCAGGAGCGGCAGTCCGCGGTCTTCCTGACCGAGCGGCGCGCGCAGCGGCTGTCGGGCCTCGGCGACGGTTTCAACACGATCGCGATCGTCGCCGACGTGGACGCGGGCGACGCAAGCACGGACGCGGGCCGCGGCGGCGCGGGCGACGCGGGCAACGGCGGCGCCGGCGCTTCGCTGCACGCTCGGCTGCGCGACGCGATCGGCGCCGTCCCCGGCGTGCACGGCGAGCCGCAGGTACTCGGCGACCGCGACGCGGCGACCGCCGACGCCGGCGACCCGCGCGCGTTCGAGCGTGTCACGCTCGTCGCCGTGATGGGCTCCGGCGGCGGCATCACGACGGCGATCGCCGTCTTCGTCGTCGCGGGCACGATCGCGTTCGTCGTCGGCCGGCGGCGGCGCGAGATCGCGCTGCTGCGCGCGATCGGCGCGACGCCGGGGCAGGTGCGCCGGCTGCTGCTGTGGGAGACGGCGCTCGTCGGCCTGCTCGCGGGCGTCGCCGGCTGCCTGGCCGCCGCGGCTCTGTCGGGGACGTTCACGGACGCGCTCGTGTCGGTCGGGCTCGCGCCGGACGGCTTCGCCGTCGCACCGCATTGGATCCCCTACGCGATCGCAGTCGCGACCGGATCGGTCGTCGCGCTGCTCGCCGCGCTGCTGGCAGTTCGCCGCGCGCTGGCGGTGCGGCCGGGCGAGGCGCTCGTCGCCGCGGCGCAGCCGCAGCGACGGATGGGGATCGTGCGGATCCTGCTCGGGCTGATCGCGCTCGGCGGCGGGATCGCGCTCGTCGTCACGCTGTCGTTCGCGGCGATCTCGTACGCGTCGCTGGCGGCGTTCTGCTTCGCGATCGCGATCGCGCTGCTCGCCCCGGTCGTGCTGGGGTGGCCGGCGGCGCTCGCCGGCCGACTCCTGCACGGCGCCGGCGGCGCGGGCTTCCTCGCCGGCTCTGCGCTCGCGACCGGCCGTTTTCGCGTCGGCGCGGTGGGCGCCGCGATCGCGCTGATCGTCGCGCTGGCGGGCGCGCAGGTCGTCTCGCTGGCGACGGCGCGCAGCGCGGCGGAGCAGGAGAGCGCCGAGCGCGTCACGGCCGGCCACATGCTGGTCGCGCGCGACGGCGACGGGCTGCCGCCGTCCGTCGCTGCCGCGGCGGCGCGACTGCCGGGTGTTGCGGCGGCTGCGGGCGTCGTCTCGAGCGAGGTCTACCTGCTCGACCGCGACCTGACCCACGACGGCGACAGCTGGGATGCGGTCGGCCTCGACCCGACCGCGACGCGCGACGCGCTCGACCTCGGCGTCCGCGCCGGCTCGCTCGACGACGTGCGCGGCGACGGGATCGCGATCAGCGACACGGTCGCCGAGGACGGCGGCGTCAGACTCGGTCAGGTGCTGAACGCGCGGCTGGCCGACGCGACGCCGGCGAGACTGCGGGTCGTCGCGATCTACGACCGTTCGAACGGTCTGGGCGACGTCGTGCTGCCGCGCGCGACGGCGCTCGCCCATGCGACCGCCGCGCTCGACGACGCGGTCTTCGTCGCCGGCGACGGCGCGCAGGTCACGCGCGGCCTGCGTACGCTCGACGACGCCGTCCCGACCCTCGCCGTCAAGTCCCGCGCCGACTACCTCGACAGCGTCGACGCCCAGCAGCAGGAGGTCGCCAGTACGCAGTGGGTGATCGCCGCGCTGATGCTGCTCGTCGCCGCGATGGCGGCGTTCAACACCGGGGCGATGGCCGCCGCCGAGCGCCGCTCGGAGCTGGTGCTGGCTCGCCTCGGCGGCGCCACCCGCCGCCAGGTCGCAGGCGCGCTCACGCTCGAAGCGCTCGTGACGACGCTCGTCGGCCTCGCCGCCGGCGCCGGCGTCGCTCTCGCCTCGCTCGCACTCGTCGGCGACGACCCCACCGGCGGCCCGCTCGTCGTCCCGTGGGCCGGCGCCGCCCTCGTCCTCGCCGTCGGCGCGACCCTCGGCCTGCTCGGCACCCTCCTCCCCGCCGCCCTGCTCGGTCGTGCGCGCCTGACGGTGCTGGCGGGGCTGCGTGAGTGAGGGCGGGGCTACGCCGCCCGTTCACCCGGAGCGACCGCGGCGGTCTCGCCCACCGGCCGATGAGAGCGCACCGACCGCCGCCGCAGCCGCCTGCTCGAGGTCTGACCATGCTGCTTCGATGCCGGCGTTCTCCACGACTGGCACGTCGGCTCGCATGAGGAAGTCCGTGACTTCGGCGAGCAGATCACGCGCACGACTGGCGAGCATGTAATCCGACAGATCCTCTGCCTCCATGACAGCCAGTCCACGACGGATACCGACCAGGGCAGCGAAGAGATGGGGCCAGTCGCGCCCTTCTGGCAACTCATTCGCGCCCAGCCCGAGGAAGTCGGCCCACCTGCTCTTGTCGATCGTGAATCGGTGGTCACCACGCATGCGCGAGACCGCGATGACGCCGGCGTTCTCCAGCGAGCCGGCGGCCTCGAGCACGTTTCGCCGCGCGTAGCCGGAGCTCGCCGCCAGGCCGGCGACGCCGACACGCGGAGCCGCCGACGTGAGCAACAAGCGCACGGCCTCCGCCCGCGCCCCGACTCCGAGCAGCTGTCGCAGACGGAACGCGAGGTTGATCGGCGCCCGCATGTCAGGCGACTGCGCCTTCCCGCTTGGCAGCACCGTCCCTCGGAGCAGCCCCGCAGACAGGAACGAAGGATCGGGTTCTCGCACCGGGAAGCCGTCGTGGAACAGCCGGGCCGGCTCTCCGACGGGCGGTGCCGCAGGGCGGCCTCTCAAGCGGGCGCGGGGTCGGTGGACGTCCACCCATCCCAACGCCGCAGCGAGAAGCTGGGCGTCCGCGGGCGCACGAGCAAACGTCCGCAGCCGCCGTACGCTCACCAGCGGTTCGTTGCTCAGCAGCCAGTCCAACAGCTCGTCGAACAGGCGAGGATCGTCCCGCGCCACTTCCAAGGTGAAGATGATCAGCGCCTCAGGATCCTCTGCCCATGGACTGCGACGAGGCGCTGAAGCCAGGACGCCCATCTGCGCCCACTCCGCCCAGGCGAAGTCGAGCAGTGCCGCGTCGAGCGATCTCCTAAACGCTGAGATCGGCATCCTCGACTCCGAAGTACACGAGCGCGCGCTCCAGCATCTCGCGGTAACCGTCCGACGGGTCGTGCGTGAGACTCCAGCGTGCCGCCGCGACCAGCTCGTCGCTGGTCGGCGTCAGTGCTCGGAGATCCGCAGCATGTTTGCCGGGCGTGCTCGCGTCGACCGCCGCGTACAGCTTGAAGTGGATCTGGTCGACGCGCGATGCGAACCGCACCGTCAGCGCCGGCCCGTACTCCCGCACCTCGACTCGACCCACGAAGCCCTCCGGCAGCCCGAAGTCCAGCAGGCCGGCGGGACCGCTGTTCAGCCAGTCTGGCGGCAGCCCGAAGTCGCGCGCGACGCGACCACACGCCTCGACCAGGGCCGCGGGAAGCGGCTCGGCCGAGACGAGAGCGCCGTCGGTTCGCACGGCCAGCACATCGACGTCTTTGGTTGCCCGCGACACCAGGCCGAGCGCCAGCAGCGCCGAGCCGCCGACAACGAGGATGTCGAAGGCAGCGCCGGCCGCTCTCAACTGCTCACCGAGCGCGTGGAGCAGGGCGTCGGTACCCTCGGACGAGGTGATCGTCAGGATGTTAGACATCGTGCTATTAGATGTTAGACATCGCGCGCCGACCTGCCAACCAGTTTCCGGGAACGGCGGACACGACGCCTCCCGACTGATCCCACCGCAACTCGCAGTGCCGAGAACCGTCTTCGTCCACGATGAGCTTGTTCGGAAAGGTCCGCACCGCTGCCGCTGCCCTGGCTGCAGCGGTCGCGCTGACCGCGATCGTCGCGGGCGACGCGCTCGCGAGAGCGGGCGCGCCGCGCCTGGTGACGATCGGCAGAGCGCCTGGGAGACCGTACTTCGACGGCCGCGACCTGCTGTGGAGACGGGCCGACGGCGGCGCCGTCGTGCTCGATCCGCGGACCGGCGCCCGTCACGCGCTGCCGATCGAGGCCGGATGCGCCTTCGAGCGCGCGCGGCGGCCGGGCTTCGCGCTGCTCGGCTGCGCGGCACGCGGCGCTGACGAGGAGGGCCGCCTCGTGGTCGTGCGGACCGGCGACGGCGCGCAGGTCTTCGAAGGGACGATCCCGGGCTCGATCGTCCACTGGGGCGACCACTGGGTTCAGACCTTCTACAACGCCGGCTGCTACCACTGCGACTCGACGCACTACTTGAACTGGCGCACCGGCGAGCGACGCGACGTCGACTGGCTGGACGAGGTCCCGGTCGACCTCAACGCGCCCGACCTCAGACTCCGGCCCGCGCGCAGACCGACGCCCGCAGAGCGCTCGGCGCCGCGGCTGGTGCGACAGCGCTCGTCGGTCGTCCTCGTGCGCGGAAGAACGCGCAGAACGGTCGGCCGCTGCAGGATCCGCTGCGACTCGCTGGCGCTGTGGCGGGGCCGCGCGTCGTGGATCGACCCCGGCTCGTTCTACGGCGAGCCCGGCTGGCTGCACGAGGTCGACGTGCGCAGCGCCAGACGGTGGCGTTGGCGGCTGGAGGCCAGCACCCGCGGACCCGACGACGCGGGCCTCGTCGAGCACCGCGCGCTGCGCCTCCGCGGCACGCTCGTGGTGATCTCCTGGTATCCGGCGAGCGGGTACGAGGGGGGAGTCGAGTGGCGGACGATCCGCCGCGCGGTGCGCCCTTGAGGCAGCGACCCCGCCCGCGCGACGGGGTCGCCAGACTGCCTACCGCGAGTACGCCGCCGGCACGCCGCCGTCGACGTTGAGCACGTTGCCGGTCGACTTGCCCGAGCGGACGGGGGAGGCGAAGTGGAGCACCGCCTGAGCGATGTCCTCGGGCAGGATGTTGACCTTCAGGGTCGTGCGGGCGCGGTAGTGGTCCTCCAACTCGTCCGGAGCGATGTCGTACGCCGCGGCGCGCTCCTCGCGCCACGAGGAGCCCCAGATTCTCGACCCCTGCAGAACTGCGTCGGGATTGACCGTGTTGACGCGTATCCGCGCCGCGCCGCCCTCCTCGGCGAGGCAGCGGGCGAGGTGCAGCTCGGCCGCCTTCGCCGACGAGTAGGCGGCCGCGTTCTTGCCCGCGACCAACGCGTTCTTCGACGCGACGAAGACGACGCTGCCGCCCGTCGCCTGACGCCGCAGGAGCTTGAACGCCTCGCGTGCGACGAGGAAGTAGCCGCGCGTGAGGATCGCGTGGTTGCGGTCCCACTCGGCGACGGTCGTCTCCTCGATCGGCGCGCTCGACGCGATGCCGGCGTTGGAGACCACCACGTCGACGCCGCCGTAGCGCAGCACGACCGCGCGGTACGCCGCCGCGACCGCTGCCTCGCTCGTGACGTCCATCGACACGCCCAAGCCCTCGTCGCCGAACGGCTCCGCCGTCCGCGACGCGCCGGCCGCGTCGATGTCGGCCGCCACGACGACGGCGCCCTCGGCCGCGAGCGCGTCCAGGATCGAGCTGCCGATCCCGCCCGCCGCGCCGGTCACGAACGCGACCTTGCCGGCCAGCTCGCGCGGCGCGGGCGCCAGCGACAGCTTGTACAGCTCCAGCGGCCAGTATTCGACCGCGAACGACTCCGCCGCCGTCAGCGAGACGAACGCGTCGATCGCCGAGGCGCCGCCCATCACCTCGATCGCGCGGTGGTAGAGGTCGCGCGCGAGCCGCGCGCCCTTCAGGTTGGTGCCGACCGAGATCATGCCGACGCCCTCGATCAGCACCACGCGCGGATCGGGGTCGCCGATCGTCTCGCCGGACGCGGCGTTCTCGGCGAAGTACGCGCGGTACTCCTCCCGATACGCCTCTGCCCCCGCGGCGACGCGGGCGGCCAACACGTCGACGTCGTCGGCGGCCGGGTCGTACGACACCCACAGCGGGATCCGCTTCGTGTGCACGAGGTGGTCCGGGCACGCCGCCCCGACCTGTGACAGCGTCGCCGCCTCGCGCGAGCTGACGAACTCCAGCGTCGACGGCGACGCGTCGACCTGCAGGATCTTCGCCCGCTCGCTCGACACCGCGCCGCGGATCGCCGGCAGCAGCGCGGCCAGCAGATCCTCCCGGCCAGCAGACGACAGCGGCGCCCGCAGCGCGCCGCCGAAGCGCCCGCGCGACGCGCGCGCGGTGACGAAGTCGGCCGCGCGGTTGATCGCCTCGATCGTGTTCGCGTACGACTCCGCGCCCGTCTCCCCCCACGTCACGAGGCCGTGCTTGGCGAGGATCACGAAGCGGACGCCCTCCCCTCGCGCGGCCAGGCCGACCTGCTTGGCGAGCGTGAAGCCCGGGCGGATGTACGGCACCCACACCGCCTCGTCGCCGAACAGCTCGGCGATCAGCGCCTCGCCGTTCGCCGCGCCCGCGATCATGTTGATCGCGTCCGGGTGCGTGTGGTCGACCTGCGGCGCGTCGACGAACGCGTGCAGCAGCGTCTCGATCGAGGAGCGCGGCATCTCCGGCGCCACCTGCGAGCGCGACAGGTACGCGACCATCTGCTCGTCGCTCATCTCGTCGCGCTCGATCAGCGGCCGCACCTCGTCGAGGCGGATGCCGGTGAACCCGGAGGCGTCCATCGTCGCCAGGTCCGAGCCGGAGCCCTTGACCCACAGGACCGCGACCTCGCGGCCGGTGTGGTCGGTCTCGACGCTCTTGGCCGAGGTGTTGCCGCCGCCGAAGTTCGAGACGGCGCGGTTGGCGCCGAGCAGGTTCGAGCGGTAGACGAGCTGCTCCAGCCCGCCCTCAGGCGCCTTCGCCGCATTCCAGAGGGAGTCGGCGCGCGGCGCCACGGGCGCGGCAGCGGTGTCAGTCGTGTGGCTCATGCGCCAAGTCCTCCCGTCGTAGCGCCGGCGTCGCGACGGGAGCCGACCCGCTCCCACCAGTCGCCGTCGCGAAACGCGGCGACGGGGTCCGCCGCCGCGCCCTTCTCCTCACGGACCTTCGCCGTCAGGGGCCGCACGTCGGTCGCGAACGCGTCGAGCAGCAGTTCGTGCGCGCCGAGCACGTCCCCCGCGGCCTGACGCTCGGCGAGCGCCGCCCGGTCGACGAGCAGCGCCTTCGCGAAGGCCTCCTGCAGGTTGACGACCGACAGCACCATCCCCTCGATCTTGTGCTCGATCACGTGCGCCTGGTCGATCGTCAGCCGCGGCAGCCGCGGCAGCGCCGCCAGCTCGGCGTAGATCAGGAACAGCTCGAACGGGTTGACCGAGCCGACGATCAGGTCGTCGTCGCCGTACTTGCGGTTGTTGAAGTGGAAGCCGCCGAGACGATCCTCGTCGGCGAGCGTCGCGACGATCTGCTCGATGTTCACGCCCTGCGCGTGGTGGCCGAGGTCGACCAGGACCTTCGCCTGCGGCCCGAGCTTCTGGCAGGTCAGCAGCGAGCTGCCCCAGTCGGCCAGGTCGGTCGCGTAGAACGCCGGCTCGTAGAGCTTGTACTCGACCAGCAGCTCGATCCCCGCCGGCAGCGCCGCGTACACCTCGGCGAGGCAGTCGTGCAGCCGGCGCCGCCGCACCGCGAACGCGTCCTGGCCGGCGTAGTTGGTGCCGTCGGGCAGCCACAGCGAGACGCCCGTCGAGCCGAGCACGGAGGCGATCTCGATGCACTCCAGCATGTGGTCGGTCGCGAGCCGGCGGACGGCCGCGTCCGGGTTCACGAGCGAGCCGAGCTTGTAGCGCTTGTCGCCGAACAGGTTCGGGTTGACGGTGCCGATCTCCAGCCCCAGCGCCGCCGCGTGCTGCTTCAGCGGCGCGTAGTCGTCGAGCTGGTCCCACGGGATGTGGACCGCGACGAGCGGCGCGCTGCCCGTCAGGCGGTGGACCTCGGCGGCGTCGTCGAGCTTCTCGAACGGGGTCGACGGCAGCCCCTCCGGCGGGTAGGAGCCGAAGCGCGTGCCGGCGTTCGCGTAGCCCCACGACGGGGTCTCGACGCGGTGCTCGGCCAACCGCCGCTCGATCGCGGCGACGTCGGCGCCGCGCGCCGTCAGGCGCTCGGCGAGCCGCTCGTAGTCGGTGCGGGTGGTGTCATCCATCAGGAGTCGGTTCCTTGGGTCGGTGCGAGTGCTTCGCATTGCGAGTTCCACGACAGCTCCCGTGCATCGCGTCATGAACCGGGAACTCGCGGTCATCGGCGGCGGGCTCCAAGCGGGTCACCGTCAGGAAGCGCGCGTACAGCTGCTCGTAGGCGGCGCGGTCGGCGGACGGCTCGTAGACGGCGGGCGAGAACGACGCGGCGACGACCGCGCGGATCTGCTCCAGCGAGTCGACGTGGCCGAGCGCGAGCGCCTGCGTCATCACGTTGCCGAGCGCGGTCGCCTCGACCGGGCCGGCGTGGACAGGGCGGTCGAGCACGTCCGCGGCGAGCTGACAGAGCGTCGCGTTGCGCACACCCCCGCCGACGACGTGGACGACCGCGGCGCGGCGACCGGCGACGCGCTCGATCCGCTCCAGCACGAGCCGGTACTTGCACGCGAGCGATTCGAGTGCGCAGCGGATCGTCGCGCCGGCGTCGCGCGGCGCCGGCTGCCCGGCGCGCTCGCACAGCTGCGCGATCCGCGCCGGCATGTCGCCGGGGTGCAGCAACTCGGGCGCGTCGGGGTCGACCAGCGGGCCGCCGAGCGGCGCCGCCTGCGCCATCCGCTGGAGCGCGTCGTAGTCGTGGTCGGCGCCTTCGCGCGCCCACTGGCGCCGGCACTCCTGCACGAGCCAGAGCCCCATCACGTTGCGCAGCAGCCGGATCGTGCCGGCGACGCCGCCCTCGTTGGTGAGGTTGAACGAGCGCGCCTCCGCGCTCGTCACCGGCGCGTCCAGCTCCATCCCGAGCAGCGACCAGGTGCCCGACGAGAGGAAGGCGAAGTCGCTGTCGCGCGCGGGCACGGAGACGACCGCTGAGGCGGTGTCGTGGCCGCCGACGGCGATCACGTCGGGGACGGGTTCGAGCCCGGCGTCGCGCGCGATCTCCGGAAGCAACCGCGCGAGCACGGTGCCGGCGTCGACGAGCGGCGGCAGGATCGCCGCGTCGATCCCGGCGCGCACGGCCAGCTCGCGCGCCCACTCGCCGGTGCGGACGTCGAGCAGCTGCGTCGTCGAGGCGGCGGTGCGCTCGCACGCGAGCCGGCCGCTGAGCCAGTAGCCGAGCAGGTCCGGGATCGTCGCGAGCGCGCTCGCCGCCTCCAGCCGCGCGCCGCCGCGCTCCGCGACGAGCTGGAAGAGCGTGTTGAACGGCATGAACTGGATGCCGGTCGCGGCGTAGACCTCGTCGGCTCCGATCTCCTCCAGCAGCCGCTCCATCACGCCGTCGGTGCGGTGATCGCGGTAGTGGAACGGGTCGCCGAGCAGCTTGCCGTCGCGGTCGAGCAGACCGTAGTCGCAGCCCCACGCGTCGACGGCGATCCCGTCGATCGGCCCGTCGGCGCGACGCGCCGCGGCGGCGATGCCGTGCAGCACCTCGCGGTGGATCGCGCGCACGTCCCAGTGCAGCCCGTCGTCGAGCTTCAGCGGGCCGTTGACGAAGCGGTGGACCTCCTCCAGCTCGACGCGGCCGCCGGCGAGCGTGCCGAGCTGGACGCGACCGGACTCGGCGCCGAGGTCGACCGCGACGTAGCGCCCCATCGGTCAGCGCACCTCCGCGAACGGCAGGCCGAGCAGCTTCGCGACGTTGCGGACCTCGGCGGCGACGTGGCCGACGCCGAGCGCGACGTGGTGGGTCGGGCCCTCGGCGCACCACGCCTCGAAGAAGTCGGCGGGCTTGGAGCCGAAGACGAGCCGCGAGTTCGTGTTGCCGATCCGGAACGTCTCGCCCTCGACCGACTCGCCCTCGCCGGCGAGCAGCTTCAGCCTGCCGTCCGCGGTCTGCGTGCAGCCGACGATCGTGATCGGTCCGTAGCGGACCTTCTGCTCGACGCTCAGCCCCGCGCCGCGCTTGCCGTGGAACAGCTTCAGGTTGCGCAGCGTCGGCTGCTCCTGCGCGATCGCGAGGTGGCCGGGTCCGTCGTGACCCATCAGGATGAAGTCGGCGTCGAAGTCGAGCGCGTAGAACTCGGTGTAGGAGCCGCCCGCGCCGAGCCGGTCGAGCAGCAGCTGCGCGACGTTCGTCTTGATGTCGGCCTCTCCGGCGGTGGGGATGCCGCGGGCGGTCAGCAGGGAGTTCCCGACGATCACGCCCGCGCCGAGCCGCTCGGCCTCGTTGCCGTCGACGCCGCGGTAGTAGTACGTCAGCGCGTCCAGCTCGAAGTCGGCGGCGAGCTTGTCGAGACCGACGGCGACGCGCGCGGACCAGTCGAGCTGCTCCTGCTCGACGGGCGCGGCGATCGGGTCCGAGGACGGATCGGCGAACGCGAACATCTGGCGGATCTCGGCCTCCTTCGCGGCACGCTCGGACTCGGTCGCGGCCGCCACGCGCGCACCGAGGTCGTCGATCTCCAGCACCTCGACGTGCGCGCCGAGCTGGCCGTGGACCATCGTGAAGTCGGTGTACATGTCGAGCATGCCGGCGTAGGCGTGACCCATGAAGCCGATCCGCGCGCGTCGCAGCGCGCGTGCGGCGCCGGCGGCGCGGACCCACGCGGCGATCTTCTCCCACGCGCGCGGGTCGTCGTCGATCGTGCCCGCGACGGTGTCGTACTGGATGCCCGAGCGGACGCAGGCGCCCGCGATCTCCGGCACGCAGCACGCGGCGCAGTTGGCCAGCCACTCGGCCGTGTCTGTCGCGGCGTAGTCGAGCGTTCTGGTCGGCTGCAGGCCGAGCAGCACGACCGGCACGCCGGCCTCCTGCAACGCGGGGATCACGACGCTCGAGGTCGCGTACGTGACGGCGTGGCAGAGCACGAGGTCGACCTGCCGCTGCGCGAACAGGTCGCCGGCCGCGCGGCCGCCCTGGGCGGAGTCGACCAGGCCCGCGCTGACGACGTCCGCGCCGAGCTCGCGCACCCGCTCCTCAACGCGCGCCTGGTAGCCCTCGCACCGCTCTTTCAAGCCCTCGAACTGGGGCCAGTACGCCTCGAGGCCGATGCCGAAGACCCCGACGCTCGCAGTGGTTCTCTCGTTCATGTCTCGCTCCCGTGGCGGGCGACCCGCCGTACGTCGATCCCCATCGCGTTCAACGCCGCGACGTCTTCATTCGAAGCGTCCGCGACCAGCACGTGGGCGAGCTGGTCGACCGCCGTGATCGCGGCGAGACCGCGCGTGTGCAGCTTGCTGCCGTCGATCAGCAGGACCGGTTCCTCGGCGCGTCCGATCATCGCGCGCTTGACCTCGGCCTCGAGCGGATCGGCGTCGGTCAGCGTGCCGTCGCGTGAGAGCCCCTTGATCGAGAGGAAGACCTTGTCGGCGAAGTGCTCCTGCACCGTGCGCACGGCGTGCGGGCCGACGAACGAGCGCGTCAGTCTGCGCATCGAGCCGCCGATGCCGATCAGCTCGACGTTCGCCTGATCGCTGGCGCCGACCAGCTCCATCACCGGGACGGAGTTGGTCACGATCGTGACCGGGACGCGCGAGGCGACGATCGCCTGCGCAGCGTGCCAGCAGGTCGAGGAGGAGTCGATGTAGACGGTCTCGTGCGGGGCGACCAGCGCCGCGGCTGCAGCGCCGAGCCGGTGCTTGGCGTCGGTGTCGACGCCGAGCCGGTGCTGGAAGGAGTCCTCGTGCGCAGCGACGCCCGGCAGCACGGCGCCGCCGTGAGTGCGGCGGGCGAGCCCCTGGCGCTCCAGCTCGGAGAGGTCGCGCCGCGCCGTCATCGAGGAGACGCCGAACGCCTCTTCCAGGGCGGCGACTGTCACGGAGCCGTCGCGGTCCAGCAGATCGACGATCGAGCGGCGCCGGGTTGCCGCCATCGCCGACCGTCCTGCTGTGCTTGTTTGTTCGTTTGATCCCATCTACCTATCAAAATGGACAAAATCAATCAGATCACAGAACATCTCCGCGCGTCAAGCTGAACGAGGCTCATCGCGGTGCGCGACCTGACACGAAGCCGCATGGCGCGATATGGTCCGACCAATTCCCAAGGAGGGAGAACCCGGCCCGTGCGAATCGCGCTCTTCATCACCTGCTTCAACGACACGCTCTTTCCTCGCACGGGACAGGCGGTCGTCTCGCTGCTCGAGCGCCTCGGACACGAGGTGGTATTCCCGCTGGAGCAGACCTGCTGCGGCCAGATGCACTTCAACTCTGGCTATCACGCCGAGGCGCTGCCGCTCGTGCGCCGCTTCGCGCGCGTCTTCGCCGAGCAGGAGCTGATCGTCTCCCCCTCCGGCTCGTGCGTCGCGATGGTGCGCGACCACTACGCGCGCGTCGCCGCCGAGACCGGTGACGAGCAGCTGATCGAGCAGGTCCGCCTGCTCGGCGAGCGCACCTTCGAGCTGACCGAGCTGCTGGTCGACAAGCTCGGCGTCGAGGATGTCGGCGCCTACTACCCGCACCGCGTCACGTACCACCCGAGCTGCCACGCGCTGCGGATGCTGCACGTCGACGACAAGCCGCTGCGCCTGCTGCGCGCCGTGCGCGGGATCGACCTCGTCGAGCTGCCGCAGGCAGAGCAGTGCTGCGGCTTCGGCGGCACGTTCGCGATCAAGAACGCCGACACCTCGATCGCGATGCTGAGCGACAAGCTGCGCGCGGTGCTCGACACGCGCGCGGAGGTCTGCACCGCGGCCGACAACTCGTGCCTGATGCACATCGGCGGCGGCCTGTCGCGCCAGCGCGCCGGCGTCAGAGCGCTCCACCTGGCGGAGATCCTCGCCTCGACCGAGCAGGAGCCTGCCGCATGACCGCGTCGTGGCCCGACGTCCCTTCGTTCCCGCTCGCCGCACGTCCGGCGCTGGCCGACTCGCAGCTGCGCCGCAACCTCGGCAAAGCGACCACGACGATCCGCGAGAAGCGCGTCGGGGTGGTCGAGGAGATGGACGATTGGGAGCAGCTGCGCGAGGCCGGGCGGGCGCTGAAGGAGCGGACGCTGCGCCACCTCGACGAGCACCTGCAGACGCTGGAGGCGTCGGTCACGCGCGCCGGCGGCCACGTCCACTGGGCGCGCGACGGCGCCGAGGCGAACCGGATCGTGACCTCGCTCGTGCAGGCGAAGGGCGTCAGCGAGGTCGTCAAGGTCAAGTCGATGGCGACCGCCGAGATCGAGCTGAACGAGGCGCTCGAGGCGGCCGGGATCGAGGCGCTGGAGACCGACCTCGCGGAGCTGATCGTGCAGCTCGCCAGAGACCGCCCGTCGCACATCCTCGTGCCCGCGATCCACAAGAACCGCTCCGAGATCCGCGACCTCTTCCGCCGCACGATCGGGCCGGCCGACCTGACCGACGAGCCGGCGGTGCTGGCCGACGCGGCGCGCCGCTTCCTGCGCGAGCGCTTCCTCACGGCGAGAGTCGGGATCAGCGGCGCGAACTTCGCGATCGCCGAGACCGGCACGATCGCGGTGCTGGAGTCCGAGGGCAACGGACGCATGTGCACGACGCTGCCGGAGACGCTGATCACCGTCTGCGGGATCGAGAAGCTGCTGCCGAGCTGGCAGGACCTGGAGGTCTTCCTGCAGCTGCTGCCGCGCTCCTCCACGGCCGAGCGGATGAACCCGTACACGACGCTGTGGGCGGGCGCGCGCGAGGACGACGGGCCGCGCGAGTTCCATCTCGTGCTGCTCGACAACGGCCGCACCGACTCGCTCGCCGACGAGCTGGCGCGGCAGACGCTCGCGTGCATCCGCTGCTCGGCGTGCCTCAACGTCTGCCCCGTCTACGAGCGCACCGGCGGCCACGCGTACGGCTCGGTCTACCCCGGGCCGATCGGCGCGATCCTGACGCCGCAGCTCGACGGCATGAGAGCGGCCGGCTCGCTGCCGTTCGCCTCCTCGCTGTGCGGCGCCTGCTACGAGGTCTGCCCGGTCAAGATCGACATACCGACCGTCCTCGTGCACCTGCGCGACCGCTCCAACAGGGAGAGAGCGGCGGCGTCGCTGAGAGGTCGGATGGATCCCGAGCGGCTGGCGATGAAGGCGGTCGCGAGAGGGTTCGCGACGCGGGGGCGCTACGAGCGGCTGCAGAAGCTCGGCCGGCTGGCGCAGTGGCCGGTCGCGCGCAAGGGCAGGATCGAGCACCTGCCGGGTGAGCTGAAGGGCTGGACGGAGGCGCGTGACCTGATGCCGGTGCCGCAGCAGACGTTCCGCGAGTGGTGGGTCGCGCGCGAGCGGAAGGACGGACGATGAGCACCGCTCGCGACGAGATCCTGCGGCGCGTGCGCGCGTCGCTCGCCGACGTGCCGGCGGCGGAGACGAGCGACGACGTCGCCGTCGTGCGCGACTACCGCCGCAGCGGCACGCTCGCGGCCGAGGAGACGATCGCGCTCTTCGCCGAGAACTGCGCCGACTACCGCGCGAACGTGCGCCGCGTCGCCGCCGGCGAGCTGCCTGCCGCGATCGCCGCGGCCCTGCGCGAGCGCGGCGCGAGACGGCTCGCGATCCCCGCCGACCTGCCGGCGGCGTGGCGCGACCCCGCCGCCGCCGACGGCGCCGAGTGGGTCGAGGACGACGGCCTCTCCCACGACGCGCTCAGCGCCGTCGACGGCGTCGTCACCGGCTGCGCGGTCGCGATCGCGCTGAACGGCACGATCGTGCTCGACGGCGGTGAGGCACAGGGCCGCCGCGCGCTCACGCTGCTGCCCGACTACCACCTCTGCGTCGTCATGGCCGACCGCGTCGTCGAGCTGGTGCCGGAGGGGATCGCCCGCCTTCACGACGCCGCCGTCGCCGGCCGCCCGATGACGATGATCGCCGGCCCTTCCGCCACCTCCGACATCGAGCTGAACCGCGTCGAGGGCGTCCACGGCCCGCGCACGCTCGACGTGCTCGTCGTCGGCTGACGCGACCGATACACCACAAACGGTGTAGCACCGAGTGCTACGGTTGTGCACATGGCGAAAGAGGTCTCCGTGCGCGAGCTGCGCAACCACACCGCGGACGTCGTCGCCGCCGTCCGCGGCGGCGAGACGATGACGCTGACGGTCAACCGCGAGCGGGTCGCGGACATCGTCCCGCACGTCGAGCGGCGCGACCCGTGGGTGCCGGCGTCGGTGCTGCGCGAGATCGTGCGAGAGGCCCCGGCCGACCGCGGGCTGCTCGCCGACCTCGCCGACGTCCGCGGCGCGCTCCTCGACGACGAATGAGCCGCGCGCTCGCCGACACGTCGGTCTTCGTTGCGCAGGAGTCCGGCCGCACGCTCGGGGAGCTGCCCGACCGCATCGCCGTCTCGGTCGTCACCGCAGCCGAGCTGGAGCTGGGCGTGCTGCGAGCGCGCGATGCCGCCACCCGCGCACGCCGCCTCAACACGCTGGCCCGCGTGCGGAGCGCCTACCCGCTGCTGCCGATCGACGCGGAGACCGCGTCGTGCTTCGCCGGGATCGCAGACGAGGAGCTGGGTCAGGGCAGGAGACTGCGCCGCCACGACGTCTGGATCGCCGCGACCGCACTCCGGCACGGCGTGCCGGTCGTGACGCAGGACGCCGACTTCACGGCGTTCGACCTCGTGACGGTTCTGCGCGTCTGAGCCCCGTCGGCCACCCTCGAGCGGCGAGCACCGCAGCTAGCGCTTGCATTTTGCAAGCAGTGCTGCCACGCTCCTCCCCATGACCGCGATCGACACGGCGCCGGCCGCCTGGGGCGAGCCGCGCACCCGCACCGTCACCTGGTACGACCCGCACGCGACAGCCGCCGCAGGGGCGCGGCTGTCAGGCCGCGACTACCTGCAGGCGATCGCCGACGGCACGCTGCCGCCTCCGCCGATCGCGTCGCTGCTCGACTTCCGCATCACGCTCGTCGACGACGGCGAGGTCGCCTTCGCCGTCACGCCCGACGAGTCGGCCTACAACCCGATCGGACTCGTCCACGGCGGCCTCGTCTGCACGCTGCTCGACTCCGTCGTCGGCTGCGCGGTGCAGACACAGCTGCCCGCGGGGACCGGCTACGCCTCGATCGAGCTGAAGGTCAGCTACGTGCGGCCGATCCACGCCGACACCGGCGAAGTGCTCAGCCGCGGCTGGGTCACGAAGCCCGGCCGCCGCGTCGCGTTCGCCGAGGGCGACGTGCGCGACCGCGACGGCAAGCTGCTCGCGAGCGCGTCCAGCAGCCTGCTGGTGATCCCGCCAGCCTGACTCAAGCGCTCCCGCGCCCGGCGCCGCTAGGCGCCGACGCGGACGACGCGGAGGATGCGGGCGCCGGACGGCGTCTGGACCTGCACGTCCTCGCCCGCGCGCGCGCCGATCAGCGCCCTCGCGACGGGCGACTCGATCGACAGCTTGCCGTCTCTGGCGCTCGCCTCGGCAGCGCCGACGAGCGTGTATCTGGCGTTCTTCCCACCCGTCTCGACCTCGACCGTCGAGCCGAACGCGACGATGTCGACGTCGGAGGACGCCTCCGTCACGGTCGCGTTGCGCTCGCGCTCGCGCAGCTTCAGGATCCGCGTCTCGAGGTGAGCCTGATCCTCCTTCGCCGCGTGGTACTCGGCGTTCTCCTTGAGGTCGCCCCACTCGCGCGCGGTCCGGATCCGCGCCGCGATCTCGCGGCGCGCGACCGTCTCGAGCTGCTCCAGCTCGGCGCGCAGCGCGTCGAGGCCCTCTTGCGTGATGGCATACCCGTCAGTCATCGAGACAGTCTCGCAGACAGCGTTCCGCGAGTTCCCCGGGGACGCGACGCGGCGCCGGCGCGCCGCCGTGGAACTCGCAATGCGTCAGCACGGCTACCGTTGAGGGCCGCATGCAGCTCGTCCCCGGCCAACCGAACGTCGAGCTGCGCAGCGAGCAGGAGCGCGGCCGCATCGTCGTGCTCGCGTTCCCGTACGACCAGCACGTCGTCGAGGTCGTGCGCGGGATCCCCCACCGCCGCTTCGACTGGGACACCTACGAGTGGTGGGCGCCCGTCGACGACTGGGTCGCGCTGCACGTCGCCGACATCCTCAAGCGGTTCCCCGACCTCACGCCCAGCGAGGAGGTCGTCAGCTGGCTCGACGGGATCGAGCGGCGCTGGCTCGGCAGAGTGTCGACCGCGCGCCACGACGCCCGCGGCTGGTGGGTGCTGCGGACGATCGCGGGCCAGGTCCCCGAGCCGCTGCGCGAGGGCGCGATCGAGCGCGAGGACGGCACGCTGCTCGTCCCGCTGACCGAGGCCAACGCCCACCTGCTGCGCGAGCAGGACTCGGCCAAGCTCGACGCCGCCGCCGACCGCTGCATCGCCTCGCTGGAGATCGGCGACCCGCCGCCGCCCGCGCGGCTGATCGCCACCCACGGCGTCGAGGGCGCGCGGCTGCGGCTGGAGGTGCTGTGGGACCCGACCGCCGGCGTCGCGTTCGACGACTTCCCCGGCAACGAGGGCGAACGGACCGTGCCCGTCGACCCGTGGCTGCTGGAGCCGCTCGACGCGTTCATCGCGCTCCACGAGGTCGAGGTCTCCTACAGCGCGACGCTGGCGCTCGCGAAGCTGCGCGAGGAGCACGACCGCGCCGCCACCGCGATCCGCGCCTCGCGCGCGACCGAGGCCGAGCCGATCGCCGCGGTCGACGCGAGACTCGGCGGCACGCTGGAGCCGTTCCAGTGGGCGGGCGTGCGCTACGTGCTCGACGCGCGCCGCGCCTTCCTCGCCGACGAGCAGGGGCTCGGCAAGACCGTCGAGGCGCTCGCCGCGGTCGAGGCCGACGACGCCTACCCGGTCGTCGTCGTCTGCCCCGCGTCGCTGAAGCTCAACTGGGAGCGCGAGACGCGCAGATGGCTGCCGCACCGCTCGGTCGCGGTGATAGAGGGACGCCAGGCGGTGCCGCCGACGGCCGAGATCACGATCGTCAACTACGAGGTCGTCGACAACCATCGTGAGACGCTCGCGCGGCTGCGCCCCGGCGCGCTCGTGATCGACGAGGCGCACTACTGCAAGAACCCGTCCGCGAAACGCACGCGCGCGGTGCGGCGGCTGGCCGAGTCGATGGGCCGCGAGAAGCTGCGGCTGGCGCTGACGGGCACGCCGGTGCTCAACCACCCTGACGAGCTGATCAGCCAGCTGCGCGTGCTCGGCCGGTTGGACGACTTCGGCTCGGGTGCGCGCTTCAAGCAGCAGTTCCGCGGCCCGCTGACGGAGGAGCGGCTGCACTGGCACCTGCGGCGGCGCTGCTTCGTGCGACGGCTGAAGTCCGAGGTGCTGCCGCAGCTGCCGGCGAAGCGGCAGGTCGTCGTGCCGGTCGCGCTCGACAACGAGCGCGAGTACCGGCTGGCGGAGAGAGACGTGATCAGATGGCTGCGGGAGCAGCCGCTCGACCTCTCCGAGCTGAGAGCGAAGATCGCCGCGACGCTGCGCGCGAAGCGGCTCGCGCAGCTCGGCGCGCTGCAGCGGATCGCCGCGCGCGGAAAGCTGCACGCGGCGCTGGCGTGGATCCACGACTTCCTCGCCTCGGGCGAACCGCTCGTCGTCTTCGCCCGCCACGTCGAGGTGCAGGACGCGGTGCTGGAGCGCTTCGCCGACGCCGCGCACCTGCTCGGCCGCGACGGCGCGACCGCGCGCGAGGCGACGGTGCGCGCCTTCCAGCAGCCGGACGGTCCGCAGCTGATCGTCGCCGCGACGCAGGTGGCCGCGCAGGGCATCACGCTCACGCGCGCCTCGAACGTCGCGTTCCTGGAGCTGGAGTGGACGCCGGCGATGCACGACCAGGCCGAGGACCGCTGCCACCGCATCGGCCAGCACGACGCCGTCACCGCCTGGTACCTGCTGGCGGCGAGAACGATCGACGAGACGATGGCCCACCTGATCCAGCGCAAGCGCGGGATCGTCGCCGCCGTCACCGACGGCCGCCGCCTCGACGGCGACTCGCTCGTCGAGGAGGTCGTCCGCGAGCTGCGCGACGGCCGCCCGTTCCGTCACCTCAAGGCAGTGACGGAACCGGCGGCGGCTACGTGACGCAGGGTTGAGGAAATCATCGGATTTCCTCTACCCTTGTGCGGATGCTCACGCAGGAAGCCCTCGTTCGCGACCTCGTCCGCCTGCGACGCGCCGTACGGCGCCGCCACGACGACGATCTCGTCTCCGTGCAGGCCGACTTGGCACGTGCCGCCGGGCCGACCGTGCGCCGAGCCGCGGCGGCGCGGCTGCTCGGCGTGAGCCAGACCGCGTTCGACCGCTGGATCGAGCGCGGCGATCTGCCCGTGGTGGTCACCCCGGACGGCCGTCGAGCGGTCCCGACAGCCGCGCTCGTCGAACTCGCCGAACGCGTCGAGGACCGACGGCGGCGAGGCGAGCGAGACGCGCTGGCGCAAGAGTTGCGCGCGCGCCGACAGCGCGCGACGGCGCTCGACGTGACGGGCCTCCTCCCGCGCGGCGTGCACGCTGACGGACCACATCGCGCCGCCGAACTGCGCGCCCTCGCGTACCACCGCGCCGTCGCGAGGCTGCTCGACGACGAGCTCGTGGCCGACGCCCGCGACCGAATCCGGCGCTGGCGCGAGGAGAGACGAATCCATCCCCGCTACGCAGATCATTGGGAAACCCTGCTCGAACGACCTCGGGACGCGATCGCGCGCGAGCTCGGCGCCGACGAGCCGCACCTGCGCGATCTCCGTCAGAGCTCCCCGTTCGCCGGCACCCTCGACGAGGCGACACGACGTCGCGTTCTGGACGCCGTCGCGAAGGTGGTGGCATGAAGCGCGATGAACTGGAGCACGTGATCCGTGCAGCGGCCGACGTCGCGAGCAGCGACGAGATCGTCGTGATCGGCAGCCAGGCAATCCTCGGCGCGATCCCCGACGCGCCGGCGACGCTGCTCTGGTCGCAGGAAGCGGACGTCTACCCGCTCCGCGCGCCGGAGCGCGCCACGGCGATCGACGGCGCGCTGGGCGACGGCTCCCAGTTCCATGCGACGTTCGGCTACTACGCACACGGCGTCGGCCCCGAGACCGCGATCGCGCCTGCCGGCTGGCAGGCGCGTCTGGTCCCCGTCCGCGTCCGCCGCGGACCACGTGACGAACGCGAGGTGGTCGGATGGTGCATGGAACCGCACGACGTGGTGCTCGCCAAATGCGCTGCGGGGCGGGAGCGTGACTGGGAGTTCGCGCGAGAAGCACTCCGCCACGAAGTCGTCGCAATCGGCGAGCTGTGCCGCCGTGCCACCGAGCTGCCGCTGCCGGCCGCCGGCCGCGACGAGGTCATCCGTCAGCTGAGAGCGCTCGCGGCGGCTACGTAGATCCCGCGTATCTCCGCCGACGAACCGGAACGTGGTTCGTGGTCCCACGGGAAGATGGCGAGCTGACCCCAGACCAGGAGGCTCGATGCACTTCCCCACCCGCGCGGCCCTCGCGCTCGGCGTGCTCGGCGCGGCCGTCGCGTTCCCCACGTCCACGCTCGCGAGATCGTCCAGCAAGGCGAAGGTCGGCTACTACGTCGACAACGCTCAGGACCGCAACATGACGCTGTTCGTGACACCGGACCTCAAGCGGCTGAGAGCGTTCCAGGTCGCGTGTCTGAACGAAGCTGGCAGAGCAGGCGGCACGATCAACGTCAGAAACGTCCCGATCACCGCCGACGGCAGATTCACGATCGACGGCTCCGTCACCGTGATCTCGTCCTACTCGAGATTCAAGACGCCGATGAGGATCACCGGTACGTTTCAGGCCAACCGCGTCGTCGGCAGCGTGGCCGCGAGCGGCAGATCGTGCGGCGCGCTCAGATTCAACGGCAGATACTACGGCGACGTCGAGGGCTGACCAGACCCCCGACGCGGCCGCTCCTGTTCAGCAGTTGCTCGGTGCGGCTCTCCCCGCGAAGCGGTCGGCGAGCCAGTTGACGACCTCTATCTGCGCGCCGAGCTGCGTCGTGACGTGCTCGAGCGGGTAGGCGGACAGGCGCGAGGTCGCGCCGAGCGCGCACCACTGTCTGTGCAGTCTCTCCTCGACCGCGTAGGGGATCACCTCGTCGTAGGAGCCGTGGTACTGCAGCAGCGGCACCGACGGTCTGACGACGCCGAGGTTGTTCGCG
This sequence comes from Conexibacter woesei DSM 14684, assembly GCF_000025265.1. Classification (GTDB taxonomy): domain Bacteria; phylum Actinomycetota; class Thermoleophilia; order Solirubrobacterales; family Solirubrobacteraceae; genus Conexibacter; species Conexibacter woesei. The sequence continues at coordinate 5,146,432 of NC_013739.1, forward strand.
TCGAGCGCGGCTCTGAAGTCAGGCTGCGTCGTCGGGTCGATGTTGCCGACCGTGTACTCGGTCAGGTGGTGGAAGGCGAACAATGCGAGCGCGGGCAGCTGACACATTCTGTTCAGCGACGCGATCGCGATTCTGCCGTAGAGCGACAGGTATCTGTCGACGTTGAGCGCCGGGTAGCCGCCGCGGAAGCCGATCGCGGTGCCGGCGAGGAAGGCGAAGAAGGCCGAGCCGTCGATGTTCGCCTTGACCGCCTGCAGGTTGGCCGGCGTGCCGCCGCCCGCGATGCCGGCGAGGTTCAGCTCCGGCGCGTAGGTCGCCTCCTGCTGCGCGACCCAGCCGGCCGCGCCGCCGCCCTGCGAGTAGCCCTCGACGCCGATCTGCGTCGCCGGGTCGATTCTCGCCGGCGCCAGCCGCGTCGCGGCGCGCAGCACGTCGAGCACCGCTCTCCCCTCCGGGATGCCGACGTTGTACTGGTGGTCGCCGGGCGTGCCGAGGCCCGGGTAGTCGGTGACGGCGACAGCCCAGCCGCGTCTCAGCATGTTCGTCACGGCGAACGACTCGTCGAAGTTGCCGGCGGTCATCGAGCGCGACGGCGCGCACGAGTCGTCCCAGCCCTGCGTGCCGGAGGCGTACGCGGTCAGCGGCCGCGTTCCGGCGCCGCCCCACGCCGTGTTCGGCACCAGCACCGTGCCGGACACGGCGATCGCGCCGCCCTGCGCGTTGGTCGAGCGGTAGAGCACCTCATACGCGGTCGCGTCGTTGTCTCTCGCGATCGACGTGGCCGCGACGCGGTACCAGATCACGTCGCCCGCTCTGCCGGGCGGCAGCGGGTTCGGCGGCGTGTAGAACGCGTTCCCCGGTGGCGGGTCGAGCGCGGCCGCCGGCGCGGCGAGCAGCGCGACCGACAGGACGGACAGCAGCACGGCGAGCAGCACCGCGCGCACCTCGACATCGCAGCGGCGAGCGCCGCCGGACGATGGTGGACATGACCGGTCTCCTTCCCCCACGGGCGCCCCGAGCGCCCGCGATGCCTTGATAGAAGACTGGATTTCTGTCCAAGCTTCTCAACTTTCAAACACGCCGCTCCAAAAGATGCGAATTCGCTGATTTGCTTGTGGTCTTCCCTCAATTCAGAGGAGAGGGCTCGTCGTCTCCCTCTAACCCGGATGCGCCTTCGCGACCGATGCGGTAGGCTCGCCGCATGAGCGTTTGATGCTTCTCCAGATCGCATCGCGATCTCCAGCAGGCTCCGCCTCTCGGGCGTCGAGCCGCACCGTTCACTCTCGGAACAGGAGGACCATCTTCATGCGAAGCAATCGACTCGACGCGTCCCGCACGCGTGCCGGCAGATCGAAGAGACCGGCGAAGCCCGCAAGACCCGGCGCTCCGCCGGTCCGCCCCGGGCGCCCGATGCAGCAGCCGGCGCGCCCGCCGCGCCCGGTGGCGCCGGGGCGCGGCGGCCGCCCAGCGCGCCGCCCGGGGATGTAGGCAGCGGTTCAGGCGGCCGCGGCGGCCGGGACCAGCCCGGCCGTCACGGCGAGCCGCTCCAGCGCGGCGTCGACCGAGCCCGGATCCTCGATCGGGCTCATGTGGCCCGAGCGCGGCAGCTCGACGCACTCGCTCAAGTGCGGCAGCGCCGCCGCCATCCGCTCCAGGTGCGGCGGCGGCGTGAGCCGGTCTCTCATCCCGCCGAGGACGAGCGCCGGCACCGTCAGGTTGGAGAGCGCGTCGGCGAGGTCGAGCCGCGAGAGCGTGCGGCCGAAGCCGGCGCGCACGTCGCGGCGGCACTGCAGCACCATCTCCTGGCAGAAGGCGACCTGCGCCGGCGACGCCGACGGCGACAGCGCGACGTACTGAACCGCCCGCAGCGAGATCGGCGAGGCCGGCGGCAGCGGACCGCTCGCGCTCAGGAAGACGCCGCCCGCGACCGCCTTCGCGCGCCGCATGCCGGACGGCAGCTTGAAGATCAGCGACTCGTCGATCAGGTCGCCGATGCCGGTGTTGAGCAGCGCCACGCCGGCCGCGCGCCGCTCCACCTCGCGCGGGAAGCGGCCGGCCCACGCGACGATCGACATCGCGCCGAGCGAGTGGCCTGCGAGCAGCGCGCGCTGGCCGGACGGCAGCGCCGCCTCCAGCACCGCCTCCAGGTCCTCCGCGAGCGCGTCGGTCGAGAAGTCGCCGTCGGCGGGCGCGTCGCTGTCGCCGTGGCCGCGCAGGTCGTACGTCACGATGCGGTAGTGGTCGGCGAGCGCGTGCAGCTGGCAGGTCCAGAAGCGCCGCGCGCACGTCCAGCCGTGCACCAGCACGAGCGGCGGCGCGTCCGCGGGACCGAACAGCTCGGCCGTCAGGCGGGTGCCGTCACGCGAGAAGAGGTCGAGCCGCTCGCCGCGCGGGACGTCGGCCAGCAGCGCGTGCGCGGGGTCGCGCTCGATCCGGCGCAGGTCCCGGCGGCGCGCGGCCTCCCAGCCGGCGGCGACCGCGCCGGCGCCGACGAGCGCGCCCGCCTCGGCCCAGCGGCGCGCGCCCTTTCCTCTGGGACTCGGCACGACGCTCATCCCATCACGCCCCGCCGGGCGTGTGCGCAGGTCGCGGAGGACGCGGCGCGCGCGAGCGCCGGGGCGACCTCGCACTCGCGCGCACCGCGCCACCGGAGCCGTCGCCGAACGGCGGAGCCGCGGCGGACAGCCGCCGCAGCGCCCACGCCATCAACGACAGCAGGCTCAAGGTGATCGCCAGGACGACTGCGTAGGCGACCGCCCACAGCCATCCGGACGCCGTCTTCTGCTCGCGCTGCAGCAGCTCGTGGTCGGCGACGAACGTGCGCGTGAAGCTCGTCGGCGCCGGCACCTCCGGCGCGGGGATCCCGCGGTCCTCGGGCAGGAACAGCGGGATGCCGCTGAGCGTGTTGCCGCGGTGGAGGCGGATCAGCGACTTCCAGGTGCCGTTGACGGGGATCGGCTGCGTCGTGCGGTAGGTGCCGGGGCCGACCCGCTCCAGCCGGTCGACGACGAAGCCGCCGCCCTGCCACGCGGTCGCGGTCAGCCACTCGGCGCCGTCGGCGGCGTCGGCGGGCGTCAGCCGCACGGTCGCCTCGACCTCGCGGCCGGGCGCCGGCCGCACGTCGGTCAGCGTCACCGTCGCGCGCACGCCCTCGACCGCGGGCTTGTAGAGCGCGACGCCGATCAGCGCGGCGACGCCGGCGATGCCCGCGAGCGCGGCGACGTCGAGCCGCCGGTCGTGCGGGCGCTCGTCGATCGCCAGCCGATCGCCGATCCAGGCGCCGACGAGCGACCCGCCGAGCGCCGCGGCGAGACCGAACAGCAGCGCCTCGGGCAGCAGCTCCGACGGCCACGGGATCGGCATCCAGACGTGTGTCCAGCCCCACTCGGCGGCGAGCCCGAGCGTGCCGATGCCGAGGCCCGCCCAGAGGCCGAACGCGAGCGGCCGGCGGGTGATCCCGGGCCGCAGCGCGATCGCCTCGACGACGAGCGCGGGGACGACGTAGAGCGGGAAGTGCGGCGTCGTCTCACCGATGACCGGCCCCACCAGCAGCGCGAGCAGGCCGCGGATCAGCAGGAAGAAGGCGACCGCCCCGAGCGCCGCGCCCCGGCCCGCCCAGACGCGCACGGCGACGAGCCCGGCGCCGGCCGCGAGCATGATCAGCAGCGGCTGGAAGACGAAGCGGAACTGCGGCACGCCGAAGTCGAACTCGGCCTGGAAGGTCGACAGGCCGAGCAGGAAGGCGCCGCAGAGCGCGACGCGACGCAGCAGGAAGATCCACGTTGGCTCGGCGTTCGCGCCGCGGCGGCCGGCGACGCCGGCGGCGACCTTCGCTGCCGCCTCGGCCGCCTTCGCCCGCTGTCCCTCGACGAGCAGGACCGCCATCCCGAGCAGCGTCATCGACGCGCCGCCGATCAGCATCAGGTGGGTCGGCCCCCAGAGGGTGACGTCCTGACCGAACAGGCGGTGCCAGATGTCGTCGAGCGGGAAGCCGATCAGCGCGAACGCGGCCGCGGCCGAGACGAGCACGCCGCCGAGCGGCGCCCACCACGTCTCGCCGATCTGGATCGCCGACGCGCTCGGCTTGCCCTCCGGCAGCACGATCGCGATGAAGCCGGCGGCGAAGATGCCGAACAGCCCGCCGAGGATGAAGTAGTGGGCGGGGTTCGCGAGCGGCCCCTCGTCGCGCCCGACGTCGATGTGGAGCGCGATGTCCCAATACATGCCGATCACCGCGATCAGCAGCGAGACGCCGGCGATCGCCGACGGCAGCGCGACCCAGCCCGGCAGGCCGGAGCGGCGCTCGGCGAAGCGCGCGAGGTTCCCGAGCAGCGCGACGCGCCCGGCGCGGTGGCCCAGCCCGAGGACGAGCAGGGCGACGGTGAGGACGAGCGCGGCCGAGGAGGCGATCAGCACCTCGCCGATCGCGGCCCCGCCCGCTGGCTCTTCGATGACGGCAAGCATGTTCTGAAGTACATGCTACATCGATTGGTGTTACACCATGCCGTGTGATCTACGTCACGGCTGCGTCACAATCCGGCGGTCGGCGTACGATCGCTCCAGGCTCATGCCCGCCCCGTTCAACATCGATCGCGCGGAATGGCTCCGGCTCGACTCCGAGAAGCGCCAGCTGCTGCGCCGCCGCGGCTCGTCCGTCGAGGACAACCTGCGGCGCGGACAGCGGTTGTCAGCTCAGGCCGCCGCCCTGCGCCGGTTGATCGCCCGCGATGAGCCGCGCGCCGGTCGATCCTGATCTCGCGGCGATCGCCGCCGCGCTACTCGCCGACGGAGCGCGGTTCGTCGTGATCGGCGGCTTCGCCGTGATCGCCAACGACTACGTGCGCGCGACCAAGTCGTCGCGTTCAAGCGGCTGGCGGGCCGTCCCCGCGATCGCGCAGACCTCGAGGAGCTCGCCGAGATCCACGGCGAGCTCCCGATCGACCCGATCCCGGGCCTCGACCCCTAGAGCGGGCTGCCGGCCGGGACCGGCGGGCGGACGACCAGCTCGACCGCCAGCGACTGGCCCTCGACGTCGACCTGGTGGCCGGCGAGGCCGTCGTAGAGGACCGTGACCGCGAGCGTCTGCGCGGCGAGGTAGCGCTCGTGGTCGCGCGCGGCGGCGAGCAGGTCGTCGCTGCCGCCGAGGTGCAGTTCGATCCGGTCGGTGACCGCGACGCCGGCCGCTCTGCGCTCGGCCTGGACCGCGCGCACGATCTCGCGCGCGAGCCCCTCGCGCCGCAGCCGCTCGTCGATCCGCGTGTCGATCGCGACGACGAGGTCGAGCCCGCTCGGCCGCGCCGACAGCACCAGCCCCTCGCGCGGCTCGGTCCGCACGACGAGGTCGTTCTCCGCCAGCGCGTACGTGCGCGGCGGGTCGAGCAGGTCCTTCGGGTCGCCGACGCGCACCGTCAGCACGCCGTGCTGCCGCAGCGCGTTCAGCGCCTCGTCACCGTCGCGCGAGCGCAGCGAGGCGACGATCGCGCCCATGTCGCGCCCGCAGCGCGGGCCGAGCCGCTGCAGGTTCGGCAGCACCTGCGGACGCTCCAGCACGAGCGCGTCGGAGACGACCACCAGCTCCTTCACGTTCAGCTCGCGGCAGATCAGCTCGCTCATCCGCGCGGCGCCCTCGCGCACGCCTCTATCCGGCGAGCAGACGATCGCGCGGGCCAGCGGCTGGCGCACCTTCGTGCGCGCTCTGTCGCGCGCTTCGCGGCCCAGCTCGATCGCCTCGCGCGCGATCCGCATGTCGCTCTCCAGGCGCGCGTCGACGAGTCTCGCGTCCGCGACCGGGTAGTCGCACAGGTGGACCGAGCGCGGCTCGGCGCGGAAGACGCCGGTCGTCCCGCCGACGAGGTTCTCGTACAGCTCCTCGGCCGCGAACGGCAGCGCCGGCGCAAGCAGCTTGACCGTCGTCAGCAGGCACTCGCGCAGCGTCGCGAGCGCCGGTCCCGCCGTCTCGCTGTCCCAGAAGCGCGGGCGCGACAGGCGCACGTACCAATTGGAGAGGTCGTCGAGCCACTGCAGCGCGACCTGCGTCGCGCCGTGCGCGTCGAACGCGTCGTTGTGCTCGCGCATCTCGGCGACGACGCCCTGCAGCCGCGAGATCGCCCAGCGGTCCAGCTCGCCGCGCTTGCGCACCGGCGGCGCGGCGGCCGCCGCGCGCGCGTCGAAGCGCTCGATGTTCGCGTAGAGAACGTAGAACGAGTACGTCTGCCACAGCGGCATCAGCACCTGCTTGACCGCATCCTCGACCGCCTCCTTCGAGAAGCGGTAGCCGGTCCACGGCTGCTTCGCGGCGAGGTAGTACCAGCGGAAGGCGTCCGCGCCGTGGCGCTCCAGCACGTCCCACGGGTCGACCGCGTTGCCTCTGCTCTTCGACATCTTGTGACCGCGCGCGTCCTGCACGTGGCCCATGCAGACCGCCGTCTGGAACGGAATGTCGTCGAACAGCAGCGTCGACACCGCGAGCGAGGTGTAGAACCAGCCGCGCGTCTGGTCGATCCCCTCGCATATGAACGAGGGCGGAAACTGCGCTCTGAACTCCTCCACGCCCTCGAACGGGTAGTGGAACTGCGCGAACGGCATGCAGGCCGAGTCGTACCAGGTGTCGATCGTCGCTCTCACGCGCCGCATCGCGCCGCCGCAGCCCTCGACCGAGCAGGCCCACGTGACCTCGTCGATGTACGGCCGGTGGAGGTCTCTCGGCAGCGCGCCGGTGAGCGCTCTCAGCTCGTCGATCGAGCCGACGCAGTGGCGCGCGTCGCAGCCGGGGTCCGAGCACTCCCAGATCGGCAGCGGCGTGCCCCAGTAGCGGTCGCGCGAGAGCGCCCAGTCGACGTTGCCCTGCAGCCAGTTGCCGAAGCGGCCGTCGCGCACGTGCTCTGGCCGCCAGTCGATCCGCTGGTTCTGTCTCAGCATCGCGTGGCGCTGGTCGCGCGTGGCGATGTACCAGCTCTCCTTCGCGTAGTAGAGGAGCTTCGAGTCGCAGCGCCAGCAGTGCGGGTAGGAGTGCGTGTACGGCGCGGCCTCCAGCAGCTTCCCGGCCGCGCGCAGCTCCTCGACCACTCTCGGCGTCGCGTCGCCGACGAAGATCCCCTCCCAGCCGGCGATCCGCTCGTCGTAGGTCCCGTCCTCGCGGACGGGGTTGTGGAGCGGGATGCCGTGACGCTCGCAGAGGACGAAGTCCTCCTCGCCGAACGCCATCGCGGTGTGGACCAGGCCGGTGCCCTTGTCGAGCGTGACGTGGTCGGCGGCGAGCACCGAGTGGCCCTTCGGCCCATGCTCGGGCAGATGGTGAAACGGCGGCTCGTAGCGCGCGTCGACGATCGTGCGGCCGGGGAAGCGGTCGAGGATCTCGACGTCGTCGTCGCCGAGGATCGCCTCGACGCGCTCCTCCGCCAGCACGAGCACGTCGTCGCCGCGACGCGCACGTACGTAGCGCACGTCGGGGTCGATCGCGACCGCGCAGTTGGCGAACAGCGTCCACGGCTGCGTCGTCCAGACGACGAGCGCGTCGCCCTCGCGCAGCGGGCCGCGGCGCTCGGTCACGGGCAGCTTGACCGTCGCGGTCAGATCCTCGGTGTCGTGGTAGCCCATCGCCGTCTCGTGCGAGGAGAGCGCGGTGCCGCAGCGTGGGCAGTACGGGACGACCTTGTGGCCCTTGTAGATCTGGCCTCTGTCCCACAGCTCGTGCAGCGACCACCAGACCGACTCGATGTACTCGGGCGTGCCGGTGCGGAACGCGCCCTCGAGGTCGATCCAGAAGCCGACCCGCTCGGTCAGTCTCTCCCACGCGCCGATGTAGTGGTCGTTGGACTCGCGGCAGCGCTCGTTGAACTCGGCGATGCCGTACTCCTCGATCTCCTTCTTGGAGTCGAAGCCGAGCTGCTTCTCGACCTCCAGCTCGACCGGCAGGCCGTGGCAGTCCCAGCCCGCCTTGCGCGGCACGTCATACCCGCACATCGTGCGGTAGCGCATGTAGAAGTCCTTGAACGACCGCAGCAGCACATGGTGCGAGCCAGGGTTGCCGTTCGCGGTCGGCGGCCCCTCGATGAAGCTGAAGACGGGGCCGCCCTCACGCTGCGCCAGCGCCTGCTCGAACGTGCGCTCCTCGCGCCAGCGCTCCAGCACGCGCTCCTCTATCTGCGGGAAGTCCGGTCGCTTGTCCACCGGTCGGTGCGGCTCGCGCATCGTCATCCCTCCAGCGTGAGTTCGACTCGCTTGTTGATCTTGCCCTTGCTCTTGTACGAGGGGAGCGCGATCCGCCCCACCTCGCGCGTGTTGGCGACGTGCGTGCCGCCGTCCGCCTGCAGGTCGAGCCCTTCGATCCCGACGACCCGCACGACCGTGATCGACGGCGGCAGCAGGCTGACCTTGTTGCGGATCAGCTCCGGGTCGCGGTCGGCATCGGCGCGCGGCAGGAAGTCGACGCGCGTCGGGCGCGCGGCGTCCACCTCGGCGTTGACCTTCTGCTCCAGCTCGCGCACGAACTCACCCGAGAGCGCGTCGAACTCGAAGTCCATCCGCCCGCGCAACGGCTCCATGTTCGCGCCCGTGACCTTCGCGCCGTAGTCACGCCAGACGACGGCGCAGAGGATGTGCAGCGCCGTGTGGGTCCGCATCAGCTCATAGCGGCGGTCCCAGTCCAGCTCGCCCTCGAGCTCCGTGCCGGCGGCGGGCGCCTCGCCGTCGAGCAGGTGCCACGCGCCTGCCGCCGGGAAGGCGGGATCGCTGTCGTCGCGGGCGAGCTTGGCGCCCGTCACCTGCCACACGCCGGCGTCGCTTCTCAGCGTGCCGTGGTCGGCCGGCTGCCCGCCTCCGCCGGGGAACAGCGCGCCGCCCTCCAGCTGCACCGCGCTCCCCTCGGCCCGCGCGACGCGGGCGGAGAAGGAACGCTGGTACGCGTTGACCTGGTAGAGCGGCGCGTCGGCCGGGGCCCGCGTGGCGTCCGTGCTAGACAAGGCTGACGCTCACCTCGCCGAGTCGGTCGAACGTCGCGTAGGCCGTCTGCCCGGCGGTGAGCGGCACCGCGCGGGCGACTGAGCCCGGCATCACGATGTCGCCCGGCTCCAGCCGCAGCCCCTGCTCGGCGAGCGTGCGCGCGAGCCACGCGACCGGCTCGGCCGGGTGGCCGAGGACCGCGTCACCGCGACCGCGGACCAGCTCCGGCCCGACCGCGAGGCTGACGCCGATCGTCTCCGAGCGGATGTCCTCGGCCGGCTCCCAGTCGCCGATCACGGCCATCCCGGAGGAGGCGTTGTCGGCGACGGTGTCGACGATCCCGATCCGCCAGTCGCTGATGCGGCTGTCGATGATCTCGATCGCCGGGGCGAAGGCGTGCGTCGCCTCCAGCACCTCCTCGCGCGTCACGCTCGGGCCTTCCAGCGGCGACTTCAGCAGGAAGGCGATCTCCGCCTCCACGCGCGGCTGGATGAAGCGACCCGCGCGCAGCTGCGCGCCGCTGTGGACGACCATCGACTCGAGCAGGTAGCCGGAGTCGGGCTGATCGACCTGCATCATCTCCTGCATCGCGAGACTCGTGAGGCCGACCTTCCAGCCGCGCAGCTCCTCGCCCTCCGCCGTCCGCAGACCGCGCCCGATCGTCTGTATTCGGTACGCGTCCCAGATGCTGAGGTCGGGGAACGTCGCGCTCAGCGGCTCGATCGGCTCTCCGCGCAGCTCGGCGTGCCACAGCAGGCGCGCAAGCGCCTCGTGGTGCGGCGTCAGCTCGCTCGCCTCCAGCAGCGCCGGCCGCGACTCGCCGAAGGTGCGGGTGATCGTGCGCGGCGTCATGACCGGGCCTCCTCGGCCTCGCGGATCTCGTCGTCCTGCTGCTCGATTCTCTGGTCCTCGACGGCGTCTCGGAGCGCCATCGCGACCTCCAGGATCACGTCCTCCTGGCCGGCGATCACCTCGCGTCTGCCGAGCGCGAAGAAGACGTCGCGCGGGTCGACGCCGAAGTCTCTCGCGATCCGGCGGACCGGTTTCGAGTAGCCCGAGAAGACGCCGGCGAGCCCGCTGACGATGCCGACGGAGTCCGTGTGCGGCAGCTGCTTGACGAGCTCCTCCTCCGCCAGGTCGGCGGCGTCGAGCACCTTGTACAGGTCTATGCCGGTGTCGTGGCCGAGCTCGGCCAGCACCGCGACGAGGACCTCCAGCTCCGTGTTGCCGGCGCCGGCACCGAAGCCGCGCGCGGTGCCGTCGAGGATCGTCGCGCCGGCGTTGACGGCGGCGACGGAGTTCGCGACGGCGAGGCAGAGGTTGTTGTGCCCGTGGAAGCCGATCGCGATCTGCGTGCCCTCGACCAGCCGCGCTATCCGGTCCTGCAGGTCGTGCGTCAGGAAGGCGCCGGCCGAGTCCATCACGATCACGCCCTGTGCGCCGTAGGACTCCATCTTGCGCGCCTCTTCGACGAGCCGGTCCGGCGTCGCCATGTGACACATCATCAGGACGCCGTAGACCTCTCTCTCCTGCTCGCGCAGGTAGGTGATGTGGCGCTCGGTCAGGTCGGCCTCGGTGCAGTGCGCCCCGACCCGGAAGACGTCGGCGCCGGCGTCGATCGCGACGTCGAGATCGCGCCGCATCGTCGCGAAGCCAGGGATGCCGAAGGCGCCGAGCTTGACATCGCTCAGCTCCTCACGCGCGATCCGCAGCATGTCCGCGTCGCTCAGCAGCGCCTCGCCGACCTGCAGCGAGGAGGCGCCCAGCCCGTTGCCGTGGCCGACTTCGACTATCGCGACTCTGGCCGCGTTGGCGGCCGCCGCGTAGCGGCGGATCTGCTCCTCGTTGAGCCGGTGCTGGACGGCGTGGTTGCCGTCCCGCAACGTCGGATCGCTGATCAAGATCTGTGCCATACGACTGGTTCCCCCTTCGTCCCCCTCAGGACGTCAGTTCCGTGTGGCCGTCGCGGAGCTCTCGGTGAGAGCCCGCGCGTTCTCCTCCGCCGCTGCGACTGCGGCGCAGGTGATGATGTCCAGGTTTCCTGCATATTCCGGCAGGTAGTCGCCCGCGCCCGCGACCTGGACGGTCATCGCGATCCGCCCGTTCTCGTGCAGCGGCGAGACCACGAGGCGGTAGCCGGGCACGTACCGCTGTATCCGCGCGACCATCTCCTCGACCGCCTCCGTCAGCGCCGGCAGGTCGACCTCGTCGGCCTTCGCGAAGACGGTGTTCTGCATCATGATCGGCGGCGACGACGGGTTGACGAGCAGGATCGACTTCGCGCGCGGGACACCGCAGAAGTGGTGCACCGCCGCCTCTGTCGTCGCCAGGTACTCGTCTATGTTCACGCGCGTCGCCGGCCCGACCGATCTCGACGCGCTCGTCGAGACGATCTCGACGTACTCGACCTGCGGCTGGGTGCTGACGATGCAGCTCGCCAGCGGGACAGCCGCCTGCCCGCCGCACGTGACCATGCAGAGGTTCGGCTCGCCGACGCAGTCGGCGAGGTTCAGCGCCGGGACGCAGAGCTTGCCGAGCTTCGCCGGCGTCAGGTCGATCACCGGTATCCCGAGCGGCTCCAGCAGCGCGTAGTGGCGCTTGGCGTCGATCGCCGACGTCGCGTCGAAGATCAGGTCGAAGCGCTCCGGTTCCTCGGTGAACGCGTCGATGCTGCGATCGGAGGTCTCGACGCCCAGCTCCTGTGCCTTGCGTATCCCCGCCGACTGGCTGTTGCGCCCGGCGAACAGCTCGCAGTCGAGCAGCTCCGAGCGCTGCACCTTCAGCAGCAGGTCGGTGCCGATGTTTCCCGTGCCGATGATGCCGACGCGCAGCGTGCCGCCGCCGTCCGGCGACGCCAGCCGCAGGCGCGTGCGGGACGGCGCTCTCGCGTCCGCTCCCGTTCTCGTGATCGCCGAAGCTTCCATCCCCTGTCCCCCTCGCTCCCTAGACGGGAAGCGTCCCCTTCTCGAGCAGGATCCCGAGGAAGGGGCACGTGTCGGTCTGCACCTCATGGCAGATCAAGCGGTGCTTGACGCCCGCCGGGATCGAGATCGACGCCGGCGATTCCAGCTCGATCATGTCGTCCTCGGTCTCGACCGCGAACCGCAGCCCCGGCGTCGCGACGAGGTAGATCTCGTCGTGGTCGTCGTGGACGTGCAGGTCCGCGTGCGGAGCGCCGAGCAGTCTCGCGGCATCCACGACCGCGATGCTGAACGGCGCGCCCGGCACCGTCTCCGGCGTCACGAAGAACGGCGCCGGCTCGTGGTGCCCGGCGACCTCCTCGAAGACCGGCAGGCCTTGTGTGATCAGAACTCCTGACCGTTGCGCGACCTGCATCGGTCATCCACCCCCTGCGCCAGACGGCGGCGCGTCGTTCTCGTTCCGGTAGAGCAGCAGCACCGCGCCGGGGAGTCCCAGCTCGCGGACCTCGTGGCGCGACCAGCCGGCCTCGACGAAGGCGTCGTGCCAGCCGTCCGTCGTCAGCAGCTGCTGACGCATGATCGCGTGCAGCAGCGTGAACTCGGGGCGCCAGCGCTCGTCGGGCGCGCCGCTGGCCGGCTGCACCTCGGCGACGAGCATGTGGGTGCCCTGCGGCATGATGCCGCCGAGCTTCCGCAGGTAGGCCATCAGCGCGTCGCGGCCGTGCTCGAAGATCTCGTGCAGCAGGAAGAACGCGACCGCGAGGTCGGCGTCGGCCAGCTCGGGGATCGCGTCGAGATCGCCGGCGTCGCCGCAGCGCACCGTGACGCGGTCGCTCAGGTCGGCCGCCGCGATCGCGTGCCCGGCGTCCTCGCACGCCTCCGGCGCGAGGTCGACGCCGACGCCGCTGACGCCGAAGCGGTTGGCGGCGGCGATCAGGAAGCGGGCGTTGCCGCAGCCGAGGTCGACGACGTGGGAGAAGTCGATCGTCTCCAGCACGGCGGTGGCGTGCGGGGCGACGTCGTCGCGCCCGATCAGCGCGGAGCCGTCGGCGACCCAGCGACCGTCGCGGATCACGTCGCTCCCGTAGCGCTGCGCGCCGGTAGAGAAGTCTCCCAACGCGGCCAGGACATGGCCATAGCCGCCCTGGAGCCACACGAGGTAGCCCTTGTCACGGCAGATCTCGCGACCACGCTCGGACAGCGTGAAGGCGCCGTCGACCTCCTCGACGATCTCACGTTGAGCAAGATAGCGGAGCGTCGCGAGCGGCAAGCCGTCTCTGCCCTCGCCCGGATCGGCCGGCACGCCGCCGCCCTCCAGCCGTGCCAGCAGCCCGGCTCGCTCGAGCGAGGCGAGCACGCTCGTGAGCGCAAACCCCTCGAACAGCTCGAAGACAGGTCGCGTCGTCGTCGCGGTCATCGCCTCGTCACCTCGCCCTCCGGGCAGCGTGAGATCGCGCCCAGGTCTGCGCTCGCATCAGCTTCACCCCTCGACTTCCAGGTCAATGCAGCCCGAAGCGACCGGCCCCTTGTGCGTGAGGACTCGGTTGACCCGTCCACGAACTGCTCCTCGGTCTTTCCCCCGACGTCGCTGTTTGCGGCGTCAGAGGTTGTTATATGCCGGGCGCTCCGCTCGCGTCAAGCGGCCATGTCGCCCGGAAGGCCGGTGGCTTCCCGAAGAACGCCGCCAGCAGGGACGAGGTTCGCCCCTGCTGGGCTCGCTCTTAACGTGAACTCAACAAATCCGGGAACACGGACGTTTCAGGCGACGGCGGCCGGCACGTGTGCCGGCGCGGGCGGCGCCGCCGTGGCGAAGGCGTACTCGGCCGCGTCGAAGCGCCGCGTCGCCATCCGGAAGCGCCACGACGCGCCAGGCCAGAGCGTCGTGTTGCGACCATGCGCGTCGAGGTACCAGCTGGCGCAACCGCCGGCCGTCCAGACGGTCCCGCGCATGCGCTCCTGAACGCCCACGTTGAACCTCGCCTGCGCGGAGGGGTCCGCCTCGAAGACCGCAGCGCCGCGCTGCTCGGTCGCGCGCAGCGCCTCGATCGCGTAGGCGAGCTGCGACTCGATCATGAAGACGATCGAGTTGTGGCCGAGGCCGGTGTTGGGGCCGACGAGCAGGAAGAGGTTGGGGAAGCCCGCGACCGTCGTGCCACGCAGCGCCTGCATGCCGCCCTCGCGCCAGACGTCGCCGAGCAGCCGCCCGCCGCTGCCGCGCAACCGCTCGACGAACGGCATGTCGGTGACGCGGAAGCCGGTGCCGAAGACGATCGTGTCGACGGCGTGCTCGCGACCGTCGGCCGTGACGACCCCGTTCGGGCGGATCTCGGCGATCGCGTCGGTGACGACCTCGACATTCGGCTGCGACAGCGCCGGATACCACTCGTTCGACAGCAGGATCCGCTTGCAGCCGACGGCGTAGTCGGGCGTCAGCTTGGCGCGCAGCTCCGGGTCGCCGACCGAGCGGGCGAGGTGGGCGCGCGCCATCCGCTCGGGGATGCGGCTGAGCCGCTTGGGGTGCATGAACGGCAGCACGGTCAGCTCACGGCCCCAGAAGACGGTCTTGCGCACGAGCTGCTGCGCCGCCGGCAGCAGCCGGAACAGCGCGCGCTCGCGCGGGCGGACCGGGCGGTCCTTGCGCGGCATGATCCACGGCGGCGTGCGCTGGAAGACGGTCAGCTGTCCGACCTGCGACTGGATCGCCGGGACGAACTGGATCGCCGAGGCGCCGGTGCCGATCACCGCGACCCTGCGCCCGGTCAGGTCGTGGTCGTGGTCCCAGGTGGCGGAGTGAAACGTTCTGCCCTCGAACGAGTCGAGGCCGGGAATGCGCGGGATCGCCGGCTCGCTGAGGCCGCCCATCGCGCCGACGAGGACGCGCGCGGTGAGCGAGCCGCGGACGGTCTCGATCCGCCACAGCCGGCGTTCGTCGTCCCACGCGGCGCCGGTCAGCTCGGCGTCGAAGCGGAGGTGCGAGCGCAGCCCGTAACGGTCGGTGACGTGGCGGAGGTAGTCCCAGATCTCCGGCTGCGGCGCGAACGTGCGCGTCCACTGCGGGTTCGGCGCGAACGAGAACGAGTAGACGTTGGACGGCACGTCGCACTGGCAGCCCGGATATGTGTTGTCGCGCCAGGTGCCGCCGACGTCGCCGGCGCGCTCCAGCACGACGAAGTCGTCGCGACCCGCCTGCTTGAGCTTGATCGCCATCCCGAGCCCGGCGAAGCCGGTGCCGACGATCGCGACGTCGACGTGCGCGGGGAGGTCCGTCAGCTCGCTCATCCGTGGTCTCGCTCTCGTCGTAGAAACAGCGTGTTTCCTACTGTACCATCTTGTTTCTCGATGGCAAGCGATCCGACATCCGTCCCCCGCTCGCTCCCACGCGGCCGCCACGCCGCGGCGCGCGACGTCGTGCTCGCGTCCCAGCGCGGGCGGCTGCTGGAGGCGATGGCGGCGTGCGTCGCCGAGCAGGGCTACGCCGCGACGACCGTCGCGCACGTGATCGCGCGCGCGGGCGTCTCGCGCAAGACGTTCTACGAGCACTTCGCCGACAAGGACGCGTGCTTCCTGGCCGCGTGGGAGGTCGGCTTCGAGATCCTGCTGGCGCAGGTCGTCGAGGCGGTCGAGCAGGCCGGGACGTGGCAGGAGCAGCTGCGCGACGGTGCGCTCGCCTTTCTCGAGGTGCTGTCCGCCGAGCCCGACTTCGCCCGCAGCTTCCTGATCGAGGTGCTGAGCGCCGGCGAGGACGCCTTGGCGCGACGGGCGGAGATGAACCGCCGCTTCGCGGACGTGATCGCCGACGGCTACCGCGCCGCGCGCGCCGACGACCCGTCGCTCGGCCCGCTGCCGCCGTTCGTCCCCCAGGCCGCCGCGGGCGCCATCTGGGAGCTTACGGCCGAGCACGTCCGCACGCGCGGCGTCGAGGGGATCATGGAGCTGGCGCCGCAGATCGAGCAGATCCACGGCGCCTTCGTGGGCGGACGCTACACCGCGTAGCTACACGCGCGGCGCCCGCCGCACGCCGCCGCTACACGCGCGGCGGCGTCTTGTCCTCGGCCCGCTCGGCGGCGAGCCGCGCCTCTCTCTTCTCGACGATCACCGACGCCAGCGCCGCGCCCGCGAGCGCGACGACGATCACGCTCATCGAGACGGCGATCGACGGGTGGAACGAGGTGTCGACCAGCAGCAGCTTCGCCGCGACGAACCCGAGGATGATCGCGAGGCCGTAGTGGAGGAAGCGGAAGCGGTCGAGCAGGCCGTCGAGCAGGAAGTAGAGCGACACCATCCCGAGCAGCGAGAACGCGTTCGCGGAGAAGACGACGAACGTGTCGCGCGTGATCGCGAAGATCGCCGGGATCGAGTCGATCGCGAACATCACGTCGAAGGCTGCGACGAGCGCAAGCGCGGCGAGCAGCGGGGTCGCGAGTCTCTTGCCGTTCTCGACCGTGAACAGCTTGTCGCCGTCGTACTCTCTGGAGACCGGCAGCAGCTTGCGCATCCAGCGCATGATCAGCGTTCTCTCCGGGTCCATCTCCTCGCCGCCGGATCTCGCGATTCTGATCGCGGTGAACAGCAGCAGCGCGCCGAGCACGTATGTCGTCGCGTGGAACGCGTCGAGCGCGGCGGCGCCGATCAGGATGAAGATCGTGCGCAGGACGATCGCGCCGGCGATGCCGAAGATCAGCACCTTCATGCGCTGGTTGTCCGGGACCTGGAAGAACGAGAAGAGGATCGCGAAGACGAACAGGTTGTCGAGCGACAGCGACTTCTCGATCATGAAGCCGGCGAGATACTCGCCGGCAGCTCTGCCGTCGTCTATCAGCAGGACGACGACGGAGAAGGCGATGCCTATGAGCGTCCAGACGATCGACCAGATCAGCGCCTGCTTCGGTCTCATCGGCTTTCCGCCGTGGCTTCTCATGTCGAACACGAGTGCAGCGACGATGAACACGGCCAAGCCGGCCCAGGCGACGATCATTAAATGCGGCTCCTTCGAGAACGGTCGGTGGTCTCGAAGGTTTGACCCGCTGAGGACATCCAGCCGACGCGCCGGGCTCCCGTGGGAACCGTGTTGACGAACGCGCCGTGTCGCAGGGCTACTTCCCTTCTCGTGCAGGGAAAGATATCGGCTCGATGCCGGAGGCGCGCATTCCCGTCTCGATCGCGGCGTTGACGGTCTCCAACACCTGCACCCGCGCGTACGGCTTCGACTCAGCCGAGATCAGCGTCCACGGGGCGAACGGGCGGTCGGTGCGCGCGAACATCTCCTCCAGCGCCTGCTCGTAGTCGGCGCGCTTCTCACGGTTGCGCCAGTCCTCGTCGGTGAGCTTCCACTGCTTGAGCGGGTCGGATCTGCGCTTCTCGAAGCGCTTGCGCTGCTCGCCGTCAGAGATGTGGAGCCAGAACTTCAGGATCACCACACCTTCCTCGTGGAGCGAGCGCTCGAACGACGAGATCTCGTCATAGGCACGCTGCCACTCGGCGTCGCTCGCGAAGCCCTCGACGCGCTCGACCAGCACGCGGCCGTACCACGAGCGGTCGAGCACGGCCATCCCGCCCCAGCCGGGCAGCGACGGCCAGAAGCGCTGGAGGAAGTGGTGGCGCTTCTCGTCCGGCGTCGGCGCCGCGAACTGCACGACGCGGACGTGCCGCGGGTCCAGCGGCGCGACGAGCCGTCTGATCGCGCCGCCCTTGCCGGAGGCGTCCCAGCCCTCGAACAGCACGCACAGCGGCGGCCCGAGCCGGCCGCCGTCGCCGATCAGGCCGCCGAGCTGGAGGCGCAGCGCCAGCAGCCGGTACTGCTCCGCGGCGAGCCGCCGCTCGCCCTCCTGCTTGTCCAGCTTCAGCGTCAGGTCGACGTCGTCGAGGATCCCCATACGCCGGACCCTACCCGCGTCGCGCTACGCGCCGAACGAGCGGTGCACGGCCTCGATGTTGTTGCCGTCGGGATCGAGCAGGTACGCCGCGTACCAGGTCATGCCCGGCGGGCCGTAGTCGCGCACGCCCGGGGCGCCGTTGTCGCGGTGGCCGGCCGCGAGGCCGGCCGCGTGGAAGGCGTCGACGGCAGCTCTGTCAGCGGCGGTGAAGGCGACGTGGACGTTGCTGCTGACGGGGCCGTCGGCGCTGATCGCGAGGTTGGCGAACCCGAGCAGGTGCGGCGCGTCGAGCAGCAGCGGGATCCCGAGCGGCTCCAGCACCTCGGCGTAGAAGGCGCGGCTGGCGGCGAGGTCGGCGACGCGCAGGTGGACGTGGTCGAAGATGGCGCGAGACCAGTCCCACGCCGGAGTCTCTGGTGTGGTCATGGTTCGACGCTATCATGGGTTATACCCATGACGCAATCGCCGCTGTCCGCCTCCGCACCGGCGCGCTACGTCCGCGCGCTCACCCCCGAGCAGCGCGCCGCGCTCCCCCGCCCGACCCG
This sequence comes from Conexibacter woesei DSM 14684, assembly GCF_000025265.1. Taxonomy (GTDB): domain Bacteria; phylum Actinomycetota; class Thermoleophilia; order Solirubrobacterales; family Solirubrobacteraceae; genus Conexibacter; species Conexibacter woesei. Next base: position 5,164,711 of record NC_013739.1, read on the forward strand.
CTTCCGCTTCCTCGGGCGCGCGTGCGTCGACCTCGTGATGACCGGCGGCGAGGGCTGGCTCGACGCGTGGGAGGTGCTGCACGAGCCAGCCGACTTCGACCGCTGGCTCGCCGCCGGCCCGCTCGCGGTCCCGGCCGCGGACGCCGGGACGGGGCGCCCGCCGGCCGACGCCGACGACCTCGCGGCCGCGAGAGCGCTGCGCGAGGCGGTCCGCGCGGCAGTCGAGGCGCTGCTCGTCGGCAGACTGCCCGCGACCGCGGACGTCGAGGCGATCGACGCGGCCGCGACGGTCGCGCCGCTCGTCCCGCGCGTTGACCCGCGCACGGGCGCCCGCTCGTGGTGGCGACCGACCGCCCGCGCCGCGCTGTCAGACGTCGCGCGCGACGCGCTCGACCTGATCGCCGACCGCGCGCAGTGGAGACGGCTGCGGATCTGCGCCAGCGACGACTGCGGGCTGCTCTTCTACGACGCCTCGCGCCCCGGTCGGCGCAGATGGTGCAGCACCGAGCGCTGCGGCGACCGCAATCGCGCGAAGGCGTACCGGGCCCGAAAAGGCTGAGGTCGTCCTGGATTGGTGTCGCAGGAGGACACCAATCCAGGACGACTACTCGGGGTCGTTCTCGGGCCGGCGCCAGAGCGGCGGCGGGGGCGGCTCCGGGTCGGGCCACGCGGGGCGAGGCGGGGCCGGCGGCGGCGGGCCGGGCGGGGCCGGCGGCGGACCCGGCGCGGGTGGCGACTGCCCAGAAGGCGCGGCTCTCGCCCGCGGCGGTCTGACGCCGCGCAGCAGCGCCGCGCCGGCGGCGACCAGCAGCGAGCCGATCCCGACCGCCCAGACGCCGGCGCCCGGCCGCGTCTCCAGCGGGATGCCGCTGCCGTCGGTCCAGATCTCGCCCGTCGAGACGTAGCGCCCCTCGGCGAACGCGACGACCACGCCGAGCGCGCCGAAGACGAACAGCGCGACCCACGAGACAGAACCGCGCGCCCAGCTCCAGCCGAGGATCGCGGTCGCGACGACGCCGAGCGCGTACAGCCAGCCGTCGCCGTCGGCGAGCAGCGAGTTGCGCTCCAACTGGATCAGCGGGCTGTCGACGTACGCGAGCGGCAGGAAGCAGCCGACCGCCACGACGAGCAGGCCGACGGCGACGAACACCATGCCTGCCGGGAGGGCGTCGCGCGGTCCCATGCCCGGCCGACTATCGCACACCCCTTGGCGCGTCTTGCGCTATTAATCCCATCTAAGTTGATCGAGATTGTCGAAAAGACGCCTGAAGCTCCCGTCGCGCGGCGTCGTGCCGCCCCGCGCCGGATCGGACCGCTGCTGCGCCGCGCAGCCGGGCGCGCGGCGATCCCGCTGCTGTCGCTCGCCGTCCTGCTCGCGCTGTGGCAGCTCGTCGTCGAGCTGGAGCTGTGGTCGGAGCTGTTCGTCCCACGCCCGTCCAGCGTGTGGGAGCGGCTGGTCGAGAGCGAGAGGGTCCACGACGGGCAGAAGGGCCTGTCCGGCTACTACCTGCACGAGCACCTGTGGGCGAGCCTGTCGCGGATCCTGCGCGGCGTCGGCTTCGCGCTCGTCTTCGGCGTCGTGCTCGGCCTGCTGCTCGCGACCGTCAAGCCGTTCCGCGTCGTCGTCGAGCCGTACGTCAACTTCGTCCGCGCGCTGCCGCCGCTCGCGTACTTCTCGCTCCTGATCATCTGGTTCGGGATCGAGGACACGTCGAAGGTGTGGCTGTTGTTCCTCGCCGCCTTCCCGCCGATCGCGCTGTCGGTCCTCTCCGGGGTGCAGGGGATCAGACGCGAGCGGATCGACGCCGCGCGTGCGCTTGGCGCCGGCCGCTGGCAGGTGGTCCGCTTCGTGACGCTGCCGTCGGTGCTGCCGGAGCTGTTCACCGGCACGCGCCTCGCGCTCGGCTTCGCCTGGACGACGATCGTCGCGGCCGAGACGGTCGACGGGATCCCCGGCATCGGCGGCCTCGCCTGGGCGACGAAGAAGTTCCAGCAGACCGACGTCGCCGTGCTCTGCATCATCGCCATCGGCCTCACCGCGATCGTGCTCGACCAGCTGGTCAAGCAGCTCGAGAAGCGCGTGGTGCCCTGGCGAGGCAAGGCCTGAACCACCAACCCTCAGACCAGGAGGAACGTCGCATGTCCACTACCCGAAGCGGCCCGCTGAGGGCGCTCGCCGCACTGCTGCTCGCCGCGCTGCTCGCGCTCGGCGTCGCCGCGTGCGGCTCCGACGACAACAAGGCGAGCGCCGAGAGAGCGGACGGATCGCCCGACAAGATCACGATCGCCTACCAGGCGATCCCCAACGGCGACCTCGTCGTCAAGAACCAGAGATGGCTGGAAGCGGCGTTCCCCGACACCGAGATCGAGTGGAAGCTGTTCGACTCCGGCGGCTCGGTCAACGAGGCCGTCGTCGCGAACAGCGTCGACATCGGCCTCGCCGGGTCGAGCCCCGTCGCGCGCGGGCTGTCGACGCCGATCGAGTACCAGGTGCCGTGGATCCACGACGTGATCGGCAGAGCCGAGGCGCTCGTCGTCAAGGACGAGATCGAGTCGATCGCCGACCTCAGAGGCAAGAAGATCGCGACGCCGCTCGCCTCGACCTCGCACTACTCGCTGCTCGCCGCGCTCGACGAGGCCGGGCTGTCGGAGAGAGACGTCGAGGTGATCGACGCCGAGCCCGACGACATCTACGCGGCGTGGTCGCGCGGCGACATCGACGGCGCGTACGTGTGGAACCCGAATCTCGCGAAGATCGTCGGAGACGGCGGCAGAGTCCTCGTCACGAGCGAGGAGCTGTCGAGCAGAGGCAAGACGACGTACGACCTCGCGGTCGTCACGAACGACTTCGCCGCCGAGCATCCCGACGCGGTCACGAGATGGGTCGCGCAGCAGGACAGAGCGGTGAGACTGATCCGCTCGGACCCCGGCGCCGCCGCGAGAGCGATCGCGGCCGAGCTGAACATCGAGCCGGCGGAGGCCGCGGCGCAGGTCAGAGACCTGATCTTCCTCGACGCGAGCGAGCAGGTCGGCGCGGAGTACCTCGGCGGCGGCGTCGCGAGAAACCTCCTCGCGACGGCCGAGTTCAACCAGAGACTCGGACAGATCCCCGAGGTGCAGGACGAGGCGACCTACACGGACGGCGTCACAACGCAGTTCGCGGAGGCCGCGGGCAAGTGATCGCGACGGGCGACCACCGCGTCGTCCTCGACGGCGTCGCGCACCGCTACCGCGGGCGCGGCGCCGACGTGCAGGCGCTGGCGCCGCTGTCGCTGGCGATCGAGCCCGGCGAGTTCGTCGCGATCGTCGGGCCGTCCGGCTGCGGCAAGACGACGCTGCTGCAGCTCGTCGCCGGCTTCCTCACACCGACCGAGGGCGTCGTCGCGGTCGGCGAGGAGCGCGTGAGCGCGCCGTCGCCCGAGCGCGGCGTCGTCTTCCAGCAGGCGAACCTCTACCCGTGGATGTCGGTCCGCGCCAACGTCGAACTGGGGCCGCGGCTGCGACGCGCCGGGCGTGCCGAGCGGCGCCGGCTGGCCGACCGCTACCTCGGCCTCGTCGGCCTGTCCGAGTTCGCCGACGCGGCGCCGTACGAGCTGTCCGGCGGGATGCAGCAGCGCTGCCAGATCGCGCGCGTGCTCGCGAACGACCCAGCGATCATGCTGCTGGACGAGCCGTTCGGCGCGCTCGACGCGCTCACGCGCGACCGCCTCCAGGACGAGCTGCACCGGATCTGGCTCGGCTCCGGCAAGACCGCGCTGTTCATCACGCACAGCGTCGAGGAGGCCGTCTACCTCGGCACCCGCGTGCTCGTGATGAGCCCGCGGCCGGGGAGGATCGTGTTCGACGAGCCGGTCCCGTTCGCGACCGGCGAGCGCGGCGCGGCGCTGCGCGCCGCACCGGAGTTCGTCGCCTTCCGCGAGCACGTCGCGGCGCAGATCGGGAGGGGCTGAGCGCGCGGCGTCAGACCGCATCGCACGCTCCCGGACGCCGGAAGCGCCTACGACGCAGCGAGCCGTGCGACCGCGTCAGCGATCGGCGTCTCGCCGGCGACGAGCAGGAAGGTCGCGCCGGCGGTGGCGGGCGTGTCGAGCACGGCGACGAGCGTCGCGGCGACGTCGTCGCGCGGGATCTCGCCGTCGCCGGTGTCGGTGCGGACGCGGCCACCGGCGGGTGCGTTGGTGAGCGCGCCGGGGCGGACGATCGTCCATGCCAGGCCGCTCGCTCTGACGGCGTCGTCGGCCTCGCCCTTCGCGCGCAGGTAGGCGGCGAAGCCGTCGCCCTGCGCGGAGCTGTCGGCGCCGCGTGAGCTGACGATCACGTACCGCTCGATCGCGTTCGCCTTCGCCGCCTCGACCAGCTTGACGGCGCCGTCGCGGTCCATCGTCGACTTGCGTGCCTCGCCGCTGCCGGGACCGGCGCCCGCGGCGAAGACGACGGCGTCGGCGCCCGCGACCGCCGCGGCCAGCGCGGACGCGTCGGACGCCTCGAGGTCGAGCACGACCGGCTCGACGCCGGCCGCCCGCAGGTCATCCGCGTGGTCGGGGTTGCGGATCAGCCCGCGCACGCGGTCGCCGCGCGCCGCCAGCAGCCCGCCGAGGCGCAGGGCGATCTGCCCGTGGCCACCTGCGATCGCGACGTCGAGTGCCATGCGGAGCAGGCTAGCGCGCCGGCGCAGGAGCCGGCGCGGAGAGCGGTTCGAGCGATTCGGACGGATCGTGCGACGGCGTGCCGCGGCGGTTCCATGCCGCCCGCCCCGCTCCGGCGCCCTCGACGACGAGCAGCGCGAGCGCGACGGGGACGGTCGCCGGCAGCCGGTCGAAGGCGAGGAAGACGAGCCCGGCGGCGAGCGCGAAGCCGAGCGTCAGGCCGGCCGCCCAGCCGCGCGGACGCGCTCGCGACGCCAGCAGGGCACCCACGAGCGCGGGCAGGAAGATGTCTCCGTAGCCCATCTCCAGCGGCCCGATCTGCACCCGCTGGAGCTGCGGCAGGTGCTCGTCGACGCCGGCCGCGTTGAGCACGTCGCTGGCGGGCCCGAGCAGGCCGCTGGCGACCAGCACGAGGTCGGCGACGGCCATCGCGACGACGCCCGCCCCCAGCCACTGCGGCGGCGTCAGGTCGACGAGCAGCGCGCCGAGCAGGACGCAGCTGCCGCCGATCAGGAACAGCGCCGCGATCTGGCCGACGAGCGACTGGCCGTCGTGCAGGACGGCGCCGATCGCGACAACCGTCATCAGCAGCGCGGCCAGCCCGACGCGCGCGGCCGCGACGAGCGCGAGCAGCGGGACGCAGACGAGTGCGACCTTCGCGAACGCCGGCGCGCCGTCCGGGTAGAGCCGCAGCAGCAGCACGACGCCGACGAGCGACAGCAGCGGGACGAGCGCGAACAGGCGGTTGCGCAACGCTCTGGCCCAGACCGGCGCCGCGGTGACGGTCGCGCTCGCGACGAGCGCCGCCTGCGCGACGGAGCTGCCCGCGTAGGCGGCGATGAACTCGGCGCTCACGGCGCCACCGGGCTCGACGGGAAAGCCATTGAATCGAACGTGCCCGCACTGGGTTAGAGGAGAATTAACGCAACCCGAGCGTCTGCCCATACAACGCGATCAGACGTGTGAGGTGGCGCACGCACGGGGAGTCAGAGCCGGTTCGGGGTGCTATCGTTGCGTGCGCAATCAAATGACACCCTCGCTCCCGACATCCACCTCACTCGGCCCCATTCGCCTCACGGTCGCCGACCTGCCCGCGTCGGCCGCCTTCTACGAGACGGTGCTCGGCCTGCGCCCGCTGCGCGCCGACGGCGACGAGCTGCGCCTCGGCACCGCCGCCGGCACGCCGCTCGTCGAGCTGGTCGAGCGCGCCGACGCGGCGCCGCGCCCTGCTCGCTCCAGCGGCCTCTTCCATCTCGCGCTGCTGCTCCCCTCACGCGCCGAGCTGGCGCTCGCGCTGCGCCGTCTCGCGCTCGCCCGCCATCCGCTGGAGGGCGCCTCCGACCACCTCGTCAGCGAGGCGCTCTACCTCTCCGATCCCGAAGGCAACGGGATCGAGATCTACCGCGACCGTCCGCGCGCGGAGTGGGGCCGCGAGCCCGACGGCCAGATCAGGATGGCGACGCTGCCGCTCGACCTCGACGCCGTGCTCGCCGAGCTGCCGGAGGACCTCGACCCCGGGTCCCCGGACCCCGGCGTCCCCGCCGGCGCCGTCATCGGCCACGTCCACCTGCAGGTCTCCGACCTCGACCAGGCGGAGGCGTTCTACAACGGCGTGCTCGGCTTCGACGTCGTCGTGCGCGGCTACCCCGGCGCGCTGTTCGTCTCGGCCGGCGGCTACCACCACCACCTCGGCCTCAACACGTGGGCGAGCGCCGGGGGCGCTCCCAACGCGCCCGGCACCCGCGGGCTCGACCGCTTTACGATCGTCCTCCCGACCGCGGCCGACGTCGCCGCCGCCGGCAAGCGGCTCGCCGCCGCCGGCGCGCCCGCAACCGCCGCCGCTGACGGGTCGCTCGCCGCGACCGACCCGTTCGGCAACGAGCTGCTGCTGACAGCGACCGCGTCCTAGCCACGGGGTCGTCCTGGGTTGGTGTCGCAGGACGACACCGAAGCAGGACGACCTCGGCGATTCAGGGCTTCGGGCGCCGCGGCAGCGGGCGCGGACCGCCGAGCGGGAGTCCAGCCGTCGCCCGTGCCAGCGCGGCGACGTTCGCGAGCAGCGTGTCGAGGTCGTCCGCCGCCTGCGCGATCGGCTCGCCGTCGGCGAAGTCGGAGGAGGTCAGGTAGACGGCGACCGGCGCGACGAGCGCGCCGAAGAAGGAGAGCACGTCGCGCAGGTGGCGCTCGGCGCCGAGGAAGTGGTGCGGCGTCGCGCCCATCGCGACGATCCCGACCGGCGTCCCCTCCAGCGCCGCGACGGGCACGTGGTCGAGCAGGTTCTTCAGCACGCCGGTGAGCGAGCCGCGGTAGACCGGCGTCGCAAGCACGACGGCGTCGGCCGCGGCGATCGCGGCCAGCACGTCGGCGGTGTCGTCGCCGAGCTGCTCGGGCGGGCGGCCGTCGGCCGGCGCGATGCGGACGTCGGCGAGGTCGATCAGGCGGGTCGCAGCGCCGCCGCTCGCCTCCGCGCGCGCGAGCCCTTCCTCGACCGCGCGCCGCAGGCGGCCGGGCGGCGTCGCGCTGCCGACCACGGTGACGAGTCGAATCGGATCCTTGACCATGTGTATCGGGATAGTACGGATTGGCGAGAGGCGCCGTCGCAAGCGCGATTGCTAGGTTCGAGCGATGGCGAACTCTCCCTGGACGGACCTCGACCTCTTCCCGCTCGCGCTCGGCGGCAACGTCTTCGGCTGGACCGCCGACGAGCCGCAGTCGTTCGCGGTGCTCGACGCGTACGCGGCGGCCGGCGGCAACCACGTCGACACGGCCGACGTCTACTCGTCGTGGGTCGACGGCAACGCCGGCGGCGAGTCGGAGACGATCATCGGCAACTGGATGCGGTCGCGCGGGAACCGCGACGACGTGCTCGTCGCGACGAAGGCCGGCAGACTCGGGCCACTCACGCCGGAGAACATCCGCCGCTGGACCGAGGAGTCGCTGAGACGGCTGCAGAGCGACCGGATCGACCTCTTCTACCTCCACCACGACGACCGCGATGTGCCGCTGGAGCAGCAGCTCGCGGCGCTCGACGCGCTCGTGCGCGAGGGCAAGGTGCGCGCGATCGCCGCGTCGAACTTCGGCGCCGACCGGCTCGCCGAAGCGCTGGCGATCAGCGACCGCGAGGGCTTCGCGCGCTTCGTCGCGCTGCAGCCGTACTACAACCTGCTCGAACGGGCCAAGAGCGACGACGGCGACATCCCCTTCGAAGGGCCGCTGCAGCAGCTGGCGGTCCGCGAGCAGCTCGACGTCTTCCCCTTCTTCAGCCTCGCAATGGGCTTCCTCGCCGGCAAGTACCGGCCGGGCGGGGCGCCCGTCGAGAGCGCCCGCGCGGGCGGCGCCGGCGCCTACCTCGACCAGCCGAGAGGCCCGGCCGTGCTCGCCGCGCTCGACGCCGTCGCCGCGGCGCACGAGACGACCGTCGCCGCAGTCGCGCTCGCGTGGGCGCTCGCGCAGCCGGGGATCGCGGGCCCCGATCGCCAGCGCGCGCACGCCGGAGCAGCTCGCCGGCCTGCTGCCCGTCGCGCAGCTGAGACTGAGCGACGAGCAGCTGCGGCAGCTGACGGACGCGTCCGAGACGCGCTAGCGGCGCACGCTCACGGTCGTCACGACGTTCGCGCCGTCCTGCGGCGCGAGCGTCACGGCGAGCGACAGGCCGCGTCTGCCGGCCGCTCTCAGCGCGGCTCTGCCCGCGGCCGTGAGCGCGAGCTTCAGCGTGCCGGGCGCGCCGCCGTCCACACGCACGGCCGAAGCGCGGGCGAGCACGGCGCGTCTCGCTCTGCCTCTCCCTCTGCTTCTGCTTCTGCTTCTGGTTCTCGCGCTGCTTCTTCCGCTGGCCGCCGCCGTCGCGGTCGCGGTGACGCGGCAGGAGGTCGCGGCGACGCAGAAGACGTCCAGCGGCGCAACGCCCTTGCTCACCGTCACGCTGCGCGTCAGCAGCGTCACGCGCGGCGGGCCGGCGACGACGGGGCTGTGCGCGACGACGCGCAGCCCGCCCGGGCGGACCACGGTCGCGCTGCACTGGAGCGCGCGGCCGGCGTCGGCGGCGGCGACGCGGTACGTCGCGCCGCTCGCGATCTGCGCACCGTCGCGCAGCCAGGCGCGGTCGATCTGCGCGACCGCGCCCTGGAAGACGCCGCCGGAGCACGTCAGCGTGCTGCCGACCGCGACCTTGCCCGCGATCGACGGCGGAGCCGAGAAGCCGAACTGCTCCTGCGGGGCCGGCGGCGCGACCGCTCTCGATCCGAATCTGACCGCGGGCGTGCGGACGATCGTCGAGCCGGCGACGTTGGACGCCGTCACCTCGCACGCGATCTGGCGGTTCGCGTCGGCGTCGGAGGGATCGAACCGCGTCCCCGTCTGACCCGCGATCGGCTGCCCGTCGCGCAGCCACGCGAACGCGAACGTCGGCAGCTCGCTCCACGTGCCGGGATCGCAGACAAGGTGGTTGCCGAGGATCCCGCTGACGCCCGGCCCTTGGAGCGACGGCGCCACGTCGACCGACGGCTTCAGTCTCTCGTAGGTGATCGTCACGAGGCCGTTGCCGTCGCGAACGCCCGGAAGCTGGACAGCGTCCTGGGCGAGATTCCCGACGTAGCTGCGCCCGCCTCCGCCTCCGCCTCCGCCGGCGTGCTCAGAACTCGACGCGGCGCCGGCTCCACCGCCGCCGGCGCCGAGCCAGCCGCCGCCCCCACCGCCGCCGTGACCCGCCGCCGCTGGCGCCAGCTCCGCCGTCGCCGCCGACGCCGAGCGAGCCCGCGTCGCCCGGCGCGCCGTCGATCGCGCCCGGACCCGCGCCGACGCCGCCCGCACCGCCGGTACCGTCGGCACGGCCGCCGTCACCGCCGCCGGCGCCGGCGCCCTGGCTGGTGCCGAATCTGCCGTCTACCCCGCCGCCGTCGCCGCCGTCGCCGCCACTGCCGGTGGCGAGTCCGCTGCCGTCGCCGCCCGCCCCGCCACCGCCACCGGCGACGAGCAGCCGCTGGTCGAAGCCGTCACCGCGGCGCACGTCGCTCGCCCCGCCACCGCCTCCCGCACCCGGCGCGTCGCCGCCACCGTTCCAGCCGCCGACTCCAGCCGGGCTGGCGGCCCCGCCGACAAAGATCCTCAGTCTCTCCCCCGGCGTGACCGCGAGGATGGCGTGGACGAAGGCTCCGTCCCCGCCGGCCGACCCGCCGGGTCCGCTGCCGCCGCCGGCCCCGCCCCACAGCTCGAACGTCGCGTGGGTGACCCCCTCGGGAACGGTCCACGTCTGCGGCGCGCCGGTGTAGTGGAACGGGTCGGTCAAAGCCTGCGCGGGCGCGGCGAGGACGACGAGCGCGGCGGTCGTTGCGAACAGCGCCGTGGCGGCGCTGGCACGTCGGAAGGGCGGCATCAAGGCAGGATTCCAGACCGAGCGCGGACGCGCCAGCGGGAACCGGCGCCGCTCGCGCGCTACTCCCGTGGGTGTACGCCGGCCGGCCGATGTGGAGGCGCCGCGCAGGGGCTACCGTGTCGGCATGGCCGTGACAGCCCGCAGAGCCGCGCTGCCAGCATGGGCGTTCGACCTCCTGCTCGCGGTCGCGGCGTTCGTGTTCGCCGTCGTCGTCAGCGCCGCGGTCGCCGACGTCGGCGCAGGCGAGCGCTCGCTCGACGGGCTCGCCTACGCGCTGATGGCGGTCGGCGCCGCGCTGCTGCTGCTGCGCCGCCGCTGGCCGCTCGGGGTGCTCGCCGCGACCGTCGCGGTCGACGCCGTCTACATCTCGCGCGTCTATCCCGGCGGCCCCGGACCGTGCGTCTCCGCGCTCGTCGCGCTGATCACCGTCGCCGCGTGGCGACCGACGCGGACCGCGCTGCTGGCGGGCGGCGCGGCGCTCGCCGCCGAGCTGTTCGCCGTGTTGGCGATCGCTGGCGAGGGGGTCACCTCCGAAGCGGTCGTGCGGCAGTTCGTGTGGATCACCGTCGGCCTGCTCGCCGGCGCGATGCTGCGCGCGCAGCGCGCGTCGGTCGAGGCGATCGGCGCGCGCGCCCGCGAGGCCGAGCGCACGCGCGCGGAGGAGGCGCGCCGCCAGCTCGGCGAGGAGCGCCTGCGGATCGCGCGCGAGCTGCACGACGTGCTCGCGCACAGCCTCGCGATGATCCACGTGCAGGCGAGCACCGGAGCGCACGTCGTCGCGCGCAGACCGGAGCAGGCCGAGCAGGTGCTGAGCGCGATCAAGCAGGCGAGCGGCGAGGCGCTCGCTGACCTGCGCACGACCGTCGGCGTGCTGCGGGCGGATGCGGCCGACGGCGACCGGGGCGAGCACGAGCCGACCGGCCCGCAACCGAGCCTCGCGCGCGTGGAGGAGCTGATCGACGGCGCGCGGCGCGCCGGCGCCGAGGTCTCGATCGACGTCAGCGGCGAGCGGCGGCGGCTGCCGGCCCCGGTCGACGTCGCCGGCTACCGGATCGTCCAGGAGGCGCTGACGAACGTCGTGCGCCACGCCGCCGCGAGCAGCGTCCGCGTCGCGCTCGCCTACGAGCCCGACGGCGTCGCGCTGACGATCGACGACGACGGCCGCGGCGCGGCGACCGCGAACGGCGACGGCCACGGCCTCTCGGGCATGCGCGAGCGGGCGGCGCTGCTGGGCGGGTCGGTCGAGGCCGGCCCGCGGCCGGGCGGCGGCTTCCGCGTCCGCGCGCGGCTGCCGCTGGGGGCGGTGTGAGCGCGCCGGGCGACGCGGGCGCGCCGATCCGCGTCGCGCTCGCCGACGACCAGGCGCTCGTGCGGGCCGGTTTCCGCATGCTGCTCGACGCCGAGGACGGTTTCGACGTCGTCGGCGAGGCGGCCGACGGGGAGCAGGCGGTCGAGCTCGCGCGCGCGAGCCGGCCCGACGTCGTGCTGATGGACGTGCGGATGCCGGTGCTCGACGGCATCGCCGCGACCCGGCAGATCTCAGGCGACCCTGCGCTCGACTCCGTCCGCGTGCTGATGCTGACGACGTTCGAGCTGGACGAGTACGTCTTCGAGGCGCTGCGCGCCGGCGCCAGCGGCTTCCTGCTGAAGGACGTCGAGCCGGTCGAGCTGCTGCGCGCGCTGGAGCTGATCGCCGCCGGCGAGGGCCTGCTGGCGCCGAGCGTCACGCGGCGGCTGATCGCGCGGTTCGCAGCGCTGGCTCCCCCGCCGGCCGACGCGGCCGGCACGGCGGACGACGGCGCCGCCGCGCTGCCCGCGGCCGAGCGGCTGGAGGTGCTGACCGACCGCGAGCGCGAGGTCGTCGCGCTCGTCGGCGCCGGCCTCACCAACCACGAGCTGGCGGAGCGCCTGGTGATCAGCCCCGCGACCGCCAAGACCCACGTCAGCCGCGCGATGGGCAAGCTCGACGCGCGCGACCGCGCGCAGCTCGTCGTGCTCGCCTACGAGTCGGGCCTGGTGCGGCCCGGCGAAGCCGGCTGAGCACGAGCCGCGTGAAGAAGTGGTTGCTGGGCAGCCACTTCTTCACGCGGCTCGCTGCCCCTACGCCGGCGCGGCGGCGCGGCGGCCGCGCAGCAGCGCGTGGCGCGCGGTCGCGCCGGTGACGACCAGCCACGCCGTCAGCAGCAGCGCGAACAGCGCGATCGCGAGCCAGTCGAGCGGCGCGGCGCCGGTCCGCACGGCCAGCTCCGAGGCGCCCGTGACGCACGTCCCGATCGGGAAGATGAAGCTCCACCACGTCGGCGCGAACGGCAGGCCCCTGCGCGCGGTACGCCACGTGATCGTCACCGCGACCGCCAGCCACGCGAGCGCGAAGCCGAGCACCGGCAGGCCGTAGACGAGCGCGAGCGCGCCGGCCGATCCCGCCCAGGCGGCGCCGGTCGCAGCCGGCGCTGCGGCGGCGAGCAGGCAGGCAGCGGTGATCGACTGGCCGAGCGGGCCGAGCACGATGAACAGCGTCGGCACCATCCGTGCCGGGCCGCAGCCGTGCGCGGCGAGCCGCCGCCACACGAGCGCGATCGTCGCCGCGACCGCGAGCAGGCTCGCGCCGAGCATCGCCCAGCAGCCGAGCAGGAGCAGCAGCCGCGGCTGGCCGGCCGGCAGGTGCGCGATCAGTGCCGCACCCGTCGTGGCGGAGACCATCGGCGGCACGACCGGCAGCAGCCAGGTCGCGAAGACCGTGTCGAGTCTGCGCTCGGGATGGCGCAGCATCCGCAGCGGGACCGTCACGCTCGCGGCGAGGCCGCCGAGCGTGCCGAGCGCCCACAGCGCGCTCGCCACCGCCAGCGCCGCGTCCTGCCCTATCGCGTCGCCGCCGACGAGCAGCGCGCCGGCGCCGACCGTCATCGCGGCCATCGGCGGCGCGCCCCAGAACGGGGCCATCGCGAGGTCGCCGGCGCTGCCGTCCGCGGCGCCGCCGCGCACGCGCCGCCCGGCGCAGTCGCGCACGCGGCGGCCGCGGCGCCACTGCTCGACGGCGACCGCCGCGAGTCTCAGCAGCAGCAGCGCGGCGGCCAGCCAGGCGGCGAGCGCGAGCGCGCGCAGCCAGGCGGCGTCGCGCGGCAGCAGCACCGCCGCGTTGGCGACGATCCCGGTGCCCATCGCGGCGGTGAACCAGTTCGGTGCGACCTTCATCGCCGGACAGCATCGACCCGCGCCGCCGCCGGTACCAGTCGGAATCGGCGACGTTCGATTCCAGTCGGGAATCGATCGAGCGGCGACATGCGCAACGATGTGCGGCGTGGGCATCCCGCAGGCGAATCCTCTCGCGAGCCCGGACCTGGCCGCGTTCGTCGCCGCGTTCGAGGCGTCGAGCATGCGCGGCGCGGCCGACGCGCTCGACCTGACGCAGTCGGCCGTGACGAAGCGGGTCGCCGCGCTCGAGCGGCGCGTCGGCGTCGCGCTGCTCGAACGTGGCCGCTTCGGCGTGCGGCCGACCGCCGCCGGCCGCGTGCTCTACCCGGAGGCCAAGCAGGCGCTCGCCGCGTTGCGCGACGCCGAGGAGGCGCTCGCCGACCACCGCCGCGAAGCCGGCGAATCGCTCGCGCTGGCGGCCAGCCACACCGTCGGCGAGTTCCTCGTGCCGGGCTGGCTGGCGAGCTTCCGCGTGCAGGCGCCGGCGGTCCACGCGCAGGTCGCGATCGTCAACTCGACCGGCGTGCTCGCGGCGCTGCGCGAGCGGCGCGCCGAGATCGGCTTCGTCGAGGGGCTCGACGCGCTCGACGGACTCGACACGATCACCGTTCAGCGCGACGAGGTCGTCGTCGTGATCGCGACCGCCCACCGCTGGTCCAGACGCCGTTCGCTGCGGCCGCAGGAGCTGACGCGCGAGCGCTACGTCGCGCGCGAGGAGGGCTCCGGCACGCGCACCGTCGCCGCCGCGGCGCTCGCCGGCGTCGGCGTCGAGATCGCGCCGGCGCTGGAGCTGGCGAGCACCGAGGGCGTCAAGCGCGCGCTCGCCTCCGGCGGCTTCGGGCTGCTCTCACGACTCGCGGTCGAGACGGAGGAGCGCAGCGGCGCGCTGACCGCGGTCCCGTTGCGCGACCTCCAGCTGACACGCGAGCTGCGCGCGGTGCGCGACCCGCGCCGCACGCTCTCGCCGCCCGCCGAGCGCTTCTGGGCGTGGCTCGGCGAGTCGCGACGCCCGCGGGGGTAGCGCGGCCGGGGCCGCTGCGCCCTAGGGCGTACGCGCAAGTGTCATCCGCGGGCCGACGACAAGCGGGTGCGATGTGCGGAGACTGGGGTGCGATCGAGAACCGACCCAGGAGATCGCCCGCGATGCCAGCTTCCAGCCCCGCCCCGCCTCACGCCGACGGACCCGCGCCGCTGCCGGCCGGCGCCGCCGTCGCCCGCGCCGTCGGCGCGACGAAGGTCTACGGCGCCGGCGACACCGCCGTCCGCGCCCTCGACGACGTCACGGTCGCGTTCCCGACCAGCCGCTTCACCGCGATCATGGGCCCGTCCGGCTCCGGCAAGTCGACGCTGATGCACTGCGTCGCCGGGCTCGACACGCTCACCGCGGGCGAGGCGTACGTCGGCGACGTCGCGCTCGGCACGCTCAGCGACCGGCAGCTGACGCTGCTGCGCCGCACGCAGATCGGCTTCGTCTTCCAGGCCTTCAACCTCGTGCCGACGCTGACCGTGCGGGAGAACATCACGCTCGCGCTCGACCTCGCCGGCCGCGAGCCCGACCGCGACTGGCTCGACGCGCTGATCGCGACGGTCGGCCTCGGCGACCGCCTCCACCACCGCCCGGCCGAGCTGTCCGGCGGTCAGCAGCAGCGCGTCGCGGTCGCGCGGGCGCTCGCGAGCCGGCCGCGGATCGTCTTCGCCGACGAGCCGACCGGCAACCTCGATTCGCACGCAGGCGGCGAGATCCTCGGCTTCATGCGCCGCGCCGTCGACGAGCTGGGCCAGACGGTCGTGATGGTCACGCACGACCCGCTCGCGACCGGCTGGACCGACAGCGCGATCTTCCTCGCCGACGGCCGCGTCGTCGACGAGCTGGACGCGCCGACGCCCGACACGGTCCTCGACCGCATCAAGCAGCTCGGCGAGGGGTGATCGGCGATGCCGCGTCTCGCACTGCAAGGCCTCTGGGCCCACAAGCGCCGGCTCGCCGGCACGTTCGCCGCCGTCTTCCTCGGCGTCGCCTTTCTCGCCGGCACGCTGATGCTCGGCGACACGCTCCAGCGCAACTTCGAACGCCTCTTCACCGACGTCACCTCCGGGACCGACGCCGTCGTCCGCAGCGAGACGTCGCTCGGCACCGGCAGCGGCGACGCGCGCGCGCCGATCCCGGCTGCCCTGCTCGCCCGCGTGCGCGCGGTGCCGGGCGTCGCCCAGGCCGCCGGCTCGATCGAGGGGACCGGCGCGCTGATCGGCGCCGACGGCGACAAGATCGGCGGCAACGGACCGCCGACGCTCGCCGGCAACTGGATCGAGGACACGGCGCTGAACCCCTACCGGATCGCGGAGGGACGCCCGCCGCGGGCCTCCGACGAGGTCGTCGTCAACCGCGGCGCGGCCGAGGACGGAAGACTGCGCGTCGGCGACGTCGCGACGGTCCAGACGCCCGAGCCGGTGCGCGTGAGAGTCGTCGGGATCTCGATGTTCGGCGACACGGACGGGCTCGGCACGACGACCTTCACCGCGTTCACGACCGCCGGCGCCGAGCGTCACGTGATGAAGCGGGCCGGCATCGTCTCCTCGATCGTCGTGAAGGCTGACGACGGCGTCTCGCAGGCGCAGCTCGTGCAGCGGCTGCGACCGATCCTGACGCCGGGCGTCGAGGCGGTCACCGGCGCGCAGCTGACGCAGGACCGCGTCGCCGACATCGACGAGGTCTTCCTCGACAACCTGCGGATGATCCTCGTCGCGTTCGCCGGGATCGCGCTGCTCGTCGGCGCGTTCTCGATCCGCAACACGTTCGCGATCGTCGCCGCGCAGCGCACGCGCGAGGCGGCGCTGTTGCGCGCGGTCGGCGCGACGCGCGCGCAGGTGCTCGGCGCGGCGCTGCTGGAGACGCTGCTCGTCGGCGTCGCCGCGGCGCTCGCGGGGCTCGCGGGCGGGATCGGGATCGCGAGCCTGCTGAAGGCGATGTTCGACGCGTTCGGCTTCGCGCTGCCGGCCGGCGGCCTCGCCGTGTCGCTCTCCAGCGCGCTGATCGCCGTGCTCGTCGGGATCGTCGTGACGCTGCTGGCCGGCCTGGCGCCCGCGTGGGCGGCCTCGCGCGTGGCGCCGCTGGCTGCCCTGCGCGACGCGGCGCTCGACGGCGGCGGGCTCGGCCGCCGGCCGCGTCTGCCCGGGCGCGCGCTCGCGCGCGTCACGGCGTTGATCAGCGCGCCGCTGCCGCGGCTGCGCGGCACCGTCGGGGCGCTCGCGCAGCGCAACGCGACGCGCAACCCGCGCCGCACCGCCGGGGCCGCCTCCGCGCTCGTCGTCGGCGTCACCGTCGTGGCGGCGTTCACGGTGATCGGCGCGTCGGTCAAGTCGACGCTCGACGACAGCGCCCAGCAAGGCTTCCGCGGCGACCTCGCGATCGCCGGCGGGCAGTTCGACGACGCGACGCTGCCACCCGCGCTCGCCGGCGAGGTCGCCAGGCTGCCGCAGGTCGCGACGGCGGTCGGCCTCGGCCAGGGGACCGCGCGCGTGGCGGGCGAGGACGAGACGGTGCGGATCGCCGATCCGGCGCAGCTGCGCCGCGTCGTCGACCTCGGCGACGTCGAGGGCTCGGTCAGCGCGCGGGCGCTCGGCGCCGACGGGATCGCGGTCTCACGCACGGCGGCGGACGACCACGGCTGGCGCGTCGGCAGCGCAGTCCCGGTCGTGTTCCCGGACGGGAGCCGCGACGCGCTGCGCGTCGGCGCGATCTACGCCGAGGACGGGATCGCCGGCGACCTGCTGCTGCCCCGCGCGGCGTGGGCCGGCCGCGCCCAGCAGGACGCCGACCGGGCGGTCTTCGTCGCGTTCAGAGCGGGCGTCACGCCGGACGACGGCCGCGCGGCGGTCGCGGGCATCGCGCGGCGTTGGGGCGACCCCGAGCTGCAGACGCGCGACGAGTACGTGACGGCGGCGAGCGCGGGCGTCGACATGGTGCTCGGGATCGTCTACGTGATGCTCGCGCTCGCGGTCCTGATCGCGCTCGTCGGGATCGCCAACACGCTCTCGCTCGCGACGTACGAGCGCACGCGCGAGCTGGGCCTGCTGCGCGCCGTCGGGCAGACGCGCAGACAGCTGCGCGCGATGGTCCGCTGGGAGGCGGTCGTGATCGCGCTGCTCGGCACGCTCGGCGGCCTCGCGATCGGCGTCCCGCTCGCGTGGGCGCTGGTGCAGCTCGCCGGCGACGTCGGGATCGACCGCTTCGCGGTCCCGCTCGGGCAGCTGCTCGTCGTGCTCGTCGTCGGCGCGCTGGCCGGCGTCCTGGCGAGCATCCGCCCCGCCCGCCGCGCCGCGCGCCTGGACGTCCTGCGCGCGATCGCGGCGGAGTGAGCGCACAGCTTGTGCCGCCCGCCGACGGGGCGGCGCAAGCTGCGCGGAGCGATACACACATCAGCCGCGATATATAACGAGGCGGTTGCATAACGAGTTCGTCTTGTATATCGTGGTCGGCGTGACGATACGCCCGATACCGGTCAATTCCGGCGGAGGACTGGACGTCGAGAACATCATCGGGCGCGACGGCTTCCGCGACGAGATGCTTGCGGCGCTCGACCGCCGCAGCGTCGTGCTCACCGGCGAGCGCCGCATGGGCAAGACGTCGGTCGCCAAGCTCGTCGAGCGAGCATCACCCAGGGACGGCTGGACGACGGTGCGCCTGAGCGTGGAGGGGTACCGCAGCATCGACGAGCTGACGCAATCACTGCTCTGGTCGTTGGAGAGATTCGAGAATCCGCTCCAGCGCACTGCTCGCGGACTGCTCAACCGGCTGTCGTTCAACGTCGGAGGCGTCGGCGTCGAGCCGGCGCAGAGCCGGCTGCTGTTCGAGGACGTCGTGACGGCGGCGGTCGCCGAGACCGACAGCCGCCTGCTGCTGATCCTCGACGAGCTCCCGCTGTTCGCCCGCGCGCTCAACCAACGCGACCCGGCTGGCGACGAGGGCACGGCCGCGCTGCACCTGCTCCGGCGCCTGCGCGAGACACACGCCGGTCTCCGGATGCTCTGCCTTGGCTCGATCGGCTTTCACCACGTCACCCGTGACGCTTCCGGCGTCCTCAACGACACGGTGCGTCTGCGCCTGGATCCGCTCCCATGCGGCGACGGCGGCGACGCCGAACTGCTCGCGCGGTGCCTGTTGCGCGGCGCCGACCTTCCCGACCACGACGAAGCCGAGACCGCCCGCGCCATCGCCGCCTGTGTCGAGGGTGTCCCGTACTACATGCACAAGATCGTCGAGGCGGCCGAGCGTCTCTCGCTCTCGGGCACGTTGGACAGTGCAGCGATCGACGAGATCGTGACGACGGCCATCACGACGTCCGACGATCCATGGGACCTGCGGCACTACCGTGACCGGATCCCCGTCTACTACGGCGAGCAGGCACCGCTCGCGCGCGCGACCCTCGATGTTCTCGCCAGCGGTGCGCCACTCGATCTGGACGGCATCGTGAACTTGGTGCGCCTCGATCGGGAGCTCGAGGCGGTCGCCCGTGACGACGTGCGCGACGTGCTGGAGCGGCTCGAGGACGATCATTATCTCGTGCGCGATGGAGAGAACCGCACGTTCGCGTTCGCGATCGTCCGCCGCGCATGGGTGAGGCTGCGGCGATGAACGTGCTGCGCACCCATCGCGCGGCGCTGCCGGCGTTCACCCCCACCGCGGTGCCGGCTGAAGAGCTGGCTGCACGCACCGTCGGTCGCGACGAGATCGTGAGACGGCTGGCGAGACGACTCCGCTCGGCCGCGAGATCGAAGGAGCGGCCGCATTTCCTCGTCGTCGGGCCGCGCGGCAGCGGGAAGACCCACCTGCTGCGGGTCGTCGTCCACGAGACGTTGCAGGACAGACGGACCGCGAGACGGCTCGCGGCGGTCGTCCTGCCGGAAGACGCGCCGGAGATCGTCTTCTACAACGACCTCCTCTTCTCGATCGTCGAGCGGCTGCTCGGCCAGGGCCCCCGCCCGCAGAACGGCACCCTGCTCGCGGACGCCCGCGCAGCCCGACGCGACACGCTCCAGCTGGAACAGGTCGTGCTGCGCGCCCTGGGCGACCGAACGCTGCTGCTCGTCGTAGAGAACCTCAACCGTGTCTTCCACGACTTCGGCGACGACGGCCAGGCGCGGCTGCGAGCCTTCGCCGAGAACACCGGTCGGCTGATGCTGCTCGCCTCGACCCCGCTGCTGTTCGACGGTGTCTCCGAGCATGCGAGACCGTGGTACGGCGCCTTCTCGACCGAGATGCTCGACGACCTGTCCGCCGAGGAGGGCGGTGCGCTGCTCCGCCACCTCGCCGCGGTCGCCGGCGATGACGAGCTGGCGGCGTTCCTGGAGACTCCGACCGCGCGAGCGCGACTCCGGGCGGTCACCCACGTGACCGGCGGTTCGCCCCGGATGTGGACCGTGCTCGCCGCCTGCGTGACCGTCGAGACGCTCGACGAGCTGGCGCCGCTGGTGAGAACGCTGCTCGACGAGCTGGTGCCCTACTACCAGGAGCGGCTGAACTCGCTGCCGGGCAACGAGCGCAAGCTCGTCGTCGAGCTGTGCCGCTCAGCGATGGTCGAGCGCGACGGCGCTGTCGTCCAGGTCAGCCCTGGGATGCGGACGGTCAAGGAGCTGGCAGAGCTGAGCGGGTTGGACGCAACCATCGCGGCCACCTCGCTCAGACGGCTCCACGACGCCCGCTGGGTCCGCAGGACGAAACTGCCCGGAACCGACCAGCGAACCACCTGGTACGAGATCCGCGAGCCGATGCTGCGCCACCACCTGCAGTACCGCGACTCCGACGGCGAGCTGCTCAACGTGATCGTCTCGTTCCTGCGCGACTGGTACTCGATCGCCGAGCAGCGAGAGCGGCTCGCGCTCGCCGACCCTGGCTCGATCGACGAGGACTACTTCCGAGGTGCCATGAGATGGTCGGTCGCGACGACGATCGACTCGCTCTTCGGCGACACCGACCCGATCGCGCTGCTCGCCGGAGCGCGCGGGTGGCTGGAGCGCCGCCCGTCCGACCCGGAGCGCGCCGGCATGAGCCGGCTCGCCGCGATCGCCGCCGAGGCCGCGGCACTGGCGGTCCTCTCGGGCGAGGAGGCGGCACGGGAGGCGCTCGCGTTGCGGACGGTGGGCTCGGATCCAGCCGACCGCGAGGTCGCTGAAGCCGTCGCCACAGCAGCGATCGAGGCCGCGACGACGACCGAGGCCGAAGCGGAGCCGGAGAAGCGAGTGCAGCGTGCACTGGACGCGGCCGTCGAGGCCGTCGACCCCCTCCGCGCCCGTGACTCGCTCGTGCTGCGGCTGCTCGCCACCGGCTGGGCGATCACCCGCGTGGACGTGCCAGAGATCCATCCCCGTCTCGACACGCTGCGAGACGACGCTGAGGACGCCGGCGACCCGCTGCTCGTCTGCGCGGTCGACTCGATGCGGTCGCTGGCCCTCTTGCGCGAAGAGAACTACGAGCAGGCGCGCGACGTGGCACGGGCGTGCCTCGACGAGCGTCTGCGCCTGCTGGGAAGTGCGCATCCAGACACTGCCGAGATCGCGTATCGGCTCGCGGTCGCATTTCACGGGGCGAACCCGGAGAACCCAGATCTTCCAGCTGACCTGCTCCCAGCCTTCGAGTCGGCGATCGAGTTCGCCGACGAGCGTCAACGTCCGTTCCTGATGGCGGTGGCCACTGGGGCGGCGATCCAAGCCGCAGAGTGGGAACGTGCGGGCCATTGGGCTGAGGTGCAACTCGAGCTGCCTGACGACACGGCCGCCATGCCGCGGTACGAGCTGGCAGTCACTGCAGGATTCAGCCGAGACCTTCGCGAGGAGTGGAGCGCCGCTGTCCGCTTCCTGGCGTCAGCGGTTCGGGAGGAGAGCCTCTACAGCGGTTACCTCATCGGCGCCGGCGAGGAGGTGCGGGCTGGCTTCGCTGATGCCGCAAAGCGTGTGTCGCCGATGCAGCTGCTCGACGGTGACGCCGAGCTTAGAGCGGCGTTGGAGCTTGCGTTGGAGACCGACGCTGACCGCGTGCTCGCAGGGTGGCTCGGCGTGCTCGCCGAGCAGCCGCCGGTGGGCAAGGCAGCCTCCATCGCCACGCGGATCGCCGAGATCCTCGTCCGCGATGACGCCGACAAGGATGTGGTCGTCGCGCTCATGGCCGTCGCCTCAGAGCGCGATGAGGCCCACGCGCACCTCATCGACTGGATCGCATGGTGGGAGGCGACGCTCGCCGAGCAGGCGGAGGCGTCGTACCTCCTGGCGATCGTGCGAGCCCTGCGGCTCGCGTTGCTCGGCGGCCGATCCGCAATGGCGGAGCTGCCCGCGGAGCTGCGAGATGTCGTGTTGGCCGTGGTCGACGGCAAGCTGGACGACATCGTGCGCGGAAGCTGAACGGCCGCCCGCCGAGGAGGAGGCGGGCGGCGCGAACGCAAGCCGCTACAGCGCGACGATGACCGACTTCGTCTCGAGGTAGTTGTTGAGCACTTCCTCGCCCATCTCGCGGCCCCAGCCGGACTGCTTGTAGCCGCCGAACGGCAGCTCGGCGCTGAACACGTGGTAGCTGTTGACGTGCACGGTGCCGGCCTTGATCCGCTTCGCCAGCTTGTGCGCCTTGGAGACGTCGCGCGTCCAGACGCCGGCGGCGAGGCCGTAGTGGGAGTCGTTCGCCTGGCGCGCGAGGTCGTCGACGTCGCTGAACGGCATCGCGGCGATCACCGGCCCGAAGACCTCCTCGCGCACGATCGTGTGCTCGGGCGTCGCGTCGACCAGCACAGTCGGCTGGACGAACCAGCCGTCGCCGTCGATCGCGGAGCCGCCGGCGGTCGCGCGGTTGCCCTCGGCGGCGCCCTTCGCGAGGTAGCCGGTGACGCGGTCGAACTGCTCCTGGGAGACGAGCGGGCCCATCTCCGTCGTCGGGTCGAGGCCGTGACCGACTCTGATCGACTTCGCCGCGCTCGTGATCCCCTCGACGACGCGGTCGAACTGGTCCTCCTGCACGTACAGGCGCGAGCCGGCGGAGCAGACCTCGCCCTGGTTGAAGAAGATCCCCTGCGCGGCGCCGGCGATCGCGGCGTCGACGTCGGCGTCGGAGAAGACGACGTTCGGCGACTTGCCGCCGAGCTCCAGCGAGACGCGCTTGAGGTTGCCGGTCGCGGTCTGCGCGATCAGCTTGCCGACCTCGGTCGAGCCGGTGAAGGCGACCTTGTCGACGCCCTCGTGCGCGGCGAGCGCGGCGCCGGCCGTCTCGCCGTAGCCGGGGATCACGTTGACGACGCCGTCGGGCACGCCCGCCTCCAGCAGCAGCTCGCCGAGCCGCAGCGCGCTCAGCGGCGTCTGCTCGGCCGGCTTCAGCACGACGGTGCAGCCGGTCGCGAGCGCCGGGCCGAGCTTCCACGCCGCCATCAGCAGCGGGAAGTTCCACGGGATGATCTGGCCGACGACGCCGACCGGCTCGCGCAACGTGTAGGCATGGAACTCAGCGCCGGGCATGTACGGCACCGACGGGTTGATCGTGCCGCCGTTGAGCTTCGTCGCCCATCCGGCCATGTACCAGAAGAGGTCAGCCGCGAGCGGGACGTCGGCCGCCGCGGCGACCGCCTTCGGCTTGCCGTTGTCGAGCGTCTCCAGCTCCGCCAGCTCGTCCGCGTTCTCCATGATCAGGTCGCCGACGCGGTGGACGATCCGCCCACGCTCGGATGGGTTCAGGCGGGACCACGGCCCGTCCTCCAGCGCTCTGCGAGCGGCCGCGACTGCCAGCTCGACGTCCTGCGCGTCGCCCTCCGCGACGGTCGCGAGCACCGCGCCGGTCGCCGGGTCGTAGGTGTCGAACGTCTTGCCGCTGACGGACTCCCGCCACTGACCGCCGATCAGCAGCTTGCGCGGCTCGGACGTGAAACGGCGGGTCGCTTCACCGATGGGGACGGCGACAGCCATGACGGCCTCCTCTGACGTTGTTCTCCTCTGCGCCGCCAACCCCCGGGCGGCGACTCGCAGACGACGATAGTCCGGAAGACGTTGCAGAAAGGTTGCGTTGCAACGTTGCGCGCCGCGTGGAGCGTCGTGACCGGCGCGCGGCGCGGGCGGCGCCGCTCAGACCGCGAGGCCGCGCTCGATGATCGCGCGGCCCTCCGCGAGTGCGGCGCGGACCTCGTCGTCGGTCAGCCTGAGGCGGTCCTGCCGCAGGCTCAGCGCGATCACGCCGTTCCACGCCCCCCACAGGAAGCGCATCCCGTCGACGGCGGCGATCGGCCGCACCTCGCCCGCGTCGATCGCCGCCTGGAGGTCGGCGCCGACGGCGCCGACGAGCCGCTCGACGCGGTCGGCGATCCGCTGCTCGGCCTCGCTCAGATCCGCGCCGACCGGCGGTTCGAGCATCCGCAGCGCGACGAGGCGAAAGGCGTCCGGCCGCTCGAGGTGGAAGCGCAGGTACGCCTCGCCGGCGGCGAGTATGCGAGCGAGCGGCGAGGGGTCGCCCGGCACGTCGGCCATGAAGCGCTCGTTGACGTCCAGCGCCTCCTCGACGAGCGCGAGGTAGACGCCCTCCTTCGAGCGGAAGTGGAAGTAGACCGACCCGACCGAGACGTCGGCTCGCTCCGCGATCTCGTCGATCGTCGTGCGCGCGACCCCGTTGGCGAAGAACAGCTGCCGCGCCGCGTCGAGGATCGCGGCGGCGGTGAGCGCCTTGCGCCGCTGCCCGCGGGTAGGTGCTTGCCCGGTCACCGCCCGTCACTATAGTTGCGTTCAGTTTCGAGGCAAACTGCAAAGGGGAACGGGATGACGATCCGCGCGGCGGCCGTCCAGCTCGAAGCGGAGGTCGGGAACATCGACGCGAACCTCGAGCTGTGCGAGGGGCTCGCGGACGCAGCGGCGGCGCGCGGGGCGAACTGGATCGTGCTGCCGGAGTTCTTCTCGACCGGCGTCGCGAACCGTCCCGAGCTGCGCGAGGCGGCGCCGCCCGCGGACGGCGCGCCGGCGCAGCTGCTGCGCGACCTCGCGACGCGGCACGAGGCGCACGTCGGCGGCTCGGCGCTCGTGCGCGACGACGACGGCCACGTGCGCAACGCGTTCCTGCTCTTCGGCCCCGACGGCGCGCTGCTCGGCCGCCACGACAAGGACCTCCCGACGATGTGGGAGAACGCGCTCTACGTCGGCGGCGGCGACCCCGGCCGGATCGAGGCCGGCGGGCTGACCGTCGGCGTCGCGCTCTGCTGGGAGCTGATGCGGACCCAGACCGCCGAGCGGCTGGCGGGCCGCGTCGACCTCGTGGTCGGCGGCTCGGGCTGGTGGAGCATCCCGCGCTGGCGCCCGCACCGGCTGTTCGCGCGCTGGGATGCGGCCAACCACCGCCGCGCCGTCACGGCGGCGGAGCGGTTCGCGCCGTACGCCGGCGCGCCGGTCGTCCACGCCGCCCACTCCGGTCCGCTCAACTGCCCGTTCCCCGGCGGCAGCTGGATCTACCACGGCCGCTTCGCGGGCGCCGCGGTCGTCTGCGACGCGGACGGGACGGTGCTCGCGGCGCGCGGGCGCGAGGACGGGCCGGGCGTCGCCGTCGCCGACCTGGAACCGCGACGCCGTCCCCCGCGCGCGCTGCCCGCGGGCTTCTGGCTCCAGCAGCGGGGCGCGCTCGGCGCCGCCGCGTGGGCGTACCAGAACCCGCTCGGACGGTCGCAGTACCGCCGCGCGCACGAGCGCAGGCTCGACCGCGCGGCGCTCGCGGGCGCGCCGGCCGCGCCGGCCGCAGCCCCGACCACCGCCCCGCCGCGGACCGGAGCGGTGGCATGAGCGACGCCCGCACACTCAGTCCGCTCGCCCGCTCCGGGCTCGTCGAGCTGGCCGCGAGCGCGCTCTCGGGCTGGGTCTACACGCTCTGCCGCACGCAGCCGGAGACGGCGCGCAGACTCGGCATCCAGAACCCGGCGCGGATCCGTCAGTGGCACCTCGACCTCGCCGCGCTCGGCACCGCCAGCGTCGCCTGCGGCCTCGCGGTCCCCGACCCGCCGCCGCTCGCCGGCCGCGCGCTGCGGGTCGGCGCCTGGACGAACGCGATGGCGTTCCTGCCGCTCGCGTTCAAGCCCGACCTCGACAGACACCCGCTCTTCATGGCCGCCGTCACGGCCTCGTTCGTGAGCACCACCATCGGCTTCTGCGGGCTGGCGGCCGGTGGGCGCAAGACGCGCCGGCCGGACGCGGCCGCCGACCGCTAGACGACGGCGAGCGCGGGGTTCCCCGCTTGCGGCGCGCCACCCTCGGCGCGCACCCTGCGGGCCATGACCAAGACCATCGTTCGGACGGCCGCGGTCGTCCTCGTCCTGCTGTCCGCCGCGCCGGCGGCCGCGCTGGCCGACACGCTGCCGCGGATGTTCGCCTACCGCGTCGTGTCGGTCGAGCAGAGATACCAGTGGACCGACATGAGCAGAGGCTATCCGGAGAAGTGCGACTCCTGGATCAAGGGCGGCGGCGTCATCACGACGTCCGTCGGCGCGTACACCGGCCTGCTGAAGCTCGACGAGTACTACGCCGGCAAGATCTGGGGCCACTCGCCGAAGGAGGGACCGGCGCAGGTCGAGCGCAGACTCGACTACCAGGGCCACCTGAAGCCAGACACCGAGGAGTGCTCGCCGTGCGGACCGTTGAGCGAGTACGGCCGCTGCAGAGGCGAGGTCCCCGACGAGAACGTGAAGGCGACGTGCGGCCCGAAGAGAGCGCGCGCGTCCACCTCGCTGACGGCGGAGAACCGGTCGCTGACGTTCAACGTCGCCGCGGGGCTCGACGACTTCCAGCAGCGCTGCCCGGAGGTCGAGCTGCCGGCCGATCCCGGCCCCGAGCGGCCGGAGTTCGGGAAGATGACCGAGCGCGGTGGGACCCGCCAGCTGCTGCGCCTCAGAAGAGGCGAGCGGCACACGATCGTCTTCCAGAGCAGACGCGGGAGATGCGACCGGATCGGGCAGAGGGGCTGGCACCACTGCGCCACCTCGACGGCGAAGGTGCTCTTCCGCCGTACCTCCTGACGCTCGCTACCGGCGCGCGAACAGATCCGCCTCGACGACCGCGACGGCGGTCGCGCGGCGCGGGTCGCGCGCGCCGATCAGCGTCGTGAGGCGGCGGGCGACGGCGGCGTCGGAGGCGCCGTGGGGCGCGCGGATCCACTGGAACAGCGCGTCGGGGTCCTCGCCGGCGAGCAGCGCGGCGCGCAGCTCGTAGTGGAGCTGGTCGCGCAGGTCCGCGATCCGCGGCGACTCCGACGCCGGCAGCACCGGCCCCGTGTACGCCTGCACGGCCGCCCGCACGTCGCCGCCGTGCAGCAACTGCTCGACGTGCTCGACGTCGGTCGCGACCGGCGTCGCGAAGCGGTAGGGGCGCGCAGCAAGCGCCGCCCCGAGCGTGCGGCGCAGGCGCGACAGCTCCGACCGGATCGTCACGTCCGCGACCTCCTGGTCGCCGTACAGCAGCTCGCGCAGCTCACCGCTGCCGAGGCCGTCGGGGTGGAGCGCCAGCAGCGCGCAGATCTCCAGCTGGCGCGGGGTCACCGTCAGCGGCCGGCCGGCGGAGACGACCGCGTCGGCCGGCGTGCCGAGCAGGCGCAGCCGAAGCGTGCCGGTGTGGACGCCGTGGGCCGTGCCGGCCGACGCGGCGCCGGTGCGCAGCGCGGCGCCGTCCGCAGCGGACGCGGCGGCTCTGGGGGCCGCCCGCCGCCTGCTGTGCGGGTGCAGCAGCCAGTAGCCCGGCACCGCCGCGAGCTGTTCCGCCTCGACCACCGCGCGACCGATCCGCAGCCGGCCTGGCTCGGTCGGCGGCGGCACGCGGCGGCGCCCCAGGTCCTCGCCGAGCAGCCGTCCGCCGGGCGAGACGACCGTCACGCTCGCGCCGGCGCCGAGGTGGCCGCGCGCAGCCTCCAGCGCCGCCGCGTCCTTCCACGCGCTGAGCGCCGCCAGGTGCGCCTCGACCGCTCTCGCGGTCGCGTTCGCGAGCGCGAGCGTCGAGGGGTGCGCTGTGTCGAACGACCCGGTCAGGTCGACCGCGCCGAGCAGCCCGCCGTGCTCCGGGTCGTGGATCGGCGCCGCCGCGCACATCCACGACGCGTGCGTCGCGCTGTAGTGCTCGCCGGCGAAGACCTGGATCGGGTGGTCGGCCTCGAGCGCCGTGCCGGGCGCGTTCGTGCCGGTCGTGCCCTCGCTCCAGTCCGAGCCCGGCACGAAGCCGATGCCGAGCGCCGCGCGCTGCGTCGCACGGCTGCCCTCGACCCACAGCAGGTGGCCGGTGACGTCGCAGACGGCGACGATGTGGCGCGCATCCTCGGCGACATCGACGAGCAGCGAGCGGATCAGCGGCATCGCCGCCGCGAGCGGGTGTCTCGCTCGCCGTTCCTCCAGCTCCTCGGCCGTCAGCCGCGGCGGCAGCTCCTCACGCTCGGCGAAGACGCCCGCCTGCGCCGAGCGCTCCCACGACTCCAGCACGACCGGGCGCAGCACCCGCGGCGGCGGGTTGCCCTCCTGGACGCGCTCGCTCGCCCGTGCGATCAGGCGCGCCTGCGACGCCGGCTCGACGGCCGATCCGATCGCCAACCATGGATTGCGCACGGTGCTGTGCTCGCCTCCTTGGACAGGCCAGCCCCACCGCCACTGGCCGATCACCACGTCTCCCTATTGTGCAGCACCATCCCTTCCGACTGGAGGGAGCTGACCGTCAGCGCGCGACGAAGCCGCGCGCGGTCAGTCTGACGGCGCGCAGGTCGACGCCGAACGCCGCGCGCACCCACGTGCGGATCTCGGCGCGCCGGTCGCTGCGGCCGAGCGCGTCGGCCGGCCAGTCGGCGAGCAGGAACGTCCGCTTCATGTCGATCATCTCCGCCGCGGTCTGCTTGCGCGCGTCGGACAGGCGGACGGTCGCCGGGTTGGCCGCGATGTCGTTGCGCACCTCGCGCCGCAGCGCCGCGACCGCCGCTCTCGGCGGGTCGCTTCTGAGGTCGTGGTAGACGAGGTACAGCAGCATCAGGTCGAACGTCGCGACATCGCCGAGGTCGTTGCCGCGCAAGCCGTTGGCGCGCAGCACCTTGCGGCCCTCCGCGCGCAGCTCGGCGAGCACCGCGCGGACTCTGACCGGGTCGTAGCTCGACGGAAGCTTCGCGATCACGGCGTCGTCGTTGGCCCGCGTCACGCCCGCGCTCGGCGTGAAGCGCAGCGCCGCGAGCTGTCTCGCGGTCGCGCGTCTCGGCGCTCTCCCTCTCGCCGGCGCCGTGCCGGTCCCACCGCCGCTCTCCAGGTCGCGCCGCAGCGTCTGCGCGTTCGCCCACGCGCCGACGGCGTCGACGTACGGCGTCGCCGGTCCGTCGAGCTGCGCGGATGCGGGGCCCGGGAGCGCGAGCAGCACGCCCGCGGCGATCGCCCCCAGCAGCGTCCGTGCCCCCGTCTTCGTGATCGTCATGCGCGCCAGGCTAGCGCGCGCCGCGGGCCGTCTCCGCGGCAGGTACGTCGACCGGCGCCGCGGGCATGGTCCTCGTACGGGCATTGCGATCCGTTGACGTTCCCGGGCGTGATGGATAGCGTGTTTTCTCAATGGAACAGACGTTCGCGTATATGAACAATCGCCCGCCACTGATCGACGCGCACAACCACCTCGGCCGCTGGCTCGGGGCCGACGGCGGCTGGGTCCCCGCGGACCTGGCCGGCGGCGCGCCCGGCCTGCCGTGGACCGTGCCTGACGTCGGCGCGCTGCTGGAGCTGATGGACGGCGGCGGGATCGCGGCGATCGTCAACCTCGACGGCCGCTGGGACGCGGAGCTGGAGGCCAACCTCGACCGCTACGACCGCGCCCACCCCGGCCGCTTCGCGACCTTCTGCCAGCTCGACTGGTCGCTCGCGGCGCAAAGCGACGACTTCGCCGCCGCGCTGGTCGCGTCGCTCGAGCGCTCCGCCGCCGCGGGCGCGCGCGGGCTGAAGGTGTGGAAGACGCTCGGGCTCGGCTGGCGCGACACGCGCGGCCGCCTGCTGCTGCCGGACGACGAGCGGATCGCGCCCGTCTGGGAGGCGGCCGCCGACCTCAGCCTGCCGGTGCTGATCCACACCGCCGACCCGCCCGCGTTCTTCCTCCCGTTCGACGAGAGCAACCCGCGCTGGGAGATGCTGAAGGCGAACCCCGACTGGTCGTTCCACGGCGGTGACTACCCGTCGTTCGAGCAGCTGATGTGGTCGTTCGAGGCGCTCGTCGCCGCCCATCCGCGGACGACGTTCGTCGGCGCCCACGGCGTCGACGCCGAGGACCTGCCGTGGCTGACGCGGATGCTCGACGCGTACCCGAACCTCGTCGTCGACTTCTCCTATCGCGCCGAGGAGCTGGCGGCCGACGCCGACGGCGCACGCGCGCTGCTGCTGCGTCACGCTGACCGGGTGCTGTTCGGCACCGACCACTTCCCGCCGGAGGCGGAGGCGTACGCGAGCTGGTTCACGCTGCTGGAGTCGACGCTCGGCCTGCCGCCCCACGTGCTCGACGGGATCTACCGCGGCAACGCGGCGCGCGTGCTGGAGCTGGAGCTGGAGGCGGCGTCGTGAGCACGCGCGGACTCGACGTGACCGAGGTCGTCCCCGGCATCCACCGGATCGCCTCGCCGCTCGGCGAGCGGCCGATGGCGCAGTGGCTGTGCGTCGGCAGCGAGCGAATCCTGCTGGTCGACAGCGGCGTCGCCGGAACGCCGGCGGCCGCGATCGTGCCGGCGCTCGCCGGCCTCGGGCTGACGCCCGCCGACCTCACCGACGTGGTGATCTCGCACGCCGACGTCGACCACTACGGCGGCGACGCCGAGCTGCGCGCGCTCGCGCCGGCCGCACGCTTCGTCGCGCACCCCGCCGACCGCCCGCAGATCGAGTCGTTCGCCGCGATCACCGCGGCGCGCTACGGCTGGTACCGCGACTACGAGCTGGACTACCCGCCGCAGACGTGGGAGTGGCTGCGCGACGCCGCCGGCGCCGACGCGCCGCTCGACGGCGACGTCGCGCCCGGCGCGGACGAGGCGGCGTCGCCGGCGTTCGACCTCGGCGGCGGGATGGCGCTGGAGCTGCTGCACCTGCCCGGCCACTCGGCCGGCCACCTCGGCCTGCTGCACCGTGCCAGCGCGACCGCGATCGTGCTCGACGCCGTGATGGGCGACGGCTTCCGCTCCTACGACGGCGCGCTCGTCAGCCCGACGCCGTACGGCGACCTCGCCGCCTACCGCGGCTCGATCGCGACGCTGCGCGCGCTCGCGCCCGCACGGCTCGGCACCGCCCACTTCCCGCTCTTGCGCGGCGACGAGGTCGCCGCCTTCCTCGACCTGAGCGAGCGCTGGGTCGACGCGCTCGACGCCGCGGTGCTGGCGGCGCTCGGCGGCGCGCGCGACGAAGCGCACGGCAGAGGCGCCACCGATCGCGCGCGCTCGCTCGCCGAGCTGCTGCAGGCGTGCGACGCAGCCGTCGGCCCCTACCCGGAGGCGACGGTCGAGCTGGCCCGCTGCATCGGCGCTCACCTCGACGCCCACGTCGCCGCCGGCCGCGTCGTGCGGCTCGACGGCTCACCGCCGCGCTGGGCGCTCGCGTAGGCGGCGCCGCACGCGCGCGGCCAGCGTACGCACGTGGCGCGCGCGGCCGGCGCGCGCGGCGCTCAGCGCCGGCAGCCGGCGATCGCGATGCGCTGGTCGCGCGCGACGCGCCTGCCGTTCTGCGCGACGAACGTCAGCTGCGCGATCGACCGTCGTCTCGCTCTCGCGCTGCAGAGGTTCTCGCTCGCGGCGATCGCCGCGTGTCTGCCGGCGGCGAAGCTGAGGCGGAACTTCGAGATCGGCGCATCGGGCGCCGCGGCGAACGTGGTGCGGATCTGCAGCGCTCTCGTGATCGCGATCTTGCCGGCCAGCTCGACCCGGACCGCCCGCGCGTCGCCCTGCCCCCGCAGCGCGACCATCACGTCCGGCAGTCTGCTCGCCCGGTTGCGCACGAGCGCGACCCGCCCAACGAGCGGATCGCGCAGCAGCGGCGTCACCGCTACCGCGGAGCCGACGTCGATCGGGCAGCTGTCCGACCTGAACTGCTGCAGCGTGCACGCGTTCCGCGTGTTCAAGACCTGGAGCCGGGCGCTCAACGTCCGCGGCAGCGTCACCGACACCGATCTGACGTTCGCCTGCCCCGGCGACATCGCGAGCACGACCTCGAGCGGCGTCGAGTCGCCGCCACGCCGGTGCCGTCTGGAACCGGCGCGGAGCGTCATCCGCGGTCTGAACCGCAACGCCCCGCAGTCGCCGACCTGGAAGCGGCTCGCGACGGTCGCGATCCGGCCGCGCGTCGAGCGCAGCTGCCCGGCGACGCTCGCGGGCGAGCAGTTCGTCGGGTTCAGCATGAACCCCGGCCGATCGACTGCGAGCCGCACGTCGCGGATCCGCAGCGGGATCCCCTCCAGGCTGGCTGGGAACGGGTCCGACACGATCCTCAGCCGTGTCGTCAGCGGGTCGACGAAGATCGCCGCCCGCACGACGACCGTGCCGAGGTCGAACGGACCGGCGACCGCCGGCACGGCGACGCTCAGCCCGAACGCACCCCCGCGATACGGACCGGTGACGTAGACCTTCCCGTCGAGGAACAGCGGGCTCGCGCCCGGACCCGAGCCGACCTGCACCGAGCCGACCTGCGCGGCGACCGGACAGGTGCCGCGGGCGGCCGCCGCGTCGGCGCACAGCGTCGCGGCGGCGATCCGGCCGGTCAGCCCGGCCGGCAGCTCCGTCGAGATCGCCTCGAGCTGCTCGTGCTGATCGGGACGGGCGACGGCGAGCGCGAACGGCGACGTCCTGCCGGCGGTCGCATCGGCCGTCCCGGCACGGAAGGCCGGCTCGAACCGCGACGCGCCGCACGCGCCCCCGGCCCCGTCGGCGTCGGTCGTCATCGGCTGCTCGATCACGATCGCCGGCAGCGATCCGTTCCACGGCGTCAGACGCGCGGACGCGGCGGCCGTCCCGCACGTCGGCGCCGTCGCGAGCAGCCCGCGCTGCCCGCCCTTGAAGCGCACCCTGAACGTCGAGAACGGCAGCTGCGGCAGCTGCTCGAACGTCGTCGTGACGCGCCCGGTCGCGAGATCGGTCGTCACCCGGCTCGGCAGCTTCAGCGTGACGCCGGATCCCTGCGCCACCACGTAGAACGCGATCAGCGAGCCGAACGGGTTGGCACGCGGCTGCGCGAGGAAGACACCGCCGCGAAGCGGCTCGTCGAGCAGCGGCGTCGCGATCTCGACGCTGCCGATCCGCGACGCGTCCGGACACGCCGGCTCGGCGTCGGTCCCGAGCCGGATCTGGTCGGGGAAGCAGCCGGCGAGGCCGTCGGCCGACGACGGCGAGACCGACACCCCCTCGGGGAGGGCGACCGCGACGTCCTTCAGCGGGGGTGTGGCGAGCCCTCTCCAGCCCGTCTGCTGATCGACGTCGACGCGAACGGAGATGCCGCTCGGAGCGTCGGCGCGCGTCGTGTCCATGCCGAGGCCGATCGAGGCGCCGAACCGCTGCCGCTCGCAGCCCTTCACCGTCCTCGCGGCCGTCCGGGCCGAGCTGACCCGGCCCGGCGCGCCCCACGAGCTGACGCTCACGCTCGCGCCGTCGAGCTGACCACAGCGCGACGGGAGCGTCAGGAACGGGCTCGCGTCGCCCGGGAACGGCAGCGGGAGCCCTCCGAACGGGTCGGCCGGGTTGAAGCGCTCGGCGTCGTGCAGCGGGTCGCCGGGCGTGCCCCACAGCGTCAGCCGCTGGTCGAGCACGGGGAAGCGCTCGGTCACGTTCGGGATCGTCGCGACGAGCGAATGATCGTCCGGATCGAGCTCGATCCGGACGTGCACCGGGTTGCCGATCAGGGCGAACGCGAAGTCGGCGACGACGCCTTTCGGCGGGACCATGTTGTAGACCGCGATCTGCTGCGAGTCCGCCCACGAGTACAGCGAGGTCCCGTTGAAGAGCGTCAGGTCGACCGTGCCGACCTGGCTGCCGGCGGGGCAGCCGGCTCCCTGCCCGAGCGTCAGCGCGAGCTGGTCGTTGGTGCACTTCGCGGCCGTCCGCGTGCTGCCGTAGAAGCCTGCCGGCATCCGCACCTGGACGTTGCGCACGGTGTCGGCCGGCGCGGCGTAGCTGCCGCCGTTGCCGTCGTCGAAGCGGGCGGCCGGGACCGCAAGGCCCACCACGACGCTGAACGGATGCTCGCCTGCCTGCAGCTCGCTCACGGCTCTGCCCGCCTCGTCGACGACCTCGGCGCGGAAGCTGCCGTCGCGGACGCCGAACGGAACCGGCGCGAACCCGACCGGGGTGGTCGTCGCCGTTGAGACGGCCGGCGTGCCGCCGCCCTCGATCGTGGCGCCGCTGACGACGTCGCCCGACAGGCCCGCGTCGACCGTGACCGTGAGGAGGATCGGCGGCAGCACCTGGCCGGCCTTCACGGCCGGCCCGTTGAAGCCCGGGACGAGGTCGCACGTGAGCGTCGCGACGTCGCACGTCCAGGTCGTGCCGACGTAGTCGGCGTCCCCGACGATCGCCGTCACCGTCACGCCGGCGGGCAGGACCGCTCTGACCTGCACCGCGCTGCCGTCGGTCGCCGCCGCCCCGGCGTTCTTGGCGAGGATCCGGTACTGCGCGCCGGTGTCCCCGGGCGCAAACGTCGACGGCAGCGCCGTGGAGCCGATCTCCCAGCCGGCCGACGGCGTCGCCGCCACGGCGCTGCCGGTATGGGCAAGCAGAAGCGCGAGCCCGAGCGCGAGGAGCCGTACCGCCGCACGCACGCTAGCGCCCCTTCCGCGCGCGGTCGGCCGTGAACGTCAGGACGACGGCGGTTCTCGACGGGGCGCGGCCGGTCGGCCTGAAGACGATCCGGAGGGTGATCCGCACCGTCCCCCGCGCGCGCAGGCGCGCCCGGCTGCGCGCGTGCAACGCGATCCTCAGCGCGTGCGTACCAGCTCTGCGCACGAACGCCGTGACGGGTCTGACCCCCGCCCCGCTCGCCGCGACCTGTCCGCCGCCGTCGACCCGCACCCGCACGACGCCCGTCGCGCCGGCGAACGGACGCGGTCTGCGCACGACGAGCCTGCCCGCGCGCCGCGCGCCGGGCTCGACGTTGCCCCGGCCGGTCCCGCCGAGCGACCCGATCGCGAGCGCCTGCGGCGGCGACGCGGGCGCGCCCTGGCAGCCGTCGCCGTCGCACGGCTCGCGCGGCGGGGCGGGCGGCCGCGCCGCCCTGCCGCCGATGCGCGCGTCGTAGAGCTGCAGCGTCCCTGCCTCGGTCAGGCCCGGGACGAGCGGCGCATAGCTGGTGAAGAACGCGTCGCGGCCGCTCGCCGTCGTCCCGATCACGACATGGCCGGTGATCGACGCCGGAAACGACGTGCGGCCGTCGGTGATCAGCGAGACGGCACCGTCGTTCCACTCGTAGACGTCGAGATCCCTGTTGACGTCCTCCGGTACGAGCGGATCGGCCGTGCGGAAGAAGACGATCCGGCCGTCCGCGCTCATCGGGCTGGTGCGGTCGACCTGCAGGCCCGACCCGCTCAGCGATGTCGGGACGTCATGCGCGGGCGATCCCGCCGGCGGGCAGGAGATGCACGTCACGGCTCCGCTGCCCGCCTCGTAGCGGTACAGCTGCGTGCACGGGCGGGCGGCGCCGAACGGGTCGCGGCAGCCGCCGACGTCGGGGCCGCCGGGCTGCTGGCCCGAGGCGAAGAGGTAGACCGAGCCGTCGGCGGTGAGCGTGTCGCCCGCCGACGGGACGCCCGTCAGGTCGCCTCTGCCCGACGAGCCCGCGACGTATCTGAGCGGTCCGTCGCCCGTCAGCGTGTAGATGTTGAGCGGCGAGTCCGGCGAGCCTCTGCCGGGCACGAGCAGCGCCGGCGAGGTGAAGTAGACCCGCGTGCCGTCCTCGGAGGCGATCGCTCTCTGGATCTCCGCGCCGGCGATCCCGCAGGTCAGGCAGTCGGCCGGGCCGCCCGCGGAGCGATACACGTCGAGCCCGTCGTTCTGGTCGGCGAGCACCAGCTGCGTGCGGGTGGCGAAGACGACCGTGCGGCCGTCCGGCGTCGCCTGCACGAACGTCGCGCCGTGGTCAGCACCCGCGACGGGCGGCCCGGAGACCAGCCTCGTCTGGCCGGCGTTGCGCACGAACAGGTTGAACGGATCACCGCAGGAGGAGCGGCCGAGGAAGTGCACGTACGACCCGTCCCGGGAGATCCAGTGCTGTCCCGCCGTGACGCGTGTGGAACCCGCGCCGATCGCGGCGCCGCAGGCCGACGCGGAGTCGTCGGGCAGCACGCTGAGGAGCCGCGGGATGCCGGCGCCGAAGTCGTACAGCTGCGGCGTGACCTCGGACCCCGGGTCGCGCGGGTCCAGCGACGTCCCCGACAGCGCGACGACGTGCGCGAGGTCGTCGGACGTGAGCGGCTGCACCGCGTACTGCTGCTGGTAGCCCAGTCCTCCGGGCCATCTGACGAGCAGCTCCTGC
This sequence comes from Conexibacter woesei DSM 14684, assembly GCF_000025265.1. Lineage (GTDB taxonomy): Bacteria > Actinomycetota > Thermoleophilia > Solirubrobacterales > Solirubrobacteraceae > Conexibacter > Conexibacter woesei. The sequence continues at coordinate 5,200,395 of NC_013739.1, forward strand.
GTGCGGTCGGCGCCGAGCCGCACGAGCGACGTGGGCGGCGGCGGCTGCGGGAAGACGCCGTTGGTGACGGCGTAGGTGAAGCGCGCGAGATCGGTCGTCGCGCCGGTGAAGAAGTACACCGACCCGTGCTGCTCGGCGCGGGGCGGCAGCAGCCCCCGCGACGTCCAGCCGTCGTCGCCCCGGGTCGCGAGGAAGCTCGGCAGCGCGCCGTTGGTGGCGAGGTCGTTGCCGCCGACCATGTCGTAGAAGAGCCTGTCACCGTCGTCGCTGTAGAGCACGTTCGCGACCCCGGTCTGGTTCGTGTCGGTCGGGACGAGCTCGAGCTGGCGCCCGTGCTGGAGATCGGCGACCGCGGCGTGGGGTGGCGACGCCAAGCAGAACAGCACGACGCAGACACCCATGTACCCGACGCGCCGCAACGCCGACGCGAGCACGTCTGACCTCTTCACCATGCCATCCCTATCCCCACAGCGTTAACCCAGGCGTGCGCGCAGTGACAGCCGCTCACGCCGAACACACCTTTACATCATTTCGTGCAATGGACGATACAGATCCACGATTTCCAGCGCAAGTACGATCGACTCACAAAGTGTTGATCGATCTCACGATCTTCTGCTATAAGACCGCAGGGGTCAGGGAGCCGGCGCGCCGCAGCGCGGCCGCGTCCGTCGGTGTCGCTGCGACGACATGGCGTCCCGGCCGAAGCCGCCATGAGAAAGGGGAGAGCACGGGCGTCTCGCAGCGTTCGTTGCGGCAGGTTCGCATGCGCGCGGGCAGGCGCAAATACAGTGACGTACCTCGCACGTAACTCTTCACGACTGGAGCAACTTCATGTCTTCAAGATTCCGCGCCGCCGTCACGGCGGTCGTGGCGCTCGTCGCTGTCGCTGGATTCACCGGCGTCGCGTCGGCGCTAACCCTGTCCATAAGCCCTGGTGGAGCGATCACGGGAACATCCACGAACTCCAACTTCAGAGCTTCTGGCATCAACATCACATGCACGGTGAACCTGATAGGCACACTCGTGACGTCGGTCGACAACACAGCCGGCAGATCGCTCGGATCGATCACCAGCGGAACGGCGACGCCGTGCACCGGAGGGTCCGCCCTCGTCCTAGCGAATCCAGCCTGGAACGTGTCGCTGACGAACGCGGTCCCGCTACCGCTCAGCGGTGTCACGAGCACCGGACTCACGATCAGCGGGGTCGGCTTCCTAGTCGACATCCCGGCGACCGCGTTGAGATGCCTATACGGCGGCACGATCAGAGCGACGCTCACCGGCACGGGAGGGATACCGAATAGAACCACCGGCATCACCGTGTCGTCGCAGTCGGTTCCGCTCGTCGCGAACCTAAGCGCCAGAACGTGCCCGCCGATCGGCACGTTCAGCGCAACGTTCAGCATCCCGACGCAGACGATATCCGGCTGACCGCCGAATTGGGAGGACGCTCACGCAGCCAGACGTCGCGTGAGCTCACGCGTTGACGACGAGGGCGGGAGCCGCGCTCCCGCCCTCGTTCAACGCACGGCCATATCCGTTCACCGTTCAAACCTGCGTGTGCGTTCACACGCCGAAGGAGGAAGCACATGACATATCGCAAGCGCTTGGCGACCGCCGTCGCGGTCGCGGCCGCCGCGACGGGCGCGCTGGCCGGCACCTCCGCCGCGGCCTTCCCCGACTTCTCCGACTGCCCGAGATCGACGCCCAACCTCAACGCGTGCATCAACGTCGCCGCGCAGAGAGGCTTCATGGACATAAAGGGCTTCAGAGTGCCGCTCGGCGACTCGATGCAGATCCGTGGCGGCCTCGTCTTCGGAGCGACGCCGGAGGACACGCTCTTCGTCGCGCCGAGAGGCACGACGGGCTTCTTCGCCAGACCCGTGCAGGTCCCGGGCGGCCTGATCGGGATCGACTTCCCGATCCCGGGCAACGCGGTCACGGCGACGGCGGAGCTCGCCGGCCCCCCGTCGGCGATCAGATTCAACCTCGCGACGTACGGGATCTCGCAGCCGATCAAGCTCAAGCTGACGAACCCGATCATCGGACCCGGGTGCCAGATCGGCACGAACGCCAACCCGGCCAGACTGAACCTCCTCACCACGACCGAGGGCACGACGACGTTCTTCGACGACTACGTCCTCGTGACGGGCAACGTCAACACCGACAGAACGTTCAGCATCCCGGGCGCGTCCGGCTGCGGGATAGGCCTCGGCCTCATCAACGCCGCCGTCAACCTCAAGCTCGGCCTGCCCTCGAGCTCGGGCAACAACACGATCCAGCTCACCAGCAACGTCGCCGTCGGCGGCCTCTGATCACGGCTGGCCGGGTCCGCGCCGCGGACCCGGCCCTAGCCGGCCAGCACCCGCGCGAGACCGCGCCAGCGCGCCTGGCGGTAGCGGAACAGCAGCTGCGCGAAGAGCCACACGAGCGGCGTGACGGGTCCGGCGTCGAGCTGGACCTCGTCGGTGTAGCGGCAGCCGCCGCCGTCCGGCAGCGGCTCGAACGTGAGGCGGTGGTTCCAGGCGCGCACGAGGCCGCCGCGCTCGTTCGTGTACAGCCCGCGCGAGCCGATCTCGACGACGCGCAGGTGGTGACGCCAGGACGGCAGCACGCCGAGCCACCACAGCCGCGCGGCGGTCTCGGTGCCGGCGGAGACGTCGTCGAAACGGTCGGGCAGATCGCGCGCGGCGAAGATCGGCCGCACGACGTAGGCGAACAGCGCCGGCTTCTGTGCCAGCTCGCACGCGGCCTCGGCGGCGAGCGGGAGGTCGGTGGTGACGCGAACGGAGCGCATCGATCTATTGTGAGCAATCACTCGTATTCGTCTACTCGCATTCGAGGAGCCTCCGCGACGATGGCCAGAGCGCGCCTGAGCCCCCGCAAGCAGCCGCGCCAGGAGCGGGCGAGAGAGACCGTCGAGGCGATCCTCGAAGCGGCTGCTCAGGTCTTCGAGCGCCACGGCTACGCCGCCGGGACGACGAACCGCATCGCGGAGCGCGCCGGGATCTCGATCGGCTCGCTCTACCAGTACTTCCCGGGCAAGGACGCGATCCTGCTCGCGATCGTCGAGCGCCACGTCGACGAGGGCGCCCGCGCGATGACGCCGCTGCTGGACGGGCTGCTCGCCGAGGCGCCCCCGCTGCGCGACGGCCTGCGCCGCGTCGTCGAGGCGATGGTCGCGCTGCACCGCGACCGGCCCGCGCTGCACCGCGTCCTGTTCGAGGAGGCGCCGCGCCCGCCCGGCCTGCGCCGCCGGCTCGACGCCCTCGCCGCCGCGGCCGCCGCGCGGCTCGCCGCCTACCTGCGCGCCTCGCCGGAGGCGACGGTCGCCGACGCCGAGCTGGCCGCGCGCCTGATCGTGCAGGTGATCGAGTCCGTCACGCACAACCTCGTCATCCACCCAGCGGGCGAGCACCCGCCGGAGGCGTGGATCGACGCGACCGTCGCCATGCTCGCCGCGTACGCGACCGGCCCGGCACCATGAACATCTATAGTGCTAGTCACCTAGATGAATGGAGAAATCATGGTCGCCGCGCAACCGAACCCCCGCTTCCGACCGCCGCCCGGCGCTGCGCGCCAGGCACGCCGCGCCGCCGTCGCCGCTCTGCTGCTCGCCGCGAGCACGCTCGGCCTGCCCGCAGCGGCGCTCGGCGCGCCGGCACCGGCGCCCGCGCGGGACGAGACGATCGCGCCCGCGCCACGGCTCCCCGCGCCCACCGGTGCCGCGCCCGTCGGCGTTCGCACGCTCGCGCTGGTCGACCGCACGCGCCGCGATCCCTTCGCCCCTCGCCGTGACGGCCGTGCTCGGAAGCGGGCCGTCGTGGCCTCGCTCTGGTACCCCGCGCAGCCCTCGCAGGCGCCGCTCGCCCGCTACGCGCCCCGCCGCGTCCTGCCCGCGCTCGTCGCCGACTCGGGCGTCTCACCCGCCGCCTCCCGGCTGCGCACCCACGCCCGCACCGGCGCGCCGATCGCTCCCGGCCGCCACCCGCTGCTGCTGTTCTCGCCCGGCTACGCGATCTCGCGCCTCGGGTACCAGCAGCTCGCCGAGGAGCTGGCCAGCCAGGGCTACCTCGTCGCCGCCGTCGACCACACGTACGAGTCGCCGGCCGTCGAGCTGCCCGGCGGGCGCATCATCCGTCGCAGCCTGACCAAGCGGGACGCCCCGCGCGCGATCGTGCTCGACACCCGCGTCGCCGACGTGCGGTTCGTCCTGCGCTCGCTGCGGCGGACCGAGCGCGACCACGTCGACCCGCGCCGGATCGGCGTCTTCGGCCACTCGCTCGGCGGGGCGACGGCGGCCAACGTGATGTTCCGCGAGCGGGGCGTGCGCGCCGGCGCCGACCTCGACGGCTCGATCTTCGGCCCCGTCGCGCGGCGCGGGCTCGACCGCCCGTTCCTGCTCTTCCGCGCCAACGCCGCCGCCGTCCACGATCCGTCGCTGACGACGTTCCACGCCAGGCTGACCGGCGCGCGCCCGATCGTCGACGTGCCGACGGCGCGCCACCTCTCCTTCGGCGACCTCGGCGTCGTCGCCCGGCCCGCGCCCGCCGACGTGCGACGCAGGGTGCTCGGCACGATCGACCCGCTGCGCGCGGTCGCCGTGCAGCGCGCCGTGCTGACCGCCTTCTTCGACCAGGCGCTGGAGCGGGCCCCCGCCGCGCCGCTGCCGGCGTTCCCGGAGGCCGTCGTCCAGGAGGACGACGGCCGGCGCTAGCGAACCGCGCCGCGCGCGATCAGCGGCCAGACCTCCTCGACGACGCCGTCGCGGGCGGCGTAGAGGCGGTCGTGGAGGTTGACGCACGTGCACACGTGGTTGGGGATGACCGCGACGCGGTCACCGACGCGCCAGGCGCCCGCGTCCGCCGCGCCGCCCGCCAGCTCGCAGACCGCGTGCTCCTCGTTGAGCGCGACGATCTCGGCGCCGGGGGCGCCGACGACGGTGCCCCAGCCGGTCAGCCCGGCCGGCGGGCCGGCCTCGCCGAGCGTCTTGCTGCCGGAGTCGAGCACGGCGCGGCCCGGCACGCTCGTCGAGACGACCGTCGCGTGGACGTGCAGCGCCGAGTCCTCCGCCGTCCAGGCGCCGCGCGCCTCGCTGCGGTCGAGGAAGACGTAGTTGCCGGCGCGCACCTCGGTCATGCAGGTCTCATGGGAGAGGAACAGCGACGCCGTCGAGCCGCCGGAGACGCGGTCGCAGCGGATCCCTGCCGCCAGCAGCGCCTCGCGCGCCGCGCGCAGCCGCACGTCGACCTCCGCCAGCCCGGCGCGGACCTGCTCCAGCGTGCCGCGGACGTGGCCGGGATAACAGGAGATCCCTGCAATGCGCAGGCCGGCGCCAGCCACGCCGCCCGCGCCCGCGCCGCCCGCGCCACCGCCGCCGCCGCTCCCCCCGAACCGCTCCACGCCCTCCGCCAGGGCGAGCGCGGCGGCCGCGTCGGCGACGCCGGTGCGGCGCATGCCGACGTCCAGCTCGATCAGCAGCTCGGCGCTCGTTCCGCGCGCGCGCAGCGCGCGGTCGAGCCCCTCCGCCGCGGCGAGCGAGTCGAGCGCGACGGTCAGCGGCGCCTCCCCCGCCACCGCCGCCAGCCGCTCCCACTTCGCCGCCCCGAAGACTGGGTAGTGCAGCAGCAGCGGGCCGAGCCCGTGCGCCGCGAAGCGCTCTGCCTCGGTCGTCTTCGCGGCCGTGAAGCCGGCGACGCCGGCGGCGCGCTGGCGCTCGGCGACCGCGACCGTCTTGTGCGTCTTGAGGTGTGGCCACAGCGCCAGCCCGTGCTCGCGCGCGTAGGCGCCCGCGCGCGCGACGTTGCGCTCCAGCGCGCCGAGGTCGACGACGACGGCCGGCGTCTCCAGCTCCGCGACCGGCTGACCGATCATGCGTGCACCAGCGCCCGCCGCCCCAGCGCCTCGCCGCTGACCGGGTCGAAGACGTGCAGCGCGCGGTGGTCGACCGCGAGGTCGACGCGCTCGCCCGCCCGCACCGCGTGGCGTCCGTGGACGCTCGCGGTGAAGCGGGCGCGCTGGTCGTCGGCGAGCAGCGTGCCGTCGTCCGGATTGCTCTGCTCGCTCGCGTCGCGCACCGCCTCCGCGGTCACCCGCTGCGCCTCCAGCGCGAAGACGGCGAGCGTCTCCGCCCCCAGCTCCTCGACCGCCTCGACCGTCACCGCGATCCGCGGCCAGGTCGGGTCGGCCTGCGGGCCGGAGAGGTCGATGTCGGTCGGGCGCAGCCCGAGCACGACGCCGCGCTCGCCGCCGGCGCCGACGAGGTCGCCGAGGCCCGAGCCCTCGGGCAGCGGCAGCGTGTGCTCGCCGAAGCGCACGACGCCGTCGGAGATCGTCGCCTCGACGAGGTTCATCGACGGCGAGCCGATGAACGCCGCGACGAACAGGTTCGCCGGCTCGCGGAACAGCTTCTGCGGCACGTCGCACTGCTGCAGGACCCCGCCGCGCATCACCGCGACGCGGTCGCCGAGCGTCATCGCCTCGACCTGGTCGTGCGTGACGTAGACCGTCGTCGTGCCGACGCGGTCGTGCAGCCGCGCGAGCTGCCCGCGCATCGAGGCGCGCAGCTTCGCGTCGAGGTTCGACAGCGGCTCGTCCATCAGGAACGCCGCCGGCTCGCGCACGAGCGCCCGGCCCATCGCGACGCGCTGACGCTGACCGCCCGAGAGCGCGACCGGCTTGCGCCGCATCAGCTCCTCCAGCCCGAGCATCTTCGAGACGTCGTCGACCCGCCGCGCGACCTCGTCCTTCGGCGTGCGCCGCTGGCGCAGCCCGAACGCGAGGTTCTCCGCGACGGTCATGTGCGGGTAGAGGGCGTAGTTCTGGAACACCATCGCGATGTCGCGGTCGGGCGGCTGCAGGCGCGTGACGTCGCGGTCGCCGATGCAGATGCGCCCGAGCGTCACCTCCTCCAGCCCCGCGATCATCCGCAGCAGCGTCGACTTGCCGCAGCCGGACGGGCCGACGAGCACCATGAACTCGCCGTCGGCGACCTCCAGCTCGACGGCGTCGACCGCGCGGACGTCGCCCTCGTAGACCTTCGAGACCTGCTCGATCTTGATCGCGCCCATCGCTCAGCCCTCGGGGTCGGGGAGCACCGCGACGCAGTCGATCTCGACCTTGATGCCGCGCAGCGCCGCGCCGACCGTCGTGCGCGCCGGCAGCGCGGCGCCGGGCGCCGCGTCGGCGAAGAAGCGCTTGTAGACCGCGTCCATCGCGTCGAACTCGTCGAGGTCGGCCAGGAAGATCCCGACGCGCACGACGTCGGCCGGCGTCGCGCCGCCGTCGGCCAGCACGCGCGCGAGGTTCTCCAGCGTCAGCTGCGTCTCCTGCTCGATCGTGCCGCTCACGACCTCGCCGCCGTCGAGCGGCCCCTGGCCGGAGACGTAGAGGGTGCGGCCGCTCGCCAGCATGCCCGGCGAGTAGGAGGCGGCGGGGGTGGTTCCGGCGACTGGTTGCTTCATCGGTCTAGCCCTTCACTGCGCTCGAGGTGAGCGATTGGATGAACGTTCGCTGCGCGAGCAGGAACGCGATCAGCACCGGCAGCGTCGTCAGCACGTCGCCGGCCATGACGGCGGCCCACTCGGTCCGGTGCTGCCCCTGGAACGTCGTCAAGCCCAGCTGCAGCGTGTAGTTCTCGTCGGACGAGATCGCGATCAGCGGCCACGTGAGGTCGTTCCAGATCGTCAGGAACGTCAGCACGGCGAGCGTCGTCAGCGCCGGCCGCGCGAGCGGCAGGACGATCTTCACGAGCACCGTCAGACGCGAGCAGCCGTCGATCCGCGCCGCCTCCTCCAGCTCTCTCGGCAGCGAGACGAAGAACTGCCGCAGCAGGAAGATGCCGAACGCGGAGACGAGCCCCGGCACGATCAGCGCGCCCAGCGAGTCGATCAGCCCCAGCTCCTTCATGATCAGGAACGTCGGGATCATCGTCAGCTGGAACGGGATGATCAACGTCGTCAGCATCAGCGCGAAGATCACGTTCGAGCCGCGGAATCTCATCCGCGCGAACGCGTACGCCGCGAGCGAGCAGAGGATCAGGTTCGAGATCACCGCGGCCGAGGAGACGATCGCGGAGTTGAGGAACCAGCGCGGGAACAGCCCGTTGGAGAGCACGTAGTCGTAGCCGGTCACGTGCAGCGCGTCGGGGATGATCGTCGGCGGGAAGCGGTTGATCTGCGCGTTCGACATGAACGACGTCAGGAACAGCCAGATCAACGGCGCCGCGAACAGCAGCGCCATCGGCGCCAGCACGAGGTGCCAAGGGCTGAACGGCAGTCTCCAGCGGCCCCGCTCCTGCGGGACCGGCGGCGCGGCGCCCGCGCGCCGCTCCGGCGCGGCGGTCAGCGCGCTCATGCCGCCACCGCCGCTCGCTCGGCGCGCCGCCGGCGGATCGCGCGGACGGCGAGTTGGCCGCCGCCGATCGCGAAGATCGCGACCGCGAGCACGTACGCCGCCGCCGAGCCGTAGCCGGCGTGGAAGAACTGGAACGCCTGCTCGTAGACGTAGTAGACGACGACCGTCGTCGAGCCGAGCGGCCCGCCGCGCGTCGTCGCGTAGACGAGGTCGAACAGCTGCAGCGCCTGGAACGTCTGCCACACGAACAGGAACACCATCACCGGCCGCAGCGACGGCAGCACGATCTTGCGCAGCGTCGCCCAGCGGCGGGCGCCGTCGATCGAGGCCGCCTCCATCAGCTCTCTCGGGATGTCCTGGAGCGCGGCGAGGAAGACGATCACGCAGAAGCCGAGCCCGCCCCAGAGGCCGATCCCGACGAGCACGTAGAGCGCCTGGCCGGGGTCCTGCATGAACCCCTGTCTGGAGATCCCGACGCTGTCGAGCGCCGCGTTCGCGAGCCCGTACTGCGGATCGAGGATGAAGCTGAACAGCACGCCCTGCGCGGCGGCGGACATGATGAACGGGACGAAGATCATCGTCCGGTAGATCCCGATGAAGCGGATCTTGCGGTTCAGCATCATCGCGATCGCGAGGCCGCCGCCGACGCTGAGCGGGACGAACAGCGCCGTGTAGATCAGCGTGTGCTCGACGGCGTCGCGGAAGGTCGGGTCTCTCGCGAGCGCGCTGTAGTTGTCGAAGCCGATCCACTCCGCCGGTGTGACGAGGTCCGATCTCTGCAACGAGAGCAGGAACGCCCACGCCATCGGCAGGAAGTTGAGGCCGAGGATCAGCAGCGTCGAGGGCAGGATGAACAGCCATGCGCTCGGATGCTGGCCGAAGATGCGCCGGCGCCACGAGGGCGCCGGCGCGGCCGCGGCTGGTGCGGCGGCGGACATCTGCTCAGCCTCCCGCCCCGGCCCCGGCGAGCACGGCGTCGGCTCTCTGCGCGGCGGCGTCGAGCGCCTCCTGCGCGTCAGCGCGGCCGAGCAGCACCGCGACGACGCCCTCGGCGACCGCCTTGGAGATCTCGGGGTAGACCTCCAGCGACGGCCGTGCGCGCGCCGTGTCGAGGCTCATCGCGAAGACGTCGGTGCCGGGGACTCTGCTCGCGAGCCTTCTGTACTCAGCGGTCTCCTCGGTGCTTCTGCGCAGCGGCAGCGACTGCGTCGCGGCGACCCATGCGAGGTCCTGTCTCTCGGCCGTCAGCCACTGGATGAACTCCTGCGCGGCTCTGGAGCGCTCGTCGCCGTTGTCGAACAGGACCCAGTTGTCGGCGCCGGCGATCGTGGTGTGGTCGCCGTCGAAGCCGGGCAGGCGCTGAGCGCCGTAGTCGACCTTCGCGTCGATCACGTCGGGCAGCACCCACGGACCGGCCTCGATCATCGCGAGCTTGCCGCCCTGGAACAGTCTGATCGCGCGCTCGCCGTTGGGGTCGGAGTCGACGAAGATCGACTTGTCGTCGGTCGCCATCTCGCCGATCAGCTCCAGCGCTCTGACGCCAGCGGGCGAGTTGAACGCGGCTCTGCTGCCGTCGGGCGTGAGGATGTCGCCGCCCTGCTGCCAGATCATCGGCCACAGGCGCCAGGTCGTGTCCTCGCCGCCGCCGCCCGGCCACGAGTAGCCGAACTGGCCCTTGCCCTCGTCGGTCAGCTGCTTCGCCGTCGCGCGGAAGTCGTCCCACGTCCAGTCGGCCTCGGGGTACGCGACGCCCGCGTCGTCGAACAGTCTCTTGTTGTAGATGATCCCGAGGTTGTCGGCGAGCGCCGGCACCGCGCGGACTCTGCCGTCGACGGTCGCGCCCTCGCGCTCGCCCTGCCAGAAGTCGTTCCATCTCCAGCCCGGCTCGGCGACCGCCTCGGTCAGGTTCTGGACCTTGTCGCTGCGCGAGATGTTGGCGAGATCGGAGCCGAACACGTACGCGACGTCCGGGTAGGAGTCGCCCGCCAGGCTGGCCGTCAGCTTCGTCAGCATCTCGTCGGCGAGCACGCCGCCGGAGTTGGCGTCGACCTTGATGCTCGGATGGGTCGCGTTGAACTCGTCGACCAGTCTCTCCAGCGCTCTCTGCGTGATGTCGTTCTGGCCGTGCCAGAACGTCACCTCGGTGACGCCGCCCGCGCTCCCGCTTCCCCCGCCGCCGTCGTCGTCGCTGCTGCCGCAGCCGGCGACGGCGAGGGCGCCGATCACCGCGCCCACCATCAGCATTCGTCTCATCACAGATCCACCTCTCTCCAGGTCAGCGTCCGAGCAGTTCGCCGCCGTCGACGACGAGGTCCTGCAAGGTGATGTGGTCGCTCTCCGGGGAGAGCAGGAACGCGATCGCGTCGGCGACGTCGGTCGGCGTCGCGACGCGGCGGTCGGGGATGCGCGGGCGGAAGCCCTCCAGCGTCCCGTCGGCCATCTGCTGCACCGCCGCGTGGTCGCCGGCGACGGTGCGCATCATCGGCGTGTCGGTCAGCCCGGGCGAGACGGTGTTGACGCGCACGCCGTCGTGCGCGGCCTCCATCCCGAGCACCCGCAGCGCGTGCGAGATGCCGGCCTTCGAGGCGCAGTACGCGACCTGCCGCATCCGCGGCATGCGGCCGGCGATCGAGGAGACGCAGACGATCGCGCCGCCGTCGCCCGCCGCCATCTCCTTCGCGTACGCCTGCGCGACGAAGTAGGCGCCGTGCAGGTTGACGTCGACGATCTGGCGGAACTCGTCGCGCGTGACGTCGAGCGCAGGCGTCGGGAAGAACATCCCCGCGACGATCGCGACGCGCGTCGCCTCGCGGCTGCGCTCCACCAGCGCGTCGACCGCGGCGGCGTCGGTCACGTCGACGCGCAGCGAGTCGACCTCGTGGCCGGCGGCCCGCAGCTGCGCCGCGACCCCGCCGACGCCGTCGCCGTCGAGGTCGGCGAGCACGACCCGCTCGCTCCACGGCTCGGCCGCGAGCCGCTGCGCGACGACCGCGCCGATCCCCTGCGCGGCGCCGACGACGACGGTCGTGCCGGGGCGCGACTCGCGTGGCGTCAGCGGCGCGAGCGCGGCGAGCTGGCCGTTCTCGGCCTCCGCACTCATCGCAGCGCCTCGGGGATCAGGTCGCCGTGGGCGGCCGTCAGCTCGTCGCAGAGCGACCAGATCTGGTCGAGCGAGAGCGTCGCGGCGGCGTTCGGGTCGAGCATCGCCGCATGGCGGACGTGGTCCTTGTCACCCTCGATCGCCGCGCGCGCCGTCAGCTCGCAGACGTTGAGGAACGTGCGGTTGAGCGCCGCCAGCTGCGCGGGGTAGTCGGCGACGTGCGTCGGCTGGACGCCGGAGCCGTCGACCAGGCACGGCACCTCGACGGCCGCGCCGCGCGGCAGGTTGTCGATCAGGCCGGTGTTCTGCACCGTGCCGTAGACGACGCGCGGCGTGCCGGTCTCGATCGAGTGGATGATCTCCGGCGCGTACTCGATGCTCGGCTCGCCGGGCAGGTCCTCGCCGGCGGCGAGACGACGGCGCGTCTCGGCGTACTCGTCGAGGTTCTCCTCGCTCATCTTCACGTACGCGCCGACCTCGATCCGATGGCGCTCGATCGCCTCGTCGTCGCGCATGAACCACGGCAGGTACTCGGACGAGTGCTCGCTCGACTCGGTCGGGAAGTAGCCCAGCCGCGAGTACATCTGCATGCGGACTCTGCGCAGCAGCTCCGGGTCCTGCGCGATTCTCGCGTCGAGCAGCGGGTAGAGGTCCTCGCCGTCGCGCTCGAAGCGCAGGATGAACGCCTGGTGATTCACGCCGGCGCCACGGAAGGTGACGTCCTCGAACGGCACGCCGACGTACTCGGCCAGCTGTCGCGTCGTGTTCTGCACCGAGTGGCAGAGGCCGATCACGTTCTGCTGGGGAGAGCCTGCATAGGTCGCCCAGCAGAGCGTCGCCATCGGGTTGGTGTAGTTGAGCAGCCAGGCGCCGTCGTTCGAGACCTCCGCCATCTCGTTGCCGATCCCGTGCATGACGGGGATCGTGCGAAGCGCGCGGAAGATGCCGCCGATCCCGAGCGTGTCGCCGATCGTCTGGCGCAGCCCGTACTTCAGCGGGATCTCGTAGTCGGCGACAGTCGCTCTGTGGCCGCCGACCTGGACCATGTTGATGACGTAGTCGGCGCCGTCGAGCGCGGCGCGGCGGTCGGCGTGGGCGCTGATCGCCGGGGCGGCACCGGCGTTCTTCGCGGTCCAGCGCGCGACGCCCTCGGCCGTCTCCAGCCGCTCCGGGTCGATGTCGTGCAGCGCGATCGAGACGTCGTGCAGCTCAGGGAAGGACAGGATGTCGCCGAGCAGCATGCGCGTGAAAGTGGCACTGCCGGCGCCGATCAGGGTGATTCTCGGCATCAGGCTCCGTCGAGTTCATGTTCATCTATGTGAACAGTTTTTCTCTCCTCGGAACGGCACAGTAGCGCCCTCCCCGAAACCGCGCAAGCCGACTGCGCGCTTGCCGGTCGTGCTAGCGTCGTTTCGCTTTGTGAACACGAGTTCTTCGTGGCGAACCAATCTGGAGGGTATGAGGGATGGCCGGACGGCTGGATGGGAAGGTCGCGATCGTGACGGGCGCGGGCTCGGGGATCGGCCGCGCGACCGCCGTCGCCTACGCCGCCGAGGGCGCACGCGTCGTGCTCGCCGAACTCGTCGCAGAACGCGGCGAGACGGTCGCCGCCGACATCCGCTCAGCCGGCGGAACCGCGTCCGCTCTGACCGTCGACGTGACCGACTCCGCCCGCGTCGAAGCACTCGTCGCTCAGACGGTCGAGCTCTACGGCACCGTCGACGTGCTCGTCCACTCCGCCGCGAACGTCCCACTCGTCAACGACCACGACGCACGCCTCACCGAACTCGACGACGACATCTGGCACCGCATCATCAGCCTCTTCCTGACCGGCACCTACCACGTCTGCAAACACGCCGGCCGCCAGATGATCGCCCAACGCTCAGGCTCGATCGTCCTCGTCTCCACCACCGACGCCCTCGTCGGCGTCGCCGGCCTCGACGCCTACACCGCCGCCAAAGGCGGCGTCACCGCCCTCACACGCTCCTTCGCCGCCGGCATGGCGCCCGACGGCGTCCGCGTCAACGCGATCTGCCCAAGCTTCGTCTCCACCGAACCCCAACAGGCATGGCTCGCCGACGCCACCTCCCATGACACCATCGACCGCTTGCACCTGCTGCCGATCGCAACCCCGGAAGACATCGCGCCGATGGCCGTCTACCTCGGCGCCGACGAGTCACGCGTCGTCACCGGCGGCGTCTTCCCGATCGACAGCGGCTACACCGCCTTCAAGGCGAGACTCGACGTGATGAGCGCGATGCGCGTCGAGGGGCAGGCCTCATGAGCGCCGCGGGCGGGGCGGTCAAGTCGGCCGATCGTGTGCTGGCGATCCTCGACCTGCTGGCCGAGCGCGAGGCGCTGACGTTCTCCGAGGTGGTCGCGGCGCTGGAGCTGCCGAAGTCGTCGGTCCACAACCTGCTGCAGACGATGATCGACCGCGACTACGTCGAGTACGACGCGGCCGCGAAGTCGTACGGGCTCGGCATCCGCGTCTGGCAGATCGGCCGCGCGCGGCGCGACGTCGAGCACCTGCGGACGGTGCTCAAGCCGCTGATGGACGAGCTGCGCTCGCGCACCGAGGAGACCGTGCAGCTGGCGCGGCTGGAGGGCGCGGACGCCGTCTACCTGGAGATCAGCGAGTCGCCGCACCCGATGAAGCTCTCCTCCACCCCGGGCGTGCGGCTGCCGGCGCACGCGAGCGGGATCGGCAAGGTGCTGCTCGCCGCGCTCGATCCCGACGACGCGCGCGCCCGGCTGGAGGGCTCGGTGCTCGAGTCGTTCACGTCGCACACGCTGACCGACGTCGAGGCGATCATGGCGGAGCTCGACAGGGTCCGTCAGCAGGGCTACGGGACCGACAACGAGGAGTTCGCGATCGGCTGCCGCTGCACCGCGATGGCGGTCCGCGACGGCGCTGGCCAGGTCGTCGGCGCGATCTCGGTCTCGATCCCGACGCCGCGCTACAGCCGCGACGTCGCCGCGAGAGTCCGCAAGGCGCTCGGCGAGATGACGACCGCCGCCCAGGCGCAGCTCGCGCGGCGCGGCTGACGGGCGTGTCAGCGCGACGCTGCGCTGACACGCCCTCCTGCCGCTCCGATCGGCTACGGCGCCGGCGGATCCGTCACGTACAGCTTGGTTCTCCAGGGGATTCTGCCGCTGAAGACCCAGGTGTAGCCCCAGACCGGGTCCTTTCTCAGGCCCATGCTTCTGGCGAGCGTCTCGAACGGGTTCGTCTGCCCCATCGCGGTGTACTGGAAGCCGGCCTCGAACGAGAACGCGAACCCGGGTCCGCCCGTGTCGCCGAAGTAGCCGCCGTATCTCGACATCGCCTTCGCGATCGCCCGCTCCCACGCCGGCGCGCCGGTCGCGTCGATCTCCGTCTCGGTCATGTCGAGGAAGAAGCGCGCACCCATCGGCGCGCGCACGCCGGCCGAGACGGCGTCGCCCTTGAACGCCGGGTAGATGCTCGACCCGTTGCCGCCACGTCTGTTCGCGTCCGGCGCGACCGTGCCGAGGCCGAACGTCGTGTCGGCGGTGCCCGTCTCGATCACGAGGAAGAGCGCGTGGTCGATTCTGCCCGCGAGCAGCTCCGGCCCGCGGATCAGGCCCGCGTGCGCGCCGAAGTACGGCGCGGTCGTGCCGCCGATCGTCGGATCGGATCTCGTCATCGCGGGCGTCACGATCCCGAGCCCGTCGTATCTCTGGCGGTAGCCGATCTCCGCTCTGACGATCCCGCTGCTGCGTCTCGCGCGCCACAGGTCGTAGCTCCAGCAGTCGGGCGTCACGATCGCCATGTGCCCGTCGCTGCCGCCGGCCGCTCGGGCGGCCGCCGGGACCGGGATTCTCGCGCCGTCGAGCGAGTAGCCGGGGATGTCCAGCTCGACGACCGGGTCGGTCACGCTCGCGTAGTAGATCGGGTGGTTGTACTCCTTCGCCGGCTCCTGCTCGGTGACGAGGTTGCCGATCCCGCTCGCGAGCGCGTTGGAGACGATCGTCGCCGACTGCGGGTGGATCGTTCTGCTCGTCACCGCGTTGAACGGCGACGCGTTCGAGTACGGCGGCTGCGTCGCCGTCGGCGGCGTGGTGGCGTAGTCCATGCAGCTCGTCGCGTCGACCGCCTCGCTGCGCAGGATCGCGCGCACGTCGCGCGACTCGTCGTCGCCGACGAGGATCCGCGGCTCGCTCGGGTCGTCGACGTAGACCGGCCCGCGCACGAACTGCAGGCCGTTCATGTAGCTCACGCGTCTCAGCGTGCTGAGGTCGTACGGCGCCGCCCGTGGCGGCGCGGCCTCCTCACGGCCGGTCGCGACCACGGCGTAGCCGACCAGCACGACGATCGCCGCGACCATCCAGAACTGCAGCTTAGACAGCATCCCTCGGTCCCCCTTTGATGCGGAGCACAGCTATTTATTGACTTCTACATCCGCCCCGCTGATTGAATTGCGACCGTATCAGCGCGCCGGCCAGCCGCGCTCGATCAGCGCGCGCAGCGGAGCGAACAGCTCGGCGGCCGGCGGCAGCGCGTCGAGCGCGAACCACTCCCACCGCTCGCAGCGGTGCGGCTCGCGGTTGACCGGCTCGCCGACGACGCCCGCGACGCGGTGGTGCAGCGTGATCCAATGCTGGCGGTCGGCCGGGAAGACGTCGCTGGTGAAGCCGACCGCGCCGGCGCTCGCCCCGGCCAGGCCGGTCTCCTCCTCCAGCTCGCGCAGCGCGGTCGCCGCCGGCTCCTCGCCGGCGTCGACCGCGCCGCCGGGCGGGGCCCATGTGCCGGCGCCGTGCGCGCCGCGGCGCAGGCCGAGCAGCAGCTTCCCGTCTCGCACGACGAGCGCGCTGACGCCGACCGACGGCGCTCGCGGCACCGGCTCGAAGAGGTGGGCGGCTGCGTCGCGGGAGAGCTGCGTGCCGGGCCGCGGACGCTCCCACGCGGCCAGCTGGTCGAGCAGCAGTCCCGCGTCGGCGCTGCGCAGCACCAGCCGGCGGTTCTCGCCGCGCAGGAAGCGCTCCCGCACCGCGTGGTCGAGCAGCTGCTCCAGCTCGTGCCAGTAGCGCGCCACGTCGAGCAGGCCGACCGGCTTGTCGTGGATGCCGAGCTGCGACCACGTCGCCGCCTCGACCAGCTCCTCCAACGTGCCGAGCCCGCCGGGCAGCGCGACGAACGCGTCGGCCAGCTCGGCCATCAGCGCCTTGCGCTCGTGCATCGACTCGACGACGCGCAGCTCGGTGATCCCCGGATGGCCGATCTCGCGCTCGTCCAGCGCGCGCGGCAGCACGCCGATCACCTCGCCGCCGGCGATCATCGCCGCGTCGGCGACCGCGCCCATCAGCCCGACCTGCCCGCCGCCGTAGACGATGCCGATCCCGCGCTGCGCCAGCAGCGTCCCGAGCCGCGCCGCCGCCGCGACGTAGGCCGGATCGGCGCCGGGATTCGACCCCGCGTACACGCACACGCGTCTCAGCTGCATGGGGCTGATCGTCGCACGGACGCAAGGAGCTTGGCCCGCGCACGAGCTGCCGAAAGCTCCACACCGCTCCCCGGCGGTCTTGCATTCGGTGCGGCGAGCTGCGTAGGATCGCCCGGCGTTTCCGGAATCACGTTCCCGCTACAGGAATCGAGAGGAGAACCACCTGATGGGTTCACGTCTTCGTGCAGCCGTCGCCGCAGCCGCGCTGCTCGGCGTATGCACGGTCGGATCGACCGCCGCGCAGGCATACACGCTGCCGCCCGCCAACGGTCAGTTCGACTACCAGATCGGCGCGCCCTACACCCCGGTCGCGGCCGTCAGAGTCGTCAGCCGCGACCGCCTCGTCAGTCCCGTCGACCCGCCCGGCAGAGCGGTCTACGACGTCTGCTACGTCAACGCGTTCCAGACCCAGCCGGCCGAGGTCGAGTGGTGGAGACTCAACTACCCGACGCTGCTGTTGAGAGACAGCAGCGGCAACTACGTCATCGACGGCGAGTGGAACGAGATCCTGCTCGACACGCGCACGAGCGCCAAGCGCACGACGCTCGTCGGCATCCTCGGCGCGTGGTTCGACAGATGCAAGGCCGACGGCTTCGACGCGATCGAGCCCGACAACCTCGACTCGTGGGACCGTTCCAGAGGCCTCATCACGAGAGCGAACAACCTCGCCGTTATGAGAGCGATGGCGACCGAGGCGCACACCGCGACGGTCGGAACGGACAGAAGCGGCGTCGCGATCGCGCAGAAGAACACGTCCGAGATCGCGCCGCAGCTCGACGGCTACGGCTACGACTTCGTGATCGCGGAGGAGTGCCAGCTCTACTCCGGCTCCTCCACGACGATCCGCGAATGCGTCGACTTCCAGACCTACTACGGCAACCTCGTCTACGAGATCGAGTACACCGACAACGAGCCGCTCTACCCGGGTGACGACCCCGACTACCCGAGCGGCGGGACCGGCTTCTACGCGGACGCGTGCAGAGCCCGCGGCGCAAGCATCTCGGTGATCCTGCGCGACCGCTACGTGACCGCCGACACCCACCCCGACTACGTCTACAGAGCATGCTGAGGAGCGTGACGACGATGAATTCACGGATACGCGCGGCGGCGGTCGCCGCCGCCCTGCTGGGCGTCTTCGCGTTCGGCGCGGGGACCGCACAGGCGGTCGACCCGCCGCGCGCGCTGCCGCCCGCCGACGGGCAGTTCGACTACCAGATCGGCGGCCCCTACACCCCGCTGTCGACCGTCAGAGTCGTCAGCCGCGACCGGCTCGCCAGCCCCGTCGACCCGCCCGGCAGAGCGGTCTACGACGTCTGCTACATAAACGCGTTCCAGACGCAGCCGGACGACATCACGTGGTGGGAGGCGAACTACCCCGACCTGCTGCTGAGAGGCAGCAGAGGCAGCTTCGTGATCGACGGCGCCTGGGGCGAGAACGTGCTCGACACGCGCACCGCGACCAAGCGAACGAGACTGATCGCGATCCTCGACGCGTGGATCAGAAGATGCGCGGCCGACGGCTTCGACGCGATCGAGCCGGACAACCTCGACTCGTGGACGCGCTCCGACGACCCCGACACGAGCGCGTACGACGAGCTGCTGAGACAGGCCGACAACCTGATCGTGATGGAGGCGATGGCGAGAAGCGCGCATGCCGCAGGCCTGGCGATCGCGCAGAAGAACACGAGCGAGATCGCCCCCGACCTGCACGGCTACGGCTACGACTTCGTGATCGCGGAGGAGTGCCAGCGCTACAGCGGCTCGCTGCCGAGAACCCGCGAGTGCGACGACTTCCTCGCGCTCTACGGCAACCTCGTCTACGAGATCGAGTACACCGACTACGCCCTCAGCGTCTACAACAACGCGTGCACGGCGCGCGGGGCGAGAATCTCGGTGATCCGCCGCGACCGCAACGTCGTGCCGAGAGGGAGAGCCGCCTACAGATACAGCTACTGCTAGACCGGCACCCGGGGAGCCCGCCGCGCCCACGCGGCGCGGCGGCCCGGCCCGTCAGCGTCTGATCCGGTCCAACGTGTCGCAGCCGCTGTTGCGGGCCGTGCTGCCGCAGAAGTCGATCTGGTCGCGGTCGAACGGGAGGATCTTCATCGTCGCGGCGGGATCGCGGTCGGACTCCGTGCAGTCGGACACTCTCCACCACACGTAGGGCGTCGTGTAGCTGCCGTCGGCGCCGGCGATCTGGAATCTCGTGCCGGCCGGCTGGTAGACGCACGCCGAGTCGTCGATCGTGACGTTCGTCAGCGCCGTCGCCTCGAAGCCGCTACCCGCTTGCTCGACCCGCAGCTCGCCGCCGCCGTCGCGGTAGCGCCAGTCGCCGAGGATCGGATCGACCGATCTGCACCACGGCAGCGCCATCGGACCGACGATCGTCTGGCTGCCGACGTCGAGGGTGAACTGCCGGATCAGCAGCTCGGCGATCAGCTTCGCGGACAGCCGCGCCTGCGCCTGGCAGGTGCCGGAGGCGGGCGCCTCGAGCACCAGCTCGGGACCCATCTCCAAACGCACGTTGGCGATCTTCGGCGCGCCGACGCCCGCCTCGACGAAGAAGCCGCCGGACGCCTGCATGTCGAGCGCGACGCTGCCGTCGACGACCGTTCTCGGCGTCGTCGTGCGCTGCAGCCAGCCGGAGGAGCCGCGCGCGGTGTCGGCGTCGAGCGTCAGCGCGACCGCGTGGTCGACGCTCGCGCGCTCGCCGGTCTGCGTCATCGACGCTCTCGCGACGAGCTTCGCGCCGAAGAAGAACGGCACCACGATCGGCCCGATCGGGATCGGCACGAACTGCGTGAAGCCGGCGAGCGTCTCGCTGCACTTGAGCGCATCGCCCGGGTTCAGCGCGAACCGCACGAACCACTCGCCCGACGTGCGGATGTGGACGCGTGGGTTCAGCACGCTCCACTCCAGCTGCTCCAGACGCGGGTCGCGCAGACCGAGGTCGAACGACGGCCCCGCCGAGCGCGTCACGTCGCTGTCGATCCGGCAGGGGACCGACTTGAGGAATCTGAGCCCGCCGACTCTCGGCTCCGGGCCGACCGTGTCGGCCGCCGCGTGCGCCGCGCCGGAGCCGCTCGGCGCCCAGCCGCGGAACTCCGGCACGACCTCCGTCACCGGCACCGAGCGCAGGCCGAGCGTGACGCGCGCGCCCCGGGTGCGCACGCGCGTGATGCGCGAGATCAGCCCGTGCGGGAACGTCGCCGTGGGCCCAGACGTGAGGTAGCCGCCCGCTCTGTAGCGGGTCCCGCCGCGCGGCACCACGATGCCGGCCGGGTCCTCCGGCGCTCCGAGCACGTCGGTCACGCGGCGCGGCGCGCGCGCGACGCCCCCGCGCATCACCATCCCCCAGCCGCCCTCCAGCCGCGCGCGCCCGCCCGCTTTCACGCGCACCGTCGCGCGGCGTCTCGACGGCAGCGCGATCGAGCCCTTCGCGATGCCGCGCCGCGCGCGCGTGAACGTCACGCGCCGCAGCGTCAGCACGTAGCTGCCCGGTCTGACGCCGCGCAGCGTCGTGCGCGCGCTGCGCAGCTCGCGGCTCAGCCCCGGTCCGCGCAGCGTCGCGCCGGCCGGCTGTCCTTGCGGCAGGCCGGTCAGGCGGACCTCCAGCGTCCCACGTCTCGCCGGCGCGGCGGTCGCCGGTGCGGGGGCCGCCGCCCAGACGGCGGCGGCCAGCGCCGCCGCGACGAGCGCAAGCGCCCACGGGCGACACGCAGGGGAACTCGACATCAGCGATGCACCTTCCATCGGTCGGGGACGACGACGTGCGAACCGGACCGCACACTACCTCGCCCCCGCAGCTCCGTAGGATCCGCCGGATGGCGGACAGCGGCGGACACGAGAGCGTCGACCGCGCGCTGCGCGTGATCGAGCAGCTCGGGACGAGCGGCAGCGGCTACACGCTGGAGGAGCTGGCGGAGGCGACGGCGGTGCCGAAGTCGACGCTGCACCGCACGCTCGCCGCGCTGAAGGCGCGCGGCTACGCCGCCCAGCCCCGCGCCGGCGGCGTCTACACACTCGGCCCGCAGCTGCTCGCGGTCGCGTTCGGCTTCTACGAGCGGCTCGACGTGCGCGGGCTGATCCACCCGCTGCTGGTGCGGGCGCGCGACGCGTTCGGCGAGACGGTCCACATGGGAGTGCTCGCCGGTGGCGACGTCGTCTACCTCGACAAGGTCGAGTCGCTCAAGCCGCTGAAGATGACCAGCGTGATCGGCGGCCGCAACCCCGCCCACGCGACCGCCGTCGGCAAGGCGCTGCTCGCCTGGACGCACCCGTTCGAGCACGAGCTGACGGAGTGGATCGAGACGTACGGCCCGCTGACCGCGCGCACGCCGGACACGATCGTCGAGCCCGAGCGGCTGCACGCGGCGCTGAGAGAGGTGCGCGGGCGCGGCTGGGCGATGGAGTACGAGGAGAGCGAGCCGGGCGTGCGCTGCGTCGCGGTCCCGATCTTCCTCGGCCGCAGCGAGCCCGCGGCGGCGATCAGCGTCGCCGGGCCCAAGCAGCGCCTGACCGACCGTCAGGTGCGCGAGATCGCGCCGAGGCTGCGCGACCTCGCCGGCGAGGCGTTCGGCCCGCCGAGAAGACCGTCGCGAACGAAGGCTTGACTTCAAGCCGACTTTAGGAGTTAGGGTCCGCGACTCCCGATCAAGGAGCAAGACATGACCGTGCTGGTGACCGGTGCGACGGGGCAGATCGGCCGCCTCGTGATCGAGCGCCTGCTCGCCGCGGGCGCGACGGTGCGCGCGCTCTCGCGCGATCCGTCGCGCGCCGCCCTGCCGACCGCCGTCGAGGTCGTCGCGGGCGACCTGACCGTCCCGTCGTCGCTGGCGGCGGCGTTCGACGGCGTCGACGCCGCCCACCTGCTCGCGGCCGTCGGCGACGACTACGGACCCAACCCAGCCGCCGCCGGGATCGTCGCGCAGGCCGAGCGGGCCGGGGTGCGACGCGTCACGGTGCTGTGGCGCGGCGAGGCGGGGCCGCTGGAGCACGCGGTCGCGGCGAGCCGCCTGGAGTGGACGCGGCTGGAGCCGGCCGAGTTCATGTCGAACGCGCTGCACTGGGCCGAGTCGATCCGCTCCGAGGGCGTCGTCCGCGAGCCGTACGCCGACGTGCTCGGCGCCGTCGTCGACGAGGCCGACGTCGCGGCCGTCGCCGCCGCGATCCTCCTCGACGGCGGTCAGGCGGGCCGCGTGCTGACGCCGACGGGGCCCGAGGCGCTGACGCCCCCGCAGCGCGTCGCCGCGCTCGCCGCCGCCACCGGTCGCGAGATCCGCTACGTCGAGCTGACCGACGCGCAGGCGCGCGAGCGCTGGCGCGCGTTCGGGCACACCGACGACCTGATCGAGCTGCTCGCCGGCTACCACAGCGCTCCGCCGCCGGAGTCGTACACGGTCTCCCCGATCGTCGAGCAGCTGACCGGCCGCCCGCCGCGCAGCTTCGCCGCGTGGGCGCAGGAACACGCCGACGTGTTCGGCCGCGTCAGCCGGCCTGCGGCGGTCTGACGCCGCCGCCGAGGTACAGCTCGGCGACTCTCGGGTCGTCGAGCAGCGCCCTCCCCGGTCCCTCGAAGCGGTTGCGGCCGAGGTCGAGCACGTAGCCGCGGTTCGACATCGCGAGCGCGCGGCGCGCGTTCTGCTCCACCATCAGCACGGTCACGCCGTGGCCGTTGATCTCGGCGACCTTCGCGAAGATCACCTCGACGAACTCGGGCGAGAGGCCGGCGGAGGGCTCGTCGAGCAGCAGGATCTCCGGCGACGGCATCAGCGCCCGCGCCATCGCGACCATCTGCCGCTCGCCGCCGGACATCGTGCCGGCCGGCTGGCGGCGGCGCTCGGCCAGGCGCGGGAACATCGCGTACATAGCCTCCTCGCGCTCGCCGACGTCGACGTCCTTGCGCGCGAGCGCGCCCAGCTCCAGGTTCTCCTCGACCGTCAGGCTCGGGAAGACGTTGCCGAGCTGCGGCACGTAGCTGACGCCAGCGCGCGAGATGTCGTGCGTCCGCGAGCCGCCGATCGACTCGCCGCGCAGCACGATCGTCCCCGCGCGCGGCTTCAGCAGCCCGAAGACGGCCTTCAGCAGCGTCGACTTGCCGGCGCCGTTGGGGCCGACGATCGTCACGATCTCGCCCTCGCGCAGCTCGACGTCGACGCCGCCGAGGATGTCGACCTCCGGCACGTAGCCGGCGACGAGTCCGTCGGTGCGCAGCATCATCCGCGCTCCCTCGCCGTTCCCGCTCACGCCGCCCCGCCCAGGTACGCGTCGATCACGCGCTGATCGGTCCGCACCGACTCCGGATCGCCGTCGGCGATCACCCTCCCCTGCGCCATGCAGACGACGCGGTCGGAGTGGCCCATCACGACCTCCATGTCGTGCTCGATCAGCAGGAAGGTCGTCCCGTCCCGCTCGCGCAGTGCGTGCACGTGCTCCAGCAGACGACCGCCGAGCGTCGGGTTGACGCCCGCCATCGGCTCGTCGAGCAGCACCATCCGCGGCTCGACCATCAGCACGCGCGCCAGCTCCAGCAGCTTGCGCTGCCCGCCCGAGAGCGTGCCGGCGTACTCGTCGCGCTTGGCGGCGAGGCCGAACGTCTCCAGCAGCTCGCACGCACGCTCCTCCACCTCGCGCTCGCGCCGGTGCGCGGCGCGCGGGTGGATGCAGAGGCCGACGATGTGCTCGCCCGGCTGGTGCGGCGCCGCGAGCGTCATGTTGTCGATCACCGGCATCGCCGCAAGCGCCTTCGTGATCTGGAACGTGCGCACCATCCCGCGGCGCGCGATCGCGTAGGACGGCTTGCCCGCGATCGAGCGCCCGTCGTACTCGACCGTCCCCTCGGCACCGTGCTCGAAGCCGGTGACGACGTTGAAGAGCGTCGTCTTGCCGGCGCCGTTGGGGCCGATCAGCGCGGTGATCGAGCCGCGTCGCACGTCGAAGCTGGCGCCGTCGACCGCGCGCACGCCGCCGAACCGCTTGACGACGCCCTCGATGCGCAGCAGCGGCTCGCCGACGGGCGCCGTGTCGGTCGTGTCAGTCACGCAGCACCATCTCCTCTCGCTTGCCGAGCAGGCCCTGCGGGCGGAACGCGACCAGCAGGATCAGCGCGACCCCGACGATGATGAACCGCAGCGCGGCGACCTTCTCCGCCGCCAACGGCAGGTCGACGAAGCGCGTCGCCTCCAGCAGCGCCCAGATGATCACCGAGGCGAGCGCGACGCCGACGTAGCTGGCGAGGCCGCCGAGGATCAGGATCGTGAAGCCGATGAAGGTGAACTGCGGCTCGAACTCCTCGGGGCTCAGGAACGACAGGTTGAGCGCGAGGAAGTAGCCGGCGATCGCGCCCAGCGCCGCCGCCAGCGCGATCGACTGCAGCTTGTACGCGAGCACGTTCTTGCCGAGCGCGCGCGCCGCGTCCTCGTCCTCGCGGATCGCCCGCAGGACGCGCCCCCACGGGCTGCGCTGCAGCAGCTTCAACAGCACGGTGAGGATCGCGACCGTCGCCCACACGACCAGCAGCAGCGGCAGCAGGAACTGCTCCTGCATCGACTCCGGCAGCCACCCGAGGATCGTGTCGGAGACGTCGAGCCACTGGTCGTCGAAGCCGAGCAGGCCCTGGTTCCCGCCCGTCAGGCCGCGCGCGTTCTGCGCGACGTAGCGGACGATCTCGGCGAAGGCGATCGTGACGATCGCGAAGTAGTCGGCTCGCAGCCGCAGCGACGGCAGGCCGATCAGCACGCCGGCAGCCATCGCCATCAGCGTCGCGACCGGCAGCGCCGCCCACAGCGACCAGCCCGCTCTGACGACGAGGATCCCCATCCCGTAGGCGCCGATCGCCATGAAGCCGGCCTGGCCGAAGTTGATGATGCCGGTGAAGCCGACGTTCAGCTGCAGCCCGAGCGTGAAGATCGCGTAGGTGCCCGCGAGCACGCCGACGCCGATCCAGAAGTCGGCCGAGGTGAGCGCGTCGAGGCTGACCGCGAGGACCGGGCTCATACGGTGCGCTCCTTGCGGCCGAACAGACCCTGCGGCCGCACGATCAGCACCAGGATCAGGATCCCGAAGCCGACGGCGACCTTCCAGCGCGCGTCGATCACGAGCGTCGACCACTCCTGCGCGAGGCCGAGCAGCAGCCCGCCGGCGAGCGCGCCGTAGGCGTTCCCGATGCCGCCGAGGATCACGGCCGCGAACAGGCTCAGCAGCAGGAAGAAGCCGAGGTTCGGCGTCAGCGTGCCGATCGCCGCCGTGTAGAGCACGCCGGCGAGACCTGCGAGGCCGGCGGCGAAGATCCACGTCGCGACGACGACGCGGTCGGTGTCGATGCCGGTCACCTCGGCGAGCGCCATGTCGTCGGCGAGCGCGCGCATCTGCCGGCCCAGCGACGTCAGCCGCAGCATCAGGCCGACCGCGACGAGCGTCGTGATGCCGACGACGACGACGATCAGCTCGGTGCGGCCGATCCGCAGCCCGAGGAACGAGATCGAGTCGGTCACGTCGACGTCGAGCCGGCGCGGCACGGTGCCCCAGATCATCTGGATGCCGTAGCGGAGGACGAACGCGAGCCCGAGCGTCATCAGCAGCAGCTGCAGCAGGCCGGCGCCTCTCGCCCGCATCGGCCGCCACATCGTGCGCTCGGTCAGAACCCCGAGCGCGGCGGTCAGGACGATCGCGAAGAGCGTCGCGGCGATCAGCGGCACGCCCCACGTGACGTTCGCCAGGAACGCCATGTAGGCGCCGAACGTGAGCAGCTCGCCGTGTGCGAAGTTGACGAGCCGCAGCGTCCCGTAGACAAGCGTCAGGCCGACTGCGCCGAGCGCGAAGTAGCTACCCGAGACGAGGCCGTTGACGCCCCGCTGTGCGACGTCGTGCAGGCCGTAGGCGGCGATCAGCACGAGCACGATCACCGCCACGATCGCGAGCGTCACGCCGAGCGGGCCGCGACCGGCCCCGAGCGCCGAGGCGGTCCAGCCCGGGCGCTCGGCGCGCCCGGGCCGGATCGCCGTGTCGGCGGAATTGCTCATCTATCTCTCGGTCGCTCTCGCCTCGAACAGCCGGTCGACTCTCAGCACGCCGTCCGAGCCGTATCTGTAGACCTCGTAGGTGGCGGCCGTCGGGTCGCCGTTGTCATCGAAGTCGATCGGGCCGGTGACGCCGTCGAAGTCGACCTCGTCACCGTTCGCGATCGCTCTGATCCCGTCGGCCAGCTCCAGGAACGTGAATCTCTCGCCGGGAGGGCTGCTGACCGCCTGCATCTGCTCGGCGATGTCGGCGCCGTCGCTCGAACCGGCCGCGAGCGCGGCGAGGTAGCAGAGCATCGTCGCGTCGAAGTTCTGCGCGTCGAACGTCTGCCGCGGGGCGCCGCCGGCCGCTCTGTAGATTCTCGCGAACTGGTCCACGACCGCCCCGGACTCGGGCGTGCCGGGCCGCGTGCCGCGCGCCCCCGCGAGCGCTCTCGTCGGGATCGTGTCGGGGATTCTGTCCGACGCGAGGCCATCCGCGGTGAACAGTCTCGTCGGATCGAATCTGCCCGTCCGCACGAGTGACGCGCCCATCTTCCCGTACGTCTCGAAGAAGTCGATGATCACGTACGCGTCGGGGTTCCCGGCGACGATCTCGCCGGCCTCCGAGTTGTAGCTGGGCTGCTCAGGGTCGTACAGGACGGGACCGGTCGTTCTGCCGCCCTTCTCCTCCCAGGCGGCTCTGAACTTGTCGATGAAGCCCTGGCCGTATGCGTCGTTGCGGGCCGCGAGCGAGATCGTGCCGTCGGTGCCGCCGAGTTCCTCCTCGACGACGTCGGCGAGCGCTCTCGCCTGCAGGTTGTCCGACGGCGCGGTGCGGTAGACGAAGCCGTCGTCGTCGAGGTCGGTGATGCCGGAGTCGGTCGACGACGGCGACACCAGCGGCGTTCTCTGGCGCGCGGCGACCGACTCGGCGACCGCGATCGTCTCCGACGACGCCCACGGGCCGGCGAGACAGCCGGCGCCGCCCGAGATCAGCTGTCGCGCGGCCTGCACGGCGGCCTGCGGGCTGGACTCGGTGTCGCTGTGCTCGACGGAGACGGTCGTGTCGACGCCCGCCTCGCCCATCGCGTCTCTGATCTGCGTGAGCGCCAGGTCGGCCGACTTGCGTCCGGGCGGCCCGAACGGCGACAGGTCGCCGGTCAGCGGCACCAGGTCGCCGATCGTCAGCTCGAACGACGTGTCCGCGGGCGCCTGGGCGGAGCCACCGGTCGTCGTGGCCGTGCCTCCGCCTCCCCCGTCGTCGTCGTCGCCGCCGCAACCGGCGAGTCCGAGCACGATCGCACCAGCGCCGACGGCCAGCATGCGTCGGGCGCGCGTTCCTGCGTACATGGAAACCTCCTCCTCGTTCCACCCCGGGTGTACCCGAGTGGAGGTGCGTCAATCCGCCGGAATGTCGGCGCGCCAGCGCGCAGCCGCCGCGCCGCCCCGGCGGGCTGACGCTCAGCGGCGCGGCAGCGTGCCGTTCAGCACGTAGCGGAGGACGTCGACCACCTGCTCGGGCTCGCGTGCGACGGCGAGCGCGGCACGGTCGACCTCTTTGAGCGCG
Organism: Conexibacter woesei DSM 14684; assembly: GCF_000025265.1. Classification (GTDB taxonomy): domain Bacteria; phylum Actinomycetota; class Thermoleophilia; order Solirubrobacterales; family Solirubrobacteraceae; genus Conexibacter; species Conexibacter woesei. Next base: position 5,227,878 of record NC_013739.1, read on the forward strand.
TGGTCGTGCTGCTCGGGGTGGAGCGTGATCAGCGGCTTGCCGAGCGCGGCCGCGTAACCGGCGTCGAAGGCGGCGTTCCACTGGCGGTACTGCTCGCCGAAGCGGACGACGACGACGTCGGACTGCTCGATCAGCGTGCGCGTGCGGATCGCGTTGAGGCCGGCGCCGACATGGTCCTTCCAGAACGGCTTGTCCTCGTCGCCGAGGATCGCGACGCCGCAGTCGTCGCTCGCCTCGTGGTTCGTCACGGGAGCGCTCAGCTCGACGTCGAGGTCCTCCTCCATGACGGCGTTCGCGATCCGCGCGCGCCAGTCGGAGTGGATCTCGCCGGAGAGGTACACGTGCCAGGGCATGGTCCCCATGCTACGACGCCGCACCGGGTGTCGCATCCCGGCGCGTGAGCGACTCTCAGCGTTCCCTCGGACACTCTTAATTTGTCCTTTGGGTGCATGGGTATCTTCGACCTACCGATGGGATCCCCAAGACACCTGTGGACCGGAGAGTGGCGCGCCGAGTCCGACAAAGCCCGTGACGACGGCGCCAGCTCGCTGCGCCGCACCCCGCCGCCGCGCCACGTCGAGGACCCCGGAGCACCCTCGCCGGAACCGCAGCAACCGCGCCGGCGCGGGACGATCGCGCTCGCGGTGCTCGTCGCCCTCGTCGCCGTCGCCGGCGGCGCGCTCGCCGCGACGATGCTGTTCGGCGGCGACGACAGCAACAGCCCGGACCCGCTTCCGGCAGTCGCCAGCAGACCGATCAGACCGCGCGAGGGCCAGACGCGCGCGGGCGCCATCTACGCCGCCGCCAGCCCCGCGGTCGTGTCGGTCCGCACGACCACCGGCCAGGGCACCGGCTTCCTCGTCGAGGACGACGGCATGATCGTCACCAACGCCCACGTCGTCGGTGAGAGCTCCCACGTCGTCGTCAAGTTCGGCACCGACGGCGCCTCGATCGACGGCGACGTGCTCGGCAGTGACCCGTCGACCGACCTCGCCGTCGTCAGCATCGAGCGCAGCCGCATCCCCAACGGCGTCAAGGCGCTCAGATTCGCCGACTCCTCGAACGTCGCCGTCGGCGACATGGCGGTCGCGATCGGCAACCCGTTCGGGCTCGACCGCACCGCGACCGAAGGGATCGTCTCCGGGCTCGGCCGCTCGATCACCTCCCCCAACGGCTTCGAGATCGACGAGGTGATCCAGACCGACGCGCCGATCAACCCCGGCAACTCCGGCGGCCCGCTGCTCGACAGCGGCGGCCGCGTGATCGGCGTCAACTCGCAGATCGCGACGAGCGGGATGGGCGCGCAGGGCAACATCGGCATCGGCTTCGCGGTCCCCTCCAACACCGCGCGCCAGATCGTCCCGCGGCTGGAGAAGGGCGAGGCGATCCCGCGCCCCTACCTCGGCGTCACCACCTCCCCCGCGTCGCTGACGAACCCCGACGGCGCGGTCGTGCAGGACGTCGTCCCCGGCGGCCCGGCCGACAGAGCCGGTCTGCGCAGAGGCGACGTCGTCAAGCGGATCGACGGCAGATCCGTGCAGGAGCCGGGCGACGTCGCGGCCGGCATCTCCGACCGCGCGCCCGGCGACGAGGTCGCGATCGACATCGAGCGCGGCGGCAGAGAGATGACGGTGAGAGCGACGTTGGGGACTCGACCCGCCAGAACGCCGTGACGTTCGCCGCGCCGCTGGTCCTGCTGGCGCTGCTGGCGCTGCCGCTGCTGGCGGCGTGGTACCTGCTCGAGCAGCGCAACCGCAGCGCGGCGGCGTCCGCCTTCGCCTCACCGCGGCTGCAGCCGGCGGTCGCGCCGAACCGCCCCGGCTGGCGCCGGCACGTGCCGATGGCGATCTTCCTGCTGGCGATCGCGATCCTCGTCGTCGCCGCGGCGCGGCCGGAGCGGACGGTCGCGGTGCCGGTCGAGCGCGCCTCGATCGCGCTCGTGACCGACGTCTCCGGCTCGATGCTCGCAACCGACGTGCAACCCAACCGCATGATCGCCGCCAAGCGCGCCGCGCGCCGCTTCGTCGACGAGGTCCCGCGCACGGTCAACCTCGGCGTGATCTCGTTCAACAACACGGCGACCGTGCTGCAGAGCCCGACGCGCAACCGCTCCGACGTGCTGACCGCGATCGACCGCCTCGCCGTCAGCGGCGGCACCGCGACAGGCGAGGCGATCGCGACGGCGACCGAGATGCTGAGAAACCAGCCCGGCGAGAACGGCAGACGGCCGCCGTCGGCGATCGTGCTGATCTCCGACGGGACCTCGACCAACGGGCGTGACCCGATCGAGGCCGCCGCCGAGGCGAGAAGACTGAGAATCCCGATCTACACCGTCGCGTTCGGGACCGACCAGGGCACGATCACCGTCCCCGGCAGAGACGGCGTCGAGAGAACCGAGCGCGTCCCGCCCGACCCGACCGCGCTCGCGCAGATAGCCGAGATGACCGGCGGCGAGACGTTCACCGCCGACAGCGCCGACCGGCTCGACACCGTCTTCGAGAGACTCGGCTCGCAGCTCGGCACCAGAGACGAGAAGAGACAGGTCACCGCGGCGTTCGCGGCCGGCGGCCTGCTGCTGCTGCTCGCCGGCGCCGGCTTCTCGCTGCGCTGGTTCGGCCGCCCCATCTGACCCCCTGCCTTCCGCACGAAAGGAGCCACCAACGTGACGTTCGACACGCCCCAGCCGCCAGAGGAGCGCTTCCAGCGCAGGGAGGACCCGCGCGACGCGCTCGAAGAGGCGCTGCACGAGATCAAGCGCGTGATCGTCGGCCAGGACGCGATGCTGGAGCGGCTGCTGGTCGCCCTGCTGGCGGGCGGCCACGTGCTGCTCGAAGGCGTGCCCGGCCTCGCCAAGACGCTGACGGTCAAGACGCTCGCGCAGGTCCTCGGCGGCTCCTTCAAGCGGATCCAGTTCACGCCCGACCTCGTCCCCGCCGACCTGATCGGCACGCGCATCTACCGGCCCGACACGGGCGCGTTCGAGACGCAGCTCGGCCCCGTCTTCGGCAACTTCCTGCTCGCCGACGAGATCAACCGCGCGCCCGCGAAGGTGCAGTCGGCGCTGCTCGAGGTGATGCAGGAGCAGCAGGTGACGATAGGCGGCGAGACGCACCCGACGCCGCGCCCGTTCCTCGTGCTCGCGACGCAGAACCCGATCGAGTCCGAGGGCACGTACCCGCTGCCCGAGGCGCAGGTCGACCGCTTCCTGATGAAGGTGATGGTCGACTACCCGACGATGGGCGAGGAGGCGGCCGTCGTCGACCGCTCGCTCGGCAGGGTCGCCGAGCCGCGCGAGCGGCTCTCGATCGCCGACCTCGACCGCTTCTCGGCCGCGGCCGAGAGAGTGCTCGTCGACCGCGAGGTGATCCAGTACGCCGTCACGCTCGCCGACGCGACGCGGCGGCCGGAGAAGTACGGCCTCGACGACGTCGCCGGCTTCATCGAGTACGGCGCCAGCCCGCGCGGGCCGATCGGGCTCGTGCAGGCGGCGCGGGCGCTGGCGCTGCTGCGCGGCCGCGGCTACGTCGCCGTCGCCGACGTGCGCGACCTCGCGCCGGACGTGCTGCGCCACCGGATCGTCCTCTCCTACGACGCGCTGACCGAGAACGTCACCGCCGACGAGCTGCTGGAGCAGGTCTTCACCGCCGTCGAGGCGCCGCCGGTCGACCACCTGCGCCGCCCGGAGGCGGCTGCCTAGCGCCATGCCCGCCCCGCGCCTGAAGCGTCCGGCCGGCCGGCAGGGTCCGGGAGCGATCCCGCACGGCCTGCTGGAGTCGCTCGACCTGATCGTCGCGCGCCGCGCGTCCGGCGCGCTGCCCGGCGACCGCCGCGCGGCCGGCCTCGGCTCCGGCACGGAGCTGGCGCAGCTGCGGCCGTACGAGGTCGGCGACGACGTGCGCCAGATCGACGCAGCGGCGACCGCGCGGACCGGCGTCCCGCACGTGCGCCTGCACGTGCCCGAGCGGACGCTGACGACGTGGATCGCGCTCGACCTCTCGCCGTCGATGGCGTTCGGGACCGAGCAGCGGCTGAAGTCCGACGTCGCCGAGGGCGTCACGCTCGTGATGGGGCGGCTCGCGATCCGCCGCGCCGGCCGCGTCGCGCTGATGACGTTCGGCGCCGGCACGCCGCGGCTGCACCCGCCGCGCGCGTCGAAGCCCGGCGTCGTCGCGCTCCAGCGCGCGCTCGGCGAGGGCGTCGCGGAGGACGGCCACCACGAGCCCGGCGCGCTCCGCAACGCGCTGCGGCGGATCGGCCGCGTCGCGACGCAGCCGGGGCTCGTCGTCGTGATCTCCGACTGGCGCGACGAGGACGACTGGACGCGCGCGCTCGGCGCGCTGCGGGCGCGGCACTCGGTGCTCGCGGTCGAGGTGCGCGACCCACGCGAGGCGTCGGTCCCTGCGGTCGGCCGGCTCGCGCTCGTCGACCCCGAGACGGGCGAGCGGATCGAGGTCGACACCTCGCGTCAGTCGGTCCGCGACCGCTTCGCGCAGATCGAGGCGGAGCGCCGCGCGAGAGTGACGCGCGAGCTGCGCCGGCTGGAGGTCGAGCACGTCGTGCTGTCGACCGACCGCGACTGGCTCGGCGACCTCGGACGGCGGCTCTCATGAGTTTCGGGTCCCCCGTCTTCCTGCTCGCCCTGCTGGCGCTCCCAGCGCTCGTCGCGATCCAGGTCGCCAACCGTCACCGCGCGCGCAGATACGCCGTCCGCTTCACGGGCGTCGCGGCGCTGAAAGAGGCGGCCGGGACGGTGCCGGCGTGGCGCCGCCACCTGCCGGCGGCGCTGCTGCTCGCCGCGCTCGCCGCGCTCGTGCTGGCGCTCGCGAAGCCGGAGCGGACCGTCGGCGTGCCGGTCGAGAAGGCGTCGGTGATGCTCGTCACCGACCACTCCCGCTCGATGCTCGCCGAGGACGTCGAGCCCGACCGCATCACCGCGGCGAAGAGAGCGGCGAGCCGCTTCCTCGACCAGCTCCCGCCGGGGATCCGCGTCGGCGTCACGACGTTCTCCGACGTGCCCGACGGGACGCAGACGCCGACGTACGACCACGACCTGATCCGGCGCACGATCGAGGCGCAGATCGCTGACGGCGGCACCGCGACCGGCGACGCGCTGCAGGTCGCGCTCGACACGCTGGAGCGGCTGGAGCAGAACGGCGAGAGAACGCCCGCGGCGATGGTGCTGCTGTCCGACGGCGCGACGACGACCGGCCGCGACCCGGTGATGGTGGCGCGCGCGGCCGGCGAGGCGAGAATCCCGATCTACACCGTCGCGCTCGGCACCAGAGACGCGACCGTGCCGAACCCGGGACCGACCGGCCCGCCGCTGCTGCCGGTCGCGCCCGACCCCGAGACGCTGCAGGCGATCGCCGACGCCTCCGGCGGCCGCGCGTTCCAGGCGCAGGACGACCAGGAGCTGTCGTCGATCTACGAGACGCTCGGATCGCGTCTGGGCACCAGAGACGAGCAGCGCGAGGTGACCGCCGCCTTCGCCGTCGGCGGGCTGCTGCTGCTGCTCGGCGCGGGCGCCGCCTCGATGCGCTCGGCCGGCCGGTTGCCGTAAGGCGGGCCGGCGACGCCGGGGTCGGCGTCGCCTGCGCGTTGCTAGCGTCCCGCCGCATGAGCGACGAGCGGCGGGGCGCCTACGCCCAGATCCTGCTGATCCCCACGCGCTGGGCCGACAACGACGTCTACGGCCACGTCAACAACGTCGAGTACTACGCGTTCTTCGACACGCTGATCAACACGTGGCTGATCGGCGAGGGCGGCCTCGACATCCACGCCGGCGAGACGATCGGCGTCTGTGCCGAGTCGAGCTGCAGATACTTCGCCTCGTTCGCGTTCCCCGATGTGGTCGAGGGCGCGCTGCGCGTCGGCCACCTCGGCCGCTCCAGCGTCCGCTACGAGCTCGCGCTGTTCAAGGACGGGATGGAGCACCCGGCGGCGCTGGGCGACTTCGTCCACGTCTTCGTCGACCGCGCGCAGCGCAGACCGACCGAGATCCCGCCGCGGCTGCGCGGCGCGCTGGAGCGGCTGGTCGTGCCCTAGCGGCGAAGCTCAGCACGAGTCGGCGTAGGCGAAGACCGCGCTCCAGTCGCCGGCCGCGAGCGCCGTGTGCGGGATCCGGAACTGGATCGAGCCGGCGTCCATGAAGTTGAAGTCAAGGCCGCCGTCGTCGGCGAGGTGCAGCAGCAGGATGCTGTCGTCATCCGGAAGGTAGCCCTGCACGCCGGTCTCCCAGCCGAGGATCCAGTGGCAGCCGTGCTGCGGGCCGACGGAACGCTCGACCGCGCCGTAGTAGGCGGCCAGCTCGACCGGTCCGAGGCCGAGCAGCACGCCCACCTGCCAGGACGTCGGGAGCGTCAACTGAGCGACGGCGCGCACGCGCCGCTCGCGCAGCACCACGGCGAGTCTGGACGGCGGCGTCGCCGCGACAGGCGCGACGCCCGGCTCCAGGTAGGCGACGTGGATCTCTGCTCCGGGCGCGTTGTCGCTCTCGTCGACGAGCCCGTTCGCCTCGCCGCCGTCGTCGATGTCGGCGAAGACGAGCATCCAGCCCTCCCCGGGCAGCTCGTCGGTCGCGGGCAGCTCGGCGAGGTCGATCCCGGCCAGGAACGTGTGCGGCCGTCCACCCTCGGCGTGCGGCCAGTCGACTCCCGGTGCCAGCAGACCGGGGCCGCCGAGCCGGCTGCGCACCTCGGCCCCGTCGGCTGCGTCGAGGCGCAGCCCCACGAGGGCGACGTCGTGCGCCAGCCGCGCCGCGTCGGCAGCCAGGCCGCTGGCGGCGAGGAACCTCTGCAGCGCGTCGCGATCGTGGTACGCCGCGGCCGGGACCTCCACAGCCGGCGGCGGCCGGGTCGCGATCGAATCGCGAAACGCCCGCACGCGGCGCTTGCCGACGGCCTGCGCGGCGCGCACGAACGGCCGCACCGGCCGACCGGGCCCGCCGAGATGGACGAGCACGAGGAAGGGGTCGGCGGTGCCCTTCCAGGCGCGCTCGTTCAACCGTCGCGCCAGCTCGTCGCCGAGCGCATCGAGCGCGTCGCCGGCACGGCCACGTGCGCCGCCCCGGTAGTCGTCGTCGAGGCCGAGGGCCTCGGGCGAGACGTCGAACCCGACCTGCCGCTGCAGCTCGTCGCCGAGTGCCCAGTCGAGTTCACGGCAGGCGCGCAGCGCCTCGCCGTCGAGCAGATCCACGAGCGAGACCGTCTGTCCGTCAGGCGGCTGGGCGTCCGCCAGCAGCTTGAGCGCCGCGTGTCTGGCGGCGACGGTGCTACGTGCCCGGTCGCGGAACGCCGCGCTCCCGATACGCACGAGCGGTACGACGTGCTCATCCCCGCGGCGCAGCTCGACCGCGAACGGCTCCGGCACGTCGCAGCCGGCCACCGCCTCGACGACGGCGCGCTCGATCGCCGGTGCCAGCAGGCCGACGAGCGCGTCGCGGCAACGCAGACGCGGCTCGCGGCGGTGCAGGCGCGCGTCGAACGTGATCTCCTCCGCGACGACGTCGCCTGCGCGGTCGAGACCGGCGAGCAGCGCCGCGGCCTCGTCGGCGTGCTCGCGCGCAACGCTCACACTGCCCCAGCGCAACGTCGCCAGGCGGCCGTCGTCGTCGAACGCGGCGACGCGCGCCTGCAGCAGGAGGGCGTCGCGCAGCGAGGCCTCGTCGGCACGCCGCGTGACGCCGTCCTCCCACGTCCACCGCTCGGCGAACGGCGCGTCGTCGGCGAGCCCGACGGACGCGACGACGCGCCCCGCCGGGTCGCGCAGCACGCGAACCGCCTCGTCCGGACCGACGCCGTCGCTCCAGCCGTCGCCGTGGAACCAGACCTCACGCACGCCCTCGTGCCGGCCCTGCGCCTCCACGACCACCGTCCGGCCGCGGTCGTCGCAGCCGACGACGAGCGAAGCAGTCGCATCGTCGTCGGCCAGCTCCTCGAGCGCGCCGTCCTGACCGTGGCGCTCGCTCGCCCACGGATCCGGACGATGCAGTCGCACGCCGTGCGGCACACGCCGCCAACGCACGACGTCCCTCCGGCGCGCCCTCGCCAGATCGTCGAGATCGACAGGCAGACGGGCGCGGACGGCCGCAAGTGCAGCCGCGATCCGCTCAGAGCTCAGCACTCCCTCAGCGTCTCAGGCCGAGCGGCCTGGCGCCAGCATCAGCGTCAGAGCTCGAGTCAGACCGGCGTGACGACCGTCCACGGCTCGACGCGGTGGGCCGTCACGAGGCCCGCGGCGACGTACGGGTCCTCGGCCATGAAGGCGGCGGCGTCGGCCGCGTCGCGCAGCACGAACAGCCCGCCGGCGACCGGGTCGCCGACCGCGCCGGCCATCACGATCCGGCCGGCTCTGTGGAAGGCGGAGATCGCGGCGAGGTGGGCCTCGCGGTGCGGCGCGCGCCGTTCGAGGATGTCAGCGACGTAGTCGTAGCTGAGCAGGTGCAGGGTCTCGGGCATTCCCGAACCGTACCCGTCAGGCGTCGTCGGAGAGGTTGTCGAGCACGCGGTCGAGCGCCCGCGCGACGACGGCCCGCTCGGCGGCCGGGACGCCTCTGAAGGCACGCGCGTTGAACGCCTCCAGCTCGCGCCGCACGACCACGAGCGCGGTCTCGCCACCGGCGGTCAGCCGCAGCAGCCACGTGCGGCCGTCGCCGGGCGGGCGCTCGCGCTCCAGCTGGCCGGCCGCGATCAGCCGCTCGACCATCGCGGTGACGGCCGACTCGCGCTGCCGCAGCAACCGCGCGAGGTCGCGTTGGCGGACCGGCTCGGCGGCATCGCCGACGATCAGCAGCACGCCGGCCTGCGCGGCGGTGACGCCGACGACGTCGAGCAGCCGCTGGTCGGCGAGCACGCGCAGCCGGTGCGCGGTCAGGTTGACGCGGTGGTAGAGGCGGTGTCTGTCGGCCATCGCGGCGGCGAGTATCGCACGTCCGCGGCAGTATGCTTCACAGATGAACTCTTCAGATGTGAAGCTTCCTCCGCGCGACGCGATCGACGTGTGGGCGCAGCAGCCGAACGAGCGCTTCATGGCGCAGCCGTGGCTGGAGACGCTGCTGCGCTGGGGCGGGCTTCCGCGCGAGGCCCCGCGGCTGGAGCAGACGCTCGCGGCGATGGACGCGGGCGGTGTCGGAACCGCGCTGCTGAGCGGCTGGCACGGGCCGACCGGCGTGCTGATCTCCAACGACGAGGTCGCCGCCTGCGTTGCGGCGGCGCCGGACCGCTTCTGCGGCGTCTGCTCGGTCGACGTGCGCGACCCCGTCGCCGCCGTGCGCGAGATCCGCCACCGCGTCGAGGAGCAGGGCTTCGTCGCGGTCCGCGTCGTGCCGTGGCTGTGGGACCTGCCGCCGGACGACCGCCGCTACTACCCCGTCTACGTCGCCTGCGTCGAGCTGGGCGTCCCGTTCTGCACGCAGATCGGCCACACCGGGCCGCTCTGCCCGTCCGAGCCCGGCCGCCCGATCCCGTACCTCGACCGCGTCCTGCTCGATTTCCCCGAGCTGGTCGTCGTCGGCGGCCACGTCGGCTACCCGTGGGTCGACGAGGTGATCTCGCTCGCGACGAAGTACCCGAACTTCCACGTCGACACGTCCGCCTACACGGCGCACCGGCTGCCGCCGCCGTTCGTCGAGTGGATGCGCGGGCGCGGGCGCAGACGCGTGCTGTTCGGCTCCAACTGGCCGATGATCGCGCCGGTGCGATGCCGCGAGGGACTCGGCGAGCTGGGCCTCGACGACGAGGCGACCGAGCTGTTCCTCAGCAGCAACGCGCGGCGGATCTTCAGACTGCCGTGAGCGCCTGCTACGCCTCCGCCGCCCTCAGCGGCTCGTCGTTCGCCCGCTCGGGCGCGACGGCCCGCTCGGCCCGCAGCGCGGTCGAACCGGCCGAACGCAGCCAGACGATGTCGCCGACGCCCAACTCCAGCTCGTCCGCCTCGGTGCGCGTGATCTGCGCGGTGACGGCCTCGCCGGTCGTCAGCATCAGCTCGACGCGGACCTCGAAGCCGAGGTGGATCACGCGGCTCACCATCGCCTCGAGCGCGCCGTCCTCCGACTGCGCGCCGAGCGCGATGTCGTGCGGCCGCACGAGCCGGTCGCCGAGCTGGCTGACCGGGCCGAGGAAGCCCATCACGAACGGGTTCGACGGCTCGTCGTAGAGCTCGCGCGGGCTGCCGAACTGCTCGATTCTGGCGTTGTCCATGACCGCGATGTGGTCGGCGATCGACATCGCCTCCTCCTGGTCGTGCGTGACCAGCAGGGTCGTCACGTGGACCTCGTCGTGCAGCCGCCGCAGCCACTCGCGCAGCTCAGCGCGGACCTTCGCGTCGAGCGCGCCGAACGGCTCGTCGAGCAGCAGCACGCGCGGCTCGACCGCGAGCGCGCGGGCGAGCGCCATCCGCTGGCGCTGGCCGCCGGAGAGCTGGTTGGGGTAGCGCTTGGCGTAGCCGGCGAGACCGACGATTCTCAGCAGCTCGTCGACGCGCTCCGCGATCTGCACCTTCGGCTGCTTGCGGATCGTGAGCCCGAACGCGACGTTGTCGCGCACGGTCATGTGCTTGAACGCCGCGTAGTGCTGGAAGACGAAGCCGATCTCGCGCCGCTGCGGCGGCACGCTCGTGGCGTCCTCGCCGTGGATCAGCACGCGCCCGCTGTCGGGCGACTCGAGCCCGCCGATGATCCGCAGCAGCGTCGACTTGCCGCTGCCGCTCGGGCCGAGCAGCGCGGTCAGCGAGCCGTCCGGCACCTCTATCGAGACGTCGTCGAGCGCGGTGTAGTCGCCGAACCGCTTGGAGATTCCTTCTACTGCGATCATGGCTCCTCTTCCCGCCGCGGCTTGATCAGGGTCATCGCGAGCAGCGTCAGCAGCGCTATGACGGCGAGCAGCGCCGAAGCCGCGTACGCGCCCGCGAGGTCGAAGTTGGCGAAGCGCTTCTCGACCAGCAGGGTCAGCGTCTCGGTCTCGCCGGAGATCTTGCCGGAGACGACCGAGACGGCTCCGAACTCGCCGATCGAGCGCGCGACCGACAGCACGACGCCATACGCGACGCCCCACCGGATCGCGGGCAGCGTGATCCGCCAGAACGACTGCCAGCGGTTGGCGCCGAGCGTCGCGGCGGCCTGCTCCTGCTCGTCGCCGACCTCCTTCAGCACCGGCGTCACTTCGCGCACGACGAACGGCAGCGAGACGAAGATCGTCGCGAGCACGATGCCGGGCGTCGAGAAGATCACCTGGATGCCCGCGTTCGCGAGCGCCTCGCCGAACCAGCCGTTGACGCCGTAGACGAGGATCAGCGCGAGGCCGATCACGACCGGCGAGATCGCGAACGGCAGATCGATCAGCGCGTTGAGGATCGACTTGCCGCGGAATCTGCCGCGCGCCAGCGACATCGCCATCACGATCCCGAAGATCGTGTTGAGCGGCACCGCGATCAGCGTCACCTCGAGCGTCAGCGTGAACGCCGCGATCGCGGCCGGCGTCGTGACCGAGTCCCAGACGGCGCCGACGCCGTTCTCGAACGTGCGGTAGAAGATCACCGCGACCGGGATCAGCAGCAGCAGCGCGAGGTAGGAGAGCCCCACGACGCGCAGCACGATCCGCCACGGACGGCTAACGGTCATGACGAGCCCCCCAGCGGCCGAGGCCGCGGATGCCGACGAGGACGAGCACGGAGACGAACAGCAGCACCGTCGCGACGGCCGCCGCGCCGACCGGGTTGTCGCTCTCGATCTGCTTGAAGATGTAGACCGAGCTGACCTGCGTGTCGAACGGGATGTTGCCCGAGATCAGCACGATCGAGCCGAACTCGCCGACCGCGCGGGCGAACGCCAGGCCGGCGCCGCTGAGGATCGCGGGGACGAGGTTCGGCAGCACGATGCGGCGGAAGATCGTGCGGTTGTTCGCGCCCAGCGACAGCGCCGCCTGCTCCATCTCTCTGTCGAGCTCGATCAGCACCGGCTGCACGGCGCGGATCACGAACGGCAGCGTGACGAACAGGAGCGCGAGCAGGACCGCCCCCTGCGTGTAGGCGAAGTCGACGCCGATCGGGCTTCTCGGCCCGTAGAGCGCGAGCAGCGTGAGGCCGGCGACGATCGTCGGCAGCGCGAACGGGAGGTCGATCAGCGCGTTGACGAGCCGCTTGCCGGCGAATCTGTCGCGCACGAGCACCCACGCGATCAGCGTGCCGAAGGCGGCGTTGATCGCCGCGGTCAGCAGCGACACGAGCACGGTGAAGCGCAGCGCGGCGAGCGACTGTCTGCTCGTGACCGCGTTCCAGAACGTGTCGAAGCCGCCGTCGGTCGAACGGACCACGACGGCGGCGAGGGGAATCAGGACGATGATCGACAGCCACAACGTGGCGACGCCCATCGCCAGCGCTCCGGAGGAGCGCCAGGCTGGGCGTCGCCGCGAGGGGACGCGATCGGTGATCGCGGTCGTGCTCACTTGGCGGTCGACACTCCCGCCTCTTCCTCGATCTTGGCGATCGAGCCGTTCTCGATGTCGAAGAACTCGTCGTTCACTCTCGACCAGCCGCCGAGGTCGTCGATCGTGAAGAGACCGGACGGCGTCGGGAATCTGGCTCTGTTGGCCGCGAGGACCGTCTCGTTGACCGGGCGGTAGCCCCAGTCGGCGAAGCGCTGCTGAGCGGGCTCCGACAGCACGTAGTCGAGGAACGTTCTCGCCTCTGCCGGCGCGTCTCTCGTCGTCGCGATGTCGATGTCGATTCTGATCGTGTCGTCAGGTATGACGTAGTCGACCTCTTCGCCCTTCTTCTGCGCGGTGGTCGCTTCGTACTCGTAGGAGAGCAGCACGTCGGCGTCGCCGTTGATGAAGTTCTGCAGCGCCTCGCGGCCCGATCTGTCCTGCACCGGCACGTGGTCGTTGATCAGCGTTCTGACGTAGGCGAGGCCGGCCTCGGGGTCCGCGCCGCCTCTCGCCGCCTGGCCGTACGCCGCGAGCAGGTTCCACTTCGCCGCGCCGGAGGTGAACGGGTTCGGCGTCAGAACCTTCACGCCCGGTCTGAGCAGGTCGTCCCACGTTCTGAAGTTCTTGGGGTTGCCTCTGCGAACCACGAAGGAGACGACGGAGGTCGTGACGAGGCCTCTGTTGGCGCCTCTGTTCCAGTCGTCGGCGACGAGACCGGCGTCCGTCAGGCGCGTCATGTCGGGCTCGACCGAGAACGAGACGACGTCGGCCTTCTGGCCCGCCTCGACCGCGCGGCTCTGGTCGCCGGAGGCGCCGAACGACGTCTTGAACGCGACGCCTCTGCCGTCGGCGGTTCTCGCGAAGTCGGGGATGATCTCGTCGTAGACGACCTCGGGCGTGGAGTACGCCACGAGCGACAGCGTCGTGTCAGCGTCGCTCGATCCGCTCGCCGACGCGTCCCCACCCTTCTCGTCCGACGCGCCACCGCAGCCGGCGACCACGAGGGCGACGAGAGTTGCGATGAGGGCGAGGACGACGGGGGTGCGTGATTTCACGAGTTCCTCCCAGAAACAGTCGAAATCGGATAGGGATTGCGCATATTACAGATTCCGCACCATTCTGGTCGGCATAACAAGTTTGCTGCGGAATCGATGCGGTGTCGATCGTCCTGTCTCTTGGTCGCCAGGCGACCAGAAGTCAGGACGACCGCGGGGCCGGGACTCAGCGGTGCTGGGTGAGTGCGGCGCGGAGCTGCACCACGCGGGCGGCGGACTCGGCCACGCGGACGCGGATCGCTCTGTCGCGGCGGGCGTGGGCGATCAGCGCGTCGCGCGCGAGCGGGAAGGAGCCGGGACCGGTCAGCAGCAGCAGGTCGTTGCCGGCGGCGAGCGAGCGAACGGCGGCGAGGCCGACGTCGGCCTCGCCGGGCGTGGCGGCGTCGACCGCTCTCGCCTCCAGCGAGTCGGTCATCACGACGCCGTCGAAGCCCAGCTCGCCGCGCAGCAGGTCCGTGACGATCGCGCGCGACTGCGAGGCGATGTTGGCGCCGTCGAGTGCGGGGAAGCGCGCATGGCCGGTCATCACGATCCGCGCGCCGGCTCGTTGCGCGGCGCGGTAAGGAGCGAGGTCCTCGGCGATCAGCCGGGCGCGCGAACGGTCGATCGCGGCGCTGTCGTAGTCGGTGTTCTGCGTCGCGCCGCCGACGCCGGGGAAGTGCTTGGGCGTCGGCTCGATCCCAGCTCTGCGATACGCGCCGACCGCCGCCGCGACGGAGTCAGCGACCGCTCTCGCGTCGCCGGGGAACGCACGTCCGGCCATGAACGAGCCGGGCGTCGTGGCGGCGACGTCGGCGACCGGCCCGAGCGTCACGTTGACGCCGACCTGGCGCAGCGCCGCGGCGGTCGTCGCGGCGCTGACGCGCGCGGCGGCCGGCGTCGGCTGGCTCGCCTGCCCGGCCGGCGGCGGCGCGAACCGCAGCGTGCGGATGTCGCCGCCCTCCTGGTCGAGCGAGACGATCGCATCGCCGCCGGCGGCGCGCTGGAGCTGCGCGCTCAGCGCGCGGACGCTCTCCGCCGACGGCGCGTTGCCGCCGAACAGGATCGCCCCCGCCGCGCGCCCACCACGCAGCGCATCGGTCACGTACGCCGGCGCCGTCGTCCCGGAGAACGAGACGATCAGCAGCTGCCCTACCTGCCGCTCCAGCGACATCCGCGCCACCGCCGCCTGAGCGCGATCGGCGGGTGTCTGGGCCGGCGGCTCGCTCGCGGTCGTCCCCGCGGCGCCCCCTTCGGCCGCACCCCCGTCGGCCGCACCCCCGCCCGCGCGCTCGCCGCTCCCGCCTCCGTCCCCGCCGCGTGTGGCGCCGATCGCCGCGCCGGCGGCCAGCGCGAGCACGGCGAGCAGTGCGAGCACGATGCGGCGACGGCGGATCGCGGTCGGGCCGTGGGTCGAGCGACGGCGGGACATCGACGGGAGGCTATGCGCGATGCCATTTTCGTGCGGTTGTGACTGTCGCGGTTCGCACCGATTTTGCGTGCCAACCGCATGGGCACAATGAAGGCATGAGCGAGACGGAACAGAGCCGGGAGCACGATGTGGAGAGCGCCGCGGCGGGCACTGAGGACACGGAGGCGGGCGGGGTGGCCGACGCGGAAGCACACCGGCCGCACAGGCTGCGCGAGCTGTCCGCCCGCAACGTGCTCGTCGCGGTCGACAGCACGCCGGAGGCGTGGGACGCCGTTGGGCTCGCGGTTCAGATCGTGCGCTCGACGAACGGGCGGCTGACGCTGCTGACCGTCGTCGTGCCCGCGCCGGCGTGGACGCAGGTCGGCCTCTTCGCGGTGCCGGAAGACGGCAGCTCCGAGCGGGCGGCCGAGAAGCGGCTGCGCGAGCTGGTCGACGCGATCCCCGACGATCTGCCAGTGACCTCGCAGCTGCTGCACGGCGACGCGGCCCACCTGATCGCCCAGCGCGCCGAGGAGGGCAACCACGACCTCGTCGTGCTCGCCGCGCACGAGCACGGCCCGATCGCCGCGGCGATCGAGAGCGTGCAGCGCCGGCTGCTGCGTCACACGAGCGTTCCCGTGCTCGCGATCCGCCGTCCGCTGAACGACGAGGAGCTGGCGGCGGAGGACGAGCGCGAGCCGGACCCGCCCGCGTAGTCCGCGCCGGTCGGGAGGTGCGTCAGTTTGAGGCCCTAGAGGGGACCCAAATTGACGCACCTCCCGCGCGGAGGGCGGAGCGGGCGCACGCGTGGCCGGGGGCGCGCCCCGCGCGCGCGCCGTCAGCCGACGACGCGCGCGCTGATCCGCTCGATCAGCTGCGCGAAGGTGAGGCCGGCGTGCTCGGCGGCGAGCGGGGTCGGGCCGGTCTCGGTCAGGCCGGGGATCGTGTTGATCTCCAGCACCCACGGCTCGTCGCCCTCCAGGCGGATGTCGACGCGGGCGAAGTCGCGGCAGCCGGCGGCCGAGTAGGCCTCGGCCGCGATCGCTCTGACGTGCGCGTCGACCGCGTCCGGGAGGCCGGCGAGCCGGACCTCCGACTGGCCGATCTCGTAGTGCGCCTGGAACGAGTAGTACTCCTCCGAGGCCATGACGATCTCGACGACCGGCAGCGGCTCGGGCGCGTCGGAGCGGCCGAGGACGGTCACCGCCAGCTCGCGCCCCGGCACGTAGCGCTCCAGCAGCACGCGGTCGTCGTAGGACATCGCGCCGAGCACCGCGCCGCCGAGCTGCGCGCGCTCCTGCACGACGCTCAGCCCGAACGACGAGCCCTGGCGCGCCGGCTTGACGACCGCGCGGCCGTCGAACTGCTGCCACAGCGCGTCGAGCGTCTTGCCCGCGCCGTAGTCCGCGAACGCCTGCTTCGTGAACGAGTGCCACGGCGGCGTCGGCACGCCGCGCAGCTCGCAGACGCTCTTGAACGTGTGCTTGTCGAGGCAGAGCGCGGAGGCAAGCGCGTCCGAGCCCGTGTACGGCACCTGCAGGATCTCCAGCAGGTCCTGGACGGTGCCGTCCTCCCCGCCCACGCCGTGGAGCGCGATGAAGACGAAGTCCGGCTCCGCCCGCTGCACGACGTCGACGAAGTCGGCGCCGACGTCGATCAGCTCGACCGCGTGCCCGAGCTGTCTGAGCGCCTTCGCGGCCTGCTGCCCCGAGCGGGCGCTGACCTCGCGCTCGAGCGACCGCCCGCCGTAGGCGACGAGCGCCTTCATCACGCCGCCGATGCGTGGCGGTCGATCAGGGCCGACGCGAAGCTGCGCGTCGTCAAGCGCTCCTCGCGCGCCTCGGCGAGCCCGATCGCGAGCAGCTCGTCGAGCAGGTCGGGAAACGCGAGCCCCTCGGGTTCGAACAGGTAGAAGGCGAACGAGCCGGGGACCGTGTTCGGCTCGTTGACGCAGATGCGCTCGGCGCCGCCGTCGGGGTCCGGCAGCACGAAGAAGTCGTAGCGCACCACGCCGGCGACGCGCAGCGCACGATGGGCCTTCGCCGCCTCGGCGCGCACGCGCTCGCGCAGCTCCGGCGCGATGTCGGCCGGGATCACGCGACCCTGCGCGGCCATGCCGCCGCCCGCGCGGTCACCGTCGCCCCCCTTCGCGCCGCCGCCGGCGCCGCCCGCACCGCCGCCGCCGGCAGCCTTGCTGCCGCCGGCCGCGCCCTCGCCGGCCGCCTTCGCGCCGCCGCCCTTCGCGCCGCCGCCGGTGCCGCCCTTGCCGCCACCGCTGCTGAGGTACTTGTCCTCGAACGTCAGGCCGGCCTCGCCGCCGAGCGGCCGCTCGACCTCGGAGACCCGCAGCTCGCCGCCGGGCCGCCCCAGCACCGCGCAGTTCAGCTCGGTCGCGCCGGTCGCGAACGGCTCGACGACCGCCTGGCGGTCCAGCTCGAACGCCAGCTCCAGCGCCTCCTCGACCTCGGCCGGATCGGCGCAGCGCGCGACGCCGATCGAGGAGCCGAGCGTCGCCGGCTTGACGACGCACGGCAGCGGGACCTCGTCCGCGACCGAGCGCAGCACCGCGGCGCGGTCGTGCTCCCACTCGCCGCGCTCGATCCGGCGGTGCGGCAGGACGTCGATGCCCGCTTCCCTCAACACGGTCTTGGCGAGGTGCTTGTCCATCCCGACCGCGAACGCCGCGACGCCGCGACCCGCGTGCGGTACACCGGACAGCTCCAGCGCGCCGAGCAGCGCGCCGTCCTCACCGCCGGTCCCGTGGATCGCGTTCAGCACGACGGAGATCGCCAGCGCTCTGTCGCCGCGCAGGCGCGACGTCGACGGCTCGACGAACGGGCCGTCCGCCGCCCCCAGCCGCAGCTCGACCGCCCGCGCGCCGCGCGGCGGCGCCTGCGTGAAGGCGGACACGTCGCGCAGCTCCTCGCCCGTCCACCAGCGGCCGTCCTTGCCGATGTAGAGCGGAACCACCGTGTGGCGCTCGGAGAGCACCGCCATCGCCTGCTGCGCGGTGATGATCGAGACGTCGTGCTCGACCGAGGGGCCGCCGAAGACGACGCCGACGGTCTGTCCGGAGGGGAGGGGCATGGGGCGGAAGGCTAGCCGCTCGCCCAGCGAAACCGATATCGCCTGGGAACCCAGAGCGATCTCGGTGAGTCCGTTTTGGGTTACCTTTGATGACGTTTTGCCGGCCACCTCCGAGACGACCTCCACCGTCACCGTCGACGGCCTCAGACTGCGCGTCGCGCACACCAGACCCGCGGGGATCGACCGTCCCCGCGTCGTCGTCGTGCTCCACGGATGGGGCGCGAGCATCGACGCGGTCGGTTCGATCCTCGCCGGCCTGCGCGACAAGGTCGAGCTGGTCGCGCTCGACCTGCCCGGCTTCGGCGAGTCCGACATGGTCCCCGCCGCCTGGTCCAACGCCGACTACGCGCGGCTCGTGCTGAGACTCGCCGACCAGCTCGGGATCGAGCGGTTCGCGCTCGTCGGCCACTCGCGCGGCGCCGCGATCTCGCTCGTGCTCGCGAGCGATCCCGCGACCAGCGGGCGGATCGAGCGGATGGTCCTGACCGGCGCCGCCGGCATCAAGCCGAGACGCAGACCGTCGTACTACGCGAAGGTCGGGATGGCGAAGGCCGGCCGCGTCGCCGGCGCCGTCGGCGGTCCGCCCGGCAAGCGCGTGCAGCAGAAGATTCGCGCGCGCGCCGCGTCGGCCGACTGGCTCGCCGCGCCGGAGGCGCTGCGCGGCACGCTGCGCAACGTGCTCGCGGAGGACCTCTCCCCCCGTCTGCCGCAGGTCGACGCGCCGACGCTGCTGATCTGGGGACCGGACGACGAGGACACGCCGCTCTGGATGGCCGAGCGGATGGAGCGCGAGATCCCCGGCGCCGGCCTCGTCGTGCTCAGAGGCGGCGGCCACTTCGCCTACGCCGAGCGCGCCGGCGAGTTCAACGTGATCGCCGCCCATTTCCTCGCGCCGCCCGCGAGCGCGCCCACCAGATGACCCTGCTCACCTCCGCCCTCGTCGGCATCGCCGCGCTCGTCGCGCTGGCCGGCGCCAGCCACCTGCTGCTGCACGTCTTCCAGCAGGAGCACTACGAGGCGCGCCGCCTCTACCTGTGGATCTCGCAGGCGTACGGGGTCCGGCTCGCGCTGCCGGAGGCCGGGCTGCTGGTCGTCGCCGGCACCGCCTGCGCGGTCGGCGCGAATGCGAGCGGCGTCGTCGGCGTCGTGCTGGCGGTCGGCCTCGTCGCGATGGCCGCGCGCGCCGCGCGCGTCGTCTGGACGCGCGAGACGATCAAGCCGCTCGTCTTCACCCCGCGCGCGAGACGCCTCTTCGGCCTCCAGCTCGCGATCGCCGTGCTCGTGCTGGCGATCGCGGTCGTCCTCGGCGGCGACAGCGCGGTCGGGCCCGCGGTCACCGGCGCGGTCGGCGCGGTGCTGCTGCTGGTCGCGCCGTGGCTGCTCGGCGGGGTCGTCAACCGCATGCTGAGACCGGTCCAGCAGGCCGACAACCGCCGCTTCCTCCGCAGCGCCGAGCAGCGCCTGCGCGACGTCAGACCGCTCGTCGTCGGCATCACCGGCTCGTACGGCAAGACGACGACGAAGGCGTGCGTGACCGAGGTGCTGGAGCTGCTCGGCCCCGCCTACCCGACGCCGGCCTCGTTCAACAGCACGCTCGGCGTCGTGCGCGCGATCAACGAGGGCCTGCAGCCGCAGCACCAGTCGTTCGTCGTCGAGATGGGCGCCTACCGCCGCGGCGACGTGCAGGAGCTGTGCGACCTCGTGCACCCGCGGATCGGCGTGCTGACGGCGATCGGCCCCGCGCACCTGGAGCGCTTCGGCTCGCTCGACGTGACCGAGCAGGCGAAGGGCGAGCTGGCCGATGCGCTGCCGGCCGAGGGCCTCTTCGTCACGCGCGCCGACGACGAGCGGACGCTGCGCGTCGCGCGCACGCGCTCGGCCGCGCGCGCGCTGCTGTTCGCGCCCGCGCCGCACCCCGACGCCGACGTCTGGGCCGAGGACGTGCGGCTGGAGAACGGCAGAACGCACTTCACGCTCGTCGCGAGAGCGAGCGGCGACGGCGGGGCGAGCGGCGACGGCGGTGCCGCCGCCGGCGAGCAGCGCGCCGACGTGCGCGCGCGACTGCTCGGCGACCACAACGTCGCGAACCTGCTCGCCGCCGCGGCGGTCGGGATCGGCCACGGGCTGGCGCTCGCCGATGTCGCGCGCGCGCTCGGCCGCGTCACGCCGCCCGACCACCGGCTCGCCCCGATCGTCAACAGAGCCGCCGGGATCGTCGTGATCGACGACTCCTACAACGCCAACCCCGAGGGCGCCGCAGCAGCGCTCGGCGTGCTGCGCGACCACCCGGCGACGCGGCGGCTGCTCGTCACGCCCGGGATGGTCGAGCTGGGCGCGCGCGAGCAGGAGGAGAACCGCCGGCTCGGCGAGCTGGCGGCCGGCGTCGCGGACATCGCGATCCTGATCGGCGCGCGCGGCGAGGACGTCGCCGCGGGGATGCGCGCCGCCGGAGCGCCGGAGGAGCGGATCCTGGTGCTGCCGGACGGCCCCGCCGCACACGCGAAGGTCGCCGAGCTGACGCGCTCCGGCGACGTCGTTCTGTTCGAGAACGACCTGCCCGACGTGTACGCCTAGCGGCGCGCTTCTGACGTCCGATCGGCCATCTCGTCGGGCCGCGGGGAACCTAGGTCTTGTGAACAGGGAGCAGCGTCGAGCCGCGAACGAAGACTCCGTCCGGAGCTTTTTCGCCTCGTGGGATCCCGCGTGGCGTTGGATCCTGATTCTCGGCCTGCGCCAGATGCGTGCCGACCCGGTGTCCCTCGGTGCGCTGGCGGCCGCGGAGGCGGACGGAAACGAGAGCTGGGCCGAGGATACGTACGCCTACGGCCCGCTCTCACTCGGCATCACGGCGGCCGCCGTGAACGAAGCTGCGCAGCACTGCGAGGATCTGTTCGCGCTTCTGCGGTTTCTGCGCGAGCCGATCTACTTCGCTCGCGACATGGCCAACTACGGCGCCGGAAAGGTCGTCGAGTTCGGGCGCAAGCTCGACAGAGCCGATGACGCCACCATCAGCCAGCTCTTTTTGGTTCCACCACCGGAGGTGGTGCGTGAAGGGCTGACCCGTGCAGGCGATCCTGACGCGGCCGTCGCGCACGCCGAGGAGGGGCGCGTTCGTCTTGGAGCGATGGTCCGCGAGACGGCAACGTTCTACCGTTCCTTCGAGGATTTTCACGTCCAGTACAAACATGGGTTGAAGTTGCCGCTCCGTCCGTTCGGCACCCCAACTGAAGAGGCGATCGACGAGCGGAAGACGGACCTCGAGGCGCCGCTGTTCTCCTACACGACTGAGCCGATCGAGTCGCAGGCACGCCGCTCGCCGACCGACCAGCCGATCATGTTCAAGGCCAGCCCCGCCCAGCGGGCTGACCTGCTGCGGTTGGTGAGAGAGCGGAACCTGCTGCGCCTGCAGATGGTCGCGAAGGTCGGCTTGGACGAGTTGGTCGAGCGCTCCCACACCGTCCTGCGCCTGTTGCAGATCGCCCAGGAGAACCGGCTTGCGCTCGGCCGCCTCGAAGAGGGCAACCAGAGGTTCGTCGTTCCCGGACTGCGGAGATGGGAGCAGGTCGAGGTGCTGATCGGGATCGACCGGACGCTCTCGTTGAACGACTTCGCTGATCCGACCGGATCGCCCACGAACCGAGGCAAGCGCCGTCGACGTTGAGCGTTCGACAGTCCTCGCCGTAGGCCGTCAGCGACCGTCCCGCCAGGCGACGAGCTCCCGCAGCGGCGCGAGGTCGTAGCCGCCGCCGTCCTCGCTGCCGCCGATCCCGACGATCACGTGCTCGACGCCCGCGGCGACCAGCTCGTCGGCGCGGCCGATGTCGTCGGGCGGGATCGCCCACGTACGCTCGATCTCGGCCGGGTCGCGGCCGACCTCGGCGCAGTGACCGAGCAGGATCTCGTTCTTGCGGCGGTACGTCTCCGCGCCGCCGAAGCCGTGCCACATGTCCGCGTGCTGCGCGACGAGCCGCAGCGTCACTCTCTCCCCGGATCCGCCGACCAGCAGCGGCAGTCTGCCGAGCGGCGGCGGGTTGAGCTTGCCGAGCCGCTCGCGGATCCGCGGCAGCGCCGCTCTCAGCGCGCGCAGCCGGTCCGGCGCGGTGCCGAACTCGTAGCCGTACTCGTCGTAGTCTCTCTGGAACCAGCCGGCGCCGACGCCGAAGATGGCGCGACCGCCGGAGATGTGGTCGATCGTGCGGTGCGCGTCGGCCAGCAGCTCGGGGTTGCGGTAGGAGTTGCACGTCACCAGCGCGCCGACGTGCGCGCGCTCGGTCGCCTGCGCCAGCGCCGCGAGCGTCGCGATCCCCTCGAAGTGCTTCCCGCCGGGATCGCCGTAGAGCGGGAAGAAGTGGTCCCAGCAGAAGATCGTGTCGACCCCGAGCTCCTCCGCCTCGCGCCACGCGCGGCGCATCGCGTCGAAGTCGGCGTGCTGGGGCTGGACCTGGATGCCGATGCGCACGCGTGTCATGGCACCTGAAGGTAGCGCGACCGTCTACCGCGGGTGCTCGACCGCCTCCAGCCGCCCCGTGTCCATGTCGGTCGGTCCCGTCGCCCGGCGGCTGACGAAGTAGAGGACGACGCCGAGCGCCATCAGCCCGCCGGCGAGCGGGAACGAGCTGGACGGCTGCTGCGTCAGCAGCGTCGCGCAGACGACCGCTCCGATCACCGGGATCGCGCTGGGCGCGTGGAAGTGGTCGTGGTCGACAGGGTCTCTGCGCAGCACGAGCACCGAGACGTTGACGAGGATGAACACGCACAGCAGCAGCGTCACGGTCGTGTCGGCGAGCTTCTCGAGCGTCCCGATCGCGATCAGCAGCATGCACAGCGCAGTCGTGAAGACGATCGCCGGCAGCGGCGTCTGACGGCCCTTGTGGACGCCGCCGAAGAAGCGCGGCACGATCCCCTCGCGGCTCATCCCGTAGACGAGGCGGGAGGCCATGATCATGTTGATCAGCGCGCCGTTGGCGACGGCGAACAGGGCGATCGCGGCGAACACCTTCGGGTCGATCGACAGCGGGCCGACCTGCGCGACCTCCAGCAGCGGGCCGGTCGAGGAGGCGAGTCTGTCGGTCGGCACGGCCATCGAGGCGAGCACCGTGACGGTGAGATACACGACGCCCGCCGCGAGCAGGCCGCCGAACAGCGCGCGCGGATAGTCGCGCTGCGGCTGCTCGGTCTCCTCCGCGACGTTGACCGAGTCCTCGAAGCCGATCAGCGCGTAGAACGCGAGCGCGGCGCCGGCGAGGATCGCGATCGGGACGGTCTCGCCCTCCTTGAAGTCGAGCGCGCGACCGGCGTCGCCGTCGCCGTTGAGGACCGCCGCCGCGGCGATCACGGTGATCAGCAGCAGGCCGCCCAGCTCGATGCACGTGAGGCCGATGTTGAGCTTCACCGACTCCGAGATGCCGCGGAAGTTGATCAGCGCGACGACGATGATGAAGACGAGCCCCGCCATCACGGTCGGCACGTCGAGGAACTGCTTCAGGTAGTCGCCGCCGAACGCGGTCGACAGCGTCGCGGCCGACGTGATCCCCGAGCACATCACCGCGAACGCGACGAGGAACGTCAGGAACGGCATGCGGAACGCCTTGTTGACATACAGCGCCGCGCCCGCCGCGCGCGGGTACTTCGTGACCAGCTCGGCGTAGGCGAACGCGGTCAGGAACGCGAGCGCCAGCGCGACCGCGAACGACGTCCAGATCGCTCCGCCGACGCGCCCGCCGACCTCGCCGACGAGCGCGTAGATGCCCGCGCCGAGCACGTCGCCGACGACGAAGAAGAGCAGCATGTTGCGGCCGATCGCCTTCTTCAGACCGCCGGGCGCCTCGGCGCGCTCGCGCGCCTCCGCCTCGACGCCGGCCGTGCCGCCGGCGTGCAGCGGCCTTCTGCCGCCCCCGAACCGTCTCTTCGTCGCTCCCATGGCCGCATCCGTACCCGGCTCAGCGGTCCGCCATCCGCCGGGCGCGGCCGGCGGGCGGCTCAGGGGTCGTTTGTGACGGAGTTGCCTTGGAACGTCAGCGGACGGCGACGACGGGCCGTGCGTGCAGCGTCCCGCCGACGTGCTCGTCGCGGTCCTCGCCGATGACGTCGGCCAGCACCGCGCGCCAGCCGAGGCCGGCCCCGGTCGCGCCCGGCGCGACCTCCTTCAGCGCGACGTGGCTCGGCGACGGCATCGCCGCCGCCAGCCGGTCGGGAGCGGGCCCGGCGACGACGTAGGCGTCGACAGCGTGCTCGAACGCGTGCAGGAAGGCCCAGGCCTCCGCGGCCGCCGGACCGCGCACCGGCGCGTTCACGTGCCTGATCACGTGCGCGCCGCGCGCCCGCGCCGCCTCGGCCAGCACGGCCGCGAGCGCGTCGTGCAGGACGACGACGTCGCCGGCGCGCACGCCGGCGCCGAGCAGCGCCTCGCCCTCGTCCGCGCCCGCCGCGTAGACCGCCCGCTCGTGTGCGCTCAATCCGCCGCGGGCGACGGGTCCCGGCGCGACCCCGCCGAGCATGTCGTCGAGCAGCGCGGCGAGCTGGCGCAGCTCGACGTCCGCGTCGGAGTCGGCGCCGACCGCGTGCTCGCCGACCGCGATCGCGTCCTCCGCCGGTGTGCTGAGACAGGCGCGCAGCTCGGCCGCGGCCGCCCGTGCCGGTGGCGACGCGGCGACGCACCAGACGGTCCGCCCGCCGAGCGCGTCGCTCGCCAGCTCACGTGCGTGCGCGACGACGCGCAGATCGCGCGCACGGGCGAAGCTGGACGTGCCCGGCCCGCCGGTGAACGGCGGCAGCCGATCGGTCGTCGTGAACGGCATCACCGCTCACGCTAGACCTGCCGTGGGGCATGTCAAGCGCCGCGCCGATGCCCGGACACGGCGCTACGCCGGCACGAGCGCCAGCACGCGCGCGGGGCTGCCGGTGCCGTCGACGAGCCGCAGCGGGGCGACGACCAGCAGCGCGCCCGTGACCGGCAGCTCGCCGAGGTTCGCGAGCTGCGTGAGGCCGTAGACGCCGGCGCCGAGCAGGTGGTTGTGGGCCGGGAACGGCGGATCGAAGCCGCCGGCGGCGCCGGCGTCGGTGCCGACCGTCTCGACGCCGAAGCCGGCGACCGCGCGCTCCTCGGCGAGCCAGCGCGTGGCCGCCGCGTCCGGACCGGGCGTGACGGGGCCGTTCTCGCCGACGTTGAGGAACGCCTCGGCGTCGTGCGCGTGACGCTCCCAACCGGTGCGGAACAGCAGCCAGGCGCCGTCGGGGATGCGGCCGTGCTCGCGCTCGTGGTGCTGGAGGTCCGCGACCGTCAGCAGGTAGCTGGGGTCGCGCTGCACCTCGGCGGTCTTGTCGACGACGACCGCGGGACCGACGAGCTTGGACGGCGGCACGGAGGCGACGTCCTCGCCGTCCCTCCCGCTGATCCAGTGGATCGGCGCGTCGAAGTGGGTGCCGGTGTGCTCGCCGATCTCCAGCACGCTCCACGCCCACATCGGGCCTCTGTCGTCGTATCTGCTCAGCTCGCGGCGCCGCAGCGGCGGCGTGTTCGCGAACGGCTCCGGCAGCTGGATCACGGGCGTGCGCTCGCTCAGCGGCTGCGTCAGGTCGACGACCTGGACGGACGCGTCGCCGAGCGCGTCGATCAGCGCGGCGATGGTGGTGGCGGACATCGTTCTCCTCGGTTCTCTCATCCGGGCTCAGCCGGCGCGGAAGGCGTCTTCGAGCCACGCCGCGCAGATGGTGGGATCGACCTTCGCATCGACGACGAGCGGCGACGGCGGACCGTCGCCGGCCAGCCACGCAGTGACCGCGCCGAGGTCCTCGACGCTGCGGACGGTGACGCCCTGCGCCCCCGCCGCGCGGCCCAGTGCGGCGAGGTCGGCGTCGGGGAAGCGCACGCCGGTGAGGTCGTGTCCGGCGGGCGCGAAGTGGTGCACCTCGGCGCCGTAGGCGGCGTCGTCGTAGACGAGCACGAGCAGCCTGAGTCTCAGCCGCGCGGCTGTCTCCAGCTCGGGCAGGGCCATGAAGCAGCCGCCGTCGCCGAGCGCGGCGACGGTCACGCGGTCGGGCCGCGCGACCGCGGCGCCGATCGCGCAGCCGAGCCCGAGCCCGACGCCCTGGAAGCCGTTCGGGAAGACCCATGCGCGCGCGTCCGGCACGCGCAAGTACATCGCCGGCCAGCCGAGGAAGTGGCCGGAGTCGACCGCGACGGTGCGATCGTCCGGCAGGATCGCGTCGAGCGCCAGCGTGAGCGTGCGGGGGTCGACGAAGCCGGTCCCGCTCGCGTCGGCCGCGCGGCTCGGCTCGCCCGCGCCGCTCGCGACCGGCGGGGCCGCGCCGCTCGGCTCGCCCGCCTCGGCGGCAGCCAGCGGCTCCTGCGCCCAGCCGCGCGCGGCGATCTGCTCCCCGATCGCCTGCATCCGCCAGCCGACCGCGGCGCGCGGCTCCTGCGTGGGTGCGGCCGCGGGCAGCGCCGCCGCGAGCGCCTCGGCGACCGCCGCCGCGTCGCCCGCGACCGCGGCCGCACGCGGGCCGTGGACGCCGAGTGCCGCCGGCTCGACGTCGACCTGGACGACCGGCGCGCTCCCGAACAGCGTCCCGTGCCGCGTCGTCCAGTGGTTGAGCGTCGCGCCGAACGCGAGCACGAGGTCGGCCTGCGGCAGCAGCTCCTGCGCGAGCGGCGAGGAGAAGCCGCCAGCGATTCCGAGCGCCCAGGGGTTGCCGGCGAACAGCCCGTTTGCCGGCGCCGAGGTCGCCAGCAGCGCCCCGCAGCGCGCCCCCAGCCGCTCCAGCGCCGGCCCCGCGTCGCTCAGCACCGCCCCGCGCCCCGCGACGATCACGGGCCTTGCCGCGCCGCGCAGCAGCTCCACGACCGCCGCGAGTTCTGGCGCGTCGCCGATCAGTGGCGAGTCTTGGGTCTCCTGGACCCGAAACTCACCACTGATCGGCGGCGCCGGCGCGGCCTGGACGTCGAGCGGGAGCATCAGGACCACCGG
Source organism: Conexibacter woesei DSM 14684 (assembly GCF_000025265.1). Taxonomy (GTDB): domain Bacteria; phylum Actinomycetota; class Thermoleophilia; order Solirubrobacterales; family Solirubrobacteraceae; genus Conexibacter; species Conexibacter woesei. Next base: position 5,254,795 of record NC_013739.1, read on the forward strand.
GCGGCGCTCGCGCGCGGCGCGACCCAGCGCGCGCAGCGCGTCGGCGCAGGCGCTCGCCGCGCTCTCGACGCGCTCGGCGGCGGCGCCGACCGACTCGACCAGGCCCGCCTGGTCGATGCGGAAGTTCGAATGGACGTCGGCGGCGGGCGTGTCGGCCGCGAGCACGAGCAGCGGCGTGTGACTCTTGGCCGCCTCCGCGAGCCCGGTGATCGCGTTCGTCAGCCCCGGCCCCTGGTGGACGCTGCAGACGCCGACCTCGCCGCTGACGCGCGCCCAGCCGTCCGCCATGCAGATCGCGCCGCCCTCGTGGCGCGCCGCGAGAAAGCGCGCGCCGCCGGTGACGAGCGCGTTGGTGACGACGAGGTTGCCGCTCCCGAGCACACCGAAGACGGTGCCGACACCGGCCGCGGCGAGCGTCCGCCCGACCGCGCCGGCGACCGTCTGCTGCTGCTCGCTCGCCGCGCTCACGCGCGCATCGTACGTGAGCGCGGTGCGGGTCGAACGCCGCCGCGCCGAGGACGGTTTCCCCGCCCCGGCACTGCGGTACATAACCGACACCGGCGCACGGGAGCGCCTCGTCTCGGTTCGAGAGGAGGGCAGCGATGCCCTACGTTGCCTGTCCTCACTGCGGCCACCGCACCTTCAGCGTCGCGTACTGGTCCAACCGCGAGCACTGCGGAGCATGCGGCCGGGAGCTTCCCTCGCCGCGCACGGCGGGCGCCGAGCAGGACCAGCAGGCGTTCCCGCAACCGCGCGCACAGCCGCTGTCGAGGCGCAGCGAGCAGCCGTCGAAGTAGGCGCCGCGCGACGCCGCGCGACGCCGCCGCGCAGGCCGCGCGACGCGCTCAGCCGGCGATCGCGCGCAGCTCGGCCGGGCGCAGCAGGACGCGCAGCTCGCGCTCCTCTATCCCCGCCAGGCCGCCCTTCTTCATCTGCACGAGACCGCCGGTCAGCTCGCCGACGGCCTGCGAGAAGTCGGGCTCATGGCCGACGAGCAGCACGTCGCGGCCGTGCGGCGCGGCCAGCTCCTCGGCGTCGAAGGCGCCGCCGCTCAGCTGCGCGACCACCTGCACCTCGATGCCGAGCGCATCGCACGCGAGCGTGGCGGTGTCGAGCGCGCGCACACGCGGGCTCGACAGGCAGGCATCGAGCCGCACGCCGAGCCGCGCGAGTGCGAGCCCGGCGGCGCGCGCCTGACCCCGCCCCTTCTCCGTGAGCGGACGCTCGGCGTCGGCCTGGTCGCCGTGCGCGTCCGCGGCGTCGCCGTGCCGCAGCAGCCAGATCATGGCCGCAACCCTAGTCGAGGCGGTCGCGGCCAGCGAGGAGGCGCGGCGCCGGGAGGAGGCGCGGCGCGCCCGCGGCGGCGCCCGCGCTACGTTGCTCGCCGTGCTCGCGATCGTCGTCGCGATCGCCGCGTCGATCGCGGCCGGCGCCGCGCTCGAGCGGCGCTCGAACCGCGCGGCGCACGCCGCGCGGAGCTTCGCGCTGCGCTCGATGCTGTGGGTGCTCGCGCCGTTCGCCACCTACGTCAACCTCGCGCACGCCGACCTCGAGCTGGACGCGCTCGCCGGCGGGCTGATCGCGATCGCCGCGCTCGGCGTCACCGGCGTCGTCGCGTGGCAGCTCGCGCGCGGCCCGCTGCGACTCGAACGCCGCTCGATCGGCGCCTACGTCCACTGCTCGGTGCAGTCGAACACCGGCTATCTCGGCCTGCCGCTGTGCGCGGTCCTGTTCGACCAGCACGGGCTGGCGCAGGCGATCGTCTACGACGTGCTGATCTCGCTCGCGACGTTCGCCGTCGGCGGCTTCGCGCTCGGCGCCGCGTTCGGCGACGCGGCCGGACGGCGCGCCGCGGACGGCGCCGGCCGCCGGGGCGCGGTCGCGCTCGACCTCGCGCGCGCCGTCGTCCTGCGCAACCCGATCCTGCTGTCCGCCAGCGCCGGCCTGCTCGTGCCGGAGGCGTGGGCGCCCGATTTCCTGCTGACGCCCGCGAAGGTGGCGATCTTCGCGATGCTGCCGCTCGGCTTCCTCGCCGTCGGCGTGACGCTCGCCGACGAGGCCGACGACGGCACGCTGCGGATCCCGCCGCCGCTGACGCGCGCCGTCGGCTCGGTCGTCGCGCTGCGGATGCTGCTGATGCCGGCGCTGTTCCTGCTCTGCACGCTGTTCCTCGACGTGCCCGAGCCGTACCTCCTGCTCGCCGCGATGCCGGTCGGGCTCAACACGCTGATCGTCGCGCACGCGACCGGCCTCGACCTGCGCCTGTGCGCCTCCGCGATCACGTGGAGCACGTCGATCGCGATCGTCGGCGTGCTCGCGCTGTCGCTGACCGGCGTGCTCGGCTGAACCCGTCGCGGCGGCGCGCTCAAGCGCGGCGCCGGCGGGTCGATCCCCAAGGTGGATGAGCTTTCGCCGCATCTCCCCCGTCCTGCTGTTCGCCGGCCTGCTCGCCGGCTGGCTCGTCGCACTCGTATTCGTCGCCGCGCAGCTCGACGCCGACGCCGACGAACAGCTCACGCGCATCGGCGGGGCGCAGCAGCTGCTGACGACGATGTACGACCAGGAGAGCGGCGTGCGCGGCTACCTCGGCTCGATCCAGACGCCGCTGCTGCGCCCCTACACGGAGGGCCGCGACCGCTTCGACGACCTGCTCGCCGACGAGCTGGAGGAGACCGACGACCCCGAGCTGCGCGCCGCGCTGCTGGAGCAGCAGGCGGCCGCGCTCGCCTGGCGCAGACTCGCCGCCGCTCACGTGCGCGAGATGGCAGTCGAGGACAGACCGTTCCGCCGCAGCCTGCGTGCGCGCGAGGCCAAGCTCGACGCCTTCGCCGACGCGAACGCCGAGTACCAGCGGGCGCTCCGCGAGGACCGCAGCGAGACCGCGGGCGCGCACGTGCTGCGCGCGATCGCGCTGATGATCGGCTTCAGCGTGCTGCTCGGCGGCGCCGCGCTGCTGGCGATGCGCCGCCGAGCGGGCGCGGAGCGGCGCTACGCCGCCGCGCAGGCCGAGTTCGCGACCGCGATGCAGTCGGCCGTCGACGGCGCCGAGGCCGACGCGCTGCTCAAGCGCCACCTCGAGCGCCAGCTCGACCGCGTGACCGTCACCGTCCTGCGCCGCGACGCCTCCGGCGAGCGGCTGGAGGCCGGCACGCCGCCGGCCCCCGACACGCCGCTCGCCCGCGCGCTGACCGACGCGAGACCGCGGGACTGCCTCGCGATCCGCCGCAGCAGCGCCCAGGCGCAGAGCGACGACGACCCGCTCGTCTCGTGCGCGGTCTGCGGCGCGAGCGGCCCGACGGCCTGCCGGCCGCTGCTCGTCGGCGACCGCATCATCGGCTCGGTGCTGGTCGAGTACGCCGACGCCGGCGGGCGCCATCAGGACGAGCGCGCGATCGGCGACAGCCTCGCGCAGGCGGCGCCGATCCTCTCCGGCCTGCGCACGCTCGCGCTCGCGCAGTCGCGCGCGATGACCGACGCGCTCACCGGCCTGCCGAACCGCTGGGCGCTGCAGGACGCGCTGAAGCGGATGCTCGCGCAGGCGGCGCGCAGCGAGCGGCCGCTGGCGCTCGTGCTGCTCGACCTCGACCACTTCAAGCAGCTCAACGACACCTACGGCCACGACGCCGGCGACACCGCCCTGGCGGCGGTCGGCGACGCGCTGCTGACCGGCCTGCGCGAGAGCGACATGGCGGCGCGCAGCGGCGGCGAGGAGTTCGCGGTGCTGCTGCCGGACACGTCGCTGGAGGGCGCGGTCGCGGTCGCCGAGCAGCTGCGCGCGGCGATCGCCGCGGTCGACCTGCCGCTGCCGGGCGCCTCGCTCACCGCCTCCTTCGGCGTCGCGGTGCTGCCGCTGCACGCGGTCGACGCCGACGGGCTGATGCGCGTCGCCGACCGCGCGCTCTACGCAGCCAAGCGCGCCGGCCGCAACCGCGTCGAGGTGGCCGAGGCGCCTGGCACGCGCACGCAGCGGGCGCTGCCCGCGGCGACGAGCTGAGCCGCCGCCGCGCTCCGCCGCGGGCGGGCGGGCGGCCTCAGCGCAGCCCGTTGCGCGTCGCCACCGCGATCAGCGTCAGCGGATCGTCGCTGATGATCCCGTCGACGCCGAGGTCGATCGCGCGCTGGATCGTCGCGGGGTCGTTCAGCGTGTACGGCACGACCGCCAGCCCCTGCCGGTGCAGGCCCTCGACGTCCGGCCCGTGGAAGTAGGACGGGTCGGTGCGCAGGTACCAGTCGTCGTTCGGCGCGGCGACCTGCGCGGGGTCGTGCACCTGCCAGTTGGCCGAGACGGTCGCGGCTCCGCTGCGCCGCACGAGGCGACCGAGGTCCTGGTCCTTCCACCAGTCGAGGCCGGCGGTCCACGGGCTCTTCACCGACGCGTCGCCGAACAGCGCCTTCAGCGAGCACTCGTCGGCGAGCGTCGCGCACTCCGCCGGGCCGTACTGCCACACGAGCGCGACGGTCTGGACGCGACGGTCGAGCCGCCGCGCGGCGACGATCGTGCGCCAGTCGAACGACTGGATCGTCGCGCGGTCGAGCATCCGGCCGCGCCGCAGCTCGTCGACGAGCAGCCGCGCGTGCTCGCGCGGCTCGGCGCCCTCGTACGGCGCCAGCGGCGACAGCTTCGTCTCGACGTTGAGCCGCACGTCGTCGCGGTCGCTGCGGCGCACGAGCGCGATCACCTCCGCGAGCGTCGGGATCCGCTCGCCGGGCGCCGCCTCCTGTCTCGGCAGCGACGGCAGCGTCTTGGAGCCGCAGTCGAGCGTCTTCAGCTGTCTCAGCGTCAGCTCCCGCAGAACCTTGCCGACGTAGGGGAACTGGCGGTCGCCGGGCGTTGCGGGCGCGGTGTCGGCGCAATGTGAAGGGACCGTGACGCGTCAGCGCGAGCACACGCCAGGTTTCGCACGCATCCACGCGACGGCTGGGTACGTAGGGAGCGGCAGGCCCCGGCACACCACCACCCCGACGTCTCGGAGAGGACACGATGCAACGAGGAACGTGGATGGCGACGACGGGCGCGATGCTCGCGTCGCTGGCGTGCAGCGCGCCGGCGCTCGCCGAGCCGGCCGCGGGCGTGACGCCCGGCGGCGCGCTCGCAACCTTCGACACCGCCAGACCCGGAGCGTTCACGTCGCTGCGCCCGATCGCCGGGCTGCAGCCGGGCGAGTACGTCGGCGGGATCGACTACCGCTTCGTCCCGAGAGCCGGAGAGACGCCGCCCGCCACGTCGGCGCTCTACGCGATCGGCGTCGTGCACGGCGTCGGGTTCGACACGCTGCGGACCTACCGGATCGACACCGGCACCGCGATCGCGACACAGGTCGGCGCACCGATCGCCGGGATCGCCAGAACGAGCGTCGCGCCCGCGGCCTACGGCGTCGACTTCAACCAGACCGTCGACCGCATCCGCGTCGTCAACACGGCCGACGAGAACCTGCGGATCAATCCGAACAACGGCGCGCTCGCCGGCAACGACACCGACCTGACCGCCGGCTTCGGCGTCGCGGCCGCCGCCTACGACCGCGTCGACGCCGACCCCGCGACCCCGACGACGCTGTTCGGCCTCGCGCAGCTCACGGCGCAGCTCGTCCGCATCGGCGGCGTCGACGGCACGCCCTCGCCCAACACCGGCGCCGTCTCCGTCGTCGGCCCGCTCGGGATCGCCAGCGAGAGCGCCGACACGCTCAACATGGACATCGCGCCGAACGGCACCGCCTACGCGACCGCCACGCCGACCGGCGGCCAGGCCGGCCTCTACACGACGAACCTCGCGACCGGCGCGCTGAACCTGACGGGCTCGACCGCGCTGCCATTGACCGGCTTCGCCGTGCTGCCGGCCGCGACCGCGCAGTTCTCGGCCGTGGCGCTCACCGCCGTCGAGGGAACGACCGCGACCGCCACGGTGACGCGCACCGGGCTGCCGAACGACACGGCGTCGGTCCGCTACGCGACCGCCGACGGGACCGCGACGAGCGCCGATTACGCGCCCGCGAGCGGGACGCTCACGTTCGCGCCCGGCGAGACGAGCAGGACGTTCACGGTCGCGACCAAGCAGAACGGCGCCGACGGGCCGGACAAGACGGTGGCGCTGTCGCTCAGCGACCCGGCCGCGCCGCTGACGCTCGGCACGCCCGCGAGCGCGACGCTGACGATCGCCGACGACGACCCGGCGCCGCCCGCTCCGAGAGCGCCCGACACGAGAGCGCCGGTCACGTCGCTGACCGCGCCGCGCACGGTGACGCTGTCCGCGTTCCTGAGACGCGGGATCACGGCGAGCGCGAGAACGAACGAGCCGGCCCGGCTCGCGTTCGCGCTCGAGGCCGCGCCGCGCAGCGCACGCCTCGCGGCCGCCTACCGCCTGACGCTCGCGACCCGCACGCTGAGAGGCCTCAGCGCGGCGAGACGGAGCGTGACGCTGAAGCCGGTGCGCACGCTCGTCGGGATGCCGCGGAAGGCGTTCAAGGTGCGGGTCCGCGTGACCGCGACCGACGCCGCCGGCAACGCGCGCAGCACGACGCGCACCGTCACGGTCAAGCCGGCGAGAGCGCGCAGACCGCGCCGCTGACGCGCGTTCCCGTCCGGGGGGCGGAAGCTCTTCGCCCCCCGGCCAAGACCGGGGGGCGAGGTTTCGGCCTCCTGTCGATACCGGGCGCCGCCACGTGCCGCCAACCTGCTGGGCATGCACTCGACCCCTCGCACCCACGCACCGCTCGGCGACGGGCCGGTGCTCCTGACGGGCGCGACCGGCTTCCTCGGGATGGAGCTGCTCGCGCGATACCTGGAGCGGACGGAGCGCACGGTCTACGCGCTCGTGCGCGCCCGCGACCAGCAGGAGGCATCGGCGCGGCTGCGGGCCGCCGCGCACGAGGTCGTGCCGGACGCCGAGCGCTACGACGGACGGCTCGTCGCCGTGCGGGCCGACCTGCAGGCGCCGGCGCTCGGCCTCTCGCGCGGGGAGCGCGACGCGCTCGCGGAGCAGGTGACCGAGATCGTCCACGCGGCCGCATCCGTCGAGTTCACGCTGCCGCTGGAGGAGGCGCGGCGGATCAACGTCGAGGGCACGAGAGCGATGCTGGAGCTGGCCGAGCGCTGCGTCGCGCGCGGCGGCCTGCGGCGCTTCTCGCACGTCTCGACCGCGTACGTCGCCGGCACGCATCGCGGCGCGTTCGGCGAGGACGACCTCGACCTCGGCCAAGACCATCGCAACACGTACGAGCGGACGAAGTGGGAGGCCGAGCTGCTCGTCCGCGTGCACGCCGAGACGCTGCCGGTGCAGATCTTCCGGCCGAGCATCGTCGTCGGCGAGCGCGACAGCGGCTGGACGCCGGCGTTCAACGTCATCTACGCGCCGCTGAAGGCGTTCGCGAAGGGCGCGACGCTGCCGCTGATGCCCGCGCGGCGCGCCTCGCCGGTCGACGTCGTGCCGGTCGACTACGTCGCCGACGCGATCTTCGCGCTGTCGGCGCGACCGGACGGCGCCGGACGCACGTACAGCCTCGCCGCCGGCCCGCAGGCGAGCACCGTCGGCGAGCTGATCGACCTCTCCGCGCAGACGTTCGAGCGCAGACGGCCGCTCGCGGTGCCGCCGGCGCTCTACCGCCGCACCGTCCACCAGGCGCTGCTGCACCGCAGCGACGGCGCCCGCCGCCGCTGGCTGGAGCGCGGCGAGGTCTTCCACCCGTACTTCGCGCTGCGGGCGCGCTACGACACGACGCGGGCGCGCGACGCGCTCGCACAGGAAGGGATCTCGGTGACGCCGTTGCCCGGCTACTTCGACAGGCTCGTCGGCTACGCCGTCACGGCGCAGTGGGGCCGCCGGCCGCTGACGCGGGTCCAAGCCGCCGCCGAGGCCCAGCGCCGCCGCCCGCGCGTGGCCGTCCCACCGGCCGGCGCATCCGCCGGAGCGGCGGCCGCGGTCGCGGCGTCGGCCGCGTCCGCGGCCGCAGCGCGACATGCCGCGCGCGAGCTGGGCCAGGTGCGGGCGCGCGCGTGAAGCGGATCGCGCTCGTGTTGCCGGGCGGCGGCGCGCGCGGCGCGTACGAAGTCGGCGCGCTGTCGGTCCTGCTGCCGGAGCTGGAGCGGCGCGGCGAGGAGGTGACGCTGCTGTGCGGCACGAGCGTCGGAGCGATCAACGCGGCGCTGCTCGCCTCGCTGGCGCACCTGCCGGTCGCCGCGCAGGTCGAGCTGGCGATCGAGCGCTGGCGCGGCCTGACCCGCGGCGACGTGATCTCGCCGCTGGTCTCGCCGCGGCTGCCGGTCAACCTCGCGCGGCTGGCCGGCGACGCGCTGTCGCTGCCCGGGATCCGGCGCGGGAGCGTGCTCGACCCGCGGCCGCTGCGCCGCTACCTCGCGCGGCACATGGACTGGCAGGCGCTCCACCGCAACGTCGACGACGGCCTGCTCGACGCCGTCTGCGTCGTCGCGACGCAGCTGACGACGGGGCGGCCGGTCGGGTTCGTCGAGACGCGCGAGCCTGCGCGCCTGCCGGACGGCGGCGAGCTGCCGTACGTGCCCGTGCGGCTGGAGGACGAGCACGTGCGCGCCTCCGCCGCGATCCCGCTCGTCTTCCCTGCCGTTCGCGTGCACAGCCCGGCCGCCGCGGAAGGCTGGTACAGCGACGGCGCGACGCGCCTCAACTCGCCGATCAAGCCGGCGGTCGAGCTGGGTGCCGACAGCGTGATCGTGATCGGCTTCGAGCCGCTCGCGGCGCCGCCGGTCGCGGCGGGGAACCCGCCGCCGCACCTCGTCGACGTGCTCGCGAACATGCTCGACGGCCTGCTCGTCGACCAGGTCGCCGACGACATGCAGCGGCTCGTCGCGATCAACTCGTTCTTCGTCGAGGACCACCGCGTCGGGACCGTCCCGGCGGCGCGCGCCTACCGCGCGGCGCGCGGCCGGCGCCCGTATCGCAGGATCGCGTACGCGATGGTGACGCCGCGCCGTCGCCGCGAGCTGGGCCAGTTGGCGATGAAGACCTTCACCCACCGCTACGGCGGGCTGAAGGCGGCTCGCCACCCCGACCTGCTGCTGCTCGGGCGCCTGCTGCGCGGCCGCAGCGACGCCGGCGGCGACCTGCTCTCGTTCCTCTTCTTCGACCGCGCCTACGTCGACGCGCTGATCGCCGCCGGCCGCCGCGACGCGCGCCGCTGGCTGCGCCGCCATCCGGCCTTCTGGTGCAGCGACGGCGCCCACGACTTCGACCTCGCCCCGGTCGATTCCGCCAGAGAGCAGGAGGCCGCGTCACTGGACGAGTACCGCAGCCTCCGCCGCGGGGGTTGAGACTGGTCCCCACATAGTGGGGATTCTTCCCACTATGGCATTCGTCGTCGCCCGTCCACACGGCCGGTGGGAGGCCCGCGAGTCGTTCACGACCGCGTCGGGCCCGCGCAGCCGGACGCTCGCGAGCTTCGACGTCCTCACCGAGGAGGTCGCAGCGCACGCGAGCGCACGCTCGTCCCGCGGAGCGACACCCGCCGAGGTGCGCGCCGCCGCTCGCAAGGCGGGCGCACCCGTCGCGCCGCACGCGGCGGACCGCGCCGCCTCCGACCTGCTCGACGCGATCGCGCGCGGGGACCTGCCGCGACCCGCGCTGCGCCGGGTGCTCGTGGACGCGTTGGCCGGGGAGGTCGTCGCGCCGCCGACCGACAGCGAGTTGGCGGCGGCCGCGTGGGTCGACCGAACGCCGCGCGAACGTGCCGACGCGCTGCACGACCTCCTGCTGCTCGCCGATCACCTGCCGGAGCCCCGCCGTCGAACGGCGCGAAGATTCCCGCGGCTGGCCTCAGGCCCCGCATGAACGAACTCACGCTCCCCGCCAAGATCCTCGCGCTCCACGCACGGCTCGGCGATGCCCGCATCCACCACGCGTTCGGCGGCGCGCTGGCGCTCGCCTACTACGCGGTGCCGCGTCCGACAACAGATGTCAACGTGAACGTCTTCCTCGCTCCGGCCCGGGCCTCGCAGGTGTACGACGCACTCGCACCGCTCGGAGTCGACGTACGTCCCGACCGATCGACGGTCGAGCGCGACGGGCAGGCGCGGGTGATGTGGGGCCGGACGCCGCTCGACCTCTTCTTCGCGTACGACCCGATCCACGCCGCGATGCAGCGCGCTGCTCGCACCGTGCCGTTCGGAGAGGAGCGAATCGTCGTGCTCGGTCCCGAGCACCTCGTCGTGTGCAAGGCGGTCTTCGACCGGCCGAAGGACTGGCTCGACATCGAGCAGGTGCTCGTCTGCGTCGACGACCTCGACGGCGACGAGATCGAGCAGTGGCTGGAGCGGATCGTCGGACGCGACGACACCCGCTTCGAGCGGTTCGTCGCACTGCGACGACGCAACTGAGGGATTTCCCCGATGCGCTCCGAGGTGAGGCGAGGGACCATCCTCACATGATCCGGGTAGTGGTGGCAGACGACATGGCGCTGGTGCGCGGCGGCATGAAGATGATCCTCGAGGCCGATCCCGGCGTACGCGTGGTCGGGGAGGCGGCCGACGGCGCCGACGCCGTCGAGCAGGCGATCAGAACCGGGCCGGACGTGGCGGTGATGGACATCCGCATGCCGCACGTCGACGGGATCGAGGCGACACGCCGGCTGCAGCAGCGGATGCCGGACGTGCGCGTGCTGGTCGTGACGACGTTCCACCTCGACGAGTACGTCCACGAGGCGCTGCGCGCCGGCGCGTCCGGCTTCCTGCTGAAGGACACCGCGCCCGACTCGCTCGTCGACGCGGTCCGCACGGTCGCGGCCGGCGACGCGCTGCTCTCCCCCGCCGTCACCCGCCAGCTGATCGAGCACTACGTCCAGCGGCCGACGCCCGACGCCGGGCTGACCGGCCGCCTCGCAGAGCTGACGCCGCGCGAGCTCGACGTCGCGCGGCTGGTCGCGCGCGGCATGACGAACGCCGAGATCGCCGCCGAGCTGTTCCTCGGCGAGGGGACCGTCAAGACGCACGTGACGAGCATCCTGTCGAAGCTCGCGCTGCGCAACCGCACGCAGATCGTCGTCGCCGCGTACGAGAGCGGCCTCGTCGAGCTGGGCCGCAACGAGCTGCCGAGCGTGTAGGGCGCGGCCGGCGAGCGGTGGCCGCGCGAGCGGCCACCGGCGACCGGCGCGGCGACCGCTCAGCCGCTGACGTCGATCCCGAGGCTGACGAGCACGTCGCGCACCGCGGCCGGCTGCGGCATGCCGGGGCTGCTCGCGCGCACGTCGGCGCCGTCGCGCCGCGCGCGGACCGCGCCGAGCGCGGTGTCGGCGAACGCGAGCGCGAGCGCGTCGTCGTCGCCGCGGCGCGGGGAGTACCAGTGCGCGACACCGGTGCACATCGCGATCAGGCCGAGCCGCGTCGCGCTCGGGTTCTCCAGCGTGAAGACGCCGTCGGCTGCGCCCTCCTCGATCGCCGACCGCCACAGCCCCTCGTAGCGGTCGCGCACCGCGACGACCTCCGCCCTCGCCTCCTCCCCGAGCGACTTCAGCTCGGTGTCGAGCACGACCGCCTCCTCGCGCTGGTGCGCGTGGCTGAGCACGTGCACCTGGACGAGCGCGGCGAGCCGCTGCTCCGGCGGCGCGTCCTCCTCGACGACGAGCTGCGCGCAGCCGAGCAGACGGCGGTTGCCGTCCAGCATCAGCGACCGCAGCAGGTCCTCCTTCGTGCCCATGTAGTGGTAGAGCGACGCCGTCTGCACGCCCGCCGCCTCCGCCATCTCGCGGATCCCCGTCGCCGCGTATCCGCGCGCCGCGAACAGCGACATCGCGGTGCGGCGGATCCGCTCCTCCGTTGACAGGACGCTTGCCATGCCGGTAGCGTAGCGCTCACGCTCCCGATCGATCGATCGGTAGTGGTCAATGAGAGAGGGAGGACCGTGACGGCAACACCCCCAGCCGCCGGCGGACTGGGCGACCTGCTCCGCAGCCAGGCGCTTTCACGCGGAGATGCACCCTTGCTGCGATTCGTCGGCGAGACGCGCTCCTACCGCGAGGTCGACGCACAGACCGAGCGGCTCGCCCACGTGCTCCTCAATCGATCGATCGGGCGTGGCGACCGCGTCGCGCTGATGCTGCCGAACGGCCTCGACTACCCGACGGCGTGGCTCGCTCTGGCGAAGCTCGGCGCGATCGCCGTGCCCATCAACATCGGCTACCGCAGCGCCGACCTCGCGCACGTGCTGCGCGACTCGGGCGCCAAGCTCGCGCTCACGACGGCGGAGCTGGAGCCGCGGATCCGCGAGGTCGACGGCGCGCTCCCGATCGAGACGCCGGAGCGGCTGGCGCCCGAGCTCGCCGCCGCACCCTCCACGCCGGTGCCGGTCGACGGCGGCAGCGGCGACGACCTGCTCAACCTCCAGTACACCTCGGGCACGACCGGCTTCCCGAAGGCGTGCATGCTCAGCCACGCCTACTGGCTGAACCTCGTCGTCCGCTGCCGCGAGCTGGCGGACCTGGGCGAGGACGACGTCTGCATCGCCGCGCAGCCGTTCACGTACATGGACCCGCAATGGATGGCGGCGACGATGATCGGCTGCGGCGGCGCGCTGGAGATCCTGCCGCGCTTCTCGGCCTCGACCTTCTGGCGCTCGGTCCGCGACAGCGGCGCGACGTTCACGTACCTGATCGGGACGATGCCGCTGCTGCTCCTGCGCCAGCCCGAGGACCCCGCCGAGCGCGACCACCGCCTGCGGCTCGTCAGCTGCTCGGGGATCGTGCCGGAGCTGCACGCCGAGTTCGAGCGCCGCTGGAACGTGCCGTGGCGCGAGGCGTACGGGATGACCGAGACCGGCCTCGACCTGCACGTCCCGATCGACGACGCCGCGAGCGTCGGCAGCGGCTCGGTCGGCCGGCCGGCGCTCGGCAAGGAGGCGCGGATCGTCGGCGCCGGCGACGCGCCGCTGCCCGACGGCGAGGCGGGCGAGCTGGTCGTGCGCGGCGGCGTGATGATGCAGGGGTACTGGAACCGCCCCGAGGAGACCGCCAGCACGCTGCGCGGCGGCTGGCTGCACACCGGCGACCTCGCGGTGCGCGCGCCGGACGGCTCCTACCGGCTCGTCGGGCGGTTGAAGGACATGGTCCGCCGCGGCGGCGAGAACGTCGCCGCGCAGGAGGTCGAAGCGGTGATCGCGACCCATCCCGCCGTCGCGACCGTCGCCGTGATCGCCGTCCCCGACGAGCTGCTGATCGAGGAGGTCAAGGCGGTCGTCGAGCTGCGCGACGGCGCCGTCGTGACCGCCCCCGAGCTGCACGCGTTCGCGGCCGAGCGGCTGGCGAGATTCAAGGTCCCGCGCTTCTGGGCGTTCGCCGGCGACCTGCCGCGCACCCCCTCCGCGCGCGTCGAGAAGCACAAGCTCGACGCCGGTCGCGAAGACTGCTGGGACGCGACGGCGGAGACGGTTCGATGATCGTCGACGCACGCGTGCGCCTGCCGCAGGCGCTGCGCCCGCCGCTCGACGCCGGCAGCGCCGAGCTGCTGGCCGATTACGGCGCCGTCTTCGACAGCGACGTCGGCCGCGACGGCGACGCGCTGCTGCGCGAGCTGGACGAGGCCGGCGTCGACCACGCGATCGTCCACGCCGAGTACGAGAGCGGCGACCACGCCGACGCGCTCAACGAGGCCGTCGCCGCGCTCGTCGCCGCGCACCCGCAGCGGCTGTCGGGCTTCGGCACCGTCACGCTCGCGCCGCTGCGACCGGGGCGGACGCTCGCCCAGCTGCGCCGCGTCGAGCGGTACGGGCTGAAGGGTGTCAACGTCCAGCCGGCGTTCTTCGACCTCGCGATCGACGACCGCCGTCTCTACCCGCTCTACGCCGCCGCGGAGGAGTCGGGGCTCGTCGTCGGACTGCACACCGGCGTCAACTACTCGCGCCGCCACGCGATCCGCGGCGAGCGCCCGGAGCTGCTCGACCAGGTCGCGTGCGACTTCCCCGGCCTGACGCTCGTCGCCTGCCACGCCGGCTGGCCGTGGGCGACCGAGATGGCTGCGGTCGCACGGCGCCACCCGACCGTGCTGCTCGACTTCGGCGGGATCGCGCCGAAGTACCTCGGCCAGCCCGGCTCCGGTTGGGACGTGCTGATGCGCTACGTCGCCAAGCTGCTGTCGAGGCAGGCGATGTTCGCGACCGACTGGCCCGTCTTCCCGCACGCGCGGGCGCTCGCCGAGTGGCGCGCGCTGGGGCTGGAGGAGGACGTGCTCGCGGCCGTGCTCGGCGGCAACGCCGCGCGCCTGCTGGGGCTGGCGACGAGCGGCGACGACGACGCGGTAGGCGCCGGCGCGGCGGCGGGCGGGACCGCAGCGGCGACGGAGGGGACGCGATGACCGCCGTGCGCTACGCGAGCCACCCCGACGGGGTCGGCGAGATCACGCTCGACCGGCCGGCGCGCCACAACGCCGTCGACGTCGCGCTCGTCGAGGGCCTGCACGACGCGCTCGCCGCCGCCGCGACGGACGGCGCCCGCGCGCTGCTGCTGCGGGGCGCCGGCCCGTCGTTCTGCTCCGGTCACGACCTCGAGGCGGCGGCACCCGCCTCCACGGCCGAGCTGCGCCGCCACGTCGAGCGGCTGCAGGACGTCAGCCGCATCCTGCGCGCGACGGTGCCGAGCGTCGCCGCCGTGCACGGCCACGCGATCGGCGCCGGCTGCGAGCTGGCGCTCTCGTGCGACCTCGTGGTCGCTGCCTCCGACGCGCGCTTCCGGATGCCGGAGGTGCCGCTCGGGCTGGCGATCGGCGGCGGCTCCTCCGCACTGCTCGTGCACGCCGTCGGCCCGCTGCGGGCACGCGAGCTGGTGCTGCTCGGCGAGCCGTTCGACGCCGCCCGCGCGCACGCGCTCGGGCTCGTCAACGCGGTCGTCGAGCCGCCCGAGCTGCCGGCCCGCGCTCGCGCGCTCGCCGCGACCCTCGCGGCGCAGCCGCCGCGCGCGCTCGCCGCTGCCAAGGACGTGCTGCACGCGGTCGCTGACGACGCGCTGGAGCGTGCCTACGCGCTCGAGACCGACGCGATGGTCGCGACGAACGACTCCGACGAGGCCGCCGCGGCGGCCGCGGCGTTCCTGGGGCGGCGATGAGCGCGATCGAGCTGCGCGCGCTCGTCAAGCGCTACGGCGCGCACACGGCGCTCGGCGGCGAGCGCGGGATCGACCTGACCGTCGACGACGGCGAGCTGGTCGCGATCCTCGGCCCCAGCGGCGCCGGCAAGACGACGGCGCTGACGCTCGTCGCCGGCTTCGAGGAGGCGACCTCCGGTGCGGTCGTGATCGGCGGGCGCGACGTGACGCGGCTGCCGGCGCACAAGCGCGACGTCGGCGTCGTCTTCCAGAGCTACGCGCTGTTCCCGCACCTGACGGTCGGCGAGAACGTCGCCTTCCCGCTGCGAACGCGCCGCGTCCCTCGCGCCGAGCGGCGCGAGCGGGTCGCCAGAGCGCTCGCGACGGTCGGCCTGCCCGGCACCGAGGAGCGCGCCCCCGCGACGCTGTCCGGCGGACAGCAGCAGCGGATCGCGCTCGCGCGGGCGCTCGTCTTCGAGCCGCGGATCCTGCTGCTCGACGAGCCGCTGGCGGCGCTCGACCGGCGACTGCGCGACCAGATGCAGGTCGAGCTGCGCGCGCTCCACCGCGAGCTGGGCGTGACGATGCTGCTCGTCACGCACGACCAGGAGGAGGCGCTGACGCTGTCGGACCGGCTCGTCGTGCTGCACGACGGGGCGATCGCGCAGGAGGGGCCGCCGGCGGAGGTCTACCGCCGCCCGGCGAACCGCTTCGTCGCGGAGTTCCTCGGCGCCAGCAACCTGCTCGAACACGACGGCGGCCTGCTGCTGGTGCGGCCCGAGGACGTGCGCGTGAGCGCGAACGGCGCGGCTGACGGGAGCGGCGGGAGCGGCGGGAGCGGCGCCGAGGACACGGGCGTGCGGGCGCTCGTGGAGGACAGCGTCTTCCTCGGCTCGCGCGTGGTCTGCCGCCTGCGGACCGAGGACGGGCGGGTGCTGCTGGCAGAGCGACCGGCGGCGGAGCAGGTCCCGGTCGCAGGCGAGCGCGTGCGCGCGAGCTGGGACCCGGAGCGCACCGCGCTCCTGACCGACGACTGACGACACGGAGGAGAGGCAGATGAGGAGACGGTGGTGCGCGGCGATGGCCGCGACGACGCTGCTCGCGACGGCGCTCGCCGGCTGCGGCAGCAGCGATGACGACGGCGGCACGACGACGGCCGGCGCGAAGCAGTCCGGCGGCGTCGAGCTGCGCGTGCTGGAGGCCGGCGGCGCGTCCGGCGAGGCGATGCAGAAGGCGTACATCGCGCCGTTCGAGCAGGCGACCGGCAACAGCGTCGTGCGCGCGAGCCCGTCGGAGATGGGCAAGCTGCAGGCGCAGGTCAGAACCGGCAAGGTGACCGACTCGATCGTCGAGCTGGACTCGATCCAGGCGGTCGCGGCCGGCGCGCTCGGGCTGACCGAGCCGATCGACTACGCGGCCGTCAGAGCGGCGCCGATGGACCCGGCCGCCAGACACGAGAACGCGCTCTGCTACCAGTACTACTCGACGATCCCGGCGTGGAGAGCGGGCGCCAGAGCGCTCCCCTCCGTGCAGCAGTTCTTCGACGTCGACGGCTACCCGGGCAAGCGCTCGCTGCCCGACTACCCGACATTCGCGCTGCCGCTCGCGGCCGTCGCCGACGGCGTCCCGCTCGACAGGGTCTTCCCGCTCGACGTCGACCGCGCCTTCGCCGCGCTCGACAGGATCAAGGACGACGTCGACGTCTGGTGGTCCTCCGGCGCGCAGCCGGCGCAGCTGCTGCGCGACGGCGAGGTCGACTACGCGCTCGCATGGTCGGGCCGGATCGCCGCCCAGGACGGGATCGAGCACACCTACGACGGCGGGCTGCTCGACCTCGGCTGCCTCGTCGTGCCGAGAGGCGCGCCGCACGTCGAGCAGGCGAACGCGCTGCTGCACGAGTACTCGCTGCCGGCCAACCAGGCCGAGCTGGCGAGGCTGATCCCGTACTCCGGACCCGCCGAGGGGATGGCGAGACTCGTCGCGCCGGAGCGCGCGAAGCTGCTGCCGACCGGCGAGGGCAACCGCGACGTCCAGTTCCTCCAGGACCCGGAGTGGTGGGCGGCCAACTACGAGGACGTCCTCAAGCGATGGGAAGCGTGGAAGCTCAGCCGCTGAGCGAGCGCGGCGGCGGCGGCCGCGGCGGCCGCACGCGCCGCGCAGGTCGCGCCCTCCCCCGCCCGCGGATCGGGCGGGGGGCGGCGTTCCTCGCGCCGCTGACGCTGCTGACGCTCGTCGCCTTCGACGTCCCGCTCGCGCTGCTGCTCGGGCAGAGCGTCTTCGACCCGTCCGCGACGACCGCCAACTACCGCGAGGTCGTCGAGACCGAGGCGTACACGCGGATCCTCGGCTCGACGCTGCGCGTCGCGGCGATCACGACCGCGATCTGCCTGCTGCTCGGCTACCCGCTCGCGCTCTGGCTCGCGCGAATGGCGCCGGCCCGCCGACGGATCGCGATCGCGCTGCTGGTGCTGCCGTTCTGGGTCTCGATCCTCGTGCGCGCGTACGCATGGCTCGTGCTGCTCGGCAACAACGGCGCCGTCAACCGCGGGCTGATCGAGCTGGGGATCGTCGGCAGCCCCGTGCAGTTCCTCTATGACAGCGCCGGCGTCACGCTCGGCACCGTCTCGATCCTGCTGCCGTTCCTGGTGCTGCCGCTGTACGCCGGGATCGCGCGCGTCGACACGCGCCTGCTCGGCGCCGCCGCGTCGCTCGGCGCCGGCCCCGCGACCGTGCTGCGGCGCGTGCTGCTGCCGCTGACCTTCCCCGCGGCACTGGCCGGTGCGGTGCTCGTGTTCGTGCTGACGCTCGGCTTCTTCGTCACGCCCGCGGTGCTCGGCGGCGGCAAGGTGCCGCTGCTGGCGACGCTGCTCGACGCGCTCGTCAACGACGTCGGCGACTGGGGTCTGGCGGCGGCGCTGTCGGTGCTGCTGCTGGCCGCGACCGCGCTCGCCTTCGCGCTCGTCGCGCGGCTCGCCGGCCGCGGCGCGCTGGTCGGCGCGATGGGCGGCGGCGCGACGGCGAGCGAGACGGCGCTGCACCGCGCGCCGGTCGCGCCCGTCACGCGCGGCGGCCGCGTCGCGCTCGGCACGATCGGCTGCGTCACGTTCGCGCTGCTCGTAGCGCCGGTGCTCGTCGTCGTGCCGATGTCGTTCTCAAGCGCCGCGACGCTGGAGTTCCCGCCGCCCGGCTTCTCGCTGCGCTGGTACGACGCGCTCTTCTCCGACGCGACCTGGCTCGACGCCGCGCGCTCCTCCGCCCTGCTCGCACTCGCCGCCAGCGCGATCGCGCTCGTGCTCGGCGCGGCCGCCGCCTACGGGCTCGCGCGCCGCCGCGGGCACGGCGGCGGTCTGCTGCTCGCGCACTTCGTCGCGCCGGTCGCGACGCCGACGATCATCACCGCCGTCGCGCTCTACGTCGCGGGCGCGAAGACCGGTCTGCTCGGCAGCTGGGGCGGGCTGCTGGCCGCGCACGTCGTGCTCGTCGCGCCGTTCGTCGTGATCGTGCTGGCGCCGGCATTCCGGACGGTCGACGAGCGGCTGGAGCGGGCCGCCTGGTCGCTCGGCGCGTCGCGGCTGACGGCGCTGCGGCGTGTCGTGCTGCCGCCGCTGCTGCCGAGCCTGCTGTCGGCGTGGCTGTTCGCCTTCCTCGTCAGCTTCGACGAGCTGGTCGTGACGTACTTCGTCGCGGGCACGCACGAGACGCTGCCGAAGCGGATGTTCAACGAGCTGGCAGTCGAGATCACGCCGATGGTCACGGCCGTCTCGACGCTGCTCGTCGCCCTCACCGCGGCCGCGCTCGCGCTGTCGCTCGCCGCCGGCCGTCGTGCCGGCGGCAGATCACCGCCAACCGACTGAAGGAGAGCGCCGATGCGCATCCCGAGGATCGCCGCCACGCTGCTCGCGTGCGCGGCCGCAGTCGCCGTGCCCGCCACCGCGGCGTCCGCCGCGGACCCCGACCCCGTCACGAGCGCCCAGTACGTGACGATGCGCGACGGCGTCAGGATCGCCGTCGACGTCACGCTGCCGGCCGGGCTGCCGGCCGGGAAGCGGATCGGCGCCGTCGTCGAGGCGACCCGCTACCACCGCGCCGACGAGGGCGCCGGCGTCTCCGGCTCGGCCCGCTTCTGGACCGCCGCCGGCTACGCGCTCGTCGACGTCGACGCACGCGGCACCGGCGCGTCGTTCGGCTCGCGCAGCGGCGAGTGGTCGCGCGCGGAGGTGCGCGACTACGACGAACTGCTCGACTGGATCGCGGAGCAGCCGTGGTCCAACGGCCGCGCCGGCGCGGTCGGCACCTCCTACTCCGGCAACACCGCCGAGCTGATGGCCTCGCTCGGCAACGAGCACCTGCGCGCCGTCGCCCCGCTGTTCCCCGACTACGACGTCTACGAGGACCTCGCGATGCCGGGCGGCGTCCGCAACAGCATGATGCTCGACACGTGGCTGTCGCTGACGCGTGCGCTCGACGAGATCGACGGCGCCGCCTGCGACTTCGGCAGGCTCACCGGACAGTCGTGCGAGGAGGCGGCCGCGGGCCTCGGGACGGTCAAGCCGGTCGACGGGCCCGACGGGCCGGCGCTGCGCGCGGCGGCGATCCGCGACCACCAGCGCAGCCTCGACCTGCCCAGAGCGGTCGCGCGGATGGGCTTCAAGGACGATCGCGGCAGCGGCTTCCGCTGGAGCGACGGCTCGGGCTACGCCCACCGCCGCGCGACAGAACGCGGCGGCGTGCCGATGCTGACGGCAGCCAGCTGGCTCGACGCCGGCACCGCCAACGGCTCGCTCGCGCGGCTGCTCTCGCTCGACGTGCCGCAGGAGGCGTACATCGGCGCGTGGAGCCACGGCGCCTCGTTCACGACCGACCCGTTCCGGCCGGCGAACGAGCGCGGCAGCTTCGAGCGCGCCGAGCTGATGGGCCGCGTGAAGGCGTTCTTCGACCGCTACGTCCAGCGCGGCGAACGCCCGCGCCCCGGCCGCGCGCTTCGCTACGCGACACTCGGCGAGAGAGCGTGGCGGACGACGGCGAGCTGGCCGCTGCGCGGCACCCGAACCGCCCGCTGGTACCTGCGCGCCGGCAGCGCGCTGGCGCGCGAGCGGCCGTCCGAGCGGCGCGCCGCCGACCGCCACCGGCCCGACCCGCGCGCGAGCAGCGGCGGCGGGCGCTGGAAGACGCAGCTCGGCGGCGCCGACGTCGTCTATCCCGACCGCCGCAAGGAGGACCGCCGGCTGTTGACGTACACGAGCCCGCCGCTGGCGCGCGCGACCCACGTCGCGGGGCTCGCCAGAGTCACGCTCCAGCTCGCCTCCAGCCGCCCCGACGGGACACTGATCGCCTACCTCGAGGACGTCGCGCCGAACGGGCGCGTGACCTACCTGACCGAGGGTCAGCTGCGGCTCGCCAGCCGCGCCGTCGCCCGCCGCGACGCGCCGCACCGCCTGCTGCGCACGCCGCGCACGTTCGCGCGCGGCGACGCGCGGCCGATGGCCCCCGGCCGCGTCGAGCCGGTCGTGCTCGACCTGCTGCCGACGTCGGCGCGGATCGCCGCCGGCCACCGGCTGCGGATCGCGATCGCCGGCGCCGACGCGGGCCTGTTCGCACAGCTGCCGGCTGACGGGAACGTGACGTACACAGTCCGCCGCGACCGTGCGAAGCCGTCATACGTGGACGTGCCCGTCGCCCCGTAGGCACCCGGCCGGCGCACGCCGGTCAGGCCGGGACGGGCAGCTCGGCGCGGACGACCCAGTCGCCGTCCGCGTCGAGCCCCGCCGTCAGCCGGCCGTCGTAGAGCCGCACGCGCTCGCGCATTCCGGTGAGGCCGAGCCCGGAGCCGACGGGCGTGAGCGGGTCAGCGCTCGCGGCATGCCGCAGCCCCGCAGGCGCGCCGACGGGCGGCAGCGAGTCCGCGCCCGCCGGCACGGCCGCCACGAGCGGGTTGCGCACCTCGATCGCGAGCCGTCCGGGCTCGTGCGCGACACGCGCGCCGACCGCCACCGCGCCGCCGTGCTTGCGCGCGTTCGTCAGCGCCTCCTGGACGATCCGGTAGGCCGCGCCCGCGTGCCCGGCCGGGAGCGCGTCGAGGTCGCCCGCCAGTTCGAGCCGGACCGCGAGCCCCTGCGCCTGCGCCCGCCGCGCCAGCTCCGTCAGCCGCGCCAGCGGCGGCGTCGCCGCCTCCCGCCGCTCGCGGCCGTTGCGGCTGCCGTCGAGCGCGGCGAGCAGCTGGTGCAGCTCGCGCACGACCTCCTCGCCGACCTCGGCAACCGCCGTCAGCGCGACCGCCGCGTCGGCCGGGCGCACGTCGAGCAGCTGGTCGGCGACGGCGCACTGGAGCGTGATCGACGTCAGCCCGTGGCCGACGAGGTCGTGCAGCTCGCGCGCGACGCGCAGCCGCTCCGCGTTGACGGTCCGCGCGATCGCCGCCGCCTGCAGCCGCTCCTCCTCCGCCGCCAGCGCGCGCAGCTCCGCCGCCTCGGCGAGCCGCCGCCGGCCGCCGACGCCGGTGATCCACGCCGCCGCCACCATCGTCACGAAGAAGAGGTAGACGCTCGGGGTGTACAGCTGCCAGTCCCAGCTGAACAGCAGCCCGACGATCACGACGCCGCCGCCCGCGGTCGCGACGCCCGCGAGCGCGGCGAGCCACAGCGGCCGCGCGTAGGCGCCGGCGACGAACGCCGCCAGGAACAGCGGCGGGTTGAGCCCGAACGCCTCGTCGAAGCCGACGCTGCGGACGCCCGCGATCGCGACGACGGCGAGCACCGTCGCGACCGGCCAGCGGCGCCGCGGCAGGAACGCGAGCGAGATCGCGACCGCCCCCGCGACGCGCTCGGGCACCGTCGCGGTGCCGTAGAACTCAGCCGGGCGGCCGGCCGCGAGCAGCGCCTCGCCCAGCTCGACCGCCAGCAGCAGCAGCGGGATCCCCTGCGCTCTCAGCAGCGGCACGACGCGCACCCACGCGTGGCGGTACCGCGGCGCGGGCGGCTCGTGCGGGTCGGTCGGCAGCACGATCGACAGCCGGCGGCGGCACAGCCGTCCGCGCCGCAGCCTGCCGCCGGCGAGCCGCGCGCGCTCGGCCAGTGCCTCGACGCGCGCCGCGTCGAGCGGGCCGACGATCCGCGCGCTCGCGCGCACGACGCCCGCGCCGCGCTCGATCCCGATCCGGGCGCAGCCGGGCAGCTCCGCCAGCGCGACCAGCACCCGCATCGCGCCCGGCGGCATCGGCTCCTCGGGCGCGGGCACGCCCGCGTGCGCACGCCGGACCGCGATCGGGTCGCCATGCGACTCGCGTAGCGCCAGCTCGCGCAGCGACGCCGGCACGCCGGCCGCGTCGCGCAGCGGCGGTGGCGCCTCGCTGCGCAGCAGCACGAGCATCCGCCGCATCTCGCTCATCGCCTGCTGGCTTGCCCGCCGCGCGCGGCCGAGTGCGGCCCGCGCCGTGCCGTTCGCCGCCGCGAGCGTCGAGCGCGCGACCGCGATCTCGTCGAGCACGGCGCGCACGCAGCCGGAGACGACCGCGTGCAGCTCGCGCGCGATCCGCGTCCGCTCGATCGTCAGCGCGAGGTCGACGGCGGCCGCGCCGCTCGCGGCGGCGCGCACCCGCTCGCGGGCGGAGCGCAGCGCCTCGGTGCGGTCGCGCAGGATCACCCCGCCGGCCGCGGCTGGCGCGAAGATCCCGGCCTCGCGCAGCCACTCGTCGGCGCTGCGGTCGGGCAGCGCGCCGGTCAGGTCGAGCCCGAGCCGCACGCCCATGACGCCGGCGAGGCCGAGCACCGCGGCCGCGGCGGCGCGGCGCGGGTCGCGCACGTAGGCGCCGAGCCCGAACAGCGCGAGCGGCGTGTAGAGCGCGTAGATCGCGGCGAGGTGCGGCGCGAGGTCGACGATCGACGCGAGCGCGTGGACGACCATCGCCCCGCCGAAGAACAGCAGCGGGTGGGCGCGGCGCCACAGCACCGCGACGGCTGCCGCGGCCCACAGGACGTGGGCCGCGGCCTGGCTTCCGCCGGTCCCGCGCAGCGCGACCTCCAGCTGCCCCAGCACGAGCAGCGCGCCGGCGAGCAGGAGGTCGAGCCGCCGGCCCGGCGAGCACTCGTGCATCGCCGGATCAGGTCCCGCGCTCGGTTCAGCGGCGACCGCGCGAGACGAACACGGTCACTGCCTTCTTGTGCGCGAGCCGCTTGCCCGCCTTGTGCGAGAGCTTCACGACGCGCCCCTTGCGGACCTTCGCGGATCTGACCTTCTTCGTCTTCGCACCGCAGCCGCGCTTGGCAAGCGCCTTCTTGACGGCCGGCAGCTTCGAGCCCGCCTTCACCTTCGGGACGACGCAGGCCTTGGCGGGAGCTCTTCTCGGCGTCGGTCTTCTCGTCGGAGTCGGTCTTCTCGTCGGCGGGGTGCCGCGGTCGACGTTCTCGCAGTCGGCCGCGATCGTGTCGTTCGCATCGGCCACGACGGTGTCGGTGCCGACGCCGCAGACGACGCTGTCGACCTCGCCGTCGCGGACCTGGATCGTGTCGTTGCCGCCGCCGACGCGGCAGACGAGGAAGTTGCACGAGCCGGTGCCGGCCTCGGCGTTGATCGAGTCCTTGCCGGGGCCGCCGGTGATCGTGTCGTCGCCGTAGCCGCCCTCGATCGTGTCGTCGCCGCCCTTGCCGTCGATCGTGTCGTTGTAGTCGTGCGTGCGGATGTTGTCGGCGCCGGGGCCGCCCGCGACGTTCGAGGAGCCCTGGCCGTGGTTGTAGATTCTGACTCTCACGCCCGCGCCGCCGGCGACGAAGCCGGCCGGCTGCGTGAGCGTGACCTCCTCGAGGTCGACGACGTTGTCGTTCTCGCCGGGATGGCCGTCGTTGGCGACGCCGTCGATCGAGATCGCGAGGCCGGCGCTGGCGCCCTGCTGGATCCAGTCGGCCTCGGAGCGGTCATAGCCGGGACCGCCGTCGATCGTGTCGGAGCCGACCGAGAGGCTGTCGCCCTCGACGAGGTCGTCGCCGTCGCCGCCGCGGACGACGTCGTTGCCGCCGTCGCCCTCGACTCTGTCGTTGCCGGGGCCGCCGTCGAGCACGTCGCCGAGGTCGCCGCCGTCGAGCTCGTCGGTGCCGTCGCCGCCGGAGAAGGTGACGCCGACGCCGCGCAGCGGGCCGTTGAGTCTGTCGTTGCCGGGGCCGCCGTCGAAGACGACCGGGATGCCCGGCAGGTCGTCGCCGACGATGCCCCAGTCGTCGCCGTCGCCCAGCTCGGCGCGGATGCCCACGGTGCCGGCGATCGGGCAGCGCTGCGTCCCGAGGTCGTCTCTCTCGAAGTCCTCGCGGTAGCAGCCGGGACCGAGCGCGCCGAGCGTGACGCCCGTGTCGTTGAACTGCAGGTAGCCCGCTCTCCCCAGCTGCGCGACCGAGGCGCGGAAGTCGTTTCTCTCACCGGGCGCGGCGCGGAAGACCCACCAGCCGCCCTCGTTGGTGAGCTGCCCGGCCGAGGCGGTGCCGCTGACGGCGAGCGCCAGCAGCAGCGCGAGCAGAACAGCTCGAAATACAGAAGTTCGTCTCATGCAGATGACGCTAAGCCGCCGCAGGCGCCGGCACATCGGTCGGAAGTGGCTTCGCCGTCTCCCGAACGTCAGGGCCGTCGCCACGCACGAGCCGCACGCCCGCGCAGCAGCAGGCGACCATCGTCAGCGAGCCGCCGATCGCGAACGGCAGCAGCCCGACGGGCAGTGCGAAGACGACGACGTAGCCGGCGACGGCGGCGAACGGCACCCACGCCGGCGCCCAGCTCGCGCGCCACAGCGCGAACAGCAGCAGCAGCGTGCCGAGGATCGCGCCGGCCACCGCCGGCACCTGGAACAGCGCCTGCAGGCCGTAGCCGCTCGCCTTGTCGGAGACCTCGACGGCCTGCGCGCTCGGCAGCTCCTGCGCGAGCGCGAGGTCGTAGAAGTCGACGACGAGCAGGCCCGGGAGCGAGACGGTGCCGACGATCGCGAGCGTGCCGCCGATCTTCAGCAGCCAGCCGCCGCGCGGCGCCAGCAGCGCGACGATCCCGAACGCGGCGGGCGCCCACGCGACCCAGCCGAAGTGCAGGAAGGTCGCGGCGATCTGCGCCTGCGTCGGATGACCGGCGAGCGCGGCGTGGTAGCTCGCGGTCGTGCCCTCCGACTCCCACGGCGTGACGAGGTAGCCGATCTGCAGCAGCACCGCGGCAGCGATCAGGCAGACGCCGGTCAGGCGCGGCGACGGGAACGGACGGGACATCGGGGAGCCTCCAGGGTTCGGGATGCGCCGACGCTAGGTGCGGGTGGAGGCGACCGCCTCGCCCGGAGGTCGCAGCCGACCATGACGTGCGGAGCGACTGGTCCCGCCGTTCGGGGGAGAGTTCACGCGATCGACATGACAGACGACCGGCGCAGCGTGCACACTTCACGGCCATGGCGCTCCCCGATCCCCACGTCATCGTCCTGTTCGGCGCGACCGGGGACCTGGCGAGACGCAAGCTGCTGCCGGGCCTGCTGCGGCTCTACCGCGCCGGGTTGATGCCGCCGGACTTCCGCATCGTCGGCACGTCGCTGGACCCGTTCGACGACGCGAGCTTCCGCGCCCTCGCTCGCGAGGCGGTCGAGCAGTTCCCGCGCAGCGGCAGCGGCGTCGACGACGCCAGCTCGTGGGCGGAGTTCTCGCGGCGGCTGAGCTTCGTGCCTGGCACCGCCGGGCCGGGCGCGCTGGCCGACCGCGTGCACGCCGCGCGCTCGGAGCTGGGCGGCGGGCGCCTCCTGCACTACCTCAGCGTGCCGCCGAGCGCCGCCCGCGCGGTCGTCAGAGAGCTCGGCGACACCGGCCTCTCCGAGGGCGCGCGGATCGTGATGGAGAAGCCGTTCGGGACCGATCTGGCGAGCGCGCAGGAGCTCAACGGCGCGCTGCACGGGGTCTTCGCCGAGCAGCAGATCTTCCGCATCGACCACTTCCTCGGCAAGGAGGCGGCGCAGAACATACTCGCGCTGCGCTTCGCCAACGGCCTGTTCGAGCCGATCTGGAACCGCCAGCACATCGACCACGTGCTGATCGAGGTGCCCGAGACGCTGTCGATCGGCATGCGCGGGTCGTTCTACGAAGGCACCGGCGCCTACCGCGACATGGTCGTGACGCACCTCTTCCAGGTGCTGGCGTTCGTCGCGATGGAGCCGCCGACGGCGCTGGAGCCGCGCGCTATCACGGAGGAGAAGAACAAGGTCTTCCGCTCGCTCAAGCCGCTGGACCCGGCGTGCGTCGTGCGCGGCCAGTACGACGGCTATCGCGACGAGCCCGGCGTCGCGGCCGACTCCGAGACCGAGACGTACGTCGCGCTGAGAGCGGAGATCGACAATTGGCGCTGGTCGGGCGTGCCGTTCTACCTGCGCACGGGCAAGCGGATGGCGGACAGCGGGCGGATCATCTCGATCGCCTACCACGAGCCGCCGCACGGGATGTTCCCGGCCGGCTCCGGCGTCGGCTCGTTCGGCCCCGACCACATGACGTTCGACCTCGACGAGGCGTCACGCCTGTCGCTCTCGTTCTACGGCAAGCGGCCCGGCCCGGGGATGCGGCTGGAGAAGGCGAGCATGCAGTTCTCGCTGGAGGAGACGGGGCTCGGCCACGACGTGCTGGAGGCGTACGAGCGCCTGATCCACGACGCGATGATGGGCGACCACACGCTCTTCACGACCGCCGACGGCATCGAGCGGCTCTGGGAGGTGTCGGCACCCCTGCTCGCCGACCCGCCGCCGCTGGAGCCCTACCCGCCCGGCTCATGGGGCCCACCCTCTCAGGACGAGCTGATCGCTCCCCACCGCTGGCGTCTGCCGTTCGAGCGCAAGTGGCGCTCGAACGCCGTTCGTTGACAGTCCCGGCAGCGCCCTCATCAGCTCCAACGGGAAGACGATCGTCGAGCCCTGGTTGGCGCTCATCTCCGTCAGCGCCTGGAGCGTGCGCAGCTGGAGCGTGACCGGGTTCGGCTCGATCACGGCGGCCGCCTCGGCGAGCTTCGCGGCGGCCTGGAACTCGCCCTCGGCGTTGATCACCTTCGCGCGCCGGTTGCGCTCCGCCTCCGCCTGACGCGCGAGCGCGTGCTGCATCCGCTCGGGGATCTCGACGTCCTTGATCTCGACGATCGTGACCTTCACGCCCCACGGCTCGGTCTGCTCGTCGATGATCTGCTGGAGGCTCTCGTTGAGCCGTTCGCGCTCGGCCAGCAGCGTGTCCAGCTCGGCCTTGCCGAGCACCGAGCGCAGCGTCGTCTGTGCGATCTGCATCGTCGCGGAGAGGACGTCCTCGACCTCGACGACGGAGCGGATCGGGTCGATCACGCGGTAGTACGTGACGGCGGTGACGCGGACCGGCACGTTGTCGCGCGTGATCACCTCCTGCGCGGGGATCCGCAGCGTCACCGTCCGCAGCGTCGCGCGCACGAGCCGGTCGATCGCGGGGATCAGCAGCACGAGCCCCGGCCCCCGCTGGTCCATCACGCGCCCGAGCCGGAAGACGACGCCGCGCTCGTACTCGCGCAGCACCCGCACCGACGCCGACGCGAGCGCGACGGCACAGACCAGCAGGACGACCAGCACCACCAAGACGATCGTGATCACGACGTCACCTCCCACTCCTCCGCCCTGCGGACGGTCAGCGTCAGCCCCCGCACGCGCTCGACGACGACCTCGTCGCCGGCGACGAGCTGCTCGCCGCCGTCCTCCAGCGCGCTCGGCCGCGCCTGCCACAGCGCGCCGTCGAGCAGCACCTGGCCGCCGCCCGCGGCGCTCCAGCTGCGGACGACGCCGGTGCGCCCGCTGAGCGCCTCGCGGCCGGAGACGGGGCGGCGGCCCTGGACGTGCAGCGCGGCGTGCGCGATCAATCCCGCCCACGCCGTCGCCGCGACCGCGGCCGCGCCGACGCCGACGAGCACCAGCACGAGCCCGCCACCCGCCGCGGAGATCGCGAGCGCAGCGCCGACGGCGAGCGCGGTTCCGCCGAGCAGACCGAGCGCGCCGGTGGGAACGTGCGCCTCCGCCGCCAGGAGGGCGGCGCCGCATACGACGAGGGCGATGCCGAGAGCCAGCATGCTGTGAGACCTCCACGTTCGATGGTAGTCCTCACGGGCCGTTTCTCGCGCGCACGCGCGAGGGCGGCGCGACGGCGCTATCGGGTCGTTCCGATCGGGTAGCGTCGGGACGTGGAGGACCTGATCGAGACCGTCACGCGCGGCAACCCGACCGAGGTCAAGGTCGTGCTCGCGTCGGTCGCGCTGGCGCTCGGCTGCTACCAGCTGCTGCTGATCGCGGTCGGCTACGGGAAGCTGCGTCCGGCGTTCCTGTCCGGCCGTGCCGCGTCGTTCTCCCACCGCGCCGTTGGCGACGCGATCGCCGTCCTGCTCGTCGTCGTCGCGCTGATGTGCGTGACGCTGTTCGGCTTCGAGGACGACGCCGGCACGCACGTCGCCGCCGGCAGCGGGCTGATCGCCGTGCTCGCGGTGAAGGTCGTCGTCGTGCGCCGCTCGCGCGGCTCCAGCCGCGCGCTGCCGCCGCTCGGCTTCGCCGTCTTCGCCCTGCTCGCCCTGACGTGGGCGACCTCCGCCGGCCAGTTCCTGGGGGACCGATGACCCGGCAGGTGCTCGGCTCCCTGCTCGTCGCCGCCGCGATCGTCGCGATCGCGATCGTCGTCGTCACCGCCCGCCTCGGCCCCACAAGCGTCGCCGAGCAGGACGCACGCGAAGAACGCCTCGACCAGCGGCTCGACTTCCGCGAGGAGCTGCGCAAGGAGCGCGAGGACCGGTTGAAGCGCAGCGACGACGGCGATTGATAGCGTGCGAGCGGTCGGATCCGTTCGATCGTGTTCGCCGTAGTGGAGGAAGGTGCACCATCGCTGCTGAAGGGCCACCCGGTCGTCCACTGCTCGCCGAAGCGCGCCGCTTCGCGATCGCCGAGCTGCTGCGCAGCGCCGGCGCGGTGAGCGTGACCGAGGTCGAGACGCGCTTCGGCGTCTCGCCGATGACGGCGCGCCGCGACCTGATGGCGCTGGAGAAGCAGGGCGTCGCGCGCCGCACGCACGGCGGCGCGGTGCTGCCGTCGATGTCGGCGAAGGAGGACTCGTTCGCCAAGCGCGTCAACCTCGCCGCGGGCGCGAAGGGCAGGCTCGCGGACGCCGCCGTCGAGATGGTCGTGCCGGAGGAGACGATCGTGCTCGACTCCTCCTCGACCGCCTACTTCCTCGCGCAGCGGATCGTCGACCGCGGCCTCGCCGTCACGATCATCACGAACAGCCTGCCGATCATGGACCTCGTCGCAGGCGTCGAGAGCCCGCCGATCCACCTCGTCGCCGTCGGCGGCACGCTGCGGCGGCTGACCGGCTCGTTCGTCGGACCGTACGCCGTCGAGACGGTCCGCGGGCACTTCGCCGACCGCATGTTCATGAGCGTCAAGGGGCTCACGCCGGGCGGCGTGATGACCGACGCCGACGAGCTGGAAGCGGAGTTGAAGCGCGCGATGATCGCCCAGTCGCAGGAGACGGTCCTGCTCGTCGACGGCTCGAAGCTGAGCGTCCGCGGGCAGAACGCGATCGCCCACGTGCGCGAGCTGACCTCCGTTCTCGCCGAGGGGCTTGCCGAGCCCGACCTCGACGCGCTGCGCGCGACCGGCGTCGCGGTGCGCAGCGTCGACGAAGCGGACCCGGCAGACCCGGGCCCGGCCGGTCCGGGCCCGGAGCCCCTCTAGCCCGTCCTCATCTGCGTCTGCGCTTCGGCGCCTGCTTCGGCAGCTTGAAGTCGTCCGGCAGCGTCAGCGCGAGCATCCGCGCGCCGCCTATCACCTCGTCGGTCTTGCGGTCGCGCGAGACGACGTCATAGACCTGCACGCTGCCGGGCTTGCCCTTCGGCAGCTCGAGGTCGATCTCGATCTCCTGCGGCTTGCGCGGGTCGAGCGTCAGCTCGACGCGATGCTCTCCCTCGAAGCCGCGGCCGCTGACAGTGATCGCCTTCGTGTTGCCCTTCGCGCGCCCGGCGAACTTGACGTGACGAGCCCATATCGAGTGCTCGAGCAGATCCTTCTCGCCAGCCCCGAAGGCGGCCGCGTCGTTGTTGGCGAACACCTCGACGAAGATGTCCTGCGGCTTCTCGCTGCCCGCCGCGCCCCACAGTCTCATCAGCTTCTTGATTCTCATGCCCGTTCCGGCGGCGAAGATCTGGATGTTGCGCCAGGCGTGATGGCAGTCGCAGCACGGCTGTATCACGGCGCCGATCAGCTGTCTGCCGTCGACGCCGGAGGACCAGACGTTGGCGACTATGCAGAGGTGGCCGCCGTTGATCGCGAGCTGTCTGGCCGTCGGCGTCCACAGCTGGTCGCAGACGATCTCTCTCGTCTCGCCGGCCTCGATCGCGTTGAGGCGGAAGCCGGTGACGCGGTCCGGCGGGCTCTGTATCGCGTTCGGCAGGTTGCCCGCCGTGTAGTCACAGACCCACGCCTCGACCTCGATCGAGTCGATCGGCGCTTTGCGCAGGTTCGTCACCAGCGCGGCGACCTGCACCGTCCCGCCGACTCTCACCTCCGTTCTGCTGACGCGGTCGCCGACGAGGTAGAGGTCCGGACTCGACCAGAAGTTACCGCACGGCTTTATCTCCCGGGAACCGGTGTCGCCGTTGATCGTTCTGATCATCAGGTCCCCGCTGATGGGATCCCCATTGCATGCCATCTCGCTGTCCCCTTTCGCGTCTCTCAGCTGGTCGCGTAGACGACCTGCAGACCGACGATCGTGACCGTGTCGTTGGCGCCCGCGCCGTTGAGCAACGCGTTGATGTAGTACTTGAATCTGTCGTTGTCGACTCTCTGGAAGGCCGCCGCCGCGAGCGGTATCTGCTCGTAGGGATCGGCCGCCCCGATCACTCTCGCGATCAGCTCCGGCGACGCCGCCGGGTTCGTGATCGAGAGCCGCACCAGCTCCAGGCGCAGCGCGCCCGCGCCGCTGTTGCGGCCTATCGCGCGGAATCTGAGGATTCTCGCCCCGTGCGGCAGCTGCACGCCGATCAGACCGGTCGCCGACGTCTGGCCGGTCAGCTTCTGCGCGAAGCCCGGCTGCTGGTCCCAGCCGATCGCGCCGACCTGGGTGACGATCGGCGTTATCGATTCGCGCAGCTCGAGCGGTGCCGGCGTCGCCGACAGCGAGTCGAGCGTTCTGGAGATCTGGTCGACCACGCCGCCGATCGTGTCGAGGTCGGACTCGATCCCGTGGAACCGCTGGTTGAAGCCGTTGTCGCCCGCCGCCTGCACGCGGTCGACGTTGTCGACCCAGTCCTCGTGCTGGAAGGCGCGCGTGAAGCCGATCGCCATCATGCCTCCTGTCCGGGCGCCACGGGCGCGGGCCCGGAGACGCGGAAGTTCGGGTATGTGTAGTCGGGGAACGCCTCCAGCAGGCCCTCGCGGACCTCCAGCACGTGCTCGCGGATCCGCCGCGTGCGCACCTCCACCCCGATCGGGTGCAACAGGTTGAGGACGTTCATCAGCAGGTCGTACTGGTCCTTGCGGATCAGCGTTCTCGGTCTGTCGAGCGCGGGCTTCAGCAGCACCTCGAACGTGTACGGCGGGCCGTGGTCGCCGAGCGAGGCGACCGCGCGCGCCAGCAGCGGGCCGGCGCGTTCGCCGGTCAGCCGCGTGTCCGGCCGCGAGAGGCCGGCGAAGCGGCCTCTCGCCTCGCCGAACGGCCGCGCGATCCAGCGCAGCTCCTCGCCGAGGCCCGTCCCCAGCTGCCACGTCGCGATCAGCGCGACGCTCGCTCTCGCGCCGCGCTCGAAGGTCGCGACGCCGACCCCGGTGACAGGGGCGTACAGCCGTCTGCCGGCGCCTGCCGCGACGAGCCGCACGCTGCCACGCGGCAGCGGGAAGCGCGTCTGCTCGACGGCCGCGAGGTCGAGCGCGAAGCCGAGCGCGGCGCCGCTCTCTCTGCGGCCGAGCGCGTAGAGCCCGGCGTCGCCGTCGGCGACCGCGAGCGCGGTCGGGCGCTCGGCGAGCGCGACCGTCGCGGTGACGCTCGGCACGTCCGTTCTGAGCACCGAGACGCTCGTCACCGCCGGCAGCGCGACCCAGCCGACGTCGGTGCCGGCCGCGACCACGAGGTCGGCAGGTCTGCTGGGCAGCGCGAGCTGGCCGGCCGGCGCGAGCGGGTCAGCGGCGAGCAGACGGGCCGCCGCCTCGCCGTCGCTGGCGACCCACAGCCGCCCGTCGCGCGCGAGCGCCAGCCGCGGCCTGCCGGCGCCGACCGCGACCTGGCCGACCTGCGTCGCTCTGCCGGTGTCGATCGCGCGCACGGTCGCGTCGCCTCTGCACGCGACGTAGAGGCGCGCGAGTCTCGGATGGTGGAGCAGGTCGGCCGGCGCCTGCCCGGTCGCGATCGGCGCCAGCAGCGCGCCGCTCGCGAGGTCGACGACCGAGACGGTCGCGCTGCTCTCGTCGGCGGTGTACAGCCGTCTCGCGGACGGGTCGACGGCGACCGCGACGGGCCGGTGGCCGACCTTGATCGCGCGCCGCACCGCGCCGGTCTTGGGGTCCAGCTCGCTGACGCTGTCGGTGCCGGCGTTGACGCTGAAGACCGCGTCCCCGGTCACCGCGACCGAGCGCGCGTCGGCGCCCTGCGCGATCGCGACGTCGCCGGCCTGCTCCTCCGCCAGCTCCGGCGGTGCGGTCACGTCGAGCAGCTCCTCCTCGCCGTGGCGCAGCTCGACTCTCGCGCCGCTGCGCGCCACGTACGCGAAGCCGGCGGCGTGGGCGCGCGCCGCGAGCGCGCCTGCCGCGAGCGCCGAGTGGCTGACGAGCAGCCGCCGGCCGCGTGCGCGCAGGTCTCTGCCGGCGGGGTCCCACGCCTCGTGGACGCGCAGCGTGCCTCTCGCTCTGCTCTGCTCCAGCAGCTCCAGCAGGCGCTTCAGCCGCGCGGCGGTGCCGCGCTGCATGCGGTGCGGGTTGTCGCCCGCGTCGAACGCGGCCGGCTTCTCCTCGACGTGCAGCAGGTGGACCGCGTGCAGGAACGGCGGCGGGTCGGTGCCGTCGGCTATCGCCGCGGCGACGCCCTGCTCGCCGTCGGCGGCGATCGAGGCGCCGTCGGCGAGGTCGGCCGGGCCGATCCGCAGCGTGCGCGTGCCTGATGCGGTCGCGCCGTGCCAGATCGCCTCGACGCGTACGGTCAGCACGCCGGGCGCGGTCGCCCGCAGTCTCACGCTCGCGCCGGTCGCCGCCGTCTCGAACGTCGCGCGGCCGCGGCCGCAGGGGATCGTGACCCATTCGACGCGCACGTCGGCGGCGGGCGGAGCCGGCGCGAACGTGAGGTCGAGCGTGCCGCCGACGACGGCGTCGACGCCGCTGCCCGCGGCTGGCGCAGGCGCGGCGGCGATCGTCAGCCGCTCCTCCGCGCGCACCGACGCGAGCACGCCGCGCAGGTCGCCGCGGTGGCGGACGTAGTCGAAGCCGGCGGCGTGCGCGTGGGCGGCGAGTCTGGCGAGCCCGAGCCCGTCGTGCTCCAGCAGCAGCGCGCGGCCGACGGTGCGTGGATCGGCGGCGCGCGCCGCCGCTGCTCTGGCGGCGGCGGCTCTCCCCTCCGGGGTGCCCGGGTCGAGCCGGCTCGGGTCGGGCGCGTGCAGGTCGGGCGGGTCCGGGTCGAAGGCGGAGCGGACGACCACTCTGCCGGGCTCTCTCGCGCTTGCGAGGCGGTCGAGCAGCGCCGTCAGCGAGCGGGCGGCGCGACCGTGCATGCGGCTCGGATCGGGCGGCTCCTCGCCCGCCGCCAGCACGCGCGCGGGCGCCGCGGCGACGTCGGCGCGCGCGTCGGCGAACGTCGTCAGCCAGGCCGAGCCGAGCCGCCGCTCGTCGTCGTTGACCGTGCCGATCGCGTCCTGCTCGCGGGTGCGGCGGCGGCCGAGCGCGTCGACGTGGCCGCCCGGCGGGATCGACGCCGGCACGATCCGCACCGGCGCCGCGCCGGTCACGAGCGTCGCGGGCGTGTCGTCGACCACGAGCGCCGCGGGGTCGCCGGCGATCTCGCCGACCGCCTCGTTGAGCGCCGCCTCGATCGCGGCCGGGCTCGGCAGCGTCCAGCGCTCGAAGACGCCGAGCCGCCGCCGGTAGCTGCCGTCGCTCTCGCCCAGCGCGGGCGCGAAGCTCGTGCGCGCCGCGGCGCTGACGCGCAGCTCGTCGAGCACCCCGGCGGCGCCGGTGCCGCCATGGCGGCCGAGGCGCAGGCCGGCCGCGCTGGTCAGCGCACCGGTTCTGCCGAGCGGCGCGGTCGCCCGCAGCGCGCCGTCGACGTGCAGCCGCAGCTCGCCCGCCGCGCGGTCGACGACGCCGGCGAGATGGTGGAAGCGCTCGGTGTCGAGCGAGACGTCGGCGAAGACCGCGACCGCCGCTCTGCCGTCGCTGCACTGCCAGCGCACGTTGCGTGCCAGCCCGCGGCCGAACTCGCCGAGCGTCAGCGCCCAGCCGGGGTCGTTCGCGGCGCCCGGTCTCGCCTGCTTGGAGAGGAGGTGGCCGTCGGCGCCGGGATCGGGCTTGAAGAAGCACTCGACCGTCGTCGATCTGGCCGCGTCGAGCGCGAGGTCGGCGTGGTCGGCGATCAGCAGCTCGGCGGCGGGCGCGCGGAACGCGAAGCCGCCGCCGAAGCGCCCCGGCACGGCCGGCTGCGCCGCGCCGCCGGTGTTGACGCCGTGGTGGGCGAGCGCGACGCCGCGGTAGCGGCCGGCGCGATCCTCCGCGTCGGGCTGGCCGGGCCCGGGTCTGACCGGGTCGTCGAGGTGCAGCAGCGCGAGCGTGTCGTCGTCGTAGGTGTAGGCGAGCGGGACGAAGCGCGGCACGCCGAGGTCCGCGCCGAGCAGGTCGAGCGCGCGGCCGAGCGCTGAGGCGCGGCTGCGCTGCTCGGTGACCCGGTCCAGCTCGCGGCGGACGCGGTCGCGCTCCCAGCCGGCGACCCACAGCAGCTTCGCGAGGTTGCCGAGCAGGGCGGTGATCGACCAGCACGCGGCCGGGTCGCCGCCGGGCGCGGGCGGGTCCATCGTCAGCGTCCGCAGGAACGGTCCGGGCGGTGGGCTCGCGGCCGCGCCGAGCGGGATCGCGAAGCTCGTGCCGGCGAGCGCGCCGGCCGGCACGCGCACCTCCGCTCTCCCGCCTCTCCAGGCGAGCGTGACGTTCGTCTCGACCTCCACGTCGCGCTGTGCGACGAGCACGTAGGCGGGCTGCGGCGGGCGGTCGAAGCGGGCGGCGTGCTCGGCGAAGTCGTATGGATCGACCGTCGCTCTCGCGGCGTCTCTCGCGATCGCGCTCAGCGTCAGCTCGAGCGTGTCGGAACCGCGCGCGAACGGCTCGGTCAGCCGCCGCCCCATCGTGACCGCGGCGACGCTCACGCGGGGACCACCTCGATCTGGATCAGCTCGCTGTCGAGCCGGAAGATCGCGATCTCGGTGCGGCCCATCTGCACGTTCTCGCCGACCGACATCTCGACGATCGCCGACTGGAACGGCACGCCGCCGAACGAGACGCGGCCGTACGCGGCCGGGCAGCGGCGCAGGTGCACGTTCTGCACGTCGACGACGCCGGGCTGCTCGACGAACGCGCGCATCGTCTGCGAGAAGAGGAACGCGCCGCCGAGCCGCAAGGCGGCGACGTCGTGCGCGAGCCGCTGCTTGATCGCGGCGAGCAGCGCCTGCACGTCCTGCCCGGGGTCGACGCTGACGCGCGCCCGCACGCCGACCTCGATGTGGTCGGCCTGGATCACGTTCGCGTAGATGCCCGGCGGGCGCACGCCGTCGACCGCCGCCTGCACGCGCTCGTAGACCCCTCTGACGGCGCCGAGGTCGCGCCACGGCCGCGCGAACTCGTGCGCGACGACGACGTCGAAGAAGTACGGCTCGCCGAGGCGGCGGTCGGCGCTGAACTGCCGCTGGCCGAAGTCGAACAGGTCGAAGTAGCTCTGCGAGACGTCGACGCCGCCGAGCGCGTCGGCGACGAGCGCGTCGATCGCGCCCGGGACCTCGAGCACCTCGCGCCGCACGCTCTCCAGCGTCCACAGGTTGCGGGGCCGGCCGAGCAGCCGCGGCCGGTAGTCGGCGTCGGACTGGAGCAGGTCGCCGCCGGTCATGCCGAGCTGGTTCTCGACCGCGAGCGTCGCCGGGCCGAGCGACAGCTCCTCGGCGGCGTATTCGGGATCGACCTGCACGATCGCTCTCGCCACGACGTTGCCGGCGACGCCGCGTTCGAACGCGCGCACCTCCGTCACGCCGTCGGTCGCGTCGGCCGTCAGCTCCAGCGGCGCGAGCGTGTGGAACGCGACCGTGCCGCCGGCCGTCGTCACGACCGTCCCCTCCGGGACGCGGTAGCGGCGTCCGGGCGCGCCTCTGCCGAGTCTGAATCTGACCTCTCCGGTCGCGAACTCGAAGTCGCGCTCGACGCCGAGGTCCTCGCCGAGCCGGTCGAGGCTCGCGCCCGTCGCGGTCGAGGCGAAGTTCGCGTAGTACAGCGACTCCATCCGCTTCCACAGCTCGGCGTCCTCCGCCGCCGCGACCTCGAGCACCTTGCGCAGCGGGCTCGTCGCGGTC
Organism: Conexibacter woesei DSM 14684; assembly: GCF_000025265.1. Classification (GTDB taxonomy): domain Bacteria; phylum Actinomycetota; class Thermoleophilia; order Solirubrobacterales; family Solirubrobacteraceae; genus Conexibacter; species Conexibacter woesei. The sequence goes on from NC_013739.1 coordinate 5,291,379, forward strand.
AGGTCGGGCGAGTCGAAGACCGCCCGCGCGCGCTCGAAGCTCTCCGCCAGGATCGCGTCGAGTCCCTTGATGTCGAAGCCGTCGGGCGAGACCCCGTATTGCGTCACGTCAAGCCTCCGATCACGAGCGGAAGCGCGATCTCGTCCGCGCTGTTGGTCTCCAGCAGCACCTGCACGTACCAGCGCCGCCGCAGGCGCGACTCCTCGTCGTCGACGAAGACGACGTCGCGGATCTCGCCGATCCGCGAGTCGGTCGCGAGCGTCCGCACGAGGTTCAGCTTGACGAGGTCGCGCGTGCGCGCGATCCCGTCCGGCGAGCCGAAGATCTGCGCATAGTCGAGTCCGTAGAGGACGTTGAAGACGTCCGACCCGTACGGCGTCAGCACGCGCAGCTCGAGCGCCTGGATCAGGTTGTCGAGGCCCGCGAGCTCGCGCAGCCCCCACTCGCCGCCGACCGGCTCGAAGACGAGGTCGCCGTCCTCCAGCACGAGCGAGGAGCCGAACGCCGCGCGCTGTTCCTCGGGCGTCATCAGCTCGCTCTCAATCTCGTCTGGCCGGCGTTCGAGATCGAGAAGCTGCCCGGCGGCGTCGAGCTGGTTCTGCCGCTCGCGTCCTCAAGCACGACCGCCTCGCCACCGGCCTTCAGTCTTCTCGCGAGACCGGCGGTGACGGAGACGATTCTCAGACACGGCACCTGGCCGGCTCTCGCGTCGGTGTTCGTGCAGCCGGCGATCGCCGCTCTCATCAGGTCGCTCTCGACGAGCACAGCCTGCCCACCGGCCTTCAGTCTCTGCTGACCCGGTATCACCGTCACGGTCCCGCTGTGCGAGCATCTGATGACCGCGCTCCCGTTGCAGACGAGTGGCACGCTCAGCTCACCTCCACCGCGCCGCCGCTGAGCGCGAGTCTGACGTTGCCGTCGGTGAGCGTGATCGCTCTGCCGTCGGTTCTGATCTCGACCGCGCCGTCGCTGCCGATTCTGATCGTCGTGCCTCTCGCGTGCTCGATCGTGAGCGTGTCGGCGTCGGGCGGCGTCGGGCGCTCGCCGAGGTCGGGCAGTCTGTCGCCGCCGACCGTGATCGTCAGTCCTCTCGCCTGGATCACCCGCAGCCCTCTGGCGTCGGTCAGGTCGTTGACGGCTCTGCCGGTGGGTCTGTCGTTCTGGATCTCGGTCGGCAGGCACAGCCACCAGTCGCCGGGCTCGTTTCTCGGCCGCTCCATCAGCGGCTCCTCGGCCCACACGTAGCCATGCAGGACGACGTCGTTGACGTCGCCGCGGTTGTGCGACAGCAGCGTCCGCTGACCGGGGTAGGCGGGCACGACCAGGCCGCATCTGTGCCACGCGAACGGCGAGGCGATCGGCCGCTGGCGCAGCTGCTGGTCGTCTCTTCTGATCACCGGCGTCTCGACGCTCGGCGCGACCGTCTCCTCATCGACTCTCTGTCCGTACCAGACGGTCGCGAGGTGCTTGCCCTCCGAGCCGGCCTCGTAGGAGGCGACCTCGCCGACGTCTATCCCGGGTCTCGCGTCGCTCGACGCCAACTCGCGGAAGCGGTCGACGACGCGCGCCGCACCGCCCGGCCGCGGCGCGTCGCCGTCCGCGCTGTCGTCGAGCACGAGATCGCAGAGGTAGCCTCTCGCGCCGTACGTGTGTCTGACGGAGACGACGTGCAACGTCAGCGGGTCGCCTCTGGCGGCCATCGGCACCGTCTGCCCGGCGCGCAGCGCCGGCTCGCCGAGCACCTTCAGTCTGTACGTCTTGACCTGCCGCGCGGCGGACGCGCCGTTCGCTCCGGCGTCCGCCGCCGGTCGCGGCGCGATCTCCATCGCCACGTCGCGCGAGACGATGTTGTCGGTGACGTCGAGCTTGGGCCCGAGGTCGGGCAGTATCGGGGGGAAGCGCACCTCGCCGTCACGCAGCACGAAGCGGCTGCCCGCCCAGCGCGCGAGCGAGCCGAGCGCCGAGAGCCCGTTCGGCGCGCGCACGATGCGGTTCCGCTGCGGGCTGCCCGCCGCGATCGTGCCGACCGATCTGAGGCCGCCGGCGCGCGTGAGCAGGTCTCTGACGGCGTCCTCGGGGGTCGCCTCGCCGCCGAGCGCGAAGTCGACGTTCTTGAGCGCGAGCAGCTTCCAGGCTGCGATCTCCTGCCCGCCGATGTCGGTGCTGAGCGTGCCGTCGTCCTCCCATCTCGTTCTGAAGCTCGTCACGTACCCTCTGATGACGGCGTTTCTGGAGAAGACGACGGGGAACTTCTCGAAGTAGCCGAGGTGGACGGCGGCGGTCAGCTGTCTGTCTCTGTCCGCTCTTCTGTGCGCCTCCTGGATCCGCTCGCCGACGTAGTCGGGCAGGTTCACGAATCTGATCGAGAACGTCGGCGCGGCGGCGCCCTCGCGCATGTCGACGCTGATCTCGGCGTCGAGCACGTAGTCGCCGGCGAACATGTCGTTCGACAGTCTCAGCCAGCCGTCGGGCAGCGGCGCGGGACCGCTGAAGACGACTCTGTACCAGAGGATCAGGGCCATCGCAGTGCAATCCCCCCGCTCACGCGCGACCCGTAGGAGCCGTGCCCGTTGAGGTTGCGCTTCGCGACGCGCAGCTCGTCGAAGCGCAGCGCGAGGTCGCCGGCCGTGTACTCGAGCTGCGGCACGAGCTTGCGCTGGAAGACGACCCGCGGCTCCGGCAGCTCCGACTCGCGCGCGATCCGCGCGACGAGATGCGCCTCCTCCTGCGGCAGCTCCAGCACCGCCTCCTCGGGCAGCGTTCCGAGCAGGCGCTCGCTGGCGTTGACATACAACGCGACGACGTAGGCGCGCCCGGCGAACGCGAGCCGGAAGCTCTGCGGGAACCCCTCGTCGGGCGAGATCGGGAGCGGGCTGTACTCGATCACGCCGCGCGGGGGATCGGGTTCGGCGGGGGCGTCGTCGGTATCGCGGCGGAGGCCGCCGCGAGCGCGAGGTCGAGCGACTCGCCGACGATCTCCGACGCCATGTGGCGCGGCACGTGCGCGAGTCTGATGGTGGCCTTGACCGCGTCGCGGGGGTCGATCGTGTTCTCGAATCTGAGGTCCGTGATCTGCATGTCGAGCAGGATCGTGAACAGCGATATGACCGGGATGCCGGCGAGCGCCAGCGCCGGCGCGGCCGCGCTCGCGAGCGCGCGCGAGGTGAGCGCGAGCGCCTCCAGGCCCTTCTTCAGGATCAGCCGCTCGCGGCCGGTCAGCACGACGTCGATCGTCAGCGTGCGCGTCGTCGGGGTGATCAGCTGCGAGAAGCGGCTGCCGCTGATCTTCTCGACTCTGTAGCCCTCGTCCAACGTCATTCTCTGCACGTTGAGGAGCGGCAGGCCGCCGACGAGGACGGGGAAGTTCACGCCGATCGCCATCGCGTCAGCTCCCCTCGCGGGACGGTGGCGACGCCACCTGCAGGTCGGTCCCGAAGGCGCGCGCGAAGCGGCGCACGAGCGCCTCCTCCAGCCGCTGCCAGTCGGCCTCCGTCGGGCGGCCGACGAGTCGCAGCGTGAGCGGGACGTGGACCTCGACGCGCGCCATCAGAGGCCGTGGGTCGCGAGGCGGTCGAGCAGGCGCTGCCACGCCTCCGGGTCGGCGATCCGCGCGCGCTTCGCCGCGAGCGCGTCGAGGAAGCGTTCGAAGCGGCTCCAGTCGCCGCCCCCGCGCCGCAGCACGGCGACGAACGTCTCGCCGCCCGCCTCGCGCACGAACGCCATCGCCCGCGGGCGCGAGCCGAGCGCGACGAGCTGCTCGGTCGACCACGCGGCGACGTACTCGGGCGGCACGAACCCGAGCGTGTGGAGCAGCTCCTGCACGCGCGAGGCCGGCAGCTTGCCCGCCAGCCGCAGCGTCAGCTCGGGCTGGCGGTCCTCGGGCAGGCGCAGGCCGGGCAGCGCACGTGCGAGCGCGCCGATCCGCTGCGCGAGCGTCGGCGCCGCGAGCGCGGTCCGCAGCTCGCGGATCGCGACGAGGCGCGCCGCCAGCTCGGCCACGATCGCGATCCGCACCTGCGCGACGAGCGCGTCGGGCAGTGGCTCGCCGCCCGTATCCGGTCCGGTGCCGACCTCCGTCGCGTAGCCGAGCCCGACGAGCAGCGGCCCGATCTGTCTCGCGGCGCGCAGCGCGAGCGTCGCCGCCAGCTCGCGCGCGCCGCGGTCGCCCGCCTGCGCGCGGCTGAAGGTCCAGTCCAGCTCCGCCACGTGCCGCAGACCCAGCAGCGCGTTCGGCGGATCCGACGTCAGCGCCACGATCCGCCGGCTCTCCTCGTCGACCCGCGGGAGCAGCGGCGCGTCCGGGTCGGGCGCCGGCGTCCGCGCGCGCTCGTCGGCGACGACGGGGACGAGCCGCGGCCACGCTGGCGCCGGACCGCCGCGGTAGGCGCCGAGCAACGCGATCACGTCGTAGGCGTCCTCGTCGAGGCGGCCGATCAGATCGCTGAACGCACCCGCGCGGCGCAGCAGCGCGACGCTCGCCTCGATCTCGCCGAGCGAGCGCGTCGCTCGCAGCAGGTCGCGGATCGCCGTGCGCTCGCGCTGGCCCGCGGGCGCCGCGGCGAGCTGCTGCAGGAAGGCGGCGCGCCGCTGCCACGGCATCGCGAGCAGCAGCGCGCGCGGGAGCACCACCAGCTCGGAGTAGACGGTCTCGCCTTCGAGCACGACCGGCTCTGGCGCGGCGAGCGGCGGCGCAGCCGCCGCGGCGACGGCGCCGAGCTCCGGCAGCGCGGCGCGCACCGCGGCGACGTCGGCGGCGGCGATCGGCTCGGACGTCTGTGCTGTGGGGGCGGCGAGCGCCGGTCGCGCGCCGTCGCCCGCGCGCAGCTCGCGGTCGTCGCGCGTCACGACGAGCACGGGCGCGAAGTCGGCGGCGGCGACGAGCGCCGGGCGCTGCGCGGCCGCGGCGGCAGCGCTCGCGGCGCCGCTGCCGGACGGCTGCTCGCCGAGCGGACCGAGATCGCGGGCGTCGAGCGGGCGCTCGAGCGGGACGGCGTGGAACGGCAGCTCCCCGCTCGCCGCCGCGAGCACCGCGAAGCCGTGGGCCGCGTGCAGCAGGCGGCCCCAGGCGGCGGCGCGCGCAAGCGTGGCGGCGCGCACGTACGGCCGGCCGCCCGCACGCACGGTCCCGGCGGCGCCGCTGCCGCCACGCGCGAGCACCACCCGCGAGGGGAAGGCGGCGTTCACGATCCGCTCGCCGGCGCTCGTCGTCAGCTCGCCGCCGGGCGGCAGCGGCTGCGACGCCCCGGCGGGCGTCGCCTGCTGCGAGCGCGACGGCCCGCGCCGCGCGGGCCCGAGCGGCGCCTGCGCAGCCTGCGCCGCGGTCGAGATCCCCAGCTCCGTCTCGATCGCGGTCGCCGTCGCCGTCGCGGCGTCCGCGACCGCGCCGGCCCAGCGCGGCGCGACGCCCGCAGCGGCTGCCGCGCGCTCGGCCGCACGCGCGACCGTCTCCAGCAGGCGGCGCCGGTCGTCGGCGCTCAGCCCGTCGGGCGGATCGGTCAGCGTCGGTCGGTGCAGCAGCGCCTCCACCTCAGCCCTGCCCCTCCAGTGCCGCGTCGAGCTCCTGGTAGACGAACTCGGCGACGTCGCGTCGCTGGTCGTCGCTGAGCGTGCCGACGAGCTCCACCTCCACGGGGAAGTGGTAGTTCACGACCTGCTCGACGACCGGCGCGGCGCCGGCGCCGTCCTGCGCGAGCGGTGCGTCGGCCGCCATCGTCATCTCTCCGCTCTGACCTCGAGCGCGAGGCAGCTGAACGACGCGGTCGGCGGATCGGCGCCGACTATGTTGCTCGGGGTCGTCGAGATTATGACGCAGCGGCTCAGCGCGACCGATCTGAACGTCCAGTTCTCACCGGCTCTCTCGGCGACCGTGACGTTGAACTCTCTGCCTTCGAGCGCCATCTGCGTGATCTCGGCGACGACGTCGGCGATCGCCGGGATCGCCATGTCGAACGAGAACTCGAACGGTCTGCGCAGGTAGCCGACGCGATCCTGCTCGATGCTGTGGATGACCGTGTGCGGCGTCGTGAATCTCGGGTTGAAGCTCGTGATCGGCGACACGACCGTCGTGCCGACCGTCACCACCAGGCGGGTCTTCCAGTCGGTGGGCGTTGCCATGCCAATCTCCTAGGTGAACTTGAGGCTCAGCGCGATGCGATGGATCGCGCCCGCATAGTCGAGCGACGCGAAGACCTCGACCACGCGGTTGCTCTGCGCGTCGTCGATCTGTCTTCTCTCCGAAGCCGTGAGCGCGAGCGGATCCTTGTCGAGCAGCGTCAGGACCGGGATCGTTATCTCGTGGCCCTCGATCACCTGGTTGCGCACGAGCGGGGTCAGCACCGCGTCCATCTGCGAGACCAGCGAGCGCAGGCCGCTGCGGCTGATGCGCAGGTTGCCGACGGTCGCGATCAGCCGTGCCTTGAGCCGGAACGAGACGTCGTCGACGGTGCGGACGATGTCGATGTACTTCTTGCCGCCCGGGTTGGCCGTGTACGCCTCGCCGAGGTAGGTCCCGCGCCCGGGGATCAGCGCCGGGTCGGTCAGCCACAGCACGCCCTGGCCCGCGGGGCCGCTGTCGAACGTCTCGGAGCCGTTTATCGCCGAGATCTCGGCCGCCGTGAACGGGTCGCTGGAGACGTTGACCTGCTTGAGCAGGACCGAGATGTGCGGCTCGTACCCGGCTATCGTGCCCGTGACGGCGGCCGCGACGTCGGCAGTGCCCTTGTGCGCGACGAACACCATCCGCTCGTTCGCGACGTCGCCGGCGACGACGGCCGTGTCGGTCGAGCCGGCTCTCAGCATCGCGACGCCCATCCGCTCGCGGCCGTCCTCGCCGGTGTTGCTCGTCGAGATCACGTGCGAGGCGAGCAGCGCGATCGGGGCGCCTCTGGCGACGCTGGCTCTGTCGGCGACGACCCCGGCGAGCACGACGAACTGCGCGTCGAGACCGTCGGCGACGGTCAGCGCGGCATCCCAGTCGGGTCTCGTCGCGTCGACGCGGACGCCGTAGATCAGCGACGGGCCGGGCGTCTGCGCGAACGCGAGCGAGATCGAGTCCGCGAGCGTCCCCGGGAAGCGCGCCTTCGCGTTCGCGGGGTTCGTCACCGCCTCCGCGGCACCGACGACGGGGAACGGGATGTCTCTCCCGTCTCTGTCTCTCAGCGGTCTGGCTCTCTCGTCTATCGGCCCGACCACGGCGATGTTCCCGAACGCCCGCACCGCCGGCGCGAACATGTCGGCGAGCGCCTTGACGCGGATGTAGCTGACTGCCATCGATGCTCCTCTCGAATCCTTTGTCAGGCGCCGTTCACGGCGTTGCGAAGACGGTCACGACGCGCTCCGCGGCGAACAGCGCGCGCAGCTGCGTCTCGGTGAATCTGGTCGCGGCCAGCGCTGCGGCCGGGAACACGACGACCGGCGCGTACGGCGAGCTGAGCGTCGTGTCGGCTGCCGCCTGCTCGCGGTACGGGACCGCGCGCCGCAGCACCTCGCGCGCCAGCTTCGCCGCCCGCAGCGCCTCGGCGACGTCGATCTCGTCGCGGATCAGCAGCGCGACGCCGAGCTCGAACCGCAGCTGGTTCGCCGGGTCTCTCGGATCGAATCTCGCCAGCGGCTCGAGTCTGATCCGCGTCGCCAGCTCGTGGACGCGGATCGACTCGACTCTCGCCGCGTCGTGCTCGATCAGGAACGTCACCGAGAGGTCGGCGGTGAGGTCGATCCAGAGCGGTTGGAGCGGGTCGACGTGGTCGCTGCGGACGTCGGTGCGGACCGGCTGCGGATGCGACTGCGTCCAGGTCCCGTTCGTCACGAGCGAGGGGAACAGCGGCCGCGCGAGCTCCAGCTGGCGCACCGTGATCTCCTGCACGTCGTGGATGTCGGCGAACGGCGCGTCGACCATCGCCGCGAACAGCGATCGCATCCGCGCGTGGGCTCTGTCGGCGGGCGGGTCGAGAAGCGCTGCGAGCGCTCTCGGGTCGCTCAGCGCGACGAGCATCTGATCGACGAACAAGCTCATGGTGCATCGGCGACGGCAGCTTGCACGGTGCTCGTCACCGCGCCGTCACGGCGGCGTCACCGGCCTCCATTCGCTGCCGCTCGCTGCTCATCGCTGCCGCTCGATCCACGCGCGCACGACCGCGCCCGCCTCCTCGGCGGAGGTCGTGACGCAGATCGTCTGCTCGGGCGCCGGCGGCAGCGGGATCTCGACCACGCGCACGCGCAGCGGCCGTTCGCCGTCCGGCTCGCGCCACGCGCGCACGACGAGCGTCGCGGCGCGCGACTGGGCTCCTCCGCTCACATGCGTGGGCTATCGCACGCGCGTCACCGCAGCGTCACGGCGCGCTCGATCAGCTCGCGCAGGCGCGCTGAGGGGTCGAGCCCGAGCTGGTCGCGCAGCAGCTCGCCGAAGAGACGGTACTGGCGCAGCGCCTCGGCGACGTTCCCCTCCGCGAGATGGACGCAGATCAGCACGCGGTGGGCGCTCTCGCGCAGCGGCTCGGACGCGACCGCGGCGATCCCCGCCTCGATCGCCTCGCCGTGCCGGCCCGCGACGGTGAGCGCCTCGCACAGCGCCTCCAGCGCGTGCAGCCGCAGCTGCCGGTGGCGTTCGCGCTCGATCAGCACCCAGTCGTCGTACCAGTCGGGCAGCAGCTCGCCGTTCGCCCAGACGTGGTCGAGACCGGCCAGCTCGACGATCTTCCGGGGCGGGCTCTCCAGCACCGTCCGCGCGAGCCGCGCGGAGGCGTGCAGGTCGACCTCGACGCCGGGCGCGAGGCCGATGCTCGGTCCGCGCGCGTCGACGAGCGGGCAGCCGCGCCGGCGGCTGCGCCACAGCGCCGTCCGCAGCGCGGCGTTCGCGCGCTCCTCCGGCGCGTCGAGCCAGAGGCTGCCGGCGACGTGGAGACGCTGGAGCGGGCGCGCGCGGATCGCCAGGAACGCGACGAGCCGCTGCGCGCTGGCGGGCAGCTCGACCTGCTCGCCGCCGTGCCGCAGCTCGAAGCCGCCGAGCAGCGTCAGCCGCAACGGTTCGTCGCGCGTCTGCGTCTGTGTCGTCTCGTGCTGCGCAGGCGCCGCCGTCGCGCGTCCCTGCACCATGACCCCGGTCATCGAAGCGGCTTCCCCGTGTGTCCGTCCGCGCCGTCGTCCCGTCCGCCGGCACGGTGTTCCCCGGTCGCTCTCAACACTCGCAGTGCACCGGAAAATCGTCAACCGTTCGAGCGCGCCAACTGCTGCGCGCACGCTCCGCATACGCGCAGGTGCGCGGCGCCGCGCACATGCGCGGCGTGCGTGAGAGGCTTCCGCGATGGTCGCCCAACCCCCTCCCCCGCCGCCGGCTCCCGCTCCGCCACCGCTCGTGCTGCGCGCACCGCGGCTGGTCGCCACCGGCGTCGCGTTCGAGCTGCGCGGGCGCGGGGCGAGCGCCGGCGAGCGCGTGCGGGTGCAGCTGCGGCTCGACGGCCGCTGGCGCGAGCTGGCGGCGGCGCGCGCCGGCAGGGACGGCCGCGTCACGACGCGTGTCGCGCCGCGCACGCCGCGGCCCGCGTACCGCCTGCGGATCGCGACGCGCGACGGGCGCCTCTCGGACGGCGTCGTCGTGCGCACGCGCGACGTCACGCTCGCGGCGGTCGGCGACATCAACCTCGGCGACGCGACGGCCGGGGCGATCGCGGCCGGCGGCGTCAACTATCCGTGGACGAGCGTCGCGCCGGCGCTGCGCGGCGCCGACGTCGCGTTCGGCAACCTCGAGTGCGCCATCTCGACGCGCGGCGCGCCGGTGCAGAAGCAGTACACCTTCCGCGGCAGCCCGGCGGCACTGCGGGCGATGCGCGACTACGCCGGCTTCGACGTGCTCAACCTCGCCAACAACCACGTCGGCGACTACGGCACCGCGGCGCTGCTCGACACCGTCGAGCACGTCCGCGCCGGCGGTATGGAGGCGGTCGGCGCCGGCGGCTCGCTCGCCTCCGCCGCGGCGCCGCGCGTCGTCGAGCGGCTGGGGCTGCGGATCGCCTTCGTCGGCTTCTCGAACATCCTCCCGAGCGAGTTCTTCGCGACGCCGTCACGGGCCGGCACGCAGCCGGCGACGACGGCGCAGATCCGCGCCTCCGTCGCCGCCGCCAGACGCCGCGCCGACGTCGTGATCGCGACCTTCCACTGGGGCGTCGAGCTGGACCCGGTCGAGAACGGCGCCGAGCAGGCGTTCGCCGCGACCGCGCTGGCGGCCGGCGCGACCGCCGTGATCGGCGGTCACCCGCACGTGCTGCAGCCGATCCGCATGCTCGACGGCGGCCGCCGCCTCGTCGCGTACAGCCTCGGCAACTTCGTCTTCGCCTCCCACCGCGCGGCGACCGTCCGTACCGGCGTCCTGCACCTCGACCTGTCGGCCCGCGGCGTCGAGCGGACGCGCTTCCAGCACGCCCGCATCGACGGCGTCAAGCCGCTGCTGACGGGGCGCTGGACGCGCGTCGGCTGACGCGGCCGGCGGGCGGGCGGGTCGGCTCGTCCGGCCTCAGCCGAGCGGCAGCAGCCCCAGCTCGTCGTCGTGCTGCGCGACGCCGCCGCGTGCGTCGGCGCCGGCCGCCCCGAGCGGCGCGTCGCGGGCGCACCAGGCGTCCTGCGCCGGCAGCGCACCCGTTGCCAGGAACGTCGCAGCATGCGCGTTGGCGCAGCTGTTGATTCCGTTGAACGCGACGGAATGCGCGCCGTCCTCGACGGTCACCAGCTTCGAGCGCGAGCCGAGTCGCAGCCTCAGCGCGACCGCACCGTCGAGCGGTGTCGCCGGATCCCGCAGGCTCTGCACGATCAGCGCTCTGCCGCTGCTGAGTCTGCCGACTCTGACGGCCGGCTCGCGCGGCTCGGCCGGCCAGAAGGCGCACGGCCAGACGTTCGCGGCCGCACGTCCGTGGATCGGGAAGAGCGCGTCGTAGGCGATCACGTCCCTCTGGTAGACGGCCGGCGAGGAGGGCCAGTCGGCGTCGCCGCAGGCGACCGCCCACGCGCCCGCGAACTCGTTGTCTCCCGGCACGGGCGGGAAGGCGGCCCCGACCTGCTCCAGCAGCTGTGCGCCCCGGGCGGCAGCGGCCGCTCTGGGCTCGCGCGCGTCGAACAGCTTCAGCAGGTCGCCGGCCGCCGGGAAGGAGCGGTCGTTGCGCAGCACGTCGTTGCGGATCAGCTCGCGGAATCTGTTGCCGTCGAGCGTGTAGCCACCGCCGAGGTCGTACGGCTCTCTCTCCATCTCCCTCGCCAGCTCCAGCACCTTCGCGTGGACGGCGGCCGGCGTCGCGCCGAGCCCGTACGTCGCGTGCCGCTCCGCGGCGAACCTCGCGAAGCCGTCGAACGCCAGCTCGACCGCGTAGCCCCACGACGAGAAGGTCTCGCGCCAGATGCGGTCCGGATGGATGTTCGAGTCGAGTACGAAGCGGTCGGTCCGCTGCGGGAACAGCGTCGTGTAGACGGCGCCGAGGTAGGTGCCGTACGAGTAGCCGACGTACGAGATCGAGGACTCGCCGAGCGCCGCGCGGATTCGGTCCATGTCGCGTGCCGTGTTCGCCGTCGAGATGTACGGCAGCAGCGTGCCGGACGTCGCGGCGCAGCCGCTCGCGGCGCGTCTGGCGTAGTCGACGTTCGCCGTGATGTCGAGGTCGTACGCCGGGTAGGGGATGAACTTGACGGGATCGAGGTCGGCCGGCGCGAGCGCGCACGAGGCCGGCGCGCTGCGGCCGATCCCGCGCGGGTCGAAGCCGATCAGGTCGTAGCGGTCGAGCACCTCTCTCGGCAGTGCGGCGGCGAAGCGGCTCGGCCCGATGAGGCCCTGACTGCCCGGCCCGCCGGGGTTGCGCAGCAGCACGCCTCGGCGCAGCGCGGGCGTCGCGGTCGCGATGCGCGAGACCGCGATCTCGATCGTCGGGCCGTTCGGCTCGGCGTAGTCGCGCGGCACGGTGAGGCTCGCGCACTGCTGGCGCGGGTCGAGCCCTCTCGCCGACGGACACGCCTCCCAGCTGAGTCCGTCCGCCGCGGCCGGTGCGGCCGCGACTCCCGTCGACACGATCGCTGCGAGCAGCGCACGCCTGAATCCCATGAGTTCATTCCCCTTGTTGCGAACGATTCGTGACAAGGGCCCTACCCACCCGACCGGGTCATTGGAACCGCCGATCCCGCCGCACGATTTCCCACTTCGAGGTGAGCTGGCGTTAGGCTGATCACTCGGCAATTCGGGGCAAAGCCCGGACCTTGGGAGGAGAGGTCATGGAGCATCATCCACGCCGTGCCGCTGTCGCCTGCGCGCTCGCGATCGCCGCACTGCTGATCGCCGCCGCCGGCGCCTCGGCGGAGAAGTACGTCGCACTCGGGGACTCGTACTCGTCGGGCACCGGGACGCGCGTCTACACCGACGCCGGCTGCCAGCGCAGCATCTACGCGTACCCGTCGCTGATCGACACGCAGCGACCGAACACCGACCTCGTCTTCGCGGCCTGCTCGGGCGCGACGACCAACAGCGTGCTCAGCGGCCAGGTGTCGTCGCTGACGAGCGACACCGCGATAGTCACGATCACGATCGGCGGCAACGACGCCGGCTTCTCGAGCGTCGTCACGCAGTGCGCGCTGCCGTGGCCGTGGAGCTGCACGACCGATCTCAACAACGCCCAGGCGTTCATCAGAAACACGCTGCCGGGGCGGCTCGACTCCGTCTACGCGCAGATCAGAACGCGCTCGCCGAGCGCCAGAGTCGTCGTGCTCGGCTACCCGCGGCTGTTCATGGGGGTCGATTGCAACGGCGGCACGTTCTTCAGCGGCGACGAGCTGACGCGCATGAACCAGACCGCCGACATGCTGCGCGACGTCACGAGAGGCCGTGCCGCCGCGGCGGGCTTCTCGTTCGCGGACGCGATCCCGGCATTCACCGGCCACGCGGTCTGCTCCAGCACGGAGTGGCTCAACGGCCTCTCCAACCCGGTCGGCGAGAGCTACCACCCGAACAGAACCGGCCACAGCAGCGGCTACGCGCCGCTGGTGCGGGCGATCATCGGCTGACGACGAACGAGCAGCACGGCGCCGCGACGTAGACTCGCGGCGCCGATGCTTCCCCCGCTGCTCGCGCTGACGCCCGACCCGACGCTCGTGATCGACCGCCACGGCACGATCGCCGCGGCCGACGCGCGCCTCGGCGAGCTGGTCGGCTGGGAGCCGGCGGAGCTGGTCGGGCGCTGCTTCGACGCGCTCGTGCCGCAGGGCGTGCTCGACCCCGACCTGAGACTGACCGCCCGCAGCGCCGACGGCGGCGAGATCCCGATCGAGATCTCCGTCCGCGTCGTCGAGGGGATCGACGGCGTCGCCGGACCCGCGCTCGCGGTCGCGATCCGCGACGTGACGCTGCGCCGCCGCAGAGCCGCCGGGCTGAGAGCGTCCGCCGAGCGCTTCCGGATGCAGGCGGCCGAGGCGGAGCGCGCCCGCTGGGCGCGCGAGCTGCACGACGAGACGTTGCAGGGGCTCGCTGCGCTGCACGTGCTGCTCTCCTCCGGCGTGCGCGCGAAGACGCCGGAGCTGATGCGCGAGCGGATCGGGCTCGCGCAGGAGCAGATCGAGGGCGCGATGGAGAACCTGCGCGGGCTGATCAACGACCTGCGGCCCGCCGCGCTCGACGAGCTGGGCCTGGAGGCGTCGGTCCGCGACCTCGCCGAGCGCGTGCAGAGCGTCTACGGGATCGAGATCGAGACGCGCGTCGCGCTGCGCGGCGACGACGGCGCCCCGCGGCGGCTCGCGACCGAGGTCGAGACGACCGCCTACCGCGTCGTGCAGGAGTGCCTCTCCAACGCCGCCCGGCATGCGGGCGCGACCCGCATCGCGGTCGAGATCACCCAGCCGCACGGCGCCGCGACCCTCCGCGTCCGCGTGCGCGACGACGGCCACGGCTTCGCCGCCGAGGAGACCGACAGCGGCGGCGGCTACGGCCTGCGCTCGATGCGCGAGCGCGTCGACCTGCTCGAAGGCGAGCTGACGCTGTCGAGCGGCAGCGACGCCGGCACCGAGATCGTCGCCGTGCTGCCGCTGACTAGCTGAGGTCCGACGCGTCGACCAGGCCGCGCTCGAGCGCGTAGTCGACGAGGTCCGAGCGGCGCGAGCGGCCGAGCTTGCGCTGGATCCGCGCGCGGTGAGACTCGACCGTGCGGACGCTGAGGAACAGCCGCTCGGCGATCTCGCGGTTGGTCAGGCCGCGGGCGATCAGCCGCAGCACCTCCAGCTCGCGCGCAGTCAGCTCGGGCGCGGCGCCGGCGGCGGCCGCCGCCGTGGCGGCGAGCCGGGCGCCGAGCTGCGGCTCCAGGTAGGTGCCGCCGGCCATCACCGCCGCGATCGCCTCCAGCAGGTGGCCGCCGGCCGCCTCCTTCGGGACGTAGCCGGTCGCGCCGAGCCGCAGCGCCTCGCCGGCGTAGGACGGGTCGCGCTGCGCGGTCAGCACGACGACGCGCGTCTGCGGGCTGCTCGCGCGCAGCCGCGGGATCGCCGGCAGGCTCGGCTCGCCGGGCATGTGCAGGTCGAGCACGAGCACGTCCGGTCTCAGCCGCGCGACCGCGTCGACCGCGGCGGTCACGTCGCCCGCCTCGGCGACGACCTCGATCGCCGGCTCGGACTCCAGCAGCAGGCGCAGGCCGCTGCGGACGACGACGTGGTCGTCGGCGAGCACGACGGTCAACGGGTTCGGGACGGACATCGCTCGCCCCACCCTACGAGACGGAGCTTGCGTAGCAACTACGCAACGCGACTCCGTAGCGCGACGCCACCGCAGGACTGCGGCCTCGCCCGTCTTGTGGGCTCCCGGGGCGAGCTTCAGGGTTCGGGGGCACATGAACTCCGCCACGCTCGCCCCGACTCCCGCCGCATCCGGTGCCGCCGCACGCCGCGCCGGACCGCTTCCGACGATCGCCGGCCTCGCCACGGCCGCGCCCCCGCAGGTCTACGAGCAGCGCGACATGCTCGCGCTGCTTGGCCTCGCCGGCGACGAGTTCGCCGAAGGGATCTTCGACCGCTGCGGCGTCCAGCGCCGCCATCTCGGAACGCCGCCGGAGCTGTGGGCGACGACGCTGCAGGCGCGCACCGCGCACACCGAGCGGCTGCTCGCCGGGCTCGCGACGCAGGCCGTCGACCAGCTCGACTTCGACCCCGCCGACGTCGCGGTCGTCGTCGCGGGCACCTACTACGGACTCGGCGGCCCGACGATCGCCCACCGCATCGTCGAGCACTGCGGCCTCGCGCCCGAGACCGACAAGTACCACCTGCTCGGCGTCGGCTGCGCCTCCGCCGTCCCGCTGCTGCGGCTCGCCGCGCAGGCGCTGAGCGACCATCCCGGCAAGCAGGCGCTCGTCGTCGCGGCGGAGTGCGTCAGCGGCTTCCTGACGACCTGCGCGCCAGGCGACGCGAAGGTCAAGATCGTCGGCTCCTCGCTGTTCGGCGACGGCTGCGCCGCCGCGCTGCTGACGCTCGGCGAGGCGCGCGAGGACACGACGCCGCGCCCGCGGATCCTCGACAGCGTCGTCCACCAGATCCCCGACTCGCTCGACGAGGTCCGCTTCGCCGTCACCGCCGACGACAGCCACATGAACATGAGCCGCGCGCTGCCGGTGATCGCCGCGAACGACCTGCGCGGGCTCGTCGACGACTTCCTCGCGCGGAGCGGGCTCACGCGCGGCGACGTCGACCACTGGATCGCCCACCCCGGCGGCCGCGGGATCCTCGACGGCATCCGCGCCGGGCTGGAGCTGACGGAAGAGGACGTCGCGCCGAGCGCCGCGGTGCTCGCCGAGAACGGCAACGTCGGCACGCCGTCGGCGCTGTTCGTGCTGGAGCGCGTGCACGAGCTGCGCGATCCGCAGCCGGGCGAGCGCGGCCTGATGGTGACGATCGGACCGGGCGTGACGATCGGCATGGCGCTGGTGCAGTGGTGAACCACGAGGGAGGAACGACGATGAAGCTGATCGGAGCCGGCTACGGCCGCACGGGGACGATGTCGCTGAAGGCGGCGCTGGAGCTGATCGACCACGGTCCCTGCTTCCACATGATCGACCTCGTCCGCCAGCCGGAGCTGCTGCCGCCGTGGGAGCGCGCCGTCGCGGGCGAGCGGATCGACTGGACGCAGGCGCTCGACGGCTGGGGCTCGACGATCGACTGGCCCGGCTGCTACTTCTGGGAGCAGCACGTCGAGACGTGGCCCGACGCCCCGGTGCTGCTGAACACGCGCGACCCCGAGGCGTGGTACCGCTCGTGCCTCGACTCGATCTTCGCCGCGAAGGAGATGGCCAAGCGCGGCGAGCTGAGAGGCAACACCGAGAACGCGCCGCCCGCCGAGGTGATGCAGATGGTCAATGGCGTGATCTGGGACGGCACGTTCGACGGGCGCTTCCTCGACAAGGAGTACGCGTTCGAGGTCTTCCACAGACACCACGAGGACGTCAAGGCGCGCGTCCCGGCCGACCAGCTGCTCGTGTTCGAGGTCAAGCAGGGCTGGCAGCCGCTGTGCGACTTCCTCGGCGTGCCGGTGCCGGACGAGCCGTTCCCGCACCTCAACGACACCGCGTCGTTCCGCGCCATGTTCGGTATGCCAGCCGCCGCGTAGCGCAGCCGCCCGCTGCGGGAAGACTGAGCGGCGATGGTGTCGCCGCTCACGTCTCCCGCCTCGCCGTTCCCGCTCGCCGCCGCCTCCGAGGGTGGCGGCGCGCACTTCGACGTCGTCCTGCTCGGCGTGCTCGCCGGCGTGACGGTCCTGCTGCTGCTCGCGTACCACTCGCGCGTCCCGTACCCGATCTGGCTCGTCGTCGGCGGTGGCGCGCTCGCGTTCGTGCCGGGCCTCCCGCAGGTCGAGCTCGACCCGGACCTCGTCCTGCTCGTGATCCTGCCGCCGCTGCTCTATGCGGCGGCGTTCTTCTCGTCGCTGCGCGACCTGCGCGCGAACCTGCGCCCGATCGGGATGCTCGCGATCGGGCTCGTCGTCGCCACGACGCTCGTCGTCGGCGTCGTCGCGCACATGGTCGTCGACGACCTCAGCTGGGCCGCGGCCTTCACGCTCGGCGCGGTGCTGTCCCCGACCGACCCGGTCGCCGCGACCGCGATCGCCTCGCGCGCGGGGGCGCCGCGCCGCTTCGTCACGATCGTCGAGGGCGAATCGCTCGTCAACGACTCGACCGCGCTGATCATCTACAAGGCGGCCGTCGCGGCGGTGCTGACCGGCTCGTTCTCGCTGCTCGACGCCGGCTTCGACTTCGTCATGGGCGCGGCCGCCGGGATCGCGATCGGGATCGCGATCGGTGCCGTGATCGCGCGGATCCGGCGGGTCGTCGACGACCCGCCGACCGAGATCACGATCTCGCTGCTGACGCCGTACTTCGCCTACCTGCCGGCGGAGGCGCTCGGCGTCAGCGCCGTGCTGGCGGCGGTGACCTCCGGCATCTGGCTCGGCTGGCGCTCGCCGGAGCTGATCACGCCCGCGACGCGAATCCAGGCGTTCTCGGTCTGGGAGATCCTCGTGTTCGTCCTCAACGCGGCGCTGTTCGTGCTCGTCGGCCTGCAGCTGCCGGGGATCGTCGAGCAGATCTCCGACGACTACGCCGCCGGCCAGCTCGCGCTGTGGGGCGCGCTGGTCGCGGTGACCGTGATCCTCGTCCGCTTCGCGTGGGTCTTCCCGCTCACCTACCTGCCCGGCCTGCTCTCGCGCCGCGTGCGCGAACGCAACCCGTTCCCGCCGGTGACGAGCGTCCTGCTGATCTCCTGGACGGGCATGCGCGGCGCCGTCTCGCTCGCCGCCGCACTCGCGATCCCGCTGACGCTCGACGACGGCAGCCCGTTCCCCGGCCGCGACCTGATCGTCTTCCTCGTCTACGTCACGATCCTCGTGACGATCCTGGCGCAGGGGTTGACGCTGGCGCCGCTGATCCGCCTGCTCGGCGTCGAGGACGACGGCAAGGTCGAGCGGCTGGAGGCGAAGGCGCGCGTGAAGGCGGCGAAGCGGGCGATCGCGCGGATCGACGAGCTGGCCGCCGAGGACTGGGTCGGCGACCTCACCGCCGAGCGGATGCGCGGGCTCTACGAGTTCCGCATCCAGCGCTTCCGCTCTCGCTTCGACGACGAGGACGACGGCGCGGTGGAGGCGAGGTCGCTCGCCTACCAGCGGCTGCGCCGCGAGGCGCTCGGGGCGGAGCGCGCCGAGATCATCCGGCTGCGCAACGAGGGCGTCATCAACGACGCGGTGCTGCACACGATCGAGCGCGACCTCGACCTCGAGGACACGCGGCTCGACCTCGACGGCTCGGGCTAGCCGGCGCGCGCGGCTCAGCCCGGCTGCACGGCTCAGTCCGCCCGCGCGGCTCAGCCCGGCTGCACGGCTCAGTCCCCCCGCGCGGCTCAGCCCGGCTGCACGGCTCAGTCCCCCCGCGCGGCTCAGCCGGCGAGCACGCTGTGCAGCGTCGTGCGCAGCACGGCAGCCGCGCTCGCCTGGTCGATCCGGCCGGCGCGGACGTCGTCGCCGGTCGCGTGCAGGAGCGCGTAGAAGACGGTCACGAGCCAGTCGGCGGGCAGGTCGGTGCGGAACGCGCCCTCGGCGCGGCCGCGCTCGATCAGCTCGCGCACCGGCACCATCGCCTGCTCGTGGCTCGCGCGCAGCCGCTCGGCCGACAGCAGCTCGGCCGCCGTCCGCGCCATCCCCGAGTGGCGGTCGAGCACCTGCCAGCTCGCGTCGACGACGCGGTCGAGCGCGTCGCGCGCCGGCCCCGACGCCGGGTCGGCCGCCGCCAGCGCCGCGAGCGCCCCCTTCACGGCGCGCCGGACGACGGCCTCCAGCAGCGCCGCGACGCTGTCGAAGTGGGCGTACACGGTCACGCGCGAGACGCCCGACTCGGCCGCGACGGCGGCGATCGTGACCGTCGCGCTGCGCGCCAGCAGCCGCTCGACCGCGTCGAGGATCGCGCTGACGTTGCGCTCCGCGGTCGCGCGGCGGTGGTCGGTGGCGGCCATTGAGCCCACGCTACCGGTTGGGCCGTCCTGGATTGGTGTCGCATGCGAGCACCAATCCAGGACGACCGCTCAGTGCATCGCGGCGCGTGCGCCCGGCGCGGGCCGCACGGCCGGGAGCGCGACGAG
Source organism: Conexibacter woesei DSM 14684 (assembly GCF_000025265.1). Lineage (GTDB taxonomy): Bacteria > Actinomycetota > Thermoleophilia > Solirubrobacterales > Solirubrobacteraceae > Conexibacter > Conexibacter woesei. The sequence goes on from NC_013739.1 coordinate 5,310,495, forward strand.
CGCGACGACGGTGAGCGCGGCCGCGATCAGGCCGGCGGCGAGGAAGCCATCGCCGTAGCCGGCGGCCGGGTCGCCGTCCGCCAGCGCGCCGGCGGCGACGGCGGAGAGGACCGCGACGCCGAGCGCGGCGCCGAGCTCGTGGGCGGTCGTCATCAGCCCCGAGGCGAGCCCGGCCTGCTCGTGGCGGACCTCCGCCATCGCCGTCACCGAGACCGCGACGAACGCGAGCCCGACGCCGGCGCCGAGCAGCAGCAGCCCCGGCAGCAGGTCGCTGCCGTAGGCGGCGCGCGGCGGCGCCGCGGCGAGCAGCAGCGCACCGGCCGTGACGAGCACGAGCCCGCCGACCGCGACCGTGCGCGAGCCGGCGTGCGGCAGCAGCCGCGACGCGGCGTGGGCGCCGGCCAGGATCACGAGCGCGAGCGGCAGGAACGCGAGCCCGGTCTCCAGTGCGCTCGCGCCGAGCACCTCCTGCAGGTAGAGCGTGTTGAGGAAGAACGCGCCGACGAGGATGCCGGTCGCACCGAGCATCACCGCCGCGCTCGCGACGAGCGGCCGCTCGCGCCAGGTCGCGGGCGGCACGAGCGGAGCGGCGGCGCTCCGCTCGACGGCGGCGAAGGCGGCCAGCAGCAGCGCGCCGCCGCCGAGCAGGCCGAGCGTGCGCAGCGAGCCCCAACCGTGCTCGGCGGCGCCGTCGAGCCCCAGCACGACGAGCACGAGCCCGGCCATCACGGTCAGCGCGCCGGCGACGTCGAGCCGGCCGCGCGAGCGCGAGGCGGCGGCGCTCGGCGCGGCGGCGACGCTCGGCGCGTGGCTCGGCCCCTCGGCCGCAGCGCCGTGCGAGTCCGCGGCGCCGTGCGAGTCCGCGGCGCCGTGCGAGTCTGGGGCGGCTCGCGCCGGCACGAGCGCGGCGACGCCGAGGCCGGCGCCGATCCCGATCGGGACGTTGACGTAGAAGACCCACTCCCAGCTCAGCGCCGAGGTCAGCACGCCGCCGACGAGCACGCCGACGGCGGCGCCGGCGCTGCCGATCGCGCCCCAGACGCCGAGCGCGACCGCGCGCTGGTGGCCGTCGTAGGCGGTCGTCACGAGCGCCAGCGCGGCCGGCACGAGCAGGGCCGCGCCGACGCCCTGCACGGCCCGCGCGACGACGAGCACATCGGCCGTCGGCGCGAGGCCGCTGGCGAGCGACGCGGCCGTGAAGACGACGAGGCCGGCGAGGAAGACGGGGCGCCGGCCGAGCACGTCGGCGGCGCGGCCGCCGAGCAGCATCAGGCCGCCGGTGAACAGCACGTAGGCGGTGATGACCCATTGCAGGTCGGCGGGAGCGAAGCCGAGGTCGCTGCCGATGCTCGGCAGCGCGACGTTCACGACGGTGACGTCGAGGATGACCATGAACTGCGCCGCGCACAGCAGCGCGAGCAGCGTCCACGAACGGCGCGGCGGTGGCGGGCCATGGTGGCCGTGAGCGTCGTGGTCGGGGTGGGCCGGAGCGTGGTGCATGGCGGCGTTCCAATGGGTTGACAGCAGTGTCTACCCAGAGGATAGACACGCATTTACATTGCTGTCAACCCACCGAGTCCGCGCAACTCGCACGCGCCAACGCCGTTGACGCGGTCGACCATGCGCATTCCCACGCTCCTCCCCCTCCTCGTCCTCGCCGCCCTCGTCGGCGCCGCCGCGCCCGCCGGCGCCGCCACCCCGCAGCAGATCATCAGAGACTGCTCCGGATCGCCGACCGGCCTGCTGCGCGGCACCTACACGCAGGCGGAGCTGCGCGCCGCGCTCAACCGAGCGCACGGCGAGGTCGCCGAGTACACCGGCTGTCCCGACGCGATCCGCGCGAAGATGCGCGAGCTGGCCAGGGAGAGCGCGCGCGGCGGCGAGGGGAGCGGCGGGGGCGGTACGGGCGACGGCGGAGGCGGCGGACCGGCCGGCGGCGGGAGCGGCGCCGGCGCGGCCGGCGGCGACGGGGCCGGCGGCGGGCCTGCCGGGGACGGCGGGGCGGGCGGGGGCGGTGCCGGCGGGACAGGCGGCGACGAAACGACCGCCGACAGCGGGCCGGCCTCACCGCCGCCGCACCAGGCCGGCAGCAGCGTGCCGGTGCAGCTCGCGGGCGGACCGGTGGTGCCGGGACTCGGCGGCGTCGAGACCGACGGCACGCAGGCGCTGCCGCTGCCGCTGCTCGCCTTCTTCGCGCTGCTGCTCGCGACCGCCGCCGGCGTCGGCGCCGCGTCGGCCGGCCGGCTGCTGCGGGTTCGCGGGCGCGCCTGAACGTGCGGCGAGGGCCCGCGTCGGGCGCCCGGCGCGCCCGACTCAGTCCTCCTTCAGCAGCTCCTCCACCGAGCGGACCTTGTCGTCGAGCGTCTGCCCGGGCTTGTCGCGGCGCTCGTCGAGCTTCAGCACGGTGTAGACGCGCGGGATCCCCAGCTCGAACGGGACGGCGTGCAGCTCGCCGACGAGCGCGAGCACGTCCGCCGTCTCCCCCTCCAGCGAGGTCCCCATCGCGTGCATCTGGAACTTCACGCGGTCCTGCGCGGCGAGCCGCCGCTGGACTGCGGCGATGTACTCGCGCGCGCTCGCGTCCGGGCGTCCGAGCCCGATGATCGTCAAGTCTGCTGTGGCCATGCGCGGGAGCCTAGCTCCCGCCGGGCTCCGCGCCGCTGCCGCCGTCGCCGCTCCCGTGCGTGACGTGCTGGAGCGCGAGGTCCATCAGCATCCGCACGTGCGCGTCGTCGAGCGAGTAGTAGACCATCCGCCCGTCGCGGCGGTTGCGCACGGTCCGCTCGGCGCGCAGCACGCGCAGGTGCTGCGAGGTCGCCGCCTCGGGCTGGCCGACGGCCGCCGCGAGGTCGCAGACGCACAGCTCGCCGGCCTCCAGCAGCGCCGTCACGATCCGCACGCGCGCCGGCTCGGCGAGCACGTGGAAGACGCGCGCGAGCCGCTCGGTCGCGTCGTCGTCGGGCATCCGCGCGCGCACGGCCGCGACTCGCTCGGGGTCGACGAGGCGGACGGCGCAGGTGTCGAGCGGAACCGGCTCGGGCATCGCCTCAAGGCTACGCGACGCGGCAAGTCACCCTGCCCGGGTGAGCGTCAACCACCCCGGCGCCGGGAAGGATCCAGCGCGTGGACGACTCCGAGCTCGACGGCCTCCTCGGCTGGTGGGAGACGGCGAACTACCTCACCGTCGCGCAGATCTACCTGCGCGACAACCCGCTGCTGCGCGAGCCGCTGCGCGCCGAGCAGATCAAGCCGCGGCTGCTCGGCCACTGGGGCACGTCGCCGGCCCTGAACCTCGTCTACGCGCAGCTCAACCGGCTGATCCGCACGACCGGCGCGCGCATGCTCAACATCACCGGCCCCGGTCACGGCGGCCCGGCGGTCGTCGCGAACGCCTACATGGAGGGGACGTGGTCGGAGGTCTACCCCGACGTCGGGCGCGACCTCGCCGGCCTGCTGCGGCTCGTGCGGCAGTTCTCGACGCCGGGCGGGATCCCCAGCCACGTGAGCGTGCCGGTCCCCGGCTCGATCCACGAGGGCGGCGAGCTGGGCTACGCGCTCGTCCACGCCTTCGGCGCCGCGTTCGACAACCCCGACCTCGTCGTCGCGTGCGTCGTCGGCGACGGCGAGGCGGAGACCGGGCCGCTGGAGGGGTCGTGGAAGGGCGTGCGCTTCCTCGACCCGCGCCACGACGGCGCGGTGCTGCCGATCCTCAACCTGAACGAGAACAAGATCTCCGGGCCGACCGTGCTCGGGCGCGCCGCGCCGGAGGAGGTCCACGAGCTGCTGCACGCGCACGGCTACGCCCCGGTCGAGGTGGCGGGCGACGACCCGCGCGTCGTCCACCGCGAGTTCGCCGCCGTGCTCGACGCCGCCTACGAGGAGATCCGCACGATCCAGCAGGCCGCGCGCACCGGCGGCGCCGGCGCGGCCGGCCGACCCCGCTGGCCGGCGCTGGTCCTGCGCACGCCGAAGGGCTGGAGCGGCCCGAAGGTCGTCGACGGCGTGCCCGTCGAAGGCACGTTCCGCGCCCACCAGGTGCCGCTCGCGAACGTGCGCGAGAACCCCGCGCACCTCGCGCAGCTGGAGGCATGGATGCGCAGCTACCGCCCGCAGGACCGCTTCGACGACGCCGGCGCGCTCGTGCCCGAACTGGCGGCGCTGGCGCCGCACGGCGACCATCGTCTCGGCGCGACGCCGCACGCCAACGGCGGCCGGTTGCTGGCGCCGCTCGACCTGCCCGACTACGGCGCCTACGCGGTCGAGGTCGCGCAGCCGGCGACGAGCAGAGCGGAGTCGACACGCAAGCTCGGCGAGCTGCTGCGCGACGTCTACGTGCGGACCGAGACCTCGCGCGACTTCCGCCTCTTCTGTCCTGACGAGACGAACTCCAACCGCCTCGGCGCCGTCTTCGAGGTCGCCGACCGCGAGCTGCAGGACGCGCACCCCGAGGACGAGGCGATCGGGCCGGGCGGGCGCGTGATGGAGGTGCTCTCCGAGCACTCCTGCCAGGGCTGGCTGGAGGGCTACGTGCTGACCGGGCGGCACGGGCTGTTCGCGACCTACGAAGCGTTCGCGATGGTCTCCGCGTCGATGGCGGTGCAGCACACGAAGTGGCTCGAAGCCGCCCGCCACCTCGACTGGCGCGCACCGGTCGCGTCGCTCAACATCCTGCTGACGTCGACCTGCTGGCGCAACGACCACAACGGCTTCAGCCACCAGGGCCCGGGCCTGATCGACACGATGATCTCGCTCAGCGGCGACGTCGTGCGGGTCTACCTGCCGCCGGACGCGAACTGCCTGCTGTCGGTCGCCGACCACTGCCTGCGCAGCCGCGACTACGTCAACCTGATCGTGATCGACAAGCAGCCCGAGCTGCAGTACCTCAGGCTCGACGCCGCGAAGGCCCACTGCGCGGCCGGCGCGGGGACGTGGGCGTGGGCGGGCAGCGAGCGTGCGGGCGAGGACCCCGACGTCGTGCTGCTCTGCATCGGCGACGTGCCGACGCTGGAGACGGTCGCCGCCGCCTGGCTGCTGCGCGAGCACGTGCCGGAGTTGCGCGTCCGCGTCGTCAACGTCGTCGACCTGATGGCGCTCAGCCCGCCCGAGATCCATCCGCACGGGTTCAGCCAGGAGCGCTTCGCCGAGCTGCTGACGACCGACGTCGAGGTGATCACCGCCTTCCACGGCTATGCCCGCGCGCTCCACCAGATCCTCCACGGCCGCCCCAACGCGGGGCGCTTCCACGTCCACGGCTTCAACGAGCAGGGGACCACGACGACGCCGTTCGACATGGTCGTGCTGAACGAGATGAGCCGCTACCACCTCGTGCTCGATGCGCTGCGTCGCACGCGGCGGGTGCCGTCGGGCGCGGCGGAGCTGGAGCGCTGGTGCGAGACCCAGCTGACCCGCCACCACGCCTACGTGCGCGAGCACCTCGAGGACATGCCCGAGGTGCGCGACTGGGTCTGGACCGACTGAGCCGGCGGGCGCCCGCGGCCGATGCGCGTCCTCGTCGTCAACGCCGGCTCCAGCAGCCTCAAGCACGCGGTCGTCGAGAGCGACGACGGCCGCGTCAGCGCCGCCGGCGAGGAGCGCTGGGACCCCGGCGACACGCCCGGCCGCCACGGCGACGCGCTCGCTGCGACGCTCGACGCCGCCGGCCACGCGGTCGAGGCGATCGGCCACCGCGTCGTGCACGGCGGCACGCGCTTCGAAGCGCCGGCGCTGATCGGCGACGACGTCGTCGCCGCGATCGAGCAGGTCGCGGCGCTCGCGCCGCTGCACAACCGCGCGGCGCTGGAGGGGATCGCCGCGGCGCGGGCCGCGTTCCCGCACACGCCGCAGGTCGCCTGCTTCGACACCGCATTCCACCGCACCCTCGAGCCGGCCGCGGCGACGTACGCGATCCCGGGCGAGTGGGCGGCCGCGCACGGGATCCGCCGCTTCGGCTTCCACGGGCTGAACGTGTCGTGGTGCGCCGGACGGGCGGGCGAGCTGCTCGGCCCCGCGGCGCGGCGACTCGTCGTCTGCCACCTCGGCAGCGGCTGCTCGGTCACCGCGCTGCTGTCGGGCCGCTCGGTCGACACGACGATGGGGTTCACGCCGCTCGACGGCGTCCCGATGGCGACGCGCTCGGGCGCACTGGACCCGGGAATCCTGCTCTACCTCCAGCACAGCGGCGGCCTCGACGCCGACGCGCTCGACGACGGCCTCAACCACCGCTCCGGCCTGCTCGGGATCTCCGGCCGCTCTTCCGATCTGCGCGAGGTGCTGGCGGCTGCCGAGGACGGCGACGCCCGCTCGCAGCTCGCGTTCGAGGTGCTGGTGCGCGGCGTCGCGGGCGCGGTCGCCGCGCAGAGCACCGCGCTCGGCGGCCTCGACGCGCTCGTCTTCACCGCGGGCGCCGGCGAGAACTCGGCCCGCCTGCGCGCCGCAGTCGCCGCGCGGCTCGTCCACCTCGGCGTGCGGCTCGACCCGCGGCGCAACGGCCGCACGGTCCCCGACTGCGAGATCGGCGCCGAGGGGGCGAACGTTCGCGTGCTCGTCCTCCGAGCGCGCGAGGACCTGGTGGTCGCGCGGGAGACGGCGGCGGTCGTGCGGCGGCGCGGCGCGGGCTGACGAGCGGGCCGCGCGCGCCGCCTCAGCCGCGCGTCACCTCCGCGAGGAGGGCCCCCGGACGCCAGCCGGGGATCTCCGTGTCGGGGCAGGCGGAGATCGCGACGGCGGTCGGGCGCAGCGCCTCCAGCACGAGCGAATCGCCCGGCGCGATCTGCGATGCGGACAGCGCGTCGTACCAGTCGTCGGTCGCGCGCGAGCTGACGAAGAACGACAGCATCCCGGTCAGCTCGCGCCGCTCGAGCCCGAGCGCGGCTGCGATCAGGTCGCGGCAGCCGGGCCGCCCGTCCGCGTACAGCTCGCGGTAGCAGCCCGGCATCACGACGTCGTTGCGGCCGGCGCCGACGCACGCGACGACGTGCAGGACCGGCTCGCCCTCGCCGTCGTAGAGGCGCATCCCGGGGTCGGCGTGGAACGCCATCACCGGCCGCCCGTAGCGCTCCCAGCCGTTGACGTTGCGCGTCAGCGCCTGGTCGAAGCCGGGGAAGCTGAGGTCGCCGCCCTGCGCGCCGTCGGGCGTCGCGACCCGCAGCCGGTCGCCGGTCGCCAGCTCGACCCGCCGCGCGCTCGCGTGCGGGATCTCGATCGATCGCGTCGTCATCTGCGTCGTCTCCTCTGTCGGGGTGCACGTCGCGCGATCGGGACTGACCGCGCGGTGCCCGCCTGCGACGGAGGTCGCCGGTGCGGCCCTTCCGGGCTGCGGCGCAACGACGGACGATCAGCGCCGTCGCGAACGCTAGGCGGCAGCGGCCGTCGCTGTCAAGCGCCGCGGAACGGCGGGCGCGGGCCGGCGCGCTACGCCGACTCGGGGCCGCGCAGCGGCGGCTCGCCGCGATGCGCGCGCAGCTCGCTGACGCCGCCGCGCAGGAAGACGATCGCCTGGTCGACGAGCGCGAGCGCGGCGTCGCGGTGGGCGACGGGGTCCTCGACCTCGCCCTGCTCCTCGTGGACTCTGCCGATCGCCGCCATCGCGCCGATCGCCGCGGCGGACGCGAGCTGCGCGGCGACGTCGTCGGGCGTCGTGCCGAGGTCGCGCGCGATCGCGTCGCCCAGCAGCCGCTCGGCCCGCTCCATCTGCCGGCGTTCGTACGCGCGCAGGTTCTCGTCGCTCTCGATCACGCCGCGCCGGGTCCGCTCGCGGGCGTGCTCGTGCTTGTCGCCGAGATCGTCGAACAGCTCGCCGATCCACGAGCGCAGCGCGTCGACCGCGTACTCGCCGGGACCGCGGTCGCGCAGGCGCTCCTCCAGCCGCTCCATCGCGTCGGCGGAGTGCGGGAAGACGAGGTCCTCCTTCGCCGGGAAGTAGGCCGAGACGGTGCGCGGCGAGACGTCGGCCGCCTCGGCGATCTGCGCGATCGTCGTCGCGCGGAAGCCCTGCGCGTCGAAGAGGTCGAGTGCGACGCGCGCGATCGTCTCGTAGGTCCGCCGCTTCTTGCGCTCGCGCAGCCCCGGCTGGGCCGCGGCGTGCCGCGCCACCGCGGCCAGCGGCGAGGCCGGCAGGACCGCTGCGTCGACGTCGGCGAACTTGTCGCTCATGGCGCGAGCCTAGCGATCCGCTGCATTGGACGAACTTCTACCCGCATTGCGAAGTTGCATGAGCTGCAATCTTACAGCCTCTGTGATACCGTCCCCCGGCGCTTCAGGCGCCTCCTCCGCCCTCGCCCACCACCAGGAGCACGGATGTCGTCCTTCCTTGCGCGCATAGCGCGCGCATTGACTCAACATTGGAAGCGCAGCCTCGTCATCGCGATCCTCGTCGTGATCGCGCTCGGCGCACTCGCCGGCACGGCGAGCCAGCCGCCCGACGACTTCGACGTCCCGGGCACCGAGTCGCAGCAGGCGACCGACCTCTTCCGCGATCATGCTCCCGCGCTCGCGGGCATCGACGCGACGCTCGTCTTCACCGTCCCCGACGGGAGCACGATCACCGCGCCCGAGTCGAGAGCGGCGATCGACAGAGCGCTGGCCGACGTCAGAAGACTCGACGGCGTGATCGAGGTCGGCGACCCGTTCCAGCGCGTCGCGGCCGAGGGCAACGCGTTCGCGGACCGCCTCGCGACGACCGACGTCCGCTACGACCTCGAGTTCGGCGACGTCAGAGCCGAGAACGGCAGAGAGCTGCAGAGCACCGTCGACGACGCGCTCAGAGGCAGCGACGTCGACGTCGAGATGCGCGGCATCGTCGTCGACGTCGCCGCCGAGCAGGACGTGCCGGTCGGCGAGCTGGTCGGCATCGCGCTCGCGATCGTGCTCCTGACGTTCCTGTTCCGCTCCGGCGCCGCGATGTTCGCGACGCTCGTCGGTGCGCTGATCGGCGTGGTCGTCGGTCAGATCCTGCTCGCGATCCTCGCCGACCCGCTCGGCCTGCCGAGATTCGCCGGCGTGATCGCGATGATGCTCGGGCTCGGCGCCGGCATCGACTACGCGCTCCTGATCGTCGGGCGATACCGAGAACAAGCCGCAGCAGGGGACTCGCCCCCAGACGCGTCGGCGAAGTCCGCCGCGACCTCCGGCGCGTCCGTCGTCGCCGCCGGCCTGATCGTGATCGTCGCGATCGCCGGCCTGCTCGTGGTCGGGATCCCGATGATCGGCAAGATGGGTCTCGGCGCCGCGATCGCCGTCGCCTGCGTCGTCGTCTCCTCGCTGACGATCCTGCCGATCATGATCGGCGCGCTCGCCAAGCGCCTGAAGCCGAAGAAGCCCGAGCACGTGCTGCCTTCGCCCGCGTTCGCGCGCTGGGCCGAGCTGATCACGAAGCGCCCGTGGGTGTCGATCGCCGCCGGCGTCGCGATCCTGCTCGCGTTCGCGATCCCGGTCACCAGCATGCACCTCGGCCAGCCGGACGACGGCAACCAGCCGGAGTCCAAGACGCAGCGCCAGGCGTATGACCAGCTGTCGACGGCGTTCGGGCCCGGCTCCAGCTCGCCGTTCTTCGTCGCGATCGACGTCAGAAGAGGCGACGACCAGAGAGCCAACCTCGACAGACTCGCGTCGGCTCTGAGAGTCGACGGCGTCGAGAGCGTGTCGCCCGCCGAGCTGTCGAGAGACGGCGAGATGGCGACGATCTTCGTGACGCCGACGACCGCGCCGCAGGACCAGGCGACGACCAGACTCGTGCACAAGCTGCGCGACGACGTGATCCCGCCGGCGGTCGCAGGCACCGACCTGAAGGTCTACGTCGGCGGCCAGGTGCCGGGCATCGAGGACTTCTCGGCGAAGGTCGCCTCGCGCCTGCCGCTGTTCATCGCGATCGTGATCGGCCTCTCGGTGCTGCTGCTGATGGCGGCGTTCCGCTCCGTCTGGGTGCCGCTCGTCTCGGCGGTCTTCAACCTGCTGTCGATCGGCGCCGCGTACGGCGTCGTGACGCTGGTGTTCCAGAAGGGCTGGGGCGCGAGTCTGCTCGGCGTCGACTCCGGCGTGCCGATCATGTCGTTCGTCCCCGTGATGATGTTCGCGATCCTGTTCGGGCTGAGCATGGACTACAACGTCTTCCTGCTCTCCCGCATCCGCGAGGCGTACCACGAGGGCGACGGTCCGCGCGAGAGCGTCATACACGGCGTCTCGCGGATCGGCAAGATCATCCTGTTCGCCTGCCTGATCATGGCGTCGGTGTTCCTCGCGTTCGTCTCGCAGCCCGACGTGATCGCGAAGATGTTCGGCCTCGGCCTCGGCCTCGCGATCCTCATAGACGTGCTCGTCGTGCGGCTCGTGATCGCGCCCGCCGTCGTGCAGCTGCTCGGCGACAAGGCGTGGTGGCTGCCGACCTGGATGGACCGCCTGCTCCCCAACATCTCGCTCGACGGCCACGAGGTCGACGCGCAGACCGAGGCGGAGCTGGAAGCCGCGATCAAGCAGCAGACCGGCGAACACGAGAAGGTCACCTCCTAGCCGGTCCGCACCACAGCGACGACGTTTACGGAAGGGCGGCGCGCGAGCGCCGCCCTTCCGCGCGTTAGGCTCCGTAATGTGGAGCCAACCGCCGACGACGTCGAGCCGGTCGCGAACGAGACGCGCGACCGGATCATCACCGGCCTCGTGACCGTCGTGCCGGTGCTGGCGCTGGGCCTCGTCGCCTGGCAGCTGTGGGCGGTCGCGCTCGGCTGGAGCGACCTCGCCGTGCTCGCGATCATGTACGTCGCGACCGGCCTCGGGATCACGGTCGGCTTCCACCGCCTGTTCACGCACCGCTCGTTCAAGACGACGCCCGCGGTCCGCGCGGTGCTCGCCGGACTCGGCTCCGCGGCGATCGAAGGGCCGGTGATCTCGTGGGTCGCCGACCACCGCAAGCACCACGCCTTCTCCGACCGCCATGGCGACCCGCACAGCCCGCATGTCGGCCACGGCCACGGCTGGCGCGGCGCGCTGCGCGGCCTGCTCCACGCGCACGTCGGCTGGCTGTTCATCCACACCCAGCGCGGGCGCAAGGAGCGCTACGCGCCCGACCTGATGAAGGACCCGGTCGTCGCGTTCGTCGACCGCACGTTCATCTGGTGGGCGATCGGCGGCTTCCTCGTCGCCGGCGCGCTCGGCTTCCTGCTCGGTGGGATCTCATGGCAGGCGGGGCTGACCGGGATCCTGTGGGGCGGCCTGGTGCGGACGCTGCTGCTGCACCACGCGACCTACTCGATCAACTCGCTCTGCCACTTCTTCGGCCGGCGCCCGTTCGAGACCGGCGACGAGTCGCGCAACCTCGCCTGGCTCGCGCCGCTGACGTTCGGCGAGGCGTGGCACAACGGCCACCACGCGTTCCCGACCTCCGCCCGCCACGGGGTCGACCGCGGCCAGCTCGACCCCTCCGCCGGCGTGATCGCGCTGCTGGAGAAGTGCGGGCTGGCGTGGGACGTCGTGCGCGTCGACGAGCGCAAGCTGGAGGCGAAGCGGACCGTCTGACACGGCCCGCCCGCCACGGTCAGCCGGCCCGCACGCCGCAGGTCACGTCAGCTTGATGTCGTACTCCTTCGCCTTGTCGCGGATGATCGCCTCGGCTCTCGCCGTCGCGGCGATCGTCGCCTGCGTGACGATCGCGCCGCCGCTGTCGTAGTCGCGCGGCGTCTGGCCGCGCTCGAACTCCTGCCACGCGAGCATCACCGGGATGTAGCCCTGCTGGTAGGGCTGCGCGTTGACGGTACCGGCGACCCAGCCCTGCTCGATGCCGGTGATCGTCGACTCCAGCAGGTCCCACGTGCCGATCGGGATCTCGCCGGGCTCGACGCCGGAGGAGCGCAGCGCGGGGATCACGCCGTTGACGTCGGAGATCGACAGGATCCCGGCGACGCCGTCGTCACCGAGCTGGCGCAGCTTCGCTCTGTAGGCCGTCTGCGCGGGCGCGTTGCCTCTCGCCGAGCCGTCGATGAAGCGCTCGTACTCGAAGTTCGTGCCGTGCAGTCTGTTCAGCTCCATCAGCCCGTCGCGCGCGCCCTCCAGCCGCATCTCGACGTTGTCGTTGCCGGGGAACGGGAGGCCGCCGAGCACGACGCCGTCGCTCTTGCCGGCTCTTCTCATCGCCTCGAACAGCACCGGCGCGAGCGCCTTCCCGCCCTCGTACTCGTCGGCGCCGATGAACGCGATGCCCAGCTCGTTCGACAGCTCCGGCAGGTTGTTGGCGTTGTTGAACATCACGAGGATCCCGTCGTCCTGCGCCTTGCGCACGACCTTCTCCAGCCCCGGGACCCACGCCGGCGTGACGAGCACGTCGGGCCGCGCCGCGGCGGCGCGGCTGACGACGTTGACGACCGACTCGGCCGAGTACTGCGCGATCGGCACGCCGACCTTCTGGTACTCCCAGCCGAGCGTCCGCGTCGCCTCGGTGAAGCCGACGTCGAGCTGGAGGTTCCACGGCGCGATCGCCGCGAGCGCCCAGATCACCTTCTTCGGCTCGCCCAGCAGGCCGGCCGCCGCGCCGCTCGCGGCCGCGGTCGACGTGCCGCTTCCGCTCGCGTTCGCGGTCGAGACGCCGGTGTCGTCGTCACCGCCGCCGCAGGCGGACAGCGCCAGCCCGCCGATGCCGACGAGGCCGGCCGCCTCCAGGAACCTGCGGCGCGACGTACGGCGGTCCTCGCGCCCGTCGGGCGCTTCGCTTGCTCGCTCCATCCCTCTCTCCTGTTGCTCGATTACCCGGCGGTGCGATTGCGCGGCAGCAGCTGCCGCAGCGCCCGCGCGATCGTCGACCGGCGGTTGATCGCCACCTCGATCGTCGCGACCAGCACGATGATCAGCCCGACGAAGAAGTCGTTCCAGTTCGCCTGCGCGCCGATCAGGACGAGGCCGTTGGCCAACATCCCGACGATCGCGACGCCCAGGACCGCCCCGTAGATGCTGCCGTCGCCGCCCGTCAGCGCGACGCCGCCGATGATGATCGCGGCGAACACCTGCAGCTCGAAGCCGGTGCCCGTCGACGGGCTCCCCTCCAGCAGCCAGCCGCCCGTGATCGCGCCCGAGAGGCCGCACGAGAGGCCGACGAGGACGAAGCAGAGGAAGCGCACGCGACGCGTCGAGATGCCGCTCGCGCGGGCTGCCTTGTCGTTGCCGCCGGTCGCGTAGACGTGCGCGCCGAACGGCGTGAAGTGGAGCGCGAAGGCGCCGATCGCGACGACCGCGGCGGCCCACAGCACCTCGACCGGGAAGTCGCCGATCGTGCCGTTGGCGATCGTGAAGAAGCTCGACTCCAGCTCCATCGGATAGGTGATCGGCTGCCCGCCCGTGATCACGTACGAGAGCCCGCGCAGCAGGCTGTACATGCCGAGCGTGCAGATGAACGACGGCACGCCGACGACCGTGCAGACGACCGCGTTGATCGACCCCATCAGACCGCCCGCGATCACGGTCAGGCCGGCCGCGAGCCACGGGTCCAGGCCCCAGTTCACGATGAAGACGGCCATCAGGACGGTCGCGAGGCCGTACTGCGAGCCGACCGAGATGTCGATCTCTCTCGCGATGAAGAGCATCGTCAGCGGCACGCCGACGATCAGCAGGAACGTGCTGATGCGGGCCATGTCGTAGACGTTGTCGAGCGTCAGGAAGCGCGTCCCGAAGATCGAGAAGAAGACGAACAGCAGCGCCGCGACGGCGGTCAGCGCGGTCTGCCGGCCGGCCAGCAGGCGGCGCACGCGGTGGCGGCCGGCCGGGCGGAAGTCGGGCTCGGGCGCCGGCCCCGGCGCGGTCGCGCCGACGGCTTCGGTCACGCTCATGGCTGGCCTCCGGCCTCTCCGGCGACGATCAACTCGACGACCTCCTGGCGCGTCGTCCGCTCCGTCACGAGGTCGGCGATCTTGCGCCCGAGGCGGAAGACCATGATCCGGTCGGAGAATCTGAGGACGCTCTCGATGTTGTGGCTGATCACGAGCACCCCGTGGCCCTCGGCGCGCAGCTCGCCCATCAGCTCGACGACACGGCGCGACTCTCTGACGCCGAGCGCGGCGGTCGGCTCGTCGAGCAGGATCACGCGGCTGCCGCGCATCACCGCGCGGGCGATCGCGACCGCCTGCCGCTGGCCGCCGGAGAGGTCGCCGGCGAGCGCGTGCACGCTCGGCAGGCCGACGCGCATCCGGTCGATCACCGTGCGCGCCTCCTTGACCATCCGCTTGCGGTCGGTGACGACGCCGAAGCGGCGCGGCTCACGGCCGAGGAAGAGGTTGGAGGCGACGTCGCGGCGGTCGACGAGCGCGAGGTCCTGGAAGACGGTCGCGATCCCGAGGTCGTAGGCGGCCTGCGGCGAGTCGAGCGCGATCGGCCTGCCGTCGAGCCGCAACCCGCCCTCGTCCGGCGCCTGCACGCCGGAGAGGATCGAGACGAACGTCGACTTGCCGGCGCCGTTGTCACCGACGACGGCGACGATCTCGCCCGCGTGCAGCTCGGCCGAGACGTCGTTGAGCGCGGTCACGTGGCCGTAGCGCTTGACGAGCCCGTGGGCGGAGAGGAGTGGCGGCGCACTCGTGGCCGCGGCGGTGGCGCCGGTGGTGGCGGCGCCGGTGGTGGCGGACGCGCCGTCGGTGGCGGCCGGCGCGGGCTTAGTGTAAGGAAGCTTTCCTTCCATCATGTGGCAAACCTACCCACCCGCTCATGGGGTGTCAAGCGCGCCGGCCGGTGTTCATCGTCCTGGATTGGTGTCGTCCTGGGACACCAATCCAGGACGGTGCCCGGCGACTAGGTGGCGAGGGCCTCGGCGGCGAGCTGGCGGTGGGCGAGGAAGCGGACCGCGTCGTCGGCCGCCAGCTCCTGCAGCAGCCGCTCCAGCGCGGCGAAGCGGTAGCCGCGGCCGATCACCTCGGGGTGCATCGTGATCGTCACCGCGCGCCGCTCGGCGGCGGCATGGGCGATCTCGCCGCGCGTCGCCTCCAGCCACGCGCCGAGCGCGGCGATCCGCCCGCCCGCGACCGCGTCGAAGCCGAAGAACGGCCAGTCGTCCAGCGACCAATGCACCGGCAGCTCCAGGATCTCCAGCTCCCCATGGCGCTCGACGTAGGGGCGGTCGTCGCCCATGCAGCTGCTGTCCCACGCGAAGCCGGCGTCGACGAGCAGCCCGAGCGTCTCCGCGGTCAGCTCCCACGACGGCGAGCGGTAGCCGGCCGGCCGCACCCCCGCGACGTCGTCCAACGCCGCCAGCCCCTCGTCCAGCTCGCGCGCCTGCTGCTCCAGCGGGCGCCCGAGCGACTCCAGGTGGCGGTGGCCGTGGTGGCCCAGCTCATGGCCGGCCGCGACGAGCGCGCGGATCGCGTCGGGGTAGCGCCGCGCCGTCATCCCCGGCACGTAGAACGTCGCCGGCAGCCCGAGGCGGTCGAGCACGCCGAGCAGCCGCGGCAGCCCGCGCACGATCCCGAAGCGGCCGTGCGAGACGCTGGAGAGCCCGACCCGCTCGCGCGCGTCGTAGACCGACTCGGCGTCGACGTCGAACGTCAGGCAGACGGTCGCGCCGGCAAACGCGCCCGGCCGGCTCACGAGAGCGCGACCTCGACGAACGGCGCCGTGCACGGCTGCCCGCCGGCGACCCACATCCGCCGCGCGGTCACGTCCATCACCACCGACGCGAGCGTCTGCACGCGGTCGATCCAGTCGTGCTCGTCGCCCTCGCGGTGCGTGCAGACCGAGCCGGGCGCGTGCGCGTGCGAGGCGAGCGCCGCCATCGCCGCGGCGGGCGCGACGGCGCCGTCGGCGAGCAGGCGCAGCAGCTCGCCGCGCCGCACCGGGCTGTCGGCGATGCCGTCCGGCCCGGTCGCGAGGTCGTCGACGCCGGTGGGGTCGAGGAAGTGGTTGGTGTGGACGAGCAGCCCGCCGTCGGCCGCCACGACCCGCGTCCCGCGCGGCGTGATCTCCGCCGCGGCGACGCCCGCCGGCGTCGCGACCGTGTAGGTGGAAGAGGCCGTCACGGGCGTCTCGCGCGCCAGCGCAAGCGCGCCGTCGAGGTCGCGCGCGTGCTCCAGCAGCGCGCGCCCGAGCAGGTGGATCGGCAGGCCACCGAGGCCGCCGTCGTCGGCCGTCGCGAGGAAGTTCAGCGCGATCCCGACACCGGCGTCGTTGAGACCGAGCTTGGCGAGGATCCCCGCCTCGGTGAACGTGCAAAGCCAGCCGCCGCCGGGCAGGTCGATCCGCCACAGCAGGCGCGCGTCGCGCAGGTCGGGGTGGAAGTCCCAGTTCTGCGCGAGCAGCACGTGCCCGTCCACCCCGCGCGCGGACTCGGCGCCGATCGTGGAGCACTCGGCGAGCGGCCCGCGGTAGGCGCCGCGACCGCCCGGGGCGCAGGCGTAGCGGCCGCCGGCGATCAGCTCGGTGCGGGCGTTGACCGCCAGCAGCAGCTCGCGCTCGATCCCGGCGCCGTCGGCGATCCCCTCGATCTCCTCGGTCATCGCGGCGTGGCCGAGCGCGGCGAGCCGATCGCGCAGGGCGGCGCCGGCGCGCGCCAGGTCGGCGTCGCCGAGGCCGAAGTCGTGCGCGAGGATGCGGCGGTAGAAGGAGACCGTCGCGGCGACCGCGTCGGGCTGGGCGCGCCCGAGCGCGCGACCGCGGTCGTACGGCGCCGCCGGCGGTGAGCGGTGGGCGCGCACGCCCTCGACCACCCACGGCACGTGCGCGGTCACGTGCCGCTCCGGCGGGCGGCGGCGACCCGCACGCCGGTCGTACGCTGCTCGAAGACCAGCTCGTGCGCGACGTCGAGCCCGGTCGCGATCGCGCCGAGCACGACCGCGTCCTCGCCGAGCATCGTGTCGACGACGCGCGTGCGCAGCGGCGTGATCCGCTCCAGCTCGCGCTCGAGCGCGCCGCGCAACAGCTCGAAGTTCGTGCCGATCCCACCGCCGAGCACGACCAGCTGCGGATCGACGATCGCGGCGACGGCGGCGACGATCAGCGCCAGCCGCTCGCCCTCGCGCTCGACCGTCCGCAGCGCCAGCTCGTCGCCTCTGCGGGCGGCGGCGAAGATCTCCTTCGCCGTCTCGACACCGGTCATCCCCAGCTCGCGGGCGGAGCGCACGACGCCCTCCGCCGACAGCACGTCCTCGACCATCCCGCGGACGCGGTCGGGCGGGCTGCCGGGATCGCCCGACAGCGGCAGGAAGCCGATCTCGCCGGCCATCCCGTGCGCACCGGCGTACAGCTCGCCGTCGAGCACGATGCCCATCCCGACGCCGGTCCCGAGCGTGATGAAGACGAACGTGTCCGCGTCGGCGCCGTGGCCGTAGGAGCGCTCGCCGAGCGCGGCGAGGTTGGCGTCGTTCTCGACCGCGAGGCTCGGCGAGAGCACCCGCCGCAGGTCCTCGACGAGCCCGCGCCGGCCCCAGCCGGGCAGGTTCGGCGCCAGCAGCATGCGGCCGCTGGCGGCATCGAACGTGCCGGGGCTGCCGACGACGGTGTGGACGATGTCGACCCACGCGAGGCCGGCCGCGTCGACCACCTCGCGCGCCAGCCGCTCGACCGCGCGCACGACCGAGGCGGCGCTGCGCGCGCCGTTGCGGGCGTCGCGTCGCGCGACGACGACGCCGGCCAGGTCGGCGACCGCGACGCGCACGAACTCGCGCCCGATGTCGACGCCGAGCACGAAGCCGGCGCGCGTCTCGGGCTCGTACACGACGGCGGCGCGACCGCGGGCGTGCGAGTGTCTGCCGGCCTCGCGCACGAGCCCGGCCGCCTCCAGCTTGCCGAGCGCGAGCGAGACTGTCGGCTTCGAGAGGCCGGTCTCGCGCGCCAGCTCCGGCCGCGACATCGACCCCTCGCGTCGCAGCAGGTCGAGCAACGAGCGCTCGTTGATCGTCCGCAGCAGGCTCGGCGTGCCCGGCTGCTGCCCACCACCCGGGCGCGGGATCGCGCGTGCCGCTCTGTTGCCTTCGGGCCCCCTGCTCATCGGCCGTTGAGTCTAGGGCGGGACGGCGACGCGGTCGGCCGCGCCGCCGCGCGCAGGGCGCCGCAGCCGGGCCCGCGCCGGGCGCGCCGGCCCGGCTCGCGTTGACTGATCGATTGACTCCGCATTTGTTAGAAAAGTATCCTCACAAGAATGTCCTGGTCAACCCCTCCCGGTTTCGTCCTCGGAATCGACTTCGGCGGCACGAAGATCGCGCTCGCCACCGTCGCGACCGACGACGGCCGCATCATCGACTCGGCGCTGCTGGAGACCGACGCCGCGCGCGGCGCCCCGCAGGCGGTCGAGCGCGCGCTCGCCGCCGCGCGCCGGCTGCTCGATCGCGGCGCTGCCGCGGTCGGCGCCGAGTGCGCCGCCGTCGGCGCCGTGAGCCCCGGCGTCGTCCTGCCCGATCGGATCGTGCTCGCCCCCAACGTCCCGGGCTGGGAGCAGCTGGCGCTGGAATCGCTGCTGCGCGACGGGCTCGGCGTCCCCCGCGCCGTCGTCGGGACCGACGTCAAGGCCGCGGGGCTGGCCGAGGCGCTGTGGGGCAGCCTGCGCGGCAGCGACCCCGCGCTCTTCCTCAACCTCGGCACCGGCCTCGCCGCCGCGTTCGTCGCCGACGGCCGCGTGCTCGCGGGCGCGCACGGCGCCGCCGGCGAGCTCGGCTACAACGCCCGCGACCGCGCCGCCGCCGGCCCGCCGACGCTCGAGGAGGTCGCCGGCGGGCGCTCGATCGGCGAGCGCGGGGGCGCGCTCGCCGGCCGCCCGATGAGCGCCGCCGAGGCGTTCGCGAGCGAGCTGCCGCCGGTGCGCGCACTCGTCGAGGAGACGCTCGACGAGCTGTTCACCCACCTCGCGAACGCGATCGTGCTGCTCGACCCCGCGCGCGTCGCGCTCGGCGGCGGGCTGCTCAGATCGGAGGCGCGGATCCTGCCGCCGCTGGCCGCGCGGCTGGCCGAGGTCGTCCCGTTCCCACCAGAGCTGGTGCGGGCGCGCTTCTCCGACGACGGCGCGCTGCTCGGCGCCGTCGCGCTCGCGCTCGGGGCGGTCGGCGTCGAGCTGGCGTCGGTGCCGCTGCCCGCCGGGGAGCGGGCCGCATGAGCGCCGCCGGTTCGATCATGGCGGCCGAGATGGCCGAGCAGCCGGACGTGCTGGCGCGCTTCTCCGCGCGCTTCAGCGCCGAGGCGGCGCGTGTCGCGGCCGTCGTCCCGCGACCGCTCGCCGGCGTCGTCTTCGCCGCGCGCGGCTCCTCCGACCACGCCGCCGTCCACGGCCGCTACCTCGCGCAGCTCACGTCCGGGCGCCCCGCCGGCCTCGCGGCGCCGAGCCTCCACACGCGCTACGACGCCCGCACCGACTACTCCGGCCACCTCGTCGTCGCACTCAGCCAGTCGGGCGCGACGCCGGAGATCGTGACGCTGTGCGAGCGCGTCCGGGCCGGCGGCGCGCGCTGCGTCGCGATCGTCAACGACGTCGCGAGCCCGCTCGGCACCGCCGCCGACGTCGCGATCGGCCTCGGCGCCGGGCCGGAGCTGGCAGTCCCGGCGACCAAGACCGTCACCGCGCAGCTGCTCGCCGTGACCGCCGTCGCGGCGGCGCTCGGGCCGCTGCCGTTCGGGGCGGGAGCGGACCAAGCGCTCGCCGCGCTGCCGGCCGCCGTCGCCGCGGCGCTCGCCGATCCCGCGCCCGCCGAGCTGCTCGCCGCCCGCTGGCGCGACGCCGAGCGGATGGTCGTGACCGCCCGCGGCCTGCTCCAGGCGGTCGCGCTGGAAACGGCGCTGAAGGTGAAGGAGACGACCGGGATCCTCGCCGAAGGACTGTCGGCCGCCGACCTGCGCCACGGGCCGATCGCCGCCGTCGGCCCCGCCGTCGCGGTGCTCGGCTTCGACGCGGGCGGCCCGGCGTCCGGCGACCTGGAGGAGCTGGCGGACGTGGTCGCCGCGCGCGGCGCGGCGCTCGCGCGCTGCGCGCCGGACGCGGGCGCCGAGCTGCCGCTCCCGGGCGCTCTGCCGGAGCCGCTCGCGGCGATCGTCGCGACGGTGCGGGGCCAGCAGCTCGCGCGCTCGCTCGCGCTCGCGCGCGGCCTCGACCCCGACGCGCCGCCGTCGCTGTCGAAGGTGACCGCGACGTACTGAGCGCCCGCGGCCGCCGCCGCCACCCGCCCACGGTCCCCCGGCCCGGCGCGCGCGGGTATCCTGGCCAGGTGAGCATCACTCGACACCTCGACGACGTCCGCGACCAGCGCATCGCCCATGTCGTCCCGCTCGTGACGCCCGCGCTGATGCTCCACCAGCTCCCGCTGACGGACGCCCAGGCGGAGGTCGTCGTCCGCGGGCGCGGCGACGCCGCGCGCATCCTCGACGGCGCCGACGACCGGCTGCTCGTCGTCGTCGGGCCGTGCTCGGTGCACGATCCCGACGCGGCGCTGGAGTACGCCCGCCGGCTCGCCCCGGTCGCCGCCGAGCACAAGCAGGACCTGTGCGTCGCGATGCGCGTCTACTTCGAGAAGCCGCGCACGACGACCGGCTGGAAGGGCCTGATCAACGACCCGCACCTCGACGGTTCCAACGACGTCAACACCGGCCTGCGGATGGCGCGCAGACTGCTGCTGCAGGTGCTGGAGCTGGGGCTCCCGGTCGGCTGCGAGTTCCTCGACCCGATCATCCCGCAGTACATCGCCGACACCGTCGCCTGGGGCGCGATCGGCGCGCGCACGACCGAGAGCCAGACGCACCGCCAGCTCGCCTCGGGCCTGTCGATGCCGGTCGGCTTCAAGAACCGCACGGACGGCAACGTCGGCGTCGCGGTCGACGCCGTCCGCGCCGGCGCCGCGCCACACACCTTCGCCGGCGTCGACGTGACCGGAACGCCGGCCGTCTTCACCACGCGCGGCAACCCGGACTGCCACATCATCCTGCGCGGCGGGCGCGGCATGACGAACTACGGGCCGGCGCAGGTCGCCGAGGCGCTGTCGGCGATGCACGCCGCCGGCCTGCGCGAGCGCGTCATCGTCGACGCCTCGCACGACAACAGCGGCAAGGACCACGAGCGCCAGCCGCTCGTGGCGCAGGCGCTGGCCGAGCAGGTCGCGGGCGGCGACAGAGCGCTCGTCGGCGTGATGCTGGAGTCGTTCCTCGTCGCCGGCAGCCAGAGCCTCGGCGACGGCAAGGACCTCACGTACGGCCAGTCGATCACGGACAAGTGCATCGACTGGGAGACGACGGTCGACGTGCTCGCCGGCCTCGCCGCCGCGGCGAGAGCGCGCCGCACCGCCTGACGCCGGCGCCGGTCGACGCGACCACCGCGCCGTGCAGCTGCTGACCGTCTCGCTTTCCGACGACCCCGTGCTCGACGTGGCGGTCGGTGCGGGGCTGCTGGAGGTCGCCGCGACCGATCGCGCGACGCCGCCCGTCTTCCGCATCGACCGTCCGGCGCCGACGCTCTCGTTCGGCCGGCTCGACCGGATCCGGCCCGGCTTCGCGGCGGCGGTGGAGGCGGCGCGGGCACGCGGGTTCGAGCCGACGCTGCGGGTCGGCGGCGGCCGCGCCGCCGCGATCCACGAGGGCGCGCTCTCGTTCGGGATCGCGCAGCCCGACGACGGCTCGATCACGACGACCGATCGCTTCACGTGGCTGGCGGAGCTGGTGCGGGGGGCGCTGGCACGCGTCGGCGTGGCCGCGGAGCGGGGGCAGCTGCCCGACGAGTATTGCCCCGGCGACTGGAGCCTGCACGCCGGCGGCGTCAAGCTCGCCGGCCTCTCGCAGCGCGTGAAGAAGGACGCGACCTGGACCGAGGGCCTGCTGCTGGTGACCGGCGGCGACCGCGCGCGCGAGGTGCTGACCGCCGTCCACGCGGCGCTCCAGCTGCCGCTCGACCCGGCGACAGTCGGCGCGGTCGAGGACGTCGCCGCCGGCACGACGGTCGACGCCGTCGCCGCCGCGCTGCGCGACGAGCTGACCGCGCGGGGCCCGGTGGCGGAGATCCCGCTCTCGTCCGCCGCCCTCGCCGCCGCCGAGCGCCTGCGCGAGCGGCATGCGGTGGAGTGAGCCGGGCGCCGACCGCGCCGCTACTCGTCGCGCGGCGGCGGGCGGAAGACGATCCGCTTCAGCTCGCCGATCGTCGGGCCGCTGAGCCGCAGGGCGGTGTGGAAGCCCTCGTCGCCCAGCTCGCCGCTGTCGAGCCGGCGGCGCAGCTCGTTGAGCGCGGGACGGTCGTCGTCGGAGACCTGGTCGCGCGCGACCTCGATCAGGATCGCGTGGCGCGGGCGGCGGAACTGGGCGGCCATGCGGACCCAGTGGTCGCGCTCCTCCCACTCCAGCGTGTCCGCCGCGATCACGACCGACTCACCGGCCTCGAAGCGCTTGTGCGCCGCGGCGTCGAGCAGCTGCACGGCGCGCTCCTCGACCTGCTCCTCGGGGACGCGGCCGGCGAGCAGCCCGCGGACCTTGTCGAGCCCGAGGACGGCGGCCTGGTCCTCCAGCAGCGTGCGTCTCGCGAAGCGGTCGCGCTCGGCGGCGGCCGGCGACAGGATCATCACGAGGCTGCCCGGCGTGTAGCGCATGCGGTCGGTCGGCGACAGCACATGGCAACGGACCGTCACGTCGGCCGGACGGCTGGGAGCGCCGTCACGGCGGGGACGATCGGAGGACCAACCGCCCCGTTCGTCGTCGGAGAACTTGACGCTGCGCGTGGGCGGAGGATTGGTCATGCACTCCATGATGGCGCAGTGCAGCCGCAGAAACGAGCGAGGCCCGCCGGTGGCGGGCCTCGAAAGACACAGTCGTGTGAGCTCAGCGCTCTCAGATCTGCTGGACGTTGACCGCCTTGGGGCCCTTCGGGCCGGGCTCGGAGTCGTACGAGACCTTCGCGCCCTCGGGCAGCGAGCGGTAGCCGTCGCTGATGATGCCGGTGTGATGGACGAAGAGGTCCTTCGACTGGTCATCAGGGGTGATGAAGCCGAAGCCCTTGTCGTCGCTGAACCACTTGACGGTTCCTGTAGCCATTGTTCCGTGTCCTCCACGGGGTTTTCGTGTGCTGCGAACGCGGAGGTGCTAGATGCAACGACTACGAGCGCTGACACTACTTTGCCGGATCGAACGATCCAGCTCGAATAGCGTGACAGTAGCAGCCGGAGAGAAGACTGCAAGTCACCAGGTCGTGAACGGGACCGATTCCCGTTCCCCGAGGTCTCGGATCAGGACGCGACGCGCGCGATCACCTCGATCTCGAACTTCAGGTAGTCGTGCGCGAGGCCGACGACGACCGTCGAGCGCGGCGCGTACGGCTGCGGCATCAGCTCGGCGTAGACGCGGTTCATCTCCGCGAAGTCGCTCGCGTCGGTGAGGAAGACGACGGTCTTGACGACCGTCGCGAGCGAGCCGCCCGCCGCCTCCAGCACGTACTCGAGGTTCGCGATCGTCGCGCGCACCTGGCCCTCGAGGTCGGCCGGCGTCTCGCCGCTGACGCGGTCGCGGCCGACCTGGCCGGAGGTGTAGATCGTGCCGTCGACGACGGTCGCGGCGTTGAGGGGCGCGGCGCTGAGGCCGGGCAGCTCGATCGTCTTCATGCAGGGGTCTCCATCGTGGTGTTCGTGGTGGGAAGGGGCGCGAGCCCGAGCAGCTCGACGGTCGTCTGGCCGCCGCGCAGTCCTTCGATCACGCGCGTCTCGCCGTCGATGCGCGCCTCCGCGGCGGCCAGCGCCGCCTCCACGCGGTCGTCGGGGAGCACGGCGACGCCGCTGTCGTCGGCGAGCACCCAGTCGCCGCGGCGCACGAGCTGGCCGCCGCACGCGATCGGCTGGTCCAGCTCGCCCGGCACGTCCTTCGTCGCGCCGGCGATCGCCAGCGCGCGCGAGAAGATCGGGAAGCCGAGAGCGCGGATCGCGTCGATGTCGCGCACCGCGCCGTCGATCACGAGGCCGGCGACGCCGCGCGCCTGCGCGGCGATCGTCAGCACCTCGCCCCACATCCCGATCCGCGCGTCGAGCGCGTTGGCGACGAGCACGTCGCCGGGCTCCGCGGCGGCGACCGCGTGGTGGAGCGCGAGGTTGTCGCGCGGCGAGCAGAGGACCGTGCGGGCGCGGCCGGCGACGCGCTGGCCGGCGAGCTGGGGGACGATCCCCGGCTCCATCGCGCCGACGCGGCCGTTCGCCTCGTAGACGGTCGCGCTGTCGAACGCGCGCAGACGCGCGGCGAAAGCCGCGTCACGGGCCAGGGCACTCATGCAGTCACCTCGTAGTCGATCGCGATCAGGGAGAGCGGGCCGTCGAAGCGGTGCGCGACGCCGGGCGCGAGGAGCACGACGTCGTCGTCGCCGAGCGCTCTCCTTCTGTCGCCCGCGACGACCTCGCCGACGCCGTCGAGCACGCAGTAGACGCGCAGCGCGGGGGACGCGGGTATGTCGCGCTTCCCGCCCGCGGTCCAGTCGTGCCGCGTGACCGCGGTCAGCCTGCCGCCAAGCGTCGCGTCGCGCAGCTCGCGCGGCGGGACCGTCCACCAGACGGCGACCGTGCCGAGGTGCTCCATCGCCGGCTCGTGGTCGCGCGGGTTGCGGACCTGGAGCGGCGGGAGCGTCGCGGGTGCGGACTCGACGGGCGAGTCGGGCGAGTCGGCGAGCGCGGACCGGTCGGCGGACGCGAGCCCGCTCGCGTCTTCGGTGCCGTCGGTGCCGTAGTCGACCGGACCCGCTCCCGCGTCGCCGACGGCGAAGCAGAAGCAGCGGATCGGCTCGTCGCCGACCGGCTCCAGGCTGTGCACGACCTCGGACGGGATCGTCACGAGGTCGCCCGGGACGATCTCCCACGCGCGCTCGCCGACGGTCATCAGTCCGCGGCCGGAGCGGACGAGGTAGAACTCGTGCGTCGGGTGGCTGTGGGGGTTGACGTGGCCGCCCGGCAGCACCTCGAACTGGCTCACCAGCTCCAGGTGGCCGCCGGCGGTCGCGTCCGCGAGCGGTCCGGCGGCGGGGATCAGCGTGGCGGCGCTCATGGCAGCGGGCTCGCCAGGACGCGCAGCGGGAACGCGTCGCCGTTCTCGTAGCGGACCGGCGCGCAGCTGATCAGGCAGCGCTTGCCCGTCACCTCGTCGAGCTGGCCGCCCAGCCCCTCGACCGCCGGCACGTTCTCGGCGAACAGCGCGTAGTGGCTCTGGAACGAGGAGTCGCCGTACGGCATGAAGCGGGCGCAGTCGATCGCCGGCGAGTCGATCATCACGGTGACGATCCCCTTCGCGACCAGCCACTCGGCGCTCTCTCTCGACAGCCCGGGGTTGCGCTCCATGTACTCGATCGCCTGGTCGCGGTCCTCGCCCGGGCCGCAGAAACGGCGGTGCCAGCCGGTGTTGATGCCGACGATGTCGCCGGGACGGACGTCGAGGCCGGACTCCGCGCAGGCGCGCTCCAGGTCCTCTGCCGTGATCGGCTCCATCTCCTCCTTCGGGACCGACAGGATCGGGCCCTCGCCGAGCCAGCGGTCGGCCGGCACCTCGTGCAGGTACTGGCCGTCGTCGCGGAAGTGACGCGGCGCGTCGACGTGCGTGCCGGTGTGCGTCAGGAACGAGACGTGCGTGACGTAGCCGTCCTTCGTCTCCGGCCCCAGCGGCGTCCCCTCCTTGTGGCTGAAGACGGTGAACATCGGCGGCTGGTAGCGGTTCTCGTAGAAGTAGTACGAGGGCATGTCGCGCCGGAACGGGAGGCTGAGGTCGTAGACCTCGCGCGTGCCGGGGCGGTCGGTCGACGGCGCGGCGATGCCGGCCGCGGCGCTGATGGATGAAGCGGTCATCTCTCGGTCTCCTCTCAGGCGGTCAACGCCGCGTAGCCGCGCTCGTAGACGGGGTCGGCGGCGGTCAGCGGCAGTGCGACCGTCGCGCCCTCCTCGGCGGCGCGGTAGGCGCCGAGCGCCAGCTCGATCGCGCGGCGGCCCTCGGCGCCGTGGGCGGCGTAGCGCGACGGCTCGCCGTGGTCGACGGCGGCGGCGAAGTCGCTGAACAGCTCGGGCATGAAGAGCCGATACCAGGTCAGCGGACGGTGCCAGATGCGCCCGTCGCTGCCGACTCTGCCGACCTTGAAGCCGCGCGCCGGCATCCCGTAGTAGCCGGTGCCCTCGTCGAACAGGAACGTGATGTGGCCCTCGGTGCCCATGATCGAGAGGCGGGCGTCGCCCTCGCCCCAGGCGACGTTGACCATCCCGAAGCCGCCGCCGGGGAAGTGCAGCTGGCAGAACGCCCATGTGTCGACGCCGTCGTCGCCTCTGCGGACGGTCGCGCCGATCCGCTCGGCCGGCGCGCCGTGGTAGGCCTCGGTCAGGTAGAGCGCGTGGACGCCGGCGTCCATCAGCGCGCCGCCGCCGGAGGAGCCGAGTCTGTGGCGCCAGCCGGGCGCGCCCTGCTCGGCACCGACCCAGGGGCGCAGCCCGAAGCCGCTGATCTCGGTCGCGACGACCTCGCCGATCGCGCCCTCGCGGATCAGCTTGAGCGCCTCCTGCGTCTCCGGGTACCAGAGGTAGTTGTGGAACAAGCCGAGCTGGACGCCGGCCCGCTCGCACGCGGCGAGGATCGCGTCGGCGTCGGCGAGCGTCGTCGCGAGCGGCTTCTCGCACAGCACGTGCTTGCCGGCCGCCGCCGCCTCCTCGACGAGCGCGCGGTGGGAGTCGGGCGGCGTCCCGATGCTGACGGCGTCGACATCGGCGCGGTCGAGCAGCGCGCGGTGGTCGGTCGTGCACGCGGACTGCGGCAGGCCGAGTGCCTTGGCGACGATCTGCGCGCGCTCGATCGACGTGTCGGCGACGGCGACGACCTCGATCCCGACGGCGTCGCGCAGCGCCGGGACGTGGCTGCGCTCGACGATCCAGCCGCAGCCGATCAGGGCGATTCTCATGTCGTGGCCTCCTCGCCGGCGGGCGCGAGGGCGCGCCACGCCGCAGCATTGAACGCTGCCTGCTCCGCGAAGCTCGCGTGCCGCAGCGTCTCCATCTCGATCGTCGTCCAGCCGCCGTAGCCGCCGTCGCTGAGCACGCGGGCGAAGCCGGCGAGGTCGAGCACGCCGGCGCCGACGTCCGCGTAGGACGGGACGAGGTCGCGCACCCCCTCGAGCGTGTCGCCGGGGCGGCCGTCCATCAGCTCGCGGCCGGGCGCAGCGAGGTCCTTCGCGTGGACGTAGTCGACGCGGCCGCCCAGCCGCGCGTACGCGCCCGCGAGATCGTCCTCGTAGAGCGCCCAGTGGGCGGTGTCGAACAGCAGGCCGGCGTTGGGGCGGTCGACCTCGTCGAGGAAGCGCTCGATCGACGCCGCGCCCGTGACGGGCGTGCCGGCGTGATGGTGGAGCACGACCTGCGCGCCGTGCTCGCCGGCGCGGTCGCAGACGGCGCGGAAGCGGCGCAGCGCCTCCTCCCACGTGCCGCCCTGGGCGTTGCCCATCAGCGCGAAGACGCGCGGCGCGCCGAGCGCGAGCGCCGCGTCGAGGCGGGCGAAGGTGGTGTCGGGGAACTCGCTGTCGCGCAGCACGTTGACGTTCGCGCAGGCGATCGCGAGGCCGGCGGCGGCGATCGCGTCACGCGCCGCTGCGCCGGCGGCCGGGTCGGCGGCGTACGCGTCGAGGTGCGGCGGATGCAGCTCGACGCCGGCATAGCCGGCGGCGGCGATCGGCGCCAGGTTCTCGACGAGCTGGTCGGGCCCGCACAGCACGAGTCCGCAGGCCAGCCCGCCGTCGGTGGTCATCTCCATGCGACCCAGTCTCCGCCAGCTCCGCGACCCCTCCAAGGGACCCGCGGGCGAGATTCAGGAGGCCGGTTTCGACGCCGTGTTGAGCGGCGCCGGCGGCTCCTCGCCGCGCAGCACGGCGACGGCGTTGCGGGCCGCCAGCAGCGCCATCGCGGTGCGCGTCTCGACGGTCGCCGAGCCGAGGTGCGGCGCCAGCACGACGTTGTCCAGCTCGACCAGCGCAGGGTGCACGCGCGGCTCGTGCTCGAAGACGTCGAGCGCGGCGCCGGCGAGCGGGCCGTCCCGCAGCGCGACCGCGAGCGCCGCCTCGTCGACGATCGGCCCGCGCGCGGTGTTGACGAGGTAGGAGCCCGGTCGCATCGTCGCGAGCCGCTCGGCGTTGAGCAGGTGGTGGGTCTCCGGCGTCAGCGGGCAGTGGAGCGAGATCACGTCGACCGAGGCGATCAGCTCGTCGAGCGGGAGCCGCCGCGCGCCGCCCAGCTCCGCCTCGACCTCAGGCGGCGCGGCACGGCGGCCGGCATAGGCGATCTCCATCCCGAACGCCCGCGCCCGCCGCGCGGTCGCGCGACCGATGTCGCCGAGCCCGACGATCCCGAGCGTGCGGCCCTGCAGGCCGGCGCCGAGCAGGAAGTCCATCCGCCAGCTCCACGGCGTGCCGGCGCGGATCAGCCGCTCGCCCTCGCCGATGCGGCGGGTCGCGGCCAGCAGCAGCGCGAGCGCGAGGTCGGCGGTCGCGTCGGTCAGCACGCCGGGCGTGTTCGTGACGCGCACGCCGCGCGCGGTCGCGGCGGGGACGTCGAGGTTGTCGTAGCCGACCGCGACGTTGGCGACGACGCGCAGCCGCGGGCCGGCGGCGTCGAGCAGCTCGCCGTCGACGCGGTCGTGCAGCAGCGTGACGAGCGCGTCGGCGCCGGCCGCCGCGGCGCGCAGCTCCTCCGGCGTCAGCGGCCGGTCGTGCGGCGAGACCCACAGCTCGCCCGCCTCGCGCAGCAGGTCGAGCGCGGGCGCGGGGATCTCGCGCGCGACGACGATGCGCGGGCGCGCGGGGACGGCGCCGGGCGCGGGCGCGCCGGCGCCGGAAGCCGCGCCGCTCACCGCTCCCGCACCTCGGCCGAGCGGGCGTCGGCGTCGAGCAGCTCCTCCGAGAGCCGCGCGAGGCGGGCGGCGGTGTCGCGCAGGCGCGGCAGCGCCGCGCCCGACAGGCCGCCGCTGCGCGACTGCGCGCTGCGCGTCGGCATCGCGACCGACGAGGCCGGCTCGCCGGGGGCGGCCAGCTCGCGGATCAGCAGCGCGGTGTCGAGCCGCAGCGCGTCGGCCTCGGTCAGCGGCAGGAACGTCGTCGTGCCGAACGCGACCGGTGAGGCGGCCGCGCCCGCGCCGCCCGCGCCGGCCGCCACCGGCGACGACGCCGTCACGCTGACCGTCACCGGCTCGCGCGCCCCGCCGATCCGCACCGCGAGCTGCGGGCCGTCCGCGGAGACGACCTCGGCGCCGGCAACCTCCCACGCGAACTCGGCGTCGGCGGGCAGCTCGGCGAGGTCGACGTGGAAGCGCGCGACGTCACCCTCAGCCGCCAGCGCGCGGCCGCCGCGGGCGGGCAGCGGGCCGACGATCCGGGCGCTTGCGAGCGCGAGGCGGTCGAGCACGTTGCGCGTGATGCCGCCGACCAGCTCGTCGTGCGCCGCTGCGACCGGCCAGTCGACGGTCGCGCCCTGGAAGACGATCCCGCCGCGCGGGGTCGTGTAGACGCCCATCGTCGCCGCCGCGGTGCCGGGACGGAAGCGGAACCACTGCTCGCCCAGCTCGGCGACGCCGAGGATGAAGAAGCTCTCCGGCGTGCCTTGGCCGCCGGTCGCGATCGCCAGCCCGTTCTCGCGTCTGAACTCCGCGCCGTCGCACTCGTAGCCGACGAGCGGGTGCTCCTCGTCGGCGCCGACGACGTCGCCCTCGCCCAGGCCGGTGCCGTCGAACGCCCAGTGGCCGGCGTGCTGGACGGTGTAGCCGAGCGGCTCGCGCGGCCCGTCCCACCAGCCGCCGGCGTTGTGGATCGAGACGCCGGTGAGCCCGTTCTCGGGCTCGAAGAAGCGCCACTCGTCGGACTGCCAGGCGCCGTCGTCGCGGCTGTGCGGAGCGACCTTCGCGCAGACGATCGCGGTGTCGTCGTCGGCGAAGTGGATGCGGAACCCGGCGATGTTGCCGCTGAAGAACGCGACGTTGCCGCCGCGCCGCACGAACGCCTCGACGTGGTCGCGCATCGCGTCGGACCAGTACTCGTCGTGGCCGACGCTGAGCAGCAGCCGCGCGCCGTCGAGCAGCGCCGGGTCGCGGTGCAGGTCGAGGTCGAGGCAGTAGTCGAAGCTGTAGCCGGCGCCTTCGAGCGCGGCGATGAACGGCGCGTCCCAGTGCGCGAACGTCTGCCGTCTGGAGGAGGGATCGTGCGCGTCCACCGGGTCGTTCGGCGCGCCGCGCCCGCCGGTGCCGCCGCCGGGCCGCCGCGTCGTGATCTTGAAGCCGGGCTGCGGCGCCTCCCTCGACCACTGCGCCTCGGCGTACAGCGAGCCGTAGCCGGTCGCGTTGTACGCGTGGAAGGTCGCCCACGACAGCTTGTAGACGATCGCGCCGGGCGTCGCGGAGCGGACGACGAACAGCGCCTTGGCCG
Organism: Conexibacter woesei DSM 14684; assembly: GCF_000025265.1. GTDB lineage: Bacteria > Actinomycetota > Thermoleophilia > Solirubrobacterales > Solirubrobacteraceae > Conexibacter > Conexibacter woesei. The sequence continues at coordinate 5,340,808 of NC_013739.1, forward strand.
CGTCGCCGGCCGTCGTCGTGACGTCCGGCCAGGCGACCGTCCCGTCCTCTGCGACCTCGCCGAGCATCGCGACGTACGCGCCCGACGGCCAGTCGGCGGGGATCGCGAACGCGTACGGCGGCCAGCCCCAGTCCTCCTGCGTCGGCCCCTCCGGCACGTCGCGGCCGAGCAGGTGGCCGGCGCCGAGGTCGCCCATCGGCTCCAGCGTCGCGCCCTGGCGGAAGAACGCGACGGCGAAGCGCGGCGCGTCGGTCGAGACGCACAGCGTCAGCGTCTCCCCCGGGCGCACCGAGGGGTCGTGGGGATAGGCACGGATCATGCGGCGGCTCCGGGGAAGTGGCAGCGGACGCGGACGCCCTCGACGACGGACTCGCCCGGCTCCTGCTCGCGGCAGAGCGACTGGGCGGCGGGACAGCGCGGGGCGAACGGGCAGCCGGGCGGGCGTTCGACCGGGCTCGGCGGCTCGCCGCCGATGCGCGCGAGGCGCTGGCGCGGGCCGCCGGCGGTGAGGCGACTGTGGTCGGGGATCGACCGCAGCAGCCCCTGCGTGTACGGGTGCAGCGGCCGCGCGAAGACGTCCTCGACCGGTCCCGCCTCGACGACGCGGCCGAGGTACATCACGACGACCGAGCGCGCGAGGTAGCGGATCACGCGCAGGTCGTGCGAGATGAAGACGTAGCCGACCGAGAGCGAGTTCTGCAGCTCGACGAGCAGGTTCAGCACCTGCGCCTGGATCGAGACGTCGAGGCCGGAGGTGACCTCGTCGAAGATCACCACGCGCGGGTCCTGGATCAGGGCGCGCGCGACGCTGATGCGCTGGCGCTGGCCGCCGCTGAACTCCGACGGGTACCGCGCGAGGTCGCTCGCGCGCAGGCCGACCAGCTCGACCGCTCTCTCGACGCGCGCGCGGCGCGAGGCGGCGTCGCCCGTCTTGGCGATCTTGAGCGGGTCCTCCAGCACGGCGCCGATCGACATCTTCGGCGGCAGCGATCCGTACGGGTCCTGGAAGACGTACTGGACCGCGCGGCGGAGCTGCTTCCAGTCGCCGTCGGCGGTGATCTCGCCGCCGTCGAAGCGGACCGCGCCGGCGGTCGGCCGCTCCAGGCCGACCATCATCCGCGCGAGCGTCGACTTGCCGCAGCCGCTCTCGCCGACGACGCCGACGCAGTCGTCGGAGTCGACCGTCAGCGAGACGCCGTCGACCGCGTGGAGGGTCGCGTGTCTGAACGTCCCGACGCGCTGCTCGAACTGCTTCACGAGTCCGTCGACCGCCAGCACCTCAGGCATTCGCCAGCTCCTTCTCCAACAGATGGCACATCGCGGCGCGGCCGTCGCCGAGGTCGGTCCAGACCGGCTCGACCTCAGCGCAGACGCCCTCTATCGCCAGCTCGCAGCGGGCGGTGAACGGGCAGCCGGCCGGCAGCTCGCCGAGCTGCGGCGCGGCGCCGGGGATGCTCGGCAGCCCGTCGGCGCGGCGGCTCTCCAGCGTCGGCGCCGAGCGCAGCAGCCGCTGCGTGTACGGATGGCTCGGCTGCGCCAGCACCGCGCTCGCGGGACCGGTCTCGAGCGCGCGGCCGGCGTACATGATCGAGACGCGGTCCGCGATCGAGGCGACGACGCCGAGGTCGTGGCTGATGAACAGGATCGCGAAGCCGACGTCGTTCTTCAGCTGCAGCAGCAGGTCGATGATCTGCGCCTGGATCGAGACGTCGAGGTTCGTCGTCGGCTCGTCGGCGATCACCAGCTTCGGCCCGCAGGCGAGCGCGAGCGCGATCGAGACGCGCTGGCGCAGCCCGCCGGACAGCTCGAACGGGTACGCCCGCAGCCGCCGTCTCGCATCGGCGAAGCCGACCTGATCGAGCACCTCGACCGCGCGTCTGCGCGCCTCGGCGCGCCCCGCGTCGGTGTGCGTGCGGATCACGTCGGTCAGCTGGCGGCCGATCGAGAAGAGCGGGTTCAGCGACGCGGTCGGGTCCTGGAAGACCATCGAGATCTGCGCGCCGCGCACGGACCGCATCTGCTTCTCGGTCAGCGTCAGCAGGTCGGTCCCGTCGAAGCGAACGCTGCCGCCGGCGATCCGGCCCGGCGGCGGCACCAGCCGCAGCACGGCGCGGGAGGTCATCGACTTGCCCGAGCCGGACTCGCCGACGATCCCGAGGCACTCGCCGGCGGCGACCGCGAACGAGACGTCGCGCACGACGGACATCGGTCCGGCGGGCGTCGGGAACTGCACGGTGAGACCGTCGATCTCCAGCAGCGGAGCGGCCACAGCGGCCTGAGTGGTCGGGGCGGTCATCACACCTCCCCCAGTCGCGCGCCGAAGCGCTTCTGCAGGCCGTCCGCGATCAGGTTGAGCGAGACGGTCGTCAGCAGGATGCCGATGCCCGGGAGCGTCGAGATCCACCACGCGTCCTTCAGGTAGCGCTGGCCCTCCAGCATGATCCCGCCCCAGGACGGGGTCGGCGGCTGGATGCCCATGCCGAGATAGGAGAGCGTCGCCTCGAAGACGATCATCATCGCCATCTGCATCGCGCCGAGCACGAGGATCGGCGGCAGCAGCGACGGCAGCACGTACTTGCGGGCGATCCGCGTGCGCGAGGCGCCGGCGAGCGTCGCCGCCTTCACGTAGTCCTTCGCGCGCTCCTGCATCGCGGAGCTGCGCACGACACGCGCGAAGGCGGCCCAGCCGGCCAGCACCATCAGCAGCACGAGCACCGGGATCGACGGCGTCAGCACCGACGTCAGCGCGATCGCCAGCAGCACGTACGGGAACGCCAGCTGGATGTCGACGAGCCGCATCACGATCGTCTCCGCCCAGCGGCCGCCGAACGCGGCCAGCAGGCCGGCGCTGACGCCGAGCGTCATCGCACCGAGCATGCCGAGGCCGGCGACCAGCAGCGAGATGCGCATGCCGTAGAGGATCCGCGCGAACAGGTCGCGCCCGAGCGTGTCGGTGCCGAACAGGTGGCCGTCGCTGAGCGGTCTCGCGAGCAGGTTCGCGATGTCGGGCTGCTTCGGGTCGCCGACGAGCAGCGGGGCGAACAGCGCCAGCAGCACCATCAGGCCGAAGATCGTCGCGCCGATCACGAGGCCGGCCGGCAGCGGCCGGCGGCGCGCGCCGGCGGCCGAGGCCCCGCGCGCGGGAACCCAGCGGCTCGCCTTCAGCGCGGCGAACGGGCCGCCCTGCGGGACGGGCATCAGTCTTCTCATGCGGCACGCTCCGCAAGCCGGATGCGCGGGTCGACGAGCCCGTAGAGGAGGTCGACCGCGAGGTTGACGAGGACGAAGATCCCGGCGGTCACGATCGTGATCCCCTGGATCAGCGGGTAGTCGCGCGAGTCCAGGGCGGTCAGCGCAAGCTGGCCGATGCCGGGGTAGTTGAAGACCGTCTCGGTCACGATCACGCCGCCGAGCGTGTAGCCCATGTCGACGCCGATCACCGTCAGCAGCGGCAGGAACGCGTTGCGCAGCGCGTAGACGAAGCTGATCCGCCCCTCGCCGACGCCGAACGCGCGCGCCGCGCCGATGTAGTCCTGCCCGAGCACCTCGCGCATCGAGGCGCGCAGCACCCGCAGCTGCGTCGGCAGCGTCGCGAGCGCGACGGTCACCGCCGGCAGCACGATCGACTTCCAGCCGGTGTCGCCGGAGGCGGGGAACCAGCCGAGGTGGACCGAGAAGAGCGTGATCAGCATCAGGCCGACCCAGAACGTCGGGGCCGACTGGCCGAGCATCGAGAGCACGTTCGCGAACCACGCGATCGGCGAGCGCGGGTAGCGCGCCGACAGCACGCCGAGCACGATCGCGAACGTGATCGCGAGCACGAGCGAGACCGCGGCGAGCTTCAGCGTCGCGGGCAGCCGCTCGCCGATCAGCTCCATCACGGGCTGCTGGTAGCGGAACGAGATCCCGAGGTCGCCGCTCGGGATGCCCTGCAGGAACTGCCACAGCTGGTGCAGCAGCGGCTTGTCGGTGCCGAACATCTCGCGGTAGCTCTGGATCACGTCCTGGCGCGCGAAGACCGGGTTGGCGATCTTCGCCGGGTCGCCCGACGTCAGCCGCAGGATCACGAAGACCGTCAGCGTGATCCCCATGATCAGGATCAGCGCCTGCAGCAGGCGCGAGCCGATGTAGCGCAGCATCGTCAGCTCCCCAGCAGGCGGTGGACGGCGAGGGTGCCGCCGCCGCCCTGCGTCAGCTGGAGCAGGAACGTGTGATGCGAGGTCAGCTGCTCGGGTGCGCAGAAGCGCTCCCACGCCGCGTACGCGTCCGCCTCCGGCGCGCCCGACAGCTGCCACAGCTCACGCAGCGTGACGCCGGCCGACTCGAGGCTCTGGCGATCGGACAGGAACAGCGTCGCACCGAGCGTGCTGTCCGCGAGCTGCTCGCGCAGCCAGTCGGCGAGCGCCGGCTCGGCCTCGCCGCCGAAGCCTTGGCCGTGCACGAGCGCGCGGCCGCCGGGCGCGAGGTGGCGCTCGACGCCCGCCAGCACGCGCCGCAGCGCGGCGTCGCCGTCGGGCCCGCCGTCGCCCGCGAGCGGCACCGAGATGCCCTCCGGCGAGGGGACGATCGGCGGGTTGGCGACGATCAAGTCGAACGGCTGCTCGCCGGCGACCGGCTCGTAGAGGTCGCCGTCGCGCACGTCGATCCGCTCGCCGAGGCCGTTCAGCAGCACGTTGAAGCGCGCGACCGACGCGGTCACCGGGTCGAGCTCCACCGCGACGACCTGTGCGGCGTCGGGCAGCGTCGCGAGCAGGCCCGAGCCGGTGCAGAGGTCGAGCACGCGGCCGAGCGGGCCGCGGTTGGCGACGAACTGCGCCATCCAGTACGAGTCGGGCGCGATCGCGACGAGCGCCTCGCGCTCCTCGTAGCCGCGCAGCCACAGCGGCGGCGAGACGACGAAGAAGCGGTTGAGGTGGCAGACGACGACGAAGCGGCTGCGCAGGCGGCCGCCGTCGCGCTCCAGCAGGCCGGCGTCGACGAGGCGGTCGACCGCGCTCGCGTCGAGCGTCCGCTCGGCCTCGCCGAGGTCGACGGCGGCGCCGAGCGACAGCAGCCGCACGAGCAGCTGCGGCAGCGCCGGCAGGTCGCCGATCGCGGAGCGGATGCGGTGGCCGCTGAACGGCTCGGCGAACGGGCGCTTGAGCGCGTTGTCGCGCAGCAGCGTCGAGATCTCGGCGTAGTGGCCCTCTTCCAGCAGCGCACGCAGCAGCTGCGCGGCGTCGGCGTCGGCGTTGACGCCGGGGGCGCGGGTGTCGGCGGTCGGCGGTCGCATCGCTACGCCTTCGTCGCCTTCCACAGCAGCGGCTCGCCTTCGAGCGGCGTGCGCTGATAGCCCTGGACACGGCGACTGACGGCCGTATACCAGACGTCGTCGGACACGTAGATCATCACTTGGTTCTCCCAGAGGTACTGCGCCGCCTGGTTGACGGCGGCGAGGCGGGCCTTGCCGGAGGTCTGCCGCTCACGCTCGATCAGCTCGGTGATCTTGTGGTCGTCGAGGTGCATCGACTCCTGCGCGACGACCGGCCGGAAGAACGTCAGCAGGTGGTCGGGGTCGCGCGAAGTGGCGCCGATCGCATTGAACGAGAGGGCGTAGCGATTGAAGGAGCTGCGGAACTGACCGCTCTCCAGCACGTCGAGGTCGACGGCGATCCCGACCTCTTGGAGCGAGCGCCGGACGAGCTGGTCGATCTCGAGCTGGTGGGCGAAGAGGTTGGCGGAGGCGAGCGAGAGCCGCAGGCCGTCCGCGTGGCCGGCCTCGGCGAGCAGCTCGCGCGCCTTTGCCGGGTTGTACTCCAGCTCCGATCTGCCGGGCTGGAAGCCGATCGACGACGACGGCAGCGCCGAGACGGCCGGCTCGCCGAGCTTGAGGATCCGCTTGGCGATCGCGCGGCGGTCGATCGCGTGGGCGATCGCGCGGCGCACGCGCGTGTCACGCAGGGGGCCGTCGTGCTGGGGGATGTAGATGAACTGGCTCGCCGGCCCCATCGTCGTGACGTCGAACGCGTCGTCGCCCGCGATCGCGTCGAGCACGATCGAGCTGGCGCGCGTGTGGATGTCGATGCGCCCGGACAGCAGCGCCTCCAGCCGCTCGCGCGGATCCTCGATGTAGTGCAGCTCGACCGCGGCGACGCCGGGCGCGCCGCGCCAGTGCGCCGGGTTCGCGGTCAGCCGCACGACGCCGCCGTCGGAGCCGGCGAACACGAACGGCCCGCTGCCGAGCGGCCGCTGCGCGAAGCGCGCGGGGTCCTCGGCGTCGGCGACGGGCACGATCGCGGCGATCGCGAGCGCGCGCTCGATCGGCCCGAACGGCTTCGGCGTGACGATCTCCAGCAGGTGGTCGCCGAGCACCTCGACGCGCAGGCCCGGGACGACCTTGCCGGACAGCACCAGGCGCGACAGCGGATCGCCGATCCGCTCCAGGCTGGCGCGCACGTCGCGCGCGGTCAGCGGCGTGCCGTCGGAGAAGACGACGCCGGGCCGCAGCTCGACGCGCAGGCGCGTCGGCGCGGTGCGGAACCACTTGCGCGCGAGCCGGCCGACGACGCGGCCGTCGGCGTCGTAGGAGACCAGCGTGTCGTAGACGAGCGACCAGATCTGGTTGTCGGCGAGCCCGAGCGCGGCATGGGGGTCCCAATGCTCGGACGTAGGCGGCTCGGCGTTGCCGATCGCGATCGTCGTTCTCTGCTCCCGTGCGGACACTGCCGGCACAGTCTTGGCCGATCGCGGCCGGGCGGCAATCGACGTCTGGTCCGAGTTGCCGTTGCCGCTTTCGCCACCGCGTCGGTGGCGGTCTCCGAGCGGATCGGTTTTCCTCACGTGATGCTTCGGCGCCAGGTCGCGTCCCGAGAGAGATGACGCACCGATCCGCCAGTAGAGTCGGCCGCGTCGCACCCGGGCTTCATGCAGTGCTGTCGATCACGGACATCGTCGAGTTGCCCGGCCTCGAGATCCGTCTCGTCGCCGGTCACGTCGGCGACCGCAACGCGATCCGCTGGCTGCACATCTCCGAGCTGGAGGACCCGACGCCGGAGCTGGACGGCGGCGAGCTGCTACTGACCGGCGGCCTCGGGCTCGGCGCGACCGCCGCCTCGCAGCGCCGTTACGTCCGCCGCCTCGCCGAGCACGGCGCCGCGGGCCTGGGGATCGCCGTCGGCGAAGCGCTGCCGCAGATCCCCGCCGCCGTCGTCGCCGAGGCCGACGCGCTCGGCTTTCCCGTCCTGCTGGTGCCGGCGAGCACGCCGTTCAACACGCTCACGAAGCTGACGCTCCCGCAGCTCGCTGCCGACCCAGTCGCGCAGGCGCTGGAGGTCCACGAGCAGCTGATCGAGACGGTCCTCGGCGGCGGCGGGCCGCGCGACCTGCTGCGGATCCTCGGCGGGACGCTCGGCGGCACGCTGGTGCTCTCCGACGATCACGGCACGATCGCCGAGCACCACTCGGGCGAGCACCACAGCGGCGAGCGCCACGAGCTGGGCGACGACGCGCTCGCACTCCCGATCGGCGACGGACCGGGCGCCGCGACGCTGCGCGCCGCGCGCGAGGAGCGGCCGTTCGGCGACTACGAGCGGCTCGTGCTGCGCCACGGCCAGAACGCGCTCGCGCTGGAGCTGGCGCGCCGCCAGGCGGTGCTCGCGGCCGAGCTGCGGCTCGCCGGCGACCTCTTCGACGACCTCGAGCAGGAGCGCCTGGACTTGCGCGAGACCGCGCGCCGGCTGGCCGCGTTCGGGCTCGACGCGAACCGCAGCCACGCGGCGCTGCTGGGGGTTCCGGGCGGTGACGCCAACGCGGCGCTGCTGCGCGACCTGATCGCCCGCCACCTCGACCGCCAGGCGATCAGCCACCTGTCGGCCGCGCGCCACAACGGCGTCGCGTTCCTCGTCAACGCGCCGAGCGAGGAGGCGCTGTTCGCGCTCGCCGAGGCGCTCGTGCGCGCGGCGCCGGGGATGCGCGTCGCGGTCGGCCGCTCGGCCAACGGGCTCGGCCTCGGCCGCAGCCTGCTGGAGGCGCGCGCCGCGCTCGACGCCTCCGGCGCCGCCGTCGTCTCCTACCGCGACCTCAGCTCGTTCGAGCTGCTGCTGAGCGTGCCGGTGCCTGTGCTGGAGGCGTACGTCGATCGCGTGCTCGGCCCGACCGCCTCCAACGGCTGGCTCGTCGAGACGCTGAGCGTGCTGCTGGAGTCCGGCTGCCGCTGGAAGGACGCCGCCGAGCAGCTCGGCGTCCACCGGCACACGCTGCGCTACCGCATGGACCGCCTGCAGGAGCAGACCGGGCGCCATCCCGACCAGCCCGGCCAGCGGATGGAGCTGTGGCTGGCGGTGAAGGCGATCCAGGCGATAGCGATGCGCGGCGGCGGCTCGTACGAGCCGCGCACCGATCGCGTCTGAGCCGTTGCGGGCTACGCCGCCTTCGCTCTCCACAGCAGCGGCTCGCCCTCGACGGTCGAGCGCTCGTAGCCGCTGACGCGTCTGTTGACGACCGTGTACCAGATGTCGTCGGTGAGGTAGACGAGGATCTGGTTCTCCCACAGGTATCTCGCGGCGGCGTCGATCGTCGCCTGCCGTCTGGCGCCGATCGTGCGGCGCTGCGCCTCGACCAGCGGCATGAAGTCGGCCGAGTCCCACTTCAGGACCTCTCTGGCGATCGACGGCCGGAAGAACGAGAAGATGAAGTTCGGGTCGCCCGGCGTGTCGAGCGCGTTCATCGACAGCGCGTACTGCGAGAAGTTCGAGCGGAACGTGCCGCTCTCCAGCTTCTTGATGTCGACGGTGATGCCGACCTGCTCCAGCGACGCCTTCACGAGCTGGTCGACCTGCTCCTGGTGGGCGAAGACGCTGGCCGAGGCGAGCGTGATCGACAGGCCGCCGTCGTGGCCGGCCTCCTTCAGCAGCGATCTCGCGCGCTCCAGGTCGAGGTCGAATCTCGGCTCCATCGGTCTGAAGCCCTTCGACGCCGCGGGCAGCGAGGAGAGCGCCGGCGGGCAGATTCTCATGATGCTCTCGGCGATCTGCTGACGCGGGATCGCGTAGGCGATCGCCTGCCGCACGCGGACGTCTCTGAGCGCCGTGTCGAACTGCGGGATGTAGAAGAAGTTCGACGCCGGACTGGTGTCGTTGACGTAGAAGTCGTCGTTGCCTCTGACCTCGTCGAGCACGATCGAGTCGGCGCGCGTGTAGATGTCGATCTGGCCGGTCAGCAGCGCGTTCATGCGCGCGCTCGGGTCCTGGACGTAGGACAGCACGACGCCGTCGGAGCCCGGCTTGCCGCGCCAGTATCTGGGGTTCGCCTTCAGTCTGATGCTGTTGTTGCGGTACTCGACGAACGTGTACGGACCGCTGCCGAGCGGGCGGCGCTTGAACGCCTCCGGTCTCGCCGCGTCTCTGCGCGAGACGATCGAGACGACGACGAGCGCGCCCTCCAGCGGGCCGAACGGCTCGGGCGTGACGATGTCCAGCTCGTGCTCGCCGCGGACCTCGACCTTCGCGCCTTCGGGCAGCTTCGACGCGAGCGCCAGCTCCGACTGCGGCGCGGAGATGCGCTCGATCGACGCCTTCACGTCCTCGGCGCCGAGCGGGCTGCCGTCGCTGAAGTGGACGTCTCTGTGGATCACGATCCGCAGGCGCGTCGGCGACAGCCGCTTCCACGACTTCGCCAGCTGGCCGACGAGCTCTCCGGCGCTGTCGTACGCGAGCAGCGTGTCGTAGACGAGCGACCAGGTCTGGTAGTCCGCGAGGCCGAACGCCGCGTGCGGGTCCCATTGGGCCGACGTCGGCGGCTCCGCGTTGCCGATCCGGATCGTCCCCCCGCTCCCCCCGCCGGAGCCGTCGGCGGGCGTCGTGCCCGCGCTCGTCGACCCGTCGCTGGACGAGTCGCCGCCGCATCCGGCGAGGACGGTCGCGAGGCCGCCTCCGAGCAGGCCCGCTGCCGCGCCGTATCTGATGCCGGTCTCCGAGAACTCACGCCGGGTGAGGTGTTTCACGCTGTGCCTCTCTTCTCTCTCCGTTGCCGCGCTGCCGCGGCGCTGGAGCAAGTTTTCAGCGGCCCGCCGCGGGCACCAACCGCCGCGGGGTCGGAACTGCATGACCCGCTTTCGCCGCCAGGTCCATGTGGGCCGCACGCCGGCTCAGCGCGGCGGCGCGGCGGCGTCAGGTCCGGCGCGTCGCAGCCTCGGCCGCGGCGGCCAGCTCGTCTGCGGCTGCCGCGAACGCCTCGGCGAGCGGGCGGCCGGCGGGGCCGAGCGGGCGCACGTCGCGCGCGCCGCGGCGCCGCAGCTCGACGGCGGCCTCGTCGATGACGCGGCCGCCGAAGACCTCGACCGGGACGCCGGCCTTGGCGCAGTGCGCGACGACGGCGGCGACCGCCTTGCCCTGGAGCGTCGAGGCGTCGACCGATCCCTCGGCGGTCAGCACGAGGTCGGCCTCGGCCAGCAGCGTGTCGAAGCCGGTCAGCTCCAGCACGGCGTCGGCGCCCGCGACGGTGCGCGCGCCGATCGCCTGGAAGGCGGCGCCGAGGCCGCCGGCCGCGCCGGCGCCGGGCGTCGCGGGGTCGATCCCGAGCGCGTCGGCCCAGCGCGTGAGGGCGCTGTCGAGCGCGGCGATCTGCTCCGGCGTGGCGCCCTTCTGCGGGCCGAAGCGGTGCGCGGCGCCGTCGGGCCCGGTCAGCGGCGCGGCGACGTCCACCAGCAGCTCGATCTCGACGCCGGCGAGGCGCGGGTCGAGGTCGCTGCGGTCGATCTCCGGCGCGGCGAGCAGACCGGCGCCGTCGCGCGGGCAGCGCGCGCCGAGCGCCTGCAGCGCACCCGCGCCGCCGTCGACCGTCGCGACCCCTCCGACGGCGATCAGGATCCGCCGCGCGCCGCGGTCGAGCGCCGCGCGCACCAGCTCGCCGGCACCGTAGGACGACGCCCGCTCGACGTCGCGCTCGTGCTCGGCGAGCGCGTGCAGCGGCACCGCCTCGGCGGCCTCGACCAGAAACGTCCCCCCGGCGGCCGTGGCCGGGTCGGGCGCGTCGGCCAGCTCCAGCAGCCGCGCGCTGCGCGGGCGGCCGAGCGCGTCCTCGACGGTCAGCTCGTGGACGGTCGCGCCGTCGAGGAACGCGTCGAGCGTTCCCTCGCCGCCGTCGGCGATCGGCAGCTCGTGCGGCACTCCGCCGGCCGCTCGCGCGCCCTCCGCGAGCGCGTGCGCCGCGCCGCGCGCGTCGAGCGCGCCGCGCAGCTTGTCCGGGGCGCAGAGCACCCGTGGTCCAGTCCGTTCGGTCACGGCCGGCCACCCTACACGCGGCCCGCCGCGCGCCGCTGCCCGAGAGGCGCCGGCGGCTGGCGCCGCGCCGATTTACCCCGAACCTTGATCCGCAAACCTGAGAATTGCTAATCTCCACCAAACCGATCGGATTAACACGGAATCTTGTCAGAAAAGGGGTTGCATGAGTCAGAGAGCCAAGGGCCTCGCCGGTGCGCTGATCGTCTCGGCCGCACTGCTCGCGGGGCCGGCGTCGTCCCACGCCGCAACGGTGTTCGGGTCGGGATCGAGCGCCAGCGTGCCGTACCTGGAGGCGCTCTTCAAGGCCTACAGAAAGGTCGACCCGAAGACGAAGTTCGTCTTCACCGCCAACAACGGCAACGCCGGCGCCAAGGACGTGCAGGACGGCAAGAGCGCGTTCGCGATCCAGACGCGGCCGCCGCTGCCGTCGGACTCCGGACTCAGCTACTCGAAGCTCTTCCTCGACGGGCTGTGCGTCGCGGTCAACCCCGCCAACAGCGTCTCGGGGCTGAGAATCCAGCAGGTCGCCGACATCTTCCTCGGCACGGTCACGGAGTGGCCGGCGGTCGGCTCCAGCCTCAACGCGCCGATCTCGGCGTTCGGCCGCTTCTCGACCGCCGGGCTCTACACGTTCTTCCAGAGCGCCGTGCTCAGAGGACAGACGCAGGCGACGAACGTGACAGCGCTCGACAAGGACGGCGAGGTCGCCGTCGCGGTGTCGAGAAACCAGGCCGGGATCGGCTACGTCGGCCTCGCCAACTCCGGTCCGGGCAGCGGCGTCAAGCGGCTCAGCCTCGACGGTCAGCCGTGCGCGCCGAGCGCGATCCGCACGCTCAAGTACCCGCTGTCGCGCTACGCCTGGCTCGTGCTGCCGGCCAGAAGCCCGAACAGAACCGCGACGAAGTTCGGCGACTGGGTGCGGACGAGCTACGCCGCCGGCAGAGTGATCGACAAGGCCGGAGCGGTGCCGGCGTTCAACGCGAAGAAGCCGCCGAAGAAGGGCTGAGCAGGCCCGATGGCCCTCGCGGCCCCTCCCAGGCGAGCGCCGCGCAGGCTGCTGCCGGACCAGCGCGCCGAGCTCACGCTCGGCGCGCTGGTCTGCTGCGTGCTCGCGTTCGTGCTCGTCGTGATCGTCTTCGTCTTCCTCGAGGCGTGGCCGTCGTTCTCCCACAACGGCCTCGCCTGGTTCGGCGGCGGCGGCAACCCCGACCAGCAGATCCAGCAGATCTTCACCTCCGCCAACCTGCTCAGAGAGCCGGCCTACACGTTCCACGCCTGGCCGATCATCTGGGGCACGCTGCTCGTGACGGGCGGCGCGGTCGCGCTCAGCTTCTTCGCGGCGCTGTTCGTCGCCGTCTTCGTCGTCGAGTTCGCGCCCGAGTGGATGCGGCGGATCCTCGAACCGGTCGTGCGCCTGCTCGCGAGCGTGCCGTCGGTGATCTTCGGCCTCGTCGGCGTGCTCGTGCTGGTGCCGTTCATCGGCGAGCACGTGATCACCGACGAGCACCGCCGCTCGGTCTCGTACATCGTCTCGCTCAGCGGCTACAGCCTGCTCGCGGGCGTGCTGATCCTCAGCCTGATGATCGCGCCGCTGATGATCGCCGTCTTCGCCGACGGGCTGCGCGCGGTGCCGCGCGGCTGGCTGGAGGGCTCGCTCGGGCTCGGCATCAACCGCTGGCGGACGTTCTGGAAGATCGGCGTGCGGACCGCGCGGCCGGCGCTCGTCGCCGGCACCGTGCTGGCGACCGCTCGGGCGCTCGGCGAGGCGGTGATGCTGGCGATGGTGACCGGCGGCGTCGCGTTCGCGCCGAACCCCGCCGACGGCGTGATCTTCTTCCTCGAACCGACGCGTCCGCTCGCGGCGACGATCCTGCAGTCGTCCGAGGAGCTGACGTCGCCGCCGATGCGCCACACGATCTTCGCGATCGCCGCGGTGCTGCTGTTCTCAGCCGTGATGCTGTCGCTCGCGGGCTGGGCCGTGAAGCAGCCGATGAAGCGCTACGGGGTGCGGGCGTGAGCGGCGTGACGGCGCCGCCGCCGGCCGCGCGCCGCTCGGCGCGCGAGTCGAGCGCGTCGTGGCGGCTGACCGACCGTCTCGGGCTCGCGCTGGCGTGGGTGCTCGGCGTGCTGTTCCTGGTCGTGACCGCCGCGATCGTGCTCTACATGATGGTCCAAGGGCTGCGCTACGTCCGCCCCGAGCTGTTCGTCACCTCGCCTGCCGCCGGCTTCAGCGAGAGCGAGACCGGCGGCTTCCTCGACCCGCTGCTCGGGACCGTGATCGTCGCCGCGATGGCGATGGCGATCGCCTTCCCGGTCGGCCTCGGGGTCGGCGTCTGGCTGAGCGAGTACGGCCGCCCGTCGGCGCTCGCGCGCGTGACCGAGTCGACCGTCGAGATGCTCGCCGGCACGCCGTCGATCGTCTTCGCGCTGTTCGGCACGCTGCTGTTCGAGCAGGGCGCGCTCGCGCTCTTCAGCCGCACCAACGACGGCGTCGTCTACGGCCGCTCGTTCTTCGCCGCGGCGGCGATGCTGTCGTTCGTCGCGCTCCCGCTCGTCGTCGCGAACGTGCGCGAGGGGCTGCAGGCGATCCCCGGCCACGTGCGCGAGGCGTCGTACGCGGTCGGCAAGACGAAGCTGACGACGACGCGTCGCGTGCTGCTGCCGGCGGCCCGGCCGTCGGTCGTGACCGGGGCGATGCTCGGCGTCGGGCGGATCATCGGCGACACGGCGATCATCGTGCTGCTGCTCGGCGCGACGCTGCGCTTCAACGGCGCCGGCGAGGTGCCGCTGCTGGAGACCCTGCGCGGGACCGGCAGCACGCTCACGAGCTACGTCTACGCGAACGCGCCGACGGGCGAGGCGAACCAGCCGACGAAGGCATACGCCGCCGGCTTCGTGCTGCTGTCGATGGTGCTGCTGCTGAACGTCGCGGTCGACTTCGCCGTGCGGCGCGGGAGGCGCTGGAGATGAGATTCGCAACCCCGCCGCCGGTCCGGCGGCTGCCGCTCGCGGGCGAGGAGGCGGTCACCGTCGCCGCACCCGCCGAGGCGCCGAGCTTCGTCGGCGCGCCGCGCCGGCGGGTCGGCCCCGCGCCGCTCGCGGTCGACCGCATGCACGTCGAGCAGCTGTCGGTCGCCTACGGCCGCAAGCTCGCGGTCGACGCCGTCTCGATGCCGATCCGCCAGGGCGAGGTGCTGGCGCTGATCGGCCCGTCGGGCTGCGGCAAGACGACGCTGCTGCGCTCGCTCAACCGCCTCACCGAGCTGACGAAGACGGCGTCGATGAAGGGCCGCATCGCGCTCGACGGGACCGACATCGCGACGCTCGAGCCGACCGCGCTGCGGCGCCGCGTGACGATGGTCTTCCAGCAGCCGAACCCGTTCCCGATGAGCGTCTTCGACAACGTCGCCTACGTGCTGCGGGAGCAGGCGTCGCGGCGGCCGCGCAAGCGCGAGCTGCGCAGCGCGGTGCAGAGCGCGCTGGAGCGGGCGGGGCTGTGGGAGGAGGTCGCCGGCGACCTCTCGCATCCCGCGCTGCGGCTCTCCGGCGGCCAGCAGCAGCGGCTCTGCATCGCCCGTGCGCTCGCGGCCGACCCCGAGGTGCTGCTGCTCGACGAGCCGTGCTCGGCGCTCGACCCGCAGTCGACGCAGGTGATCGAGGAGCTGATCGTGACGCTGCGCGAGCAGGTCGCGGTCGTGATCGTGACGCACAACCTCCAACAGGCGTACCGGATCGCCGACTACGTCGCGTTCATGTACCTCGGCGAGCTGGTCGAGTACGGCCCGGCCGACCAGGTCTTCGGCGCCCCGCGCCAGGTGCGCACGCAGGAGTACGTCAGTGGCGGGTTCGGCTGAGATGGGCGCGCGCGGAGACGGGGCGGCCGGCGCGGCCGGCGGCGGCGGCGCCGCGGCGCGGCGCGGCGCGGCGGCGCGGTGTGCGCGCGGCGCGGCGGCGCGATGCGGGCCCGGCGCGGTGGCGCGGTGTGCGCGTGGCGCGGCGGCGCGATGCGCGCGCGGCGCGGCCGCGGTCGGCCTGCTCGCCGCCTGCGCGCTCGCGGGCTGCGTCTCGACGCAGCAGAAGAACGCGCGCGCGAAGCTGAGAGCGACGCGCGAGCTGGCGAGCCGGGAGCCGCAGCGGACGGTGCGCGCCGACCCGCGCCTGCGCGTGACCGAGGCGGCGCTCGTGCGCGGCGCGCGCCGTTCCGCGATCGTCGTCACGCTCCGCAGCCGCGCGCGGCAGCCGCTGACCGACGTGCCGATCGCGGTCGGGGTGCGGACGCGCGGCGGCCGGCGCGTGCGGCTCAACGGCCGCCGCGGCCTCGACTGGTTCCAGACGCACGTGCCGGCGATCCCCGCCGGCGGCTCGGCGACGTGGGTGTTCACGGCGCGAGCACGCGCGGTGCCGGCCGGGCGGCCGTTCGCGGTCGTCGGCGCGCCCGCCGCGCCGGCGATCAGCAGCGCGGCCGAGGTGCCGCGACTCGTCGCGAGCGCGGTGCCGGCGGGCGCGGACGGTGCGGGCGCGGGCGGCGCAGGCGGCGGCGGCGCGGGCCGTGGCGGCGCAGGCGGCGGCGGCGCGGGCCGTGGCGGCGCAGGCGGCGGCGGCGCGGGCCGTGGCGGCGCAGGCGGCGGCGCAGGCGGCGGCGCAGGCCACGAGCGCGGCCGCTCGGCGGCCGTCACAGCGACGCGCGTCGTCGTGGAGAACCGCTCCGGCATCCCGCAGTACGACGCGCAGGTCTACGCGCTCGTGCGCGACGGGCGCCGCTGGGTCGCCGCCGGCAAGGCGTCGATCGACCACCTCGGGACGGGCGAGCGGACGACCGCGCGGATCCCGCTGACCGGCCCCGCGCGCGGGCGCACGCCGCGCGTCCACGCGATCGCGACGATCTTCCGATGAGGAGGCAGCACCGATGACCGACACCGAACGCATGCCGCCGCTGGCGCCGCCTCCGCACGGCCGCTGGGAGCGCTGCGACCACTGCCAGGCGCCGCTCGACGAGCGCCAGCGCTACTGCGTCGCGTGCGGCGCGCGGCGGTCGCAGGCCGCCGACCCCGTCGCGCAGTACTTCGCCGCGGCCGACCAGCGCGCGCGGGCAGGCGCCGCCGCTGCGCCTGCGACGCCGGCGGCGGCCGGGGGCGGCGCGGGCCACGGCGTGCGGACGGCGTTGCTGCTCGCGCTGCTGCCGCTCGCGGCGGCGGCAGGCGTCGTCGTCGGGCGCGGCGGGGCCGACGACGACCAGCTGCTGCTCGACGCGCTGAAGGCGCAGAAGGCGCCCGTCGTGAGCGTCGTCGGCGGCGGCGCGCCCGCGGCCACCGCCGACGGCGCGACGGACGACGGCGGGGACACCGGCGGCAGAGCAGGCAGAGGCAGAGCGAGAAGGGCCGGCAGAACGAGCGACGGCAACACGCTGCTCAGCAGAAGCCGCTACGGCGACGCGCGTGAGCTGACCGGCGCGAGAACGACCGACAAGACGCGCGAGGAGAGCAGAAGAGCGCTCGACAAGATCGTCAACTCGAAGGGCAGAGCGTACGTCGACTCGCAGCGCGGGCTGCCCGACCAGATCGTGATCCCGTGAAGCTTCCGCGCTGGCTGTCGCGGCGGTCGGGCGACGGGCTCCCCGAGGGGATGGTCCCGGCCGAGCGGATCGCCGCGCAGGCGCGCCGCGACGCCGCCGCCGAGCCTCCGCCGCCCGCGCGCGACGACGAGCTGCTGGCCGAGCACGAGCGGCTCGCGCAGCGCTTCACGCTGATGCAGGCCGAGCTGGGCGGCGTCTTCTACGAGATGGCGATCCGCGACCACGTGCGGATGGACGTGCTGACGCGCAAGGCCGCCGAGCTGCAACGGGTCGACGCCGCGCTGGCGCAGGTCGAGCGCACGCTCCGCGGCGACGACGGCCCGCCGGCCGGCACCTGCCCGGCATGCGCCGCGACGCACGGCGTCGAGGCACGCTTCTGCTGGCGCTGCGGGCAGGTCCTGAGCGGGTGGGTCGACCCGGCGCCGCCGCCGGACGCCGCCCCCGCGACGAACGGCTCCGCGCCCGGAGCGAACGGCTCCGGCGCCGGCCGACACGACTCCGCGCCCGACGCGCGCAGCCCCACCCGCGGCGCCAACGGCTCGGCGCCCGGCGCCCCCAGCTCCCCCAGCCCGGGGACGGACGCGTGACGCGCACCCAGACCGCCATGATCGCGGCGCTGTCGCTGCTGGCGACCGTGCTCGTGCTGGTCGAGGGCGGGCGCGGCAGCTCGCGCGGCGAGAGCGCGATGCGGGCGGTCGCGAGCTACACGCCGCGCACCGTCACGGCCGCGCTCCCGCCCGCCGCCGCACCCGCCGGCGACGCCGCGGCGGCCGACACGGACGGGACCGCCGGCGCGGAGAGCGACGCGGCCGCCGACGACGCCGCGCTCGACGACACCGGCACGCTCGGCGACGACGCTGCGAGCAGCGGCGAGGACGCGAGCGGCGAGCCGGCCGCCGACCCTGCGCCCGGCCCGGACGCGGACGAGCGCGATCCCGGGAGCGGCGGCTCCGGCCCGGCCAGCGCGGACGAGCAGGCCGCCGACCCCGACCCGCAGCCGACGAAGATCAGACACGTCTTCGTGATCGCGCTCGCCGGCCACGGGCTCGACGCGACGTTCGGCCCGCAGTCGGCGGCGCCGTACCTGTCGAGACGGCTGCGGCCGAAGGGGACCTTGCTGAGCGGCTACCGCCCGCTCGGCACCGCCGACCTGCCGGACTACCTCGCGATGATCGGCGGGCAGCCGCCGAACGCATCGACGAACGCCGGCTGCCCGACGTTCGCCGAGATCCCGCCGAGCACGAGACCGACCGCCTCCGGCGAGATCCGCGCCGACGGCTGCGTCTTCCCCAACACGGTCCTCACCGTCGCCGACCAGCTGACCTCGAGAGGGCTCGACTGGCGCGCCTACGTCGAGGACCTCGACCGCGGCCCGGCCAGAACGGCCGCCTGCCGCCGCCCGGCGTCCAACGCCGCCGACGACACCGTCAGAGCGCGCGTCGGCGACGGCTACGCGACGCGGCACAACCCGTTCGTCTATTACCACTCGCTGCTCGACCTCGGCGACTGCGACGCGAAGGACGGCCCGCTCGAACGGCTCGAAGGCGACCTGCGCGCGGTCAGATCGACGCCGAACTACGCCTTCGTCGCGCCCAACCTCTGCAACGACGGGAGCGAGTCGCCGTGCGTGGACGGCGCGCCCGGCGGCCTGCCCGCGGCCGACGCGTTCCTCGCGAGATGGGTGCCGAAGATCCTCGCCTCGCCGGCCTACCGCAAGGACGGGCTGCTGATCGTCACGTTCGCGGGCGGCGCGCAGCCGCCCAACGGGGCGCTGCTCGTGTCGCGCTTCGCGAAGGCCGGCGCGACCGCCGGCGGCGACTACGGCCCGTACTCGCTGCTGCGCTCGGTCGAGGACCTGTTCGCGCTCAGACCGATCGCGCGCGCCGCGAGCGCCCGCTCGTTCGCACCGACCGTGCTCGGCGACGCGTACGCGTCGCCGCCGGGGGACGGCTGAGCGCTACTCCTCGCCTCTCTCCAGCAGCGCGCGCTGGTCGACGATCCGCTGCGCGACGTCGACCAGCTTGAGGTTGCGGTCGCGCGCGGCGCGCTGGATGCGGCGGAACGCCTCCGGCTCGGTGATCCCGGTCGCGGCGATCAGGATCCCCTTCGCGCGCTCGATCAGCTTGCGGTCCTCCAGCGCCTGCTGCGCGCGGTTGACCTCCGCCTCCAGCGCCTTGAACTCGTCGTGGCGGCTGGCCGCGAGACGTATGCCGGCGTCGAGCGCGCGGTCGTCGATCGGCTTCGTCAGGTACGCGCTGACGCCCGAGGCGATCGAGCGCTCGACGACGTCCGGGTCGTCGACGCCGGTGATCACGACGATCGGGCGGCGCAGCCCCTCCTCCGCCAGCAGGCGCGCGGCGGTGAGCCCGTCGACGCGCGGCATGTCGACGTCGAACAGGTAGAGGTCGGGCGGGTCCTCGCGGGCCAGCTCGATCGCGTGCTGGCCGTCCGACGCCGGCCCGAGCGGCTCGTGGCCGAGCGCTCTCAGGCGCGCGATCAGCCCGATCGCGATGACCGGGTCGTCCTCAGCGATCAGGATGCGCATCGCCGACATTGAAGCGCAGCACCGCGCTCGTCGTCCCGTCGTGCTGCGTTTCCAGCGCGAAGCTGCCGTTCAGGCCGCGTTCGGCGATCTGCCGCACGAGCGTCAGCCCCAGCCCAGAGGCGGCCGCCGGCGGCGGCTCGCCGGCGGGCGCGATCCGGCCGCCGTCGCGCACCTCCAGCCGCACGGCTCCCTCGCCCGCCATCCCGCCGCTCGCCAGCAGCACGGTCACGGGCGGGCGGCCGTGGCGCAGCGCGTTGGCGACCAGCTCGTTGGCGATCACGCCGAGCTGCTGCGCCTGCGCCGACTCCAGCAGCAGCTCGTCGCTGACGACGACGACCTCGTCCTGCGCCGTCGCGCTCGCGGCCACGACCGTGCGCAGCAGCTGGTCGGTCGCGACGGTCCCGCCGCGCTGGCCGGCGAGCAGGTGGTGGACGGCGGCGATCGAGCGGATGCGGGCGGCGGTCGCGTCGAACGCGACCGCGTCGTGCGCGTCGGCCGGCCGACCGAGCAGCAGCAGGTCGGCGACCGTCTGGAGGCTGTTCTTGATGCGGTGGTGGGCCTCGGCCAGGAGCGCCTGCTCCAACTCGGCGGCGGCGGCCGCGCGCGCCGCGGCGGCGGCCGCCTCGCGCGTCGCGCGGGCGAGGCTGATCGCCAGGATCACCGACGCGCTCAGCAGCACGACGTGGAGCGCGACCTCGGCCGCCGACAGCGGGTCGGGCGCCAGCGCCATCGCGGCCGCGAACGTGACCGCGGCGGCGGCCAGCCAGGCGGCGAGTCTGCGGCCCTCGTGCGTGACCGCGATGAACGGGAGGACGAGGAACAGCAGCAGGTCGAAGCGCGCCTGCGCGCCGCCGACGACGACGAGCGCCGCGACGAACACGAGCAGCCCGCCGGCCCACAGGTCCAGGCGGATGCGCGTGGCGGCGGCGCCGAGCAGGCGCGACCACGGCAGCAGCGCCATCCCGGCGTTCGCGACGGCCGCCGCGAGCGCCAGCGCGACCGCCAGCCCGGGGTGCTGCGCGGGCACGTCGAGCGCGACCGCGACGAGCACCGCGATCACCGACAGCCAGCCGAGCAGCAGCCCGGCGCGCATCGCCTCGCGACGCGTGTTCTGCTGAGGGGAGGCGACCGCCATGCATGCAGGGTAGGGGGCGGGCCGCGCGCGCCGTGTTGGTATCGTCACGCTCGACGCGCTGTTCACGACGACGCCGTCACAGGGTCCTGATCGCCCGCACCCATCGCTCGCCACGTCCGGCGAGCGCCCGCGATCCGGAGTCATCCCCGTGAACAGCCTCGAGTTGGCCCGCCTGCAGTTCGGCTTCACCACGCTGGTCCACTTCGCCGTCATCGGCGTCTCGATCGGCCTCGTCTTCTGGGTCGCCGCGATGCAGACCCGCTGGCATCGAACCGGCGACGAGAAGTGGCTGCGGCTGACGCGCTTCTACGGCAAGCTGATGCTGCTGTCGTTCGCCGTCGGCGTGCTGACGGGGATCATGCAGACGTTCCAGTTCGGCATGAACTGGTCGCGCTTCTCCGCCTACGTCGGCGACGTCTTCGGCGCGCCGCTGGCGCTCGAAGGGCTCGGCGCGTTCTTCGTCGAAGCGGTCTTCCTCGGCCTCTGGATGTTCGGCTGGGGCCGGCTGCCGAGACGGCTGCACCTCGCCTGCGTCTGGATCGTCGCGGGCGCGACGGTCGTCTCCGCCTACGCGATCCTCGTCGCCAACTCGTGGATGCAGCACCCGGTCGGCTACGAGCTGGTCGACGGCAGCGCACGGCTGACCGACATCGTGCCGGTGCTGTTCAACCTGACCGTCGGGCTGACGGTCGCGCACGTCGTCTCCGGCGCGCTGCTCGCCGGCACGGTCGTCGTGCTCGCGATCGCGGCGTTCCACCTGCTGCGCGGCCGCGACAGCGCCGCCTTCGGCGCGGTCGCCAGAGTCGCCGTCTTCGTCGGGCTGTTCGCGGCGCTGTCGACCGCGACCTTCGGCCACTTCCAGGGGATGCTCGCGATGAAGCAGCAGCCGATGAAGATGGCCGCGGCCGAGGCGCTGTACGAGACCGAGAAGCCAGCCGGCCTGTCGCTGTTCGCGCTCGGCGGGCTCTCGACCAACCCCGGCGAGCTGATCGTCGACCTGAAGGTGCCGGCGGCGCTGTCGCTGATCAACCAGCTGTCGACGCAGTCGACCGTGCGCGGGATCAACGACCTGCAGACGGAGGCGGAGCAGAGATACGGCCCGGGCGACTACGTCCCGGTCGTCGGGCTCATGTACTGGTCGTTCCGCACGATGGTCGGCGGCGGCACCGCGCTGATAGCGATCATGGCGCTCGGCTGCTGGCTCGCCGTGCGCGACCGCCTGGCCGGCTCGCGCCGCTTCCTCCAGCTCGCGCTCGCCGCGACCGCGCTGCCGTTCCTGGCGCAGGCCGGCGGCTGGCTGCTGCGCGAGGGCGGGCGCCAGCCGTGGGTGATCGACGGCCTGCTGCGGACCGACGTCGCGAACTCGCCGAACGTCGGCGCGTGGACGGTCGGTCTCTCGCTCGCCGGCTTCGCCGTCTTCTACGGCGCCGTCTTCTTCTTCGCCGGCCGCGTCGCCGCGCACGAGGTGCGCGAGGGGCTGGAGGCGCCGGCGGACGGGCGCGCCTCCGATTCGCCGCCCGCGCGCGGGCGCCGCTCGCCCGCCGACCTCGCCCTCACCTACTAGGAGGCTGAACCGATGGCTGATCTCACGCTGCTGCAGTCGGTCTGGCTCGTCGCGATCGCCGTGCTGTGGGTGCTGTACCTGGTGCTGGAGGGGTTCGACTTCGGCGTCGGGATGCTGCTGCGGCGCGTGCGCCGCGACCAGCTCGACCGCCGCGTCGCGCTGCACGCGATCGGCCCGACGTGGGCGGCGAACGAGGTCTGGGTGATCGTCGCCGTGGTCGGGATGTTCGGCGCGTTCCCCGGCTGGTACGCCGCCTGGGCGTCGGGCCTCTACCTGCCGCTCGCGGTCGTGCTGCTGTCGATCGTCGCCCGCAACGCCGGGATCGAGCTGCTCGGCAAGCGCGAGGACGAGCGCTGGCGGCTGCGCTGGGAGCGCGTGATCGAGCTGTCGAGCACGGTCGCGCCGTTCTGCTGGGGCCTGATGTGGGCCGCGACCGTGCATGGTCTCTCGCTGCGCGGCGAGGAGGTCGTCGGCTCCCCGCTCGACGTCGTGACGCCGTATTCGGTGCTCGGCGGACTCGCGCTCGTCGCGCTCTGCCGCGCGCAGGGCGCAGCGTTCCTGATGCTGCGAACCGACGGCGGCGTGCGCTCGCGTGCCGCGGGCGAGCTGGCGCTGGCGGCTCCGGTCGCGGCCGTGGTGGGGATCGGCTTCCTCGCCTGGACCGGCGCCGCTTCGACGCCCGGAGCGGCCGGTTGGATCGCGCTCGTCTCGTGTGGGGTGGCGCTGACCCTGGTCGCCCTGCTCGCGCGGCGCGGCGCGGGCGCGGGCGTGGATGCGGGCGGCGCGGGCGCGGGCGGCGCGGGCGCGGGCGGCGCGGGCGCGGGCGGCGCGGGCGCGGGCGGCGCGGGCGCGGGCGGCGCTGGCGCGGGCGGCGCTGGCGCGGGCGGCGCTGGCGCGGGCGGCGCTGGCGCGGGCGCGGGCGGCGCGGGCGGCCGGTCCGGCGCCGCTCCCTTCGCCGCCGCGAGCGCGGCGATCGGGCTGCTCGTCGCGAGCTGGTTCTGCGTCCTCTTCCCCGACGCGATCGCCGCAGCCGGCGGCGGCGCGGGCCTTGCGCTCACCGACGTCGCCGCGGGCAGCTACACGCTCACGCTGATGACCGTGCTGGCGGGTCTGATGGTGCCGCTGCTGCTCGCCGCCCAAGCGTGGACCTACTGGGCCTTCCGCCACCGCATTACGCGCGCGGACGTCGGCGAGCGCCAGCCGAGTCCCGTCGACCTGATCGCCCGGCTGACGGGTGGGGACAGGCCTGGAGGACCGGGCGCGGGCGGGCCGGCCGGCGGCGGCGCGACGGGCGGCCCCGGCTTCCACGGCCCCGGCTTCCGCCCGCGCGGCGGACCGCGGACGGGCGGCGAGGCCGGCTGATGACCCCGCGCGAGGTCCACCGCCGGCTGCTCGGCCTCGCCGGCGGCACGCGCGTGCTGCTCGGCGGCGCGGTCGCGGCGGGCCTCGCGGGCGCGGTGCTGCTCGTCGTGCAGGCGCTCGCGCTCGCGCGGATCGTCGACGGCGCCGCGTTCGGCGGCAAGGACCTCGCGGCGCTGCGGCCGTTGGTCGTGACGCTCGCGCTCGCGCTCGCCGGCCGCGCGCTGCTGGCGACGCTGACCGAATGGCTCGGGCGCCGCGCGGCCGAGCACGCGATGGGCGCGCTGCGCCACCGCGTCGCCGCGCACGTGCTGGCGGCGCGCACGCCGCGCGTCGAGGACGCCCGCCGCGGCGAGCTGGCGACGGCCGCGGTCCACGGCGTCGACGCGCTCGCCGAGTACTACGCGAAGGCGGTCCCGCAGATCGCGCTCGCGGCGGCGGTGCCCGTCGGGCTCGTCGGCGTGATCCTCTGGCACGACCCGCTCGTCGGCGCGCTGCTGGCGGTGACGCTCCCGCTCGTCGTCGTCTTCATGGTGCTCGTCGGGCGCGAGTCGGCGGAGCGGATCGACGAGCGGCGGCTGGCGCTCGGGGTGCTCGGCTCGCACTTCCTCGACGTCGTGCGCGGCCTGCCGACCCTGCGCGCCCACGGCCGCGCCGAGGCGCAGGCGGAGACGCTCGGGGCGATCGGCGAGCGCTACCGCAGCGAGTCGGTCGCCGCGCTGCGGGTCGCGTTCCTGTCCGCGCTCGTGCTGGAGCTGATGGCGATGGTCGGGACCGCGATCGCCGCCGCGGTCGTCGGCGTCCAGCTCGCCGGCGGCTCGCTCGGCTTCGAAGCCGGCCTGCTCGTCCTGCTGCTCGCGCCCGAGGTCTACGTCCCGCTCCGGCTCGCCGGCCAGCGCTACCACGCCGCCGAGGACGGCGCCGCCGCCGCGCAGACGCTGCTGGAACTGCTCGACGAGCCGGTCGGCGGGAGGAGTGGAGATCTGACCACCGTGGGCGTGGTCAATCCTCCACTCCTCGATCCGCCCGACCCCGCCCGCGCCCCGCTCACGCTCCGCGGCGTGCGGGTCGACGGCGGAGCGGGGCGGCCGCCGGCGCTCGACGGGCTCGACCTGACGCTCACGCCCGGGCGCTTGACTGCGCTCGTCGGCGCGTCCGGTGCGGGCAAGTCGACGCTGCTGCGACTGCTCGCCCGCCTCGCCGAGCCGGACGAGGGGGCCGTCCTCTGCGGCGCGACCGACCTGCGCGCCGTCGCGTCCGAGGCGTGGTGGCCGCGAATCGCCTGGCTGCCCCAGCGCGCGGCGCTGCTGCGCGGACCGTTGGAGGAGATGCTGCGCCTGCAGTGCCCCGACGCGCCCGGCGACGCGCTCGCGCTGGCGCTGCGACGGGCGGACGCTGACGCGATCGTCGCCGCGCTGCCGGCCGGGCTCGCGACGCCGGTCGGCGCCGGCGGCCGTGGCTTCTCCGGCGGGCAGGCGCAGCGGCTGGCGCTCGCCGGCGCGCTGCTCTCCACCGCTCCGCTGCTGCTGCTCGACGAGCCGACCGCCCACCTCGACCCGGCCAGCGCGACGATGGTCGCCGCCGGCATCCGCGCTGCCGCCGCCGGCCGCACCGCCATCGTCTCGACCCACGATCCCGCGCTCGTCGCGGTCTGCGACGAGGTCGTGGCGCTCGAAGCCGGCCGCGTCGCGGAGCTGCTGGAAGGAGCCGCGGCGTGAGCGGCGCGGGCGGTAGCGGCGCGGGGGCGGGCGGCGCGCCGGCGGGCGGCGCGGGGGCGGGCGGCGCAGACGCGGGCGGCGCAGGCGCGAGCGGCGCGGGGGCGGCCGAGCGACGCGGCGCGGGCGCCGAGCGGCTGCGGGTCGTCTCCCTCGGCGTGCTCGCGGCCGCGTCGGGGATGGCGCTGCTGGCGGCGTCGGGCTGGCTCGTGACGCGCGCGGCCGAGCAGCCGCCGGTGCTCGCGCTGCTGGCCGCGATCGTCGTCGTGCGGGCGCTCGGGCTGGCGCGGGCGTTCGGGCGCTATGGCGAGCGGCTCGCGGCGCACGACGCGGCCTTCCGCCAGCTCGCGCTGCTGCGCGTCGACTGGTACCGCCGCCTCGTCGCTCGGCCGCCGCAGCCGTCCACGCCCGCCGCGGCCGACCTGCTGAGCCGCTTCGTCACCGACGTCGACGAGCTGCAGCACCGCGACGTGCGCGTCCGCACGCCGGCGCTCGTCGCCGTCGCCGCGTCGCTCGTCGCGACCGCGCTCGCGGCGCTGATCCTGCCGGCGGCCGGGCTCGTGCTCGGCGGCGGCCTGCTCGCCGCCGGGACGCTCGTGCCCGGGGTCGCGTTCCTTGCCGCCCGCAGCGCACTGCGCCGCCAGGGCGCCGCGCGCGCGGCGCTGACCGACGAGCTGGCCGAGGCGATGGACGCCGCGCAGCAGCTCGCGGTCGCCGGCCGCGCGGGCGAGCGGCTGGCGCGAATCGACGCCGCGTCGGCGGCGCTCGCCCGGATCGGGCGTCGCGACGCGGCCGCCGCGGCCGCCGCGCAAGGGCTCGGCGCGCTCGTCGCCGGCGCGACGCTCGTCGCCGTGCTCGCCGTCGCCGTCGGCCCGGTCGGCGACGGCCGGCTGGAGCCGGTCTGGCTCGGCGCGCTCGCGCTGCTCGCGCTCGGCGCGTTCGAGCCAGTCGGCGCGCTCCCTGAGGCCGCCGTCCGCGCCGTCGGCGTCGCCGCCGCCCAGGAGCGGCTGCGCCAAGCCGCGCCGCCCGTCCTCGCCACGCGCCGCGCGCCCGTAGCCGCGCCGCCGCTCCCGGGCGTCCGCCGCTCGCCCGCCGCCCACGGCGCGCCGCCCGCCGCCGCGCCACTCGCCCCCACCGCCGTCCTGCCCAGTGGTCGCAGGACGACCACAACCCAGGACGGCGCGCTCACCGCGCGGGGGCTGCGGCACGCGCTCGGCGGGGCGACGGTGCTCGACGGCGCCGAGCTGACGCTCGCGCCGGGGCGCAAGGTCGCGATCGTCGGCGCCAGCGGCGCCGGCAAGACCGTGCTCGCGAACCTGCTCGCCGGGCTCGCCGCGCCGGACGAAGGGACCGTCTCGCTCGGCGGCGTCCCGCTCGCGGCGCTCGACCCGGCGGCCGTCCGCGGCCGCGTGCGGCTCGCCGGCCAGGATGCGCACCTGTTCGCGACCTCGATCGCCAACAACGTCCGGATCGGCGCGCCCGGCGCCGACGACGCCGCGGTCGGCGTCGCGCTGCGCGCCACCGGCCTCGGTCCGTGGGTCGACGCGCTGCCCGACGGCGCGGCGACGCTCGTCGGCGAGGAAGGCCTCGCGGTCTCCGGCGGCCAGCGCCAGCGGATCGCGCTCGCGCGCTGCCTCGTCTCCCCCGCCGAGCTGCTGCTGCTCGACGAGCCGACCGCGATGCTCGACCCGCCGGCGGCGCAGGCGCTGCTCGCTCAGCTCGCGCGGGCGAGCGGGGAGCGCGGCGTGCTGCTGATCACGCACGAGCGGATCGGGCTCGACGCCTTCGACGAGGTGCTGGAGCTGCGCGACGGGCGCCTGCGCCCGGCGTCAGCCTGAGGGAGCGGCACCGCGCGGCGCGCGCTGCTGCCGGTCGGCCTGCGGCAGCAGCAGGAGCGCACCGACGAGGAAGCAGAGCGCGCCGACGGCGGTCCCGCCGTTGGCGAGCGCGTCGTTGAGCGCCGCGCCGGTCGACGGCCGCACGAACGCGGCGACGGCCGAGACGCCGAACGCGATCGAGCCGGCGAGGTTGACGGCGGCGATCTGCCAGTCGGGGTCGCGCGGCCGGAACGACAGCCAACGGTGCTCGGAGTTCGCGAACGCCAGCAGGCTCGCGACGAGGAAGCAGCCGGAGCCGATCATGTCCGGCCCCCACACGCGTATGTCCATCTGGCTCGTGCTGAGCGCCTTGCTCATCGCGTCGAACGTGTTGATGTTGAAGAGGACGGTGCCGGGGAACTGGATCGACGCGGCGAGCCAGTCGATCCGCTGCGGCAGCCACGCGCGCGGCCGCAGCCGCCGCCGCTCGTGCGAGGGACGGCCGCGATGCGGGACCTCCGAAGCGGCGACGAGCTGCAGCAGCGCCGCGCTCGTGAAGCCGATCGAGCCGGCGAAGAAGGCGACGGAGATCCAGTCGGCGGAGGAGCCGAGCGCGGCGATCCCGGGCACGAGGAACAGCACCGAGCCGACGGCGAACAGCACGCCCGTCCACCAGGCGAGCCGGTCGGGTCGCCACCAGATTCCGCTCGCGTGCGTGCCCATCGCAGCGCGCACCGTCGCAGGTCTGCGCGACGGATGCACGCCGCGAGGGACGCGCGCGGGCGGACGGCGGGCGGCGGCGGCGCGCGCACGCCGGAGCGGCCGGCGACGCGACCGACGCAGCGGGCGGGCGGGTCGACGCCGCCCGCCCGGACCACTCAGCGCACGGTCAGCCGCACCACGTGCGTCGTGCGGTTGCCGTTCGCGTCGGTCGCGGTCACGACGAGGCGGCTCGGTCCCGCTCTCACGCGCCGGCCGGCGATGACCACCCTCACGCGCAGACCGCCGGCACGCCGCGTCGCCTTCGCGACGGTGACGGCGCGGGTGCAGCGGCGCGCTCTGCGCAGCCGCGGCGTCGGTCGCACGCACGCGCGGCCGGCGCGGCGGCCGGGCAGGACACGCTGGAAGCGGATCGTCAGCGCGGACGGCTCGGAGAGCGCGATCCGCGCCGTCAGCGCGCGCCCGGCGACGATCCGTCTCGGCAGCGTGAGCGCGATGCGCGGAGCGAGGCGGTCGGCCGGACGCGGGTCGACGGGCCGCGGAGGCGCGGGCGGGGCCGGCGGTGCGGGCGGGGGCGGCGGCGGCGGCGCGGTCACACCCGTCACGCGCGCGACTCTCTGCGACGTCTCCAGCGCGACCCACAGCGTGCCGCCAGCGCCGGTCGCGACGAAGCGCGGGCCGGACCCGGCGCTGAGGCCGGCGAGCGGCGTCACGGCGCCGTCGGTCGTCAGGCGGCTGATCGTCGATCTGGCGAAGTCGGCCGTCCACCAGGCGCCGTCGTCGCCGAGCGTGATGCCGAACGGGTCGGTCCCGGGAACGTCGGTCGTGGCGACGCTGCCGCCGCGCACGAAGCGGCCGACCTGCTGCGGCACGTTCGTCGGGTTGGTGTAGGCGATGCGGCCGTCGGGGCCCGCCGCGACCTCCTGCGGCCCGCCGCCGGTTCTGTAGAACGTCGGCACGCCCGCGGTCGTCAGCCCGACGACCCGCTGGCCGCCGAAGTCGGCGATGTAGAGGTCGCCGTCGCCGCCGCGCGCGATCCCGCGCGCGCCCATCCCTGGGACGGTGAAGTCTCTCGCGACGCCGGCGGTCGTGACCTGGATCGCTCTGTCGGCGGAGGCGGTCCAGAGGTTGCCGTCCGGCCCGCTGACGATCGCGCGCGGATCGACGATCTGCGGGACGGGGAACGCTCTCGCGGTCGTCGGGTCGGCGGGCGAGAAGCGCACGACGGCGCCGTTCTGGGTGACCCACAGGTTGCCGTCGGGGCCGGCCGCGATCCCGACCGGGTTCGTGATCGCCGCGGCCGTGTACTTCGTCACGCTGCCGTCGGGCGCGACCTTCGCGACGTCGTCGGCGACGCCGTCGAGCGCGACCCACATGTTCCCGTCGGGGCCGAGCGCGAGATGGCGCGGCTGGGCGCCGAGCGCGAACTCGCCGTCGACGGCGGGCGCGGCCGCGGCGACGCCCGCGAGCGGGCCGAGCAGCGCTCCGGCGAGCAGGAACGGGGGAAGCAGGCGTGCGGTGCGCATCTCGGATGGCTCCTCGACTCGGACGAACAGGACGATCCCATCCTCCGCGCGGAGGCGCACGAGATCTGTCAAGCGCATGACACATGCCGTGTCGAATTCGCCGCGGCGGCGCTCGGGTACGATCCGGTCGTGCCCGAGCGCCTGCACTTCACCGAGGACGACGCCGCGAACGCGCTGATCGCGTCGGACCCGATGGCGCTGCTGGTCGGCTTCGCGCTCGACCAGCAGGTGACCGTGCAGAAGGCGTTCGCCGGTCCGCTGGTGCTGCAGGAGCGGCTCGGCGCGATCGACGCGGCGACGCTCGCCGACGCGGACCTGGAGCCGGTCTTCCGCGAGAAGCCGGCGCTCCACCGCTACCCGGGCGCAATGGCCAAGCGCGTCCACGAGCTGGCCGTGCACGTGCGCGACCGCTACGACGGCGACGCCGCGCGCGTCTGGACCGCCGCCGCCGACGCCGGCGAGCTGCGCGCGAACCTCGAGGCGCTGCCGGGCTTCGGCGAGATGAAGGTCAAGTCGCTCGGCGCCGTGCTCGCCAAGCAGTACGGCGTCGCCGCCGCGCAGGAGCTGGTGCCCTGGCACCCGACGCTCGGCGACGTCGACTCGCAGCAGGCCCTGGCCGACTACCAGGCCGCCAAGAAGCTGCACAAGGCGGAGTGGTCGAAGGCGCACACCGCCTCGTAGCGCGCGCCGTCGCTCCACGCCGACCTTCCCGCTCTCCTCTCCGACCGGCCTCGCTTCGAGGTGCGCGCGCGGGCGCTCGCGCCAGCTCGGCGCCGACCGCCTACACGCCGCCCGCCGCCTCGCTATGATCCGCCAAACTTGGTCGGACCATCGGTCCTTCTATCAGGCCCCCGGAATGCAGGGACGGAGATGACGAACACGATCGACGCGGCGGCAGCGTCGCCGCCGCAGCCCACGACGCCGAGGACACCGACCGCGAAGCTCGTAGCGATCGGACTGCTGGGCGGGATGCTCTCCGGCCTGCTCGGCGTCGGCGGCGGCACGATCATGGTCCCGCTGCTCGTCTTCTGGGCCGGCTACGCGCAGCGCGACGCGCACGCGACCTCGCTCGGCGCGATCATCCCGATCGCGATCGTGTCGGCCGCGACGCTCGGGGCCGGCGCGCACATCGACGTGCGCGCAGCGGTCTTCCTGACGATCGGCGCGGTGATCGGCGCGCGCTACGGCGCCAAGGCGCTCGCGAGAGCCGACGACCGCAAGCTGCAGTGGCTGTTCGGCTGCTTCCTGCTCGCGGCCGCGTTCCTGATGCTGGTGCAGGGCTGATGTCCCCCGTCCTGATCGCCGTCGGCATCCTGCTGTTCGGCCTCTGCACCGGGATGCTGTCCGGGATCCTCGGGATCGGCGGCGGCACGTTCATGGTGCCGTTCATGGTCCTCGCGCTCGGGATCGGCCAGCACGCCGCCGAGGCGACCTCGCTGCTGGTCGTGCTGCCGACCTCGCTCGTCGCGACGATCGTGCTCGCCCGCCGCGGCGCGGTCGACGTCCGCCAGGCGCTGAAGCTCGGCCTGATGGGCGCGGCCGGCGGCGCCGTCGGCGCATTGATCGCGCTCGCGCTCCCCGCCGACGTGCTGCGCCGCGTCTTCGGCGTCTTCATGCTGCTCGTCGCGCTGCGGATGCTGCACACGCTCTGGAACACTCGCGGAGCCGCCAGCCATGCCTGAGTACGCGATCGCCACACCCCAGCTCGACGCCACCGCCGCCGGCGTCGCCGCCTTCGAGGCCGGCGGCAACGCGCTCGACGCCGCGCTCGCCGCGGCCGCGGCGCTGTGCGTCACCTACCCGCACAACTGCGCGCTCGGCGGCGACCTGTTCGCGCTCGTGCGCTCGCCCGAGGGCGAGACGACGAGCGTCAACGCGAGCGGCCCCGCCGCCCGCGCCGCGGACGCCGACGCGCTGCGAGCCCGCGGCGCGACGATGCCCGTCACCGGCCCGGACACGATCACGGTCCCGGGCCTCGTCGCCGGCTGGGAGGCGCTGCACGGCCTCGGCGCGGTGCGCCCCTGGGACGCCGCGCTCGACGCCGCGACCGCGCTCGCGAGCGACGGCTTCGCCGTCGGCCGCTCGCTCGCGGAGGCGATCGACGACGCCCGTGCCGGGATCGCCGCCGACCCGGGCCTGCGCGGGGTCCTGACGCCCGGCGGCCGGCCGGCGACGGAGGGCACGACGCTGCGCCAGCCGGCGCTCGCGCGGACGCTGCGGACGCTCGCCGCCGACGGTCCGCGCGCCTTCTACGAGGGGCCGCTCGCCGAGCGGCTGATCGCCGGCCTGCGCGCTGCCGGCTGCGCACTCGACACGGACGACCTCGCCGGCTTCCGCGCCGAGCTGACCGCGCCGCTGCGCCACCGCTGCGGCGAGCTGGACGTGCTGACGAGTCCGCCGAACTCCTCCGGCGTGCTGCTGCCGCAGGCGCTCGCGGCGCTCGCCGCCAGCGGCGCCCAGGACCCGCTCGGCGCGGACGCCGGCTTCCTCGCCGAGCTGCTGCGGCTCGGCGCCGAGCAGCGCGACGCGCAGCTCGCCGACCCGCGCGCGACGCTGACGGACCTCGACGCCTGGCTCGGCTCCGAGCGGATCGCCGAGCTGGTGCGCCGCGCCCGCGCCCGTGCGCAGGGCGACGCGCCCGCGCCGTCCGGCGAGCGCTCCGCGCGCCCCGGCGGCGACACGATCGCGGTCGTCGCCGTGGACGCCGAGGGCCGTGCCGTCTCGCTGATCCAGAGCGTCTTCCACTCGCTCGGCTCGCTGCTGCTGGAGCCTGCGACCGGCGTGCTGATGCACAACCGCGGCGCGTTCTTCTCGCTCGTCCCCGGCCACCCGAACGAGCTGGCGCCGGGCCGGCGCCCGGCGCACACGCTGATGCCGGTGCTGGTCGAGCGGGACGGCGCGCTGCGCTACGCGCTCGGCACGATGGGCGGCAAGGCGCACGCGCAGATCCACTCCCAGGTGCTGCTGCGACTCGAAGCCGGCGAGGACCCGCAGGCCGCGGTCGCCGCGCCGCGCTGGGTCGTCGGCGGCGTCGAGGTCGGCGAGCGCGACGACACCGTCCGCGTCGAGGACGACGTCGACCCCGTCGCCCGCGCCGCGATCGAGCGCGCCGGCATGCGCCCCGTCGCGGTCGGGGTCCACAGCGAGTGGTGCGGCCACGCCCAGGCGATCTCCGTCGCCCCCGACGGCGCCCTCACCGCCGGCAGCGACCCGCGCGCCGACGGCGGCGCGGTCGTCGGGACCCTCTAGCAACGGCGCCGAGCGGGAACTCTGTCAGTTTGGTGCCCTACAGGGGCACCAAACTGCCTCACCTCGCACGCGCCGCGTGCCGCGGCGGGGTCCAGCCGGCGGTCGGGACGCTGGCGCGCAGGAGCTGGGTGTACTCCTCCTGCGGGTTGTCGAGCACGGCCTTCGTGGCGCCCTGCTCGACGACGCGGCCGCTCTTCATCACGACGACGTCGTCGGTGATCTGCCGCACGACCGCGAGGTCGTGGCTGATGAACAGGTAGGAGACGCCGGTCTGCTCGCGCACGTCGGCGAGCAGGTTGAGGATCTGCGCCTGGATCGACACGTCGAGCGCGGCGACCGCCTCGTCGAGGATCAGCACGCGCGGCTCGGCCGCGAGCGCGCGGGCGATCCCGATCCGCTGCCGCTGACCGCCGGACAGCGCCTTCGGGCGCGCTGCCCGCTGGCGCTCGTCGAGGCCGACGAGGTCGGCCAGCTCGGCGATCCGCGCGCGGCGCGCTTGCGCAGACAGGTCGAAGTGCAGCTTCAGCACCTCGTCGAGGCAGTCGGCGCAGCTCTGGCGCGGGTCGAGCGACGAGTACGGGTCCTGGAAGACGATCTGGACCTCGCGGCCGCGCCTGCGCCAGTCGGCACGCGAGCGCGGCGGGGCGGTGCGGTCGCCGCCGTCGAAGAGGATCTCGCCGCCGCTCGGCCGCTCGAGCCCGACGACCATCCGCGCGACGGTCGTCTTGCCGGAGCCGGACTCGCCGACGATCGCCAGCGAGCCGCCCTCCGGAAGCGCGAACGACACGTCGTCGACCGCGACCGCGCCGCCGAACGTCTTGCGCAGCCCGCGCGCCTCCAGGATCACGTCCGCTCCATTCGCTCGCCGACCAGCTCCGCCACGCGCACGCAGCGCGTCTGTCCTTCCCCGAACGGCTCCAACGCCGGCGCCCCCGTGCGGCAGACGTCCTGCGCGTGCGCGCAGCGGGGCGCGAACGCGCAGCCGTCCGGCGCCTCGAACGCCGACAGCGGGCGACCGGGGATCGCGGCGAGCCGCGGGCTGTCGCCCGTCAGCTCCGGCCGCGCGTGCACGAGCGCCGCCGTGTACGGGTGCAGCGGACGCTCGTGCAGCCGCCGCGCGGCCTGCGTCTCGACGATCCGGCCGGCGTACATCACCGACGTGCTGTCGCAGATCGCCGCCGCGAGGTCGAGGTCGTGCGTGATGAACAGCAGCCCCATGTCGCGGCTGCGGCGCAGCTCGTCGAGGATCCCGACGACCTCCGCCTGCGTCGTCACGTCGAGCGCGGTCGTCGGCTCGTCGGCAAGGATCAGCCGCGGCTCGACCGCCAGCGCCGAGGCGATCATGACGCGCTGCAGCAGCCCGCCGGACAGCTCGTACGGGTACTGGCGCAGCCGCCGCTCGCCGTCGGGGATGCCGACCTCGGCCAGCAGGCCGACCGCCTTGCGCGCCGCCGCGTCCGCCTTCATCCCGAGGTTCGTGCGCAGCGCCTCGGTGAGGAAGTCGCCGACCCGCCGCACCGGATTGATGTGCGTCCGGGGGTCCTGGAAGATCATCGCGACGCCCTCGGTGCGGTACCGCCGCAGCGCGCTGCCGCCCATGCCGTTGACGTCCTCGCCGTCGAAGCGGATCGCGCCGTCGACCTGCGCGCCGCTCGGCAGCAGCCGCGCGACCGCGCGCGCCGTCATCGACTTGCCCGAGCCGGACTCGCCGACGAGGCCGCGCGCCTCGCCGGCGCCGATCGACAGCGACACGTCGTGCAGGACGTGGCGCGGCTCGCCGTCGATCGGCAGCCGCACCCGCAGTCCCTCCACTTCCAGCAGGCTCATCGCGTCTCCGCTCCCCATCGGTCGGCGAGCCGTTCGCCGAGCACGTTGAACGCGCACACGACGGCGACGATGCAGGCGCCGGCCGCGAGCGACTCCATGTAGTAGCCCTGCACGATCCCGGCCTGGCCGCTGAAGACCATCGCGCCCCAGTCCGCCGTCGGCGGCTGCACGCCGAGGCCGAGGTAGGAGAGCGCGGCGAGGTCGATCAGCGCGTAGCCGAAGTTGACCGTCGCCTGCGCGGTCAGCAGCGGCAGCAGGTTCGGCACGAGGTGCTTGAGCACGATCGGGATCCCGCCGAAGCCCTGCACGCGCAGCGCCTCGACGTACTGCTGGCGCACCTCGCGCAGCGCCGAGCCGCGCAGGATGCGCGCGAAGAACGGCGTGTAGGAGATCCCGAGCGCGATCACCGGCGCCGTCAGGCCGGGGCCGAAGACGGCGACCGCGAGGATCGCGAGCAGCAGGCCGGGGACGGCGAGCAGCGTGTCGAGCAGGCGCGCGATCAGCTGGTCGACGACGCCGCCGCGCCAGGCCGCCAGCAGCGCCAGCACGCCGCCGAGGACGGTCGAGATCGCGACCACCAGCAGCGGCCCGAGCATGCTCGCGCGGGCGCCGACCATCAGGCGCGAGAGCAGGTCGCGGCCCTGGCCGTCCATCCCCAGCGGGTGGCCGGCGTACGGGCCGACGTACGCGAGGTTGAGGTCGATGCGGTTGGGGTCGTGCGGCGCCAGCAGCGGGCCGAAGAGCGCGAGCAGCGCGGCCGCGACGACCACGACCAGCGCCGCCCACCCGAGCGGGCCGAGCGTGCCGAAGCGCGAGCCGCGGCGCCGGCGCGACGCGGTGTCGGTCTCGACGGTGATCGCGGGGGTGCTCATGCGCGCTTCTCCCCCATCAGTCTCACGCGCGGGTCGACGAGCGAGTAGACGATGTCGACGAGCATGTTCACGATCACGAACGTCGCCACGAGGATCAGGCAGATCGCCTGCACGACCGGGAAGTCCTTCGCCTGGACCGACTGCACGAGGTAGCCGCCGATGCCGTTGAGGTTGAACGCGCGCTCGACGATCGCCGCGCCCGCGATCAGCGACGCGACCGTCAGCGTGCCGACGGTCGTGATCGGGATCAGCGCGTTGCGCACCACGTGGCGGCGCACGATCAGCCGATACGGGATCCCGCGGCTGATCGCCGTCTGCACGTGCTCGCGGTTCAGCTCCGCCCGCACCGCCGAGCGCGTGATGCGCCCGACGAACGCGGCGGAGGTGAGCGACAGTGCGATCGCCGGCAGCACGAGGTGGTAGAGCCGGTCGCCGAGCCCGTTGCCGGAGCCGAAGACGGGGAACCAGCTCAGCTCGACGGCGAAGATCGAGATCAGCACGATCGCCGCGACGAACGACGGGATCGCGAGCGCGACGGTCGAGCCGAGCAGGATCGACGTGTCGAGCTTGCCGGGCCGCAGCCCCGCCACGACCCCGCTGCCGATGCCGGCGATCAGGATCAGCAGCGAGGAGACGAGCACCAGCAGCGCGGTGTTGCCGGCACGGGCGCCGATCAGCGTCGAGACCGACTCACCGTTGAGGACCGAGCGACCGAAGTCGCCTTGCAGCACGCCGCCGAGCCAGTTCACGTACGCGACCGGAAACGGGTCGTCGAGGTTGTATTGCGCCCGCAGCGTGTCGAGCACCTCGGGGGAGACCGTCCGCCCTCCTGTCAGGAAGGCGACCGGGTCCCCCGGAGCGAGGTACAGCGCGCCGAAGATCACGAAGCTGGAGAACAGCAGCGTGAGCACGAGGCCCACGAGCCGGCCGACGACGAAACGGGTCATGGCGCGCCTACGTCAGCCGCCCACGGGTAGTAGAGGTAGGCCAGCGACGCGACCGAGCCGGTGATCTTCGGCCCTTGGTAGACCGACGTGAGCAGGTTGACGACCGGTATCAGGCCGGGAGCGTCGACGAGCGCCTTCTCGGCTCTGGTCGCCAGCTCGGCGCGCTTCTCGTCGTCGTAGGTCGCCAGGCCCTGCTCGACCGATCTCGTCACGACCGGGTCTCTCAGCTGGCCGTAGTTGTAGGCCGAGAGGGGCGTGAACTCGCTCAGCGAGATCAGCGGCTCCGCGACGCCGGCACCGTACTGCTGCACGGCGAAGAGGTCGTACGGGGCGCGCGCGCCCTTGTCGAAGTACAGGTTGGTGAACTGCGCGGTCGAGATCGACTCGACCTTCACCTCGAGACCGATCTGGCGCGCGGCGTCCTGCAGCGTCTGGGCCGCCTGGTTGTACGTCCGCACGTCGGCGGGGACGGCGACGACGATCGGCTGTCTCGCCGCGGCGCCGGCCTCGGCGAGGAGCGCCTTCGCGGCGTCCGGGTCGGGCGTCGGGGCGGGCAGCTGCTCGGCCGCGGCCGCGAAGACCTCTCTGGCGTAGCCGTAGGCGCCGGGCTGGATCGGCGTGCCGGCGGCGACGGCGGCGCCACCGAAGACGACTCTGGCGATCGAGTCGCGGTCGAGCACGAGCGACAGCGCTCTCATCACGCGGGGGTCCTTCAGCGGACCGTCCTTCTCCGTCGGGCGGAACGCGAACCACTCGGTCGAGGCGCCGAACGTGAGCGTGCCGGAGGCGCTTCTGAGCTGCGAGACGCCGGCCGGCGGGACCTGGAACGTGCCGTCCAGCTCGCCGGACTGCAGGCCGCCGATCATCGTCGACTCGTCGGTCACGAATCTGAACGTCATCGCGCCGGCCTTCGCCTTGTGCTCGGCGTCCCAGTAGGCGTCGTTGCGCTTCAGCGCGACGCTCGAGCCGGGCTTCCAGCTGTCGAGCTGGAACGGGCCGGTGCACATGACGCCGCCGTTGGGCGTGCCGTAGCGGCGGCCTCTCGCCTCGACGAACGCCTGCTGGCCGACGACGCCCGCGGGGGTCGCCATCATGCGGTTGAAGACGGCGTCCGGACGCTTGAGCTTGACGGTGACCTCGAGGTCACCGGTCTTCTCGATCGATCTGACGTTGGAGTAGAACGGCGTCGACCAGAACGAGCCCTGGTCGGGGTCCATGTGGCGCGAGAGGCTGAACACGACGTCGTCGGCCGTCATCGCTCTGCCGTCCCAGAATCTGACGCCGGAGCGGAGCTTGTAGACGAGCGTTCTGTCGTCGGCCTGCTCGAACGACTCGGCGAGGCCGGGGACGATGCTGAAGTCAGGCTGCTGACGCATCAGGCTCTCGCACATGTTCGAGAGGACCTGATTCGGCGAGGAGTCGTACGCTCTAGCCCAGTCGAGGCTTGCCGGCTCACCGTTCGGCAGGTTCCAGGTGAACGAATCGACCTCGCCTCTGGCGGCGGTCGTCGTGTAGACCGTCTGCGCCGCGGCGCCGACGGCGGGCGCCGCCGTGCCGGCCCCCGTGGAAGCGCCGGTGTCCGACGATCTCGGCGCATCGGCGCCACAGCCTGCAGCGGCGACCCCCAGTGCGAGGACGCCGGCCGTGATGGCTGTGCGGCGACGCATCAGATTGCGCTTGATGGATTTGGCAACCAACGCTCTCTCCTCGTGGTCCGAGCGACGTACGACCTCTTGATTCGGTCAGTTGGTCTGACCGATGGCGCGGTAGAGTAGCGCAGGCGGAACGGCTGTGCCAGGCGGTCGGCGCCGCGACACGACCCCGACGCGGCAAGGAGCCGAGATGACGAACGTTGCAGGCATCGAGCGAACGGAGTACGCCGCGCGCACCGCGAAGGCGCTCTCCGAGGCGCAGCGGCGCGGCTGTGACGCGCTGCTCGTGCTCGGCCGCGGCGGCGGCTCGTTCGAGCGCCACGGCGACGTGCAGTACCTGACCGGCCACTACCCGCTGTTCCCGGCGATCCCCGACCAGCCCGGGCACTGGCGCCTGCGCGGCCACGCCGCCGCGGTCGTGACCGCCGATCGGACGACGCTCGTGACCGACGACGAGATCGACGAGACCGCCGCCGTCGCCGACGCGGTCCGCGCGACGCCCGACGTGCTGCGCGGGATCGCCGACGCGGACCTCGGCACCGGGCGCGTCGCGCTCGTCGGCGGCGAGCTGCTCGGACCCGGCGCGACCGGCGCGCTGACCGACCTGCTCGGCGCCACCTTGACGCCCGTCCCCGACCTGCTGACGCCGCAGCGGCTGATCAAGAGCCCTGCCGAGCAGGCGCTGCTGCGCGCCGCCTCCGCTGTTGGCGCGGCCGCGATCGGCGCGGCGCTCGACGCCGCCCGCGACGGCGCCTCCGAGCAGGACGCCGCCGCCGAGGCGCTGCGGACCGCGGCGCGCGCCGGCGCCTCGGTCGCGAACGTCTTCACCGGCCTCTACGGCCCGGACCGACCGCCGCGCCGCCGGCACTTCCCGTCGTACGCCGACGACGCCGCGCCCGCGCCCGGCGACGTCTTCGCGATCGACATGTCAGGCGCGCTCGACGGCTACCTGTTCGACTTCGCTCGCACGGTCGTCGTC
Organism: Conexibacter woesei DSM 14684; assembly: GCF_000025265.1. Classification (GTDB taxonomy): domain Bacteria; phylum Actinomycetota; class Thermoleophilia; order Solirubrobacterales; family Solirubrobacteraceae; genus Conexibacter; species Conexibacter woesei. Next base: position 5,379,545 of record NC_013739.1, read on the forward strand.
GGCGAGGACCGGCACGGCGCCGCGGCGCTGATCGCGCAGGCGCGCGAGATCGTCGAGACGACGGTCGCGACGCTGCGTCCGGGCGCGACGGCGGCGACCGCCGCGCAGGCTGGCGCGGAGGCGATGGCGGCACACGGCCACGTGCTGGAGGAGTCGGAGTTCCCCGGGCTCGGCCACGGCCTCGGGCTCGGCTTCGAGGACCCGTGGCTGACGCTCGACAACGACACGCCGCTGCAGGCGGGCATGTGCATCGCCGTCGAGCGGATGCTGTTCGACGGGCCGCTCGCGGCGACGTTCGAGCACAACGTGATCGTCACGGACAGCGCGCCGGAGGTGCTGACCGCCGCCGCGCCCGCTTCGCGTTAGGACCGGCGCGATCGCGCCGCTACGGCCGCAGGCCCTCGTCGACGAGCAGCTGGTTGACGTCGGCGATGTGCTCCGCCATCGCGGCTGCTGCGGCGGCGGGGTCGTGCGCGGCGATCGCCGCGAGGATCGTGCCGTGCGCCGTCAGCGACCTGCTGCGGCGCCTGCGGCTCTGCAGCGGCCGGTTGCGGCTCGGCGCCATCCACTCCGACGCGACCTCGGCCAGCTTCACCAGCAGCGGGTTGTGGGTCGCGCGGGCGATCTCCTGGTGGAACTCGACGTCGAGCTCGACCGCGCGCGCCGCCGATCTTCTGCCCTCCAGCTCGCGCTGGATCGCGGTCAGCCGCTCGATGTCGCGCGCGGTCGCGCGGCTGGCGGCGCGGCCCGCGATCGGCGGCTCGATCGTCGCGCGCAGGTCCATCACCTGCGAGACGGAGCGCTCGGAGTCGGACATGACGGCGAGCAGGCTGCCGCTCTGCAGCATCGGGCTGGCGTCGGCGACGATCGTGCCGCGGCCGGGGCGGCGGTCGATCATCCCCTTCAGCTCCAGCTCGCGCAGCGCTTCGCGCACGCTTGCGCGCGAGACGCCGAGCTGGACGGCGAACTCGCGCTCGGGCGGCAACCGCGCCCCTTCCGCCAGCTCGCCCGTCAGGATCATGTGCTCGAGCTTGGCCGAGAGGTTGTCCGAGACATGGACCGGCCTCGTCGCGAGGGCCGACCAGTCGACTGGCGTGTTGGCGGTCATGCGGTTGTGTCCTGGTCCGTTGGTTCGACCATAACCTAGCCTGCGGGGGCGCCAACGGCAAGCGGTGGGCGGCCCGCGACCGTGTCGGCGAACGTGTCCCAGAACGGCGCGGGCAGCTCGTGGCCGGCGCGCGGCAGCACGAGCAGCTCGGCCCCGGGGATCCGCTCGCGCAGCGCATGCGCGTGGGGCAGCGGGAAGACCGGGTCGCGCTCGCCGTGGACGACGCACGTCGGCACGTCGATCGCCTCCAGCCGCGCGTCCTCGTCCAGCTCGATCAGGAAGTGGTTGGCCAGGCACGACGCGATCGAGGCCGCGCGCGCCACGTCGCGCACGGCGAGCGCCCGCATCGCCTGCTCGTCGAAGTACGGTGAAGGTCCGGAGAAGACGCGCATCAATCCGGTGACGTAGTCGACGACGGCCGCCGCGTCGCCGGGGTCGGGGCCGCCGGACCCTGTGAAGGAGACGAACTCCGGCGACATCGGCGGCAGGCCCGGTCCGCCCGGCGAGGTCGAGACGAGCGTCAGCGCGGTGACGCGCTCGCGGTGGCGCAGCGCGGCGCCGGCGGCGATCGCGCCGGCCATCGAGCGGCCGGCGACGTGCGCGCGCTCGATCCCGAGCGCGTCGAGCACGCCGATCGCGTCGTCGGTCATGTCGCGCAGCGAGTAGCCGGGCCGACCGGGCGGCCAGCTCGCGGAGCGGCCTGTGTCGCGGTTGTCGAAGCGGACGACGTGCCGCCCGCGCGCCGCGATCCGCTCACACAGCTCCTGCTCCCACCACAGCATCGACGCCGACGCGCCGTGGACCAGCAGGACGGCCGGGTCGGCCGCGTCGCCGAACGTCTCGACGCACAGCTCGACGCCGTTGGCCCGCACGATCCGCTCTCCGCTCACCATGCCATCTTGGACGACGGGGAGGCCGGAACGTCATCGGTTCTGGCGCTTGCCTGCCCTCGACGCGTTCGGGACGAGCGCTCTACGTCGCGCTCAGCCGGAAGCGTGCAGACCGGCGAGGAACGCCGCGATCGGCTCCGCAACGCGATCGGGCGCAGCGGTGTGGGCGACGTGGCCGAGGCCGGCGAGCCGGACGACCTCGACGCGGCGCAACGTCGCGGCGAGCCGGGCGGAGACGGCCTGCGCGCCGCCGGGGCTCGTCGCCCCGACCAGCAGCAGCGTCGGCACGTCGATCGTCGCGTAGCGATCGAGGTCGTCCCCGAGCGCTGCGATCGCGGCGATCTCGCGCGGGACGGTCGCCGCGAGCCGTCTGAAGGCGGCCGTCGGCTTGACGCGCAGCGTCGAGAGCGGACCGTCCGCGGTCACGAGCCCGGCGTCGTCGAGCAGCCGCATCGCGAGCGGCGCGACCTGCTCGGGACGGTCGTCGGCGACGAGCCGGCGGAGGCGGTCGAGCTGCTGCGCCGACACCTTGGCGCCGACGCCGGCGGCCGGCTCGTAGACGATCAGCGCGCCGACCTCGCCGGGTTCCGCCACGCGGGCCAGCTCGAGTGCGACCGCGCCGCCGAAGGAGTGGCCGAGCAGCGCGGCGCCGCGGCCGGCGACCGCGAGCACCGCGCGCGCGTCCTCGACCTCGCGCGCGAGCGCGTACGGCTCGGCGCCGTCGTCGCTCTCGCCGCGGCCGCGGCGGTCGACGAGGAACAGCTCGCAGCGGCCGGCGAGCAGGCGTGCGACCGGCTCCCAGCTGCGCGAGCTGCCGAGCCCGCCGTGCAGCGCGACGACCGCCGGCCCGCTCCCGAGCCGGCGCCAGGCGATCCGCGTGCCGTCCGCGGAGCGGACGAACTCGGTCGGGCTGATCGCGCCAGCGTCGCTCATCGGCCCGACTTGTACCGGTTCGTGCACGCGCCCGCGCTGACGTCGACCGTCTCGGCGCCGAGGCCGAGACGGTCGACGATCGTGGAGCTACTTCCCGCCGCTGCTCGTGCCGCCGGCGGCGGCGCCGTCGGTGCCGGCCTGCGGCGCGACCTCGGTGTTCGGCCCGGCGCGGTCGGTGCCGGCCTCCGGCCCGACCTGCATGCTCGGCCCGGCGGCGCCGCTGCCGGCCTCCGGCGCCTCCTGCAGGCTCGGCTCCGCCGGGCTCGCGGGCACGGCGCCCCCGGCGCCCTCGCCACCCGGCGGGATCGGGATCGCCTCGATCGTGGCAGCGCCGCCGCTCGTGCCCGCGTCGACCAGCTCGCACGGCGGGACTGGGCCGTCCGCGATCGTGGTGGCGACCGACGACACCCCCTGACCGACGCTGCTGGCGATCACGAGCGTCTCATCGCTCTTGACGCTGCCGCGCGCGATCGTGAAGCGCGCCGAGCCGTCGCGCAGCTCCACGCCCATCGACGGCGGCCCGCCTCTCACCGCGCCGCGCTCGCGCGCGACGGGCGCGCGGGATCTGTCGGCGCGGCACATCTCGCCCTCGGGCACGTAGTCGACGACGGCCGGGATCCCGGCCTCGCGCAGCTTCTGCTCCAGCCCGGCGGCGTCGCGCAGGCTGTTGATCTCGACCGTCACGCTGCCGTCGGCGGTCGGCTCGACGGCGTAGGCCGGCGTGCTCGTGCCGCCGGAGGCGAGCACGACCGCGGCGACCGCGGTCGCCGCGGCGGTCGCGGCGGCGCCGATCGCCAGCCGCGATCGCGTCAGCCGCGGGGTGCGGCGGGGCGGCCCGGTCGCGGCGGCGCCGGGCGGCGCGGGCGCGGGGCGCTCGGCGACGACGTGGCGCAGCTCGGACAGCAGCCGCTCCTCGAAGCGCTCGTCGGGGGTGGTCATGATGCCTCCAAAGGGTGTGCGACGGTGGTCGATGCGTCATCGAAGAGTTGGCGGCGCAGCACGCCGCGGGCGCGGTGCAGGCGCACGCGCGCGGTCACCGGGCGGATCCCGAGCACGGCCGCGGCCTCGGCGACGCTCAGCTCGTCGAGCGCGACCAGCTCCAGCACGGCGCGCTCGCCGTCGGGCAGCTGGGCGACGGCGGCGAACAGCGCGCGTGCCTGCGCGGCGGCGTCGATCCGCGCCTGCATCCGCTCGACGTCGTCCTCGCCGAGCAGGCGGCGGCCGTCGACGCGGGCGTTCGCGCGCTGCTCGCGGGCGGCGCGGCGGTGCTCGGCCGAGACGACGATCCGCGCGACGCCGAACAGCCACGCGACGGGACTGCCGCGGTCCGCGCGGTAGCTGCCGGCCGACTCGATCGCGGCGAGGAAGACCTCGGCGGTCAGATCCGCCGCACGGTGCGGATCGGCGACGCGCCGCGCGACGAACCGCTGCACCGCCTCGACGTGATCCCGGTAGAAGGTCTCGAAGGCCACCGGGTCGTGGGCGATGAGCGGGAGGGTGTCGGCGTCCATGTCTCTTCTTGGTCGCACCCCCGGAAAGTGTTACGAGCCTCGTCGTCGGGTCGGTCCAATAGTCTGCCGAACGGGGTGATCGAGCGGCTGCACGTGATCGGGCCCGTGCGTGGGACGAGTGGGTACGACCGTCACACGCGCGCGTTCGTCCAGAGCTTCGTCCAGCTCGGCGTCGAGGTGGAGCTGACGCACCTGCACGGGTGGTCGCGCGAGCTGCCGGCCGCCGAGCAGCCGGCGTGGCTCGACGCGCTCGGGGCGCCGGTCGGCGCCAGCACGACGCTCCACTTCACGATGCCGCACCAGGTCGTGCCGGTCCCCGGCACGCGCACCGTCAACTACACGATGTTCGAGGCCGACCGCATCCCCGCGGCGTGGGCGCGGCTCGCGCGCGAGCACGACGCCGTCGTGCTGCCGACGGCCGCCTGCCGCGCCGCGTGGGTCGCGGGCGGCGCCGAGCCGGAGCGGCTGCGGCTCTCCCCGCTCGGCGTCGACGGCGCCTACTTCTCGCAGCCGGCCGAGCCGCTGGAGCTGCGCACCGCGGACGGGACGCCGGTGCGCGACTTCGGCACGCGCTTCCTGACGATCGCCGAGCCGCGTCCGCGCAAGAACCTGCTCGCGCTGCTGCGCGTCTGGAGCGACGCCACGCGCCGCGGCGACGACGCTGTGCTGATCGTCAAGCTGACGCCGTTCCACGCCTACGCGCTGGAGCAGTTCGCCGCGGACGTCCACGCGCAGCAGCAGGCCGGTGGCCGCCGCGCCGGCGAGGCCGCGCCGGTCGTGCTGCTCGCCGACGTGCTGCCCGACGACGCGATGCGCTCGCTGTTCGCGAGCGCGACGCACTACGTCTCGCTGTCGCACGGCGAGGGCTGGGACATGCCGATGGCCGAGGCCGCCGTCGCGGGTCTGCGGCTCGTCGCGCCGCGCCACACGGCCTACGTCGAGTACCTGCGCGAGGATGAGGTCGAGTTCGTCCCCGCGCGCCCCGCGCCGTTCCGCCCCGAAGGGCGGATGGGCGCCGAGGACACGCACTTCTTCGGCGGCCTGTCGTGGTGGGATCCCGACGAGCAGGCGGCAGCCGACGCGATCGCGCGGATCGTCGCCGGTCGTGCCGTGCCGAAGCTCTCGCCGGCGGCACGGATCGCCGATGAGTACAGCTGGGAGCGGTCCGCACGGCGGCTGCTCGACGTGCTGGACGCGACGCCGCCTCCACGGAGGGAGCGCGCGCAGACCGAACCGGGGAGAAGACGAGCGATGACGACGACCAGCTACCTCGACAGCGCCGCCGCCGCGGCCGACGCGCTGACGACCAAGTGGTTCACCGCCGAGGCGGCCGGCCGGTGGGTGCCGATGGACTACTGGAAGACGCCGACGATCGCCGCGGAGCTGGTGACATTCATGCGGCTCGCCGGCGACCAGCGTCACCTCGCCGTCTGCGACGCCGCGCGCGACGCCGGTGCGTCCTACCTGACGAGCTGCGGCTGGCTCGACGACGCCGACACGTGGGGCCGCTTCGGCGTGCAGGCGTACGAGTGGCTGCATGCGCTCGGCAGCGGCGACGCCGGCTCATACCTGACGATGGGGACGACGGTCGGCGACGACCTCCAGCAGCAGTGGAACGACACCTGCGCCGGCGGGCTGTACTGGATGCGGGACCCGAGCGCGGACGGCAACTTCAAGGCGTCGAACGCGACGCTCGGGCTGATGGAGATCGCGCTCGGGCTCGACGCGATCGCGCCCGATCCGGCGCGGCGCGCGGCGGGCGAGCGCTGCTGGGAGTGGATGGGCTCCAAGCAGCTCGTCGACGCGCACGGGCTCGTGTGGGGCGGGCTGTCGAGCAGCACGTGCGCGATCCTGGCGGACAACATCCCCGTCCTCCAATTGCAGGGGGCCGCGCTGAAGCCGCTGTGGAGCCTCTACGTCGCGACCGGCGACGCGTCGCTGCTCGACGCCGCGCAGCGGATCGTCGCCGGCGCGTTCGCGCAGTTCAGCTGGCAGGGAGCGCAGATCCTCAACACGCCGCAGGACATCCCGTGGGCGACGGCGACCGAGCAATGGAAGCTCGACCACATAAACGACGCGCTCTTCAAGGGCATCTTCATCGCCTACCTGGGCGAGCTGACCGTCAACCTCGCGGGCGTCGCGGGGCGCGAGCAGGTCGCGGCCGGCTACGCGGCGGCGATCCGCGCGAACGCCGACTCGCTGCTGGCGAACTACAGACAGCCGGTCTACGGGATGGACTGGTTCGCCCAGCACTGGAGCTACGTCCCCGAGCCCGATCCGCTGCTCCAGGCGTGCCTCCAGTACAGCGCGCTGGCGGCGTTCGACGCGGCGGCGGCGGTCGCCGCGATCAGCTGACGGCGAGCGCCGGGCCGTCCTGGCCGAAGACGGCGACCGGTTTCGGGACCGGGTAGTAGGCGAGCGCCTCGCGGATCCGCTCGGCGTGCGGCAGCACCGCGGCGACCGGCGAGGCGCAGCTCGTTATCCGCATGTGGTGCTCCTCGGAGAACGTGTTGCGCCCGTGGTAGCGGTAGAGGTACATGTGGCCCATCCCGGGCAGTCGCGCGATCGGCACGCTGCGGAACAGCTGGTTGACGAGCACGGAGTCCTCGCCGCGGCTCGCGTACGGGCCGCTCTCGGGATAGCGGAAGCGGGCGTCCTTCCACAGCATCACCGTGCCCGGGAACAGCTGCATCTCCTCGGTCGCGCGCCCGCCGAGCGTCCAGTCGATCCAGTACACGAGCCCCTCGCGTTCGAGGAACTGCAGGTGGTCGGTGAGAAAGCAGGCGCGCGCGCCGGCGCGCAGCATGCCGTCGAGCTGCGTCGTGACGCGCAGCGGATGGCTGAGGTCGTCGTCGTCCCACTGGCACAGCACGTCGCCGTCGGCGGCGTCGACCGACAGGTTGCGCAGCGCGCCGAGCGGCGTGCCCGCCTCGGCGGCGACGATCCGCACGTTGTCGAGCTCCAGCTGCTCGGCTGAGCGCTGGAGCGCGCGCCGGTAGCCGGCGCCGGCCTCGGAGACGATCACCAGCTCGCGGTCGGCGTGCGTCTGGTCGGCGAAGCAGCGCATCGCCAGGCGCGCGAGGCCGAGGCGGTCGCGGCTGACCATCAGGCAGCTGACGGACGGCTGCGGCGGCGGCGCGGCGGCCGGAGCGGCGTTCGGCTCCGGGTGCGTGCGGGAGGGCGGAGACGCGGGCAGCGCGGTCGCGGGCAGCGCGGTCGCGGGCAGCGCGGTCGCGGGCAGCGCGGTCGCGGGCAGCGCGGTCGCGGGCAGCGCGGTCGCGGGCGGCGCGGTCGCGGCGAGCGGCGTCGCGGCGAGCGGCGTCGCCTGCGGCACGGGCGGCGCAAGCTCTCGCGTCAGCGCCGTGTCGAGGAAGCGGGTGCCGTCGAAGCCGGCCGCGCGCCAGAGCACGTCGGCGTCCGACACGGCGCCGTCGGCGGCCGCGGCATCCGTCCACAGCGACGCGCGGAAGCAGAGCATCGCGCCATCGCGCGCCGCCGCGCCGTCGGTCGCGAAGGCGGCCGCGTCGGTGACCGGCTCGCCGGCCGCCAGGCGCCCGTCGAGCCGCCGGCGCGGGCCGTACACCAGGCGGCAGCCGGGATCGGCGAACGCCGCCGTCACCGCCGCGACGACATTCCGGTCCGCCAGGCTCTCCCCGACCGGAAGCTCCAGCACGACGTCGTCCGGCGCGCAGTCGCCGGCGACGAACGCGCCGAGCGCGGCGTCGCGCCCGGCCGCCTCGTGCTCGCCGCGGCGGATCAGCCGCACACGCGGATCGCCGGGCAGGTGCTCGCCGAGCGGGCTGCGCGAGCCGTCGTCGATCACGACGACGTCGCACGCGCCGTCGTCCTGGCCCAGGACGCTCTCGACCGCGTCGTCCAGCTCGGGGCCGGGATCCCGCGCGACGAGCACGACATGCACGGCGCCGACGGTCGCGCCGGTCTGCTCGGGGTGGCGCGCGTCGAGGCTGTAGCGGCGGTTGCGCACGATCCGGCCGATCGCCTCCGGCGGCACCTGCCCCGAGCGCAGCAGCGCGTTGTTCGTGCGGATCGCGGTCGCGTGGTCGCCGATCCAGTAGGCGGCGACGGCGTACTCGATCGGCAGCAGGTAGTCGTACAGCGGCCGCTCGACGAAGAGGCGGTCGAGCGCCGGCGGCGGGAGCGTCATCGCGTGCGCGAAGAACAGCTGCGCGACCGCGTGCTCGCGCTGCACCTGGTGGTGCAGGCCGATGCGGAAGAGCGGCTCGGCGCGGTCCGGCGCGGCGGCGAACGCGGCGAGGTACGCCTGCTGGACCTCCGGCCACGGCCGTTCGAGCCGTTCCTGGAGCAGGGCGATCTGGTAGCGGGAGAACCACGTCTCCTCGCTCCAGCCGCCCAGCTCGATCCGCCGCTCGTACGCCTCGATCGCGCGTTCGAGCTGGCCGCCGTCGCGATGGCTCTGCGCGAGGTAGAAGGCGTAGCGCGTGTTCTCGGGCTCGTCGAGCAGCGCGCGTTCGAGCACGAGCGCGTCGCGCCGATAGGTGAGCGGGTCGCGCGAGCGCGCCCCGTCGTGCCGCACGCGCGTGACGAGGCCCGGCAGCGGTGCGACGGTCTCCGCCGCGTCGCAGTGGACGTGCTCGTGCAGGACCCCGTGGTAGGCCCACTCCAGCCCGTCGCGCAGCAGCTGGCGGCGCAGGTACGAGACACCGTCGTAGCGGACCTCGAGGTCGTACGCGTCGGCGGTCAGCGGCGGGAGGACGAAGCCCGGCGCGGGCTCGAGCGTCTCGTCGGCGTCGATCACGAGCACGTAGTCGGCGCGGCCGCGCGCGAGCGCGAGCGCCTCGCTGCGGTTGTGGCCGAAGTCGACCCACGGGCGCTCGTGCAGCTCGCCGGGAAGGTCGGCGAGCTGTTCGCGCACCAGCTCGCGCGTCGCGTCGGTCGAGCCGGTGTCGACGATCGTCCAGCAGTCGACGAACGGACGCACGGAGGCGAGGCAGCGAGCGATCACCGCCGCCTCGTCCTTGACGATCATGTTGAGACAGACCGTCTGGCCGGCCTCGGTCACGCGCGGGCTCCGGTCGGCGGCGCGGGCGCGAGGTGGTGGCGACCGGTGGCGTCGGTGCTGAGGACGTACTCGGGGCCGAGCGGCGTGATCGACGTGCGTCTGGGATCGAGCGGGCGCAGCGGGTCGATCCGCACCGCGGCGAGCGCCTTGACGCTGCGGTCGCCTCTGACCGGCGATTCGAGCAGCGAGACGAACGCGACGGCGCCCGCGTCGCGGCCGAGCAGCGGCACGCCGAGGCCGCGCGCGGCAGCGGGATCGGCCGCGGCCGCCGCCAGGTCGGTCAGCGTCCAGCCGGCGAACGCGCCGTCGGATCCGCGCGCGGCGACCGCGGCCATGCCGGCCGGGAGCGTCAGCGACGGCATCGGCCGGCGGTTCGCGATCACGGCGTCGGCGGCGACCCCGGGCCGGCGCACCGGCCCGCCGGTGCTGAGCGTCAGCTCGACCGCCGCCGTCAGCGCGAACGGCTTCGGCGGCGAGACCGCCCAGGCGAAGCCGGTCGTCGCGGGCGCGGGCGGAAGCTTCCCGGCGAGCGCGGCGGCGAGCACGAGCGCGTTCTCGCCGCTCGGCAGCGCGTCGAGGAAGACGTGGTGGCCGATGCTCCGTGCCGCGCCCTCGTCGCTCCACGTGTCGCCGAGCGGGATCGACGCCGGCGGGTCGGAGCGGTCCGCGAGCAGGAAGACGAACGCCTCGCCGCTGTCGGGGGCGTAGAGGCCGGGCGCGGCGGTCGGCAGCAGCGTCGTCATCAGGGCCGGCCGGGACCGGTCGGGCCGAACGGGTAGGTCGGCCCCTTCGGCGGGGCGTCGGCGATCACCCTGCTGAGCGCCTCGATCAGCCGCGCGGCCGGGCCGCGCGTGCCGTAGTTCACCGCCCACGTCAGCTCCTGGATCAGCGTGGGACGGTCGACCGGGCCGGGCGGCCCGACGGGACCGGTGACGCCGATCGGACCGATCGGACCCGTCGCGCCGGTCTCGCCCGTCTTGCCGATCGGCCCTGTCGGACCGATGTCGCCCGTTCTGCCGGGCGGGCCGGGCCCACCCCGATCACCCGTTCTGCCGGGGTCGCCTTGTCTGCCTTGGTCGCCTTGTCTGCCCTGGTCGCCCTTTCTCCCCGGCTCGCCCTGTCTGCCCTGGTCGCCTTGTCTGCCTTGGTCGCCTTGTCTGCCTTGGTCGCCCTGTCTGCCCTGGTCGCCTTGTCTGCCCTGGTCGCCCTTTCTCCCCGGCTCGCCCTGTCTGCCCGGCTCGCCTTGTCTCCCCGGCTCACCTTGTCTGCCTTGGTCGCCTTGTCTGCCTTGGTCGCCTTGTCTGCCTTGGTCGCCTTGTCTGCCTTGGTCGCCTTGTCTGCCCTGGTCGCCTTGTCTGCCCTGGTCGCCTTGTCTGCCCTGGTCGCCCTGTCTGCCCTGGTCGCCCTGTCTGCCCTGGTCGCCCTGTCTGCCCTGGTCGCCCTGTCTGCCCTGGTCGCCCTGTCTGCCCTGGTCGCCCTGTCTGCCCTGGTCGCCCTGTCTGCCAGGCGGACCCGCCTCCCCTCTCTGGCCTCTCTCGCCAGCCGGGCCGGTCGGGCCGGTCAGGCTGTTGAGGACCATGTAGTTCCAGGCGAGGCTGGGGTCGTCGCCGAGGCCGCGTGGTCCGTCTTCAGGGCTCATCGCTCGTCCTCGTCGTTCGGGGGGTCGGGTGGTGGTGCGGCGGTCGGCCAGACGATCGCGCCGAGCGGCAGGCGCAGGTCGCGCAGACGCAGAATCGGCCGGAACCCGGTCGCGTCGGCGCCGTCGTCGCCGGGCGCGCGCGTGAAGACCGAGAGGTCGAACGCGAGCAGGCCACCGGCCTCGTCGACCTCCGTCGCGGCGTGCCAGGCCACGAGGCTCGCCGCCAGCGCGTCGGCGAACGCGGCGACGTCGCCGCCCGCGATCGTCCGCCCCGGCACGAGCTGGACCGGCGTCTTGACGAGCATCTCGCCCCCGCCGACGAGGAAGCCGTAGGCGCACAGCAGCTCGATCCGCGCGTCCTCCGCGCGCCCGCTCGGGACCACGTCGGTCGCGGCGCCGAGCAGGTTCAGCAGATGCGTCGCGAGCGGGCGCGGGCTCGGACCGGACCCCAGCGCCGCGACGTCGATCGCCGCCTCCGTCTCCAGCAGCGGCACGAGCGGCTCGGGGAACTGCGCGAGCGGCGTGCGGTAGACGAACGCCTCGCTCGTCGCCACGGGCCCGGTCGGACCGGTCGGCCCCAGCGGACCCTGCGGGATCAGGCGGTCGTTGCGCGACACCGAGATCGCACCGCGGCCGCTGCGGTTGCGAATCACGTCGCGCTCGGCGAAGCGGAAGCGGTACGTCTGCTGCTCGTCGGCCCGGAAGCCCGGCGGATACGCGTAGACGCCACCGCTCCCGTCGAGCGGAAGGAAGCCGGCGTCCGGTTCCGGCTCGCCGTCCTGCGCCGTCGGGCTCTTGACGTAGACGAGCGGCCACGGCGGCGCCGCGCCGGTCGGTCCCGGCGACTCGGGGTGGAGCGTCAGCGTCTGCAGCTGGCGCCCGTCGGTGAGCGTCGTCATGCGATACGCGTAGACCTCGGCAGCGGCCGCGCCGGCGCCGGCCGTGCGACCGCCGTCGCGCAGCGCACGGGCGACCTGCTCGGCGATCGTCGCGAGCGCCTGAACGGCGTGCGCGGCGACCGGGTCCTGACCGCCGGGCGCGAGCGCCGGCAGCCGCGCGAGGTCGTCGGTCAGCGCCGGTGCCGCGTCGACGTACGCCGCCAGCCAGCGCAGCAGCTCGGCGCGCACGGCGGCCGTCAGGCCGCCCGGGCGCTCGCCGAACGTCACGCGCAGGTGGTCGGTGTCCTGCGCGGCCTTGCGCGTCTGCACGTCGAAGCGGTAGTCCCACTGCCGCGCGGCCGGGATGCGGTCGGCGCCGGGCGCGGAGGCGAGCCCGCTCTGCGCGGCGAGCAGCGACGGCGGCGGGTAGGCGCGCAGCGGAACCGGCACCTGCACCTGCGAGATCCCCGTCGCGATGCCGGCGTCGCCGTCGAACGGACGCACGAACGTCAGCCACGACGACGCCTGGTAGCTGCCCGCCCCCGCCACGCTGCGGATCCCATGCTCCAGCTCGTTGATCGCGAAGTCGAGGTTCAGCAGCAGCTTCGCCCGCTGCGCGACCTGCCTGACGGTCAGCAGGAACGACAGCGGCGGCGGCGGGCCGGCGGCGCCGCCGACGCGCCCGAGGCTGACCTTCGACGTCGACAGCGAGATCTCCGGCAGCTCCTCGACGATCCGCAGCCGCGCGCCCGGTGCCAGGAACGGCGCGTCGGCCTGCAGGCGGCAGAGCACGTCGACGTTCAGCGGCTCCTCGTCGGGGTTGGCGGCCGAGACGCCGGCGGCGACGGCGACGAGCGTGTCGGTCGCGAGCACGGTGTAGGACTCCAGGTAGCCCGGCACCGTCAACGGGCCGGGCCGGACGGTGCCCGGCTGGTCCTGGTTCGCGCGCCCGACGGAGGCGGCGTCGCGGTCGAAGAACTCGCCGAGCGTCGTCAGCGTCTCGGTCGGTCCGACCGCGCGCTCGGCGGCCGACAGCGGGAAGCTCGCGCCGGCGCCGAGCACCGACGCGGCGGCGAACGAGCCGACGAACTCGGTCCACATGCCCCAGTAGAGCGGTTGCGCCGGGTCGGTCGGAACGCCGACAGCGGTCGCGATGCGGTTCAGCGTGTCGCGCTCGCCGACGGTCTGACCGACGATCACGACGCCGGGCGCCAACAGGCCCTCGAGGTTGCCGACGACCTGCGCGAGGTACGCGGCGCTGACGCCGTAGCCGGCAGCGACAGCCGCCAGCGAGGTCGGCGGGACGTCACCGGCAGCGGGCGACGCGGCGGCCGGGACGCTCCGCAGGACCGGCACGACCTTGCCGGACAGGCGCGGCGGCGCCGGACCGGTCGCCCCCGGCGGCGGCGTCACGACCGGCGACTCGACGTCGACGGGGAACTGCATCACCGCGCTGACGTCGTAGGCGTCGCCGAGCCGCACGAGCAGCTGCTGGTAGAGCGCCTCGCGCGCCCACTCCTGCTCGAACGGACCGGTCGCGCCGGGCGCATCGACGATCGGCGCGACGCGCTCGCGCAGCGCCGCCGCCAGCCCGGCCTTCGCGGCGACGAGGCGGTCGTAGTCCGCGGGCCCGGACGGCGGTGGACCGGTGCAGCCGGTCGCGCCGGTCGGCAGGCTGCCGAGCGCAGGCCGCGTGACCTCGGCTGCGTAGGCGAGGCCCATCGGCCCGGCGAGCGGGTCGGGCGCGGGCGGCACCGGCGCGGGCAGCGCGGGCACAGCGAGGTCGGCGAGGCCGAGAGGTTCGGCGGGGGCGAGCGGGTCGGCGACGGCGCCGAGCGGGCCGGTCGCGGCATCGAGCCCGGCGGCGGCGCCCGGCCCGGCGGCGGCGCCGAGCGGGCCGGTCGCGCCTTGGCCGAACGCCGGCACGGCGTACGACGGCGTCAGCGCGAGATCGACCGTCCCCAGCAGCTCGCGCATCCAGGCGTCGAGGTCGACGTTCTCGAAGCGCTTGACGTCGTCGGCGCAGAGCCCCTCGCCGCTGACGTAGGCGGGGAACGCGACATCGCCGCCGACCGGCTCCGTCGACAGCGGCGCGAGCGCGTAGAACGCCGGCCGCGCCGCGTCCACGGCGAAGCGGCTGACCCCGCCGGGGCCGAAGTTGACCGCCCAGATCTGGCCGCCCGCCTCCCCACCGGAACCGTCGCTGGAGCCGTCGCCGCCGCCCGCGCCCTGCGGCGCCGCGACCGCGCACTTGAGCCGCTGCGCGGCGAACGCCCGCTCGAACGCGGCGGCGAACGCGTCGAGCGCGAGTCGCGTGTCGCCGCCGGCGCCGACGCGCGGCGCCAGCGAGCTGCGCGCGCGCCATACGCTCTCGGTGTCGGCGAAGTCCGGATGCACGAGGCCGCGCGCGCGGGAGATCTCCAGCCACACGTCGACCGGGAAGACGATCTGCCCCTCGCCGCTCGCGCCGGGCGGCGGCAGCCGCGGCGCGAACGCCGCCGCGATCGCGGTCGGCACGGGCGGCAGCAGCAGCGGCGCGCCGGCCGTCAGCAGGCCGGCGCGGCCGGCGTTGGCGGCAGCCAGCTGCGCGACCGTCGGTTCGCGTCCCGGCGCGCCGAGCCGCCGCAGCACGCTCGCGACCGTGTCGAACGGGCCGACGTCGACCGCCGGGACGCTGCCGTCCGGCGCCGCGGCCCCGCGGATCGAGGCACCGGCGCGCAGGAAGCCCTCCTGCGTGCGGTTGGCGTCGAGCAGCGCGGTCGGCTCGACGTTCAGCCGGCTGGCGAGCGCGTCGATCGCGGGCGCGCCGTCGCCCGTGCCGGGCACCGGCGGGAGCGCTGTCACGAGCGCGCCCTCGACGCGGTAGACGCCGCCGTTGACCGGCTGCTCCAGCGCCTCCACGAACGCCTCCCACGTGACCGACCCGGCCCGCTCGAAGGCGCTCTGGAGCGAGTCGCGCGCGCCGACCGGCACGCGCGCGGCGCCGACCGTCACGACTGCGCCGCTGCGGAAGATCCCCGGCAGCGGACGGTTCAGCCGCGCGAGCGTCGCGGCCGGGACGCCGAGCGCGGCGGCGATCGTCGCGAGCGAGTCGCCGGCCGTCGGCCGGTAGGCGGCGTGGCAGTCCTGCGGCTGCGGCAGGTGGGTCACGTCCGGCACGGTCACGGCGACGTCGCCGCCGAGCGGCGTCGTCGCGTTCGCGGATGCGAGCACGGCGAGCGTGACGCGCGCCTGCTCGGCGAGCGCGCGCAACGTCGCACCGGCGGGCGCTCTGCAGCACGACCAGCCGAGCAGCAGCGGCGTGCCGAGCGCGAACAGGTTCGGCACGCGCGCGTTGAGCGCCGCGAGCTGCGCGATCGTGCCGGCGGCGGGCGGGACGTCGGCGAGCGCGAAGACCGGCTGCGCAGGCGCCGGCCCGCTGGCCGGCGGCGGCTGCGGAACGACCAGCGCGGCGTGCGCGACCGTCGCGCCCGCGACGAAGATCCCGGGCACGTCGGCGAGCGCGGCGCCGAGGTCGCCGCGCGTCAGCCCGGGGCTGCGCTCGCGGTCGCCGAAGTACGCGAGCAGGCTCGCGAACGTGTCGCCGCTCGTCGTGTGCTCGAAGCCGTCGACGACGAGTCTCAGCCCGTCGGCGACGAGCCCGGCGGCGGTCCAGTTGTCGACCAGCAGGCCGACCTCGATCTGCTCGCCGGCAGTCGCGGGATCGGCGACGAGCGCGTCGATCGGCGCCCCCAGCCAGGCGGCGATCGCGGCGAGGCTGCCGGCGGCGCGCGCAGGGTCGAGCGGCGGGCTCGTGCGCCGCTCGGTGCGCAGCACGGTGCCGGGCGTCAGCGGGCGCGTCGCGTTGTCGGCGGCGACGCCCGCGGGATCGCCGGACCCGTTCGGCGCCGGCGCGCGCAGCGAGCGCGGCTCTTCTCCGGCCCGGACCGCGCGCAGCGGCGGTCCGTCCGCGCAGGCGGCGTCCGGTTCGGAGACCGCGGCGCAGCTCGGCGCGCCCGGCTCGCCGCAGCGCCCGACGACCAGCGCGGCCAGCGCCTGGAGCGTGTTCATCGCCGGCGCGGCGAGCACGTGCGGCTTCACGTACGTGGCCGGGAAGAGCGCCGTCGCGTCCGCCTCGGCGTTGGCGTCCGCGACCGCCTCCGGCGTCGAGGCGAGGCGCGTGGCGAGCGCCGCGAGCGTCTCGCCGGCGACGGTCGGCGCAGTCCTCTGGCGCAGCGTCGCGGCCGTGTCGGCGAACAGCTTCGCCTTCGTCACGAACGCGAGCAGCGCGGCGCGCAGGTCGTCCGGCGCCGCCTCCGCGACGCCGAGGTTCGAGCCGAGCGCGAACGTCACGTCGCGCTGCTGGAGCTGGTAGTAGAGCTGGCCGTAGCGGTCGGCGTCGGCGGCCGCCGTGCGCACTGCCGTCTCGTACGTGCCACCCGTGCCGGGCAGGTAGCGCTCGAGCTGGAGCGAGAGGGTCGTCTCCAGCCGCACGCCGTCACCGGCCGGCGCGAAGCGGTATGCGACGCCCGCGCCGGGCCACGCGCTGACGGCGATCAGGTCGTCGGTGTAGCCGACCGGGACGTCGAGCGGCGGCAGCGGCGTCGTCGCGGTCGTCGTGTTGCCGAAGACGTCGTGGAAGGCGAAGCCGAGCCGCGCGCTGCTGAGCGGGCGGCCAGAGCCGTCCGGCCCCGTGATCCCGCGGTACGGGTTCGCGGCGGCCGGCGGCAGGCCCGGTGCGTCGGGGCAGTCGTTGGCGGCGCCGAACTGCGCCACCGGCACGACGTGCTCGTAGGACCAGTAGGCGTGCGTCGGGCCGGGCGGCACGCGCAGCCACGCCGGCGGCTCGTCGAGCGGGCCGATCGGCAGCCCTTCGTTGCTGGCGGCGAAGTCGCCGTTCCGCTCCACCTGGTAGCCGACGAGGCTGTGCAGGCGCTGCGTCAGCCCGGTCGGGCCGGTCGCGCCGGCCGGATTCCTGCGCGCGAGCCCGAAGCCGACGACGCCGGGCGGCGTCGTCGCGACGCGGCGCAGCTCGTCGCCGGCCGCTCTGACCGGCCGCGCGAGCACGTTCGTCGCGGCTGCGTCGAGGTTCTCCGCCACGGCGGCGCAGTTGTTGAAGCGGTACAGCCCGCGCTGCGGCGCGTGCGAGCGGCTCTGGTCGTCGAGCAGCAGGACGGCCCACAGCGTCGCCGTCCCGTCGCCGAACAGCGTCTCCGGCAGCCCGCCGCCGGCCGCGGCGCCGTAGGTCAGGTGGAAGCCGCCGGTGCCCGTCACGACCGCTTCCCAGATCGTCTTCAGGAACGGGCCGATCGCGTCGATGCGCGCGTAGTAGTCCCCGCTCGGCGCGCTCGCGGTGACGCCGCGCGCGCCGCTGTGCGTCACCGTCGAGAGGTTCGTGCGCAGGACGAACGTGCGCGCGGCGGCGAGCGCGTCGGAGACGAGGCCGCCGTCGTTGTCGCCGGCCGTCCCGCTCGCGTGCAGCAGGTGGAGGCGGTCGCGCGGGGAGCCGTTCGCGGCGAGATGCGTCCACGCCTGCAGCAGTGCCTCGCGCGCGTCCGGGTCGGCGGCGGCGATCTCGTACGTGCCGGGGACGACCTTGCCCGACCCGTCGTGGGCCGGCGCGATCTGGAGGGGGATCGCGGTCGCCCATGCGTAGCCGTCGAGCACCCGCTCGCTCGTGCGCCCGTCCGGCGTGCGCCGCGCGGCGACCAGCTCGTACGGCTCGCCGGGCCCGGTGGCGCCGGCCGGCGTGGCCGCGAGGCGGCCGGTGAGCGCGCGCGGCAGCAGCCAGAGCGACGGGCCGCCCGCGCTGCCGCCGCCGGGGCCGGTCGGGCCGGTCGGTCCGGGCAGCGGGATCGCGGCGGGGGTCTGCCACGGCACGCTGCGGTCGAGCGCGTAGCGCGGTCCGACCAGCTCGTACGGCGGCAGCGGCGCGGGACCGGTGACGGTCAGCGGGTCGAGGACGCTGCTCGGCCGGTTGGCCGCGATGAACTCCGGCGTGAGTCTCACGACGGTCGAGTCCTCTCCAGCGCCGTTGCTCGCGGCGCGCAGCCCCGGCGGCGGCTCGAACGCGAACCACGGCGCCGTCGTGCCCTTCGCGAACTCGATCGCGTACGCGGCGGTTGCCCCGCGCGGGGCGTCACCGCCGCCGGCGGCGTCGCTGCGCGCGTCGTCGGCGAACGGCGCCGGGAACTGCTGGCCGATCACGTCGGCGAGCCCGCGCAGCGGACCTTCCGGCGCGCCGGTCGGGCCGGGCGCCGGCGCGCGCATGCCGGCGAGCAGGAAGCGCGAGGCGGTCGCCGAGAGCGCGTTGAACGAGCCGAACGCGACGAGGTCGTCGACGAGCCGGTCGAGCTGGCGCGCGGCGACATGCGGCACCGTCATGCGACGCTCGCCGTCGTACGGGACGAGGATCCCGGCATCGTCGGCGACGCTCTCGGCCAGCTCGTCGAGCGTCAGGTCGTAGCGCCGCGCGACCGCCGCGAGCGTGTCGCCCGCCGCGACCGCGTGCCCCAGCTCGGGCAGCGCCAGCACCGCGAGCGGCGCGAGGATCGCGCCGTCGCGGTTGGCCCGCGCGAGCGCCGCCAGCGCGTCGAGCAGCGCACGCTCGCCGCCCGCGCCGCCCGCGTCAGCCGCCCCGCCCGCGTCAGCCGCCCCGGCCGCGCCGGCCGCGCCGCCCGCCTCGCTTTCGGGCGCGACGAGGAACGCGGTCGCGAGCGAGCGGAAGCTGTCGCCGGCGCGCAGCGGCAGGCGCAGCATCGGCACGTGCACGACCGTCCCGGCGACCGGCGGCGCGGGCTGCGGCGGCGTCGTCGTGACGGCGGCGCGGAAGGCGCGCCAGGTCGGCTCCGACGCTGCGAGTTGGAGCAGCGCGAACGTCGCCGCGACGCCCGCGAGCGTGTCGCCGGGCCGGACGACGTACTGCGTCGAGCGTTCCGACTCGACGATGCGGCCGTCTCTGAGCGTCGCGAGCGGGATGTCGACGGTGCCCGCGAAGACAGGGTTGCGCTGGCCGAGCGCGGCGACGTACCAGGCGATCTGCGCGCGCGCCGCGTCGTCGAGCGGGCGCAGCCGGGCGCGCGTGAAGAACGTCGCCGCGATCCGGTCGAGCGCGTCGGCCGGGCCCGCGTCGGCAGCGGTCACGACGTAGTCGAACGCCGGCACGACGAACGACGCGCCCGCCGCCAGCAGCGCGCCGTTGTCCGCGTTCGCGAGCGCCGGCCCGTCGGTCACCAGCCGGCCGGCGTCGCCGATCGCGAACGCGGACGCGATCGAGGCGAGCGTGTCGCCCGCCTGCGCCTGGCAGCGGACGCCGGCGACGGTCAGGCGCGCGCCGGGCCGCAGCGGATAGCCGCCGTTGGCGGCGGCGACCGTCTGCGGCGACGGCCCGACGTCGACGCGCACGGTCGAGCCGGCCGGCAGCGGCGCGTCGGGCGCGTGCTCGCCGACCCAGCTGTTGGCGCCGCGCAACGCGGCGGGGCGCTGGCCGAACGCGGCCGCGACGGTCGCGGCCGTGTCGCCGGGGCGAGTGCGGTGCTCGAGCACGAGCCCGTCGAACGCGTCGGCGACCTCGCGCAGCGTCTCGCGCCCGCTCGGCTCGTACGGGTAGGCGTCGAGCAGGTCGATCGCGAGCGCGATCGACTGCTGCGCGAGCAGCGCGAACCAGTCGCTGAAGACCGTCGTGCCGACCGCCTCCAGCCGCTCGCCGCGACGGCGGCCGCGCAGGTCGGCGAGACCGGTCGGCCCGACCCGCACGCTCCCCCCGGCGCCGGGGCTGAGCTGGTCGTAGTAGTGCTCCAGGAACGCGCGGTAGTCGTCGTTCGCGAGCGCGTGCTCCCAGAATCTGACCGGCTCGCGCGCCTGCGGCGCCATCGCGATCTCGGGGATCATCGGGAACACGGCGCCCTGGACGGTCGGAGCGGACGCCGCGCGCGGCGCGTCCGAGCCGGGGTCGTGGAACGTCCCGGTCGGCCCGATCGGGTTGGAGATGCGCAGGCGGAAGTTCTGCTCGATCAGCGCTCTGACGCGCTCGTACGTGAACGTCGCGTCGCGTCTGTCGCGGTCGGCGAGGAAGGCGGCGATCGCGTCGAGGTCGGCGATCGTGACGCGCTCGCCGTCCTCCGGCTGCGTGCGCAGGGCGCCGATCGCCCACCGCAGCACGCCCGCCGCGAGCCGGTTGAACGGCACGTCCGCGGGCGCGGCGTGCTCGACGCGTCGCAGCTCGTCGGCGTGCAGCGCTCCGGCCGGTGCCGACGTCGGCACCAGCAGCGACATGTTCACGACGACCGCCGCGTCCGTCCCGCCGTCCAGCGCCGGCGTCAGCGCCGGCACGAGCAGCAGGTCGACGTCGACCGGCCCGCCCGCGCCGAGCACCGGGCGCGGCGCCCAGTCGAACGCCGGCTGCTCGCCGGCGGCGTCGCGCAGCGCGCGCAGCAGCGTGAGCGGCCGCGGCGGCTCGGGGCGGTGCTGGACGCGCTGCTGGCGCAGCTGCAACGGCCGCCGCGCGGCGTCGGTCGTCTTCGGGATCCACGGCGTCGGCGAGCTGCTGCCGATCGTGAACGAGAGGTCGAGCGACGTCGAGAACGAGAACGAGACGGTGAAGAAGAGGACGCTGATCGACGCCGAGACCTCGACGCTCGCGACGAGCTGCACCTGGATCGGCTCGTGCGAGCGCACCGTCAGCGTCACCGACGCGGAGGCGACGATGCTTATCGACGCCTTCACGACGTAGAAGTCGACGACGCCGTAGACCTTGCCGACGATCGCGGCGGTCCCCTCGATCGCGTAGTAGACCTCGCTCCCGCGCGAGCGGTCGTCGGGGTTGAACCACGCCAGCACGCCTTCGACGAACGCCTCCATCGTGACCGTCGCGCCGGCCTTCAGGACGCCCTGCTCGAACGTGCGCCCGAGCCCGACCGACAGGCCGAGCCCGAACTCGACGACCGGCGAGAAGGTGCCGTTCGAGATCTGCGGCACCCGCTCCGACGTGGCGCCGTCGAGCAGCGCGAGATAGAAGCCGCCGTAGCCGACGAACGGACCGCCCTGGACGCTGAACGAGCGGCTGAAGTCGCGGCCGGCGGGGAAGCCGAAGTCGAGCCGGAAGTTGCCGTTGGTGTAGATGTCGATCCCGATCGTCGGGACCGTCACCGCGACCGCGCCGAACTGCAGCTGGCGCATCGACTGCGGCAGCGTCAGCTCCAGGTGGTAGACGCCGAGCGTGTCCGTGACCTTCTTGTAGAGGACCTCGAACTCGAGCCCCGCGAGCGCTCCAACCTTGTCGCCCGCGAGACCGACGCGCAGGCCGTAGAGCGACGGGTCCGCGAACACGCCGGCGATCGAGACGGCGCTCATGACGGTGAAGTCGGCGCCGATCAGCCAGCGCCCGTCGCCGCTGAACTTCAGCGCCGGCAGCTCGACGAGCGGGTTCTCTCTGCCGTCGACCGGCGCGAAGCTCGCGCGCAGCGCGGCGACCGCCTCCGCCACGCTGCCGAACGCGGTCTCGTCGCGGAAGGCGACGTTCTGCCCCAGCCCGAGGTAGCGCAGGTCCAGCAGCGCGTCGCCTCTGCCCGGGGGCGTCGGCGCCGGATCGTTGAGCAGGTCCCACGCGAGCGGCTCCTCAGCCGGGTAGGCGGTGTCGAGGAAGCTGCCGACGATCGTCACGTCGATCGACGGCGCGCCGGCGCGTCTGACGTAGGTGAGCCCGATCGACTCGATCGCGGCTATTCCGAGGTCGACGCCGACGGCGTAGGTGAAGCCGATCGCGCGCGTGTCGAGGTCGACCTCCAGCCACAGATCGTCGAAGCGCAGCCGGTAGAGCACGTCCCACGGCGCGGGCAGCCGCACGTCGCCGTCCGGCAGCGCGAGGCCGACCAGGAATCCGAGCACGTCGCCGAAGCTGACGCCGCCGAGGTTCGCACGCAGCGTCCGGTGCCCGTCCGCGTCGCGCGCGTAGACGCACGTCAGCGTCATCCCGCCCCACTCCAGCTCGAACGCGATCGTCGTGCTGCCCTTCGCGCCGAAGGCGTAGACGACGCCGGCCGAGAAGCGGTCGATCCGCAGCGTCCCGCGCACGAAGCCGGTGACCGCCTCGGACGTCGCCTTCTGGAGCGACAGCTGCGCCTCCAGGTCGAGCGTCAGCGCGTCGAATCTGAACGGCCAGCCGACGACGCCGTCGAAGCTGTAGCTGTCGGCGGACGTGTCGAACGACGCCCACATGTCGCGCAGCTCGACCGCGCCGAGGTTCGCCGGCAGCGTGTCGGGGAACCATCTCGGCGCCACGCTTCTCAGCACGAGGCCGAGCGGGGCGCCCTGCGACCGCGGCAGCAGCCCGCCGCTGAACTGCCAGCCAGCGTCGGCGCCGCGGTAGGTGGCGCTCAGCAGGAAGCCGAGCTCGGCGAGTCTGACGTGCGCGACCATCGTCGCCGCGATCGCGTTCGGCGCGTAGCGGAACAGCAGCGAGAGGCGGTCGAGTCTGACCGGCACGCGCAGGTCCCAGTCGAGCTCCAGCTCGACGACGAACTGGAGCGTGCGCGGCCCGGTCTCCGCCTCCAGACGCAGCTCGGTGATCAGCAGGCCGAGGTCGAGGTCGACGCCGGTGAACTGGTGGAACAGCGAGGAGACCGACAGCGGCGTGTCGGGGTCCAGCTCGACCGACACCGCGACGTCGGGCGCGGACGCGGCGTCCAGCTCGGACAGCTCGACCGCGACGTCGAGCCGTGTCACGCCCTGCTCGCGCGCGCTCGGGGCGGAGCCGACGAGCAGGGCGCCGGACATCGCCCCCAGCAGCGTCGGCTCGCCGGAGGAGATTCCGACGACATCCCATTGGACCGCGAGCGACTCGACCGCGAGACCGAGGATCGGCGCGCTCCACAGCGTCGCGCGGCCCGGGTCGCTCGCGATGCGGAAGCCGATCAGGTCGACGTCCGGCGTCTCGCTCGGCGAGAACGCGACGGTCACCGACTCCAGGTACATCGCGCCGAGCGCGTCGAAGCCGGCCGGCAGCGCGAGCGTCTGCCCGGCGGCGTACCGCGTCAGCGCGCCGAGGCCGGCGGCGAGCGAGTACCTCGCGGGGTTGTCCGTCGTCGCCGTCAGGACCCACGCGAAGGAGCCCTGGAGGATCGGCGCGGAGATCGCGATGTCGTCGAAGGCGCCGCCGATCGGCGGCCGGCCGACCAGCTCCAGCCGCGTCTGCGCCGGCTGCTCGTCGGTCCCCGCCTCGTCGGTGCTCAGCACGAGGCCGACGTCGAGCAGCTGCGGGATGTCGTAGCCGGGGTCGGCGTGCAGGTCGAGCAGCGGGTACGTGCCGGCGCGCAGCGTGACGCGCCCCTCGATCGCGAGCGTCTCCGCGCCGAACAGGTCTCTCAGCACGGCGAGGCTGCCGCGTGTGAGGTCGAGCCGGCCCTCGAACGAGAGGCCGCGGTCGCGTCTGCCGCCGGCGGTCGCGACGACGAAGGCGGGCTCGTCGAAGACCGCCTCCGGCAGGAACGAGTCGAGCCAGGTGACGCGGTCGTCGCTCGCCCCTTCGTAGCCGGGGAACTCGGCGGCGAAGTTGTCCGCCAGCGTCCAGCTCGCCGGCTCGGCCGGTCTGCCCTCCAGCACGAGCACCGGCTGCGTCGTGTACGTGCCCGCGATCGTCACGCGGTAGGCGAAGGCGCGTCTGCCGTCCGGGAACAGCTCCGCGTCGCCGATGACGCGGACGGTCGCGGCGGCTCTGTCGAGCGTCACCATCGCGGTGCCGTCGGCACGCTGGCGCAGCGTCAGCGCGCGGAGGCCGAGCTGGTCGACCAGCTCGCCGGCGGCGGCGAACAGCGCCCCGTCGAGCGTCAGCCGCTGGTCGGGCGCGCTGCCCTGGACGGCGCCCGCCAGGCGGTCGTAGAGCGCTTGCAGGCTGTCGATCGGCGTCCCCATGCGCGTCGGCTCAGGCGGGAGCGGGGTCGGTTGCGGCCGGGAGCACGTCGATCAGCGCCAGCAGCTCGTCTCGCCGGCCGTCGCCGAGCACGGCCGCGGCGCAGTCGAACGGTCTGTTCACGTTCGCGTCCTGCGGACGGCAGGTGTCCGTCCGCAGCAGCTCGAATCTTCTTCTGGGCACGATCGAGAGCGCCCATTGCACGCCGTAGACGGTGCCTCTTCTCGCCCACACGTTTCTCTGAGCGTCCTCGTCGTAGAGTCTCTCTCTTCTTCTCGCGACCTCGTAGAAGAGGTTCATCCCGATCGCGAGTCTGGTGCGATTGTTGAAATATCTGCCGAGGTCGCCGCAGGTGTAGTAGCTGTTCGTTCTGAACTGTCTCCGCAGATGGTCACCGTCGATGAACTTGCAGATCGGTCTGCAGTACGGGTGAGCCCACACCTGGTCGCCGGAGGCGAAGATCGCAAACGGTGCCGTGGCGGCAACCCACGCATCGCTGGTCGATCCGTTGCTGCCGTGATGGCCGAGCTTCAGCGCGTGACAGCTGACCTCGCTCGGATCTCTCCCGACGACGTCTCTGAGGATGTGTCTCTCGGTCGCTCTCGTCGCGTCGCCCGTCAGGATCACCTTCTGGCCGTCCAGCTCGAACATCAGCACGATGCTCTTGACGTTTCTGTCTCTGGTGCCGCGGCTGGGCCAGTTCGCGGAGAGAACGTAGAGGTTGACGTCGCCGAACGTCCTCCACGCGATCAGTCTGTTCGCCCCGTCGACTCTCGAGTGATAGTTCTGCGACATCGGGTCGAGCCCGTCGAGCGCGTTCACTCGCCCGACGAGCGTTCTCGTGATCAATCTGCCGTACTCGGCCGCGTTGCCGCCGTAGTACAGGTCTCCGATTCGGAGTCTTCTCGTCGGGTAGTGCGGGAACGTCGCGTCCAGCAGGTCGGGGACTCTGTTGTAGTGGTCCCCGTCGGGATGGGTGATGATCAGGTAGTCGATGTACGGTCTTCTGCGTCTGCGCGCATGGCTGTTCTCTCCGATCGCTCTCGTGAGATATGCGAGCGCGTCTGCCGGCGCCACACCCAGCGGCGTGCGTCTCTCGCCGCAGTCGACCAGCACGAGGCGGTCGAATCTTTCATCTCTGCGACGTATCTGCACGAGCGTGCTGTCGCCCATGCCGACGTCGAGGAACTGGAACGTCATCGTGTCAGGCATCAGGCTGGCACCGGGACCGACGGTGCGGCGCAGGGGTACGGATCGTCGACGTTCGCCGGCTTGGGCAGGTACGTCTGGGTGCGGGTCAGCTCGATCGGGTGGCCGGCCTCGATCGTGAGCTCCCACTGCACGCCGAAGCAGGCGCCGGCCGCGGCCACGACGGAAGCGCCGGTCTCCTCGTCGATCAGCTTCTCGCTCTTGCGCTGAGCGAGGTACCAGAGGTTCATGCAGATCGCGAGCGTGGTCGCGTTGTTGTGGTACGTGCCTCTGTCTCCGCACGTGAAGTAGCTGTCCTTCGAGAAGTGGTCCACGAGCGTGTCGTGGACGACGAACCGGCAGATCGCGCCGCAGTACGGATGCGTCCAGACCTGATCGCCGGAGGCGAAGATCGCATGCGGTCTGGTCGCCTTGACCCAGTCGACGCCGCTCGATCCCTTGCTGCCGTGGTGGCCGAGCTTCAGCGCGTGGCATCGCACCTGCCCCGTATCGCCTCGCATCACCGTCTTGAGGATGTGCCGCTCGGTCGCCTTCGTCGCGTCGCCGCACAGGATCACTCTCTTGCCGTCCAGCTCGAACATCAGCACGACGCTCTTCGGGTTCGTCTTCGCGGCGCGATGCGGCCAGTTGGAGGACAGGACGTACAGCTTGATCGGGCCGTGCGTGTCCCACGGGGCGAGATTGTGGCTGCCGCTCAGCTTGGAGGCGTAGCAGCTCGGCATCGGGTCGATGCCGGCGTCGACCCGACCGTTGAGCCGTCCTTCGACGACGGTCTTGTACTCCTTCGACGCGCCGGAGTAGGACAGCTTGCCGAACCGCAGTCTTCTTCTCTTCCCATAGCTCGGGTAGGTCGCGTCCAGCAGCTGCGGGACCTTGTTGTAGTGGTCGCTGTCGGGATGGGTGAGGACGAGCCCGTCGACGTACGGGTGCGCGCTGCCGCGCGCCATGCTGTTCTGGTCGATCTGCTCGACGAGGTACGCGAGCGCGTCCTCGTGCGCCACGGTGAACGGCGACCCCTTCTCGCCGAAGTCGACCAGCATCAGGCGGTCGAAGGCGGCGCCGTGTCTGCGCATCTGCACGAGCGTGCCGTCGCCCATGCCGGTGTCGAGGAACTGGAACGTGAGTCTCGCCGGCATCAGGCCGGGATCGGGTCGAGGGCGGGGAGCGTCGCGGCGAGCGCTCGCACGTCGTCGAGACGGGGGTCGCCGGCCACGGCGGGGTGGCAGTCGAACGGATCGTCGACGTCCTCCTGCGGCAGGTAGCTGTCGGTGCGGAGGATCTCGATCGCTCTCCCGGTCGTCAGGCGCAGCTGCCACTGCACGCCGTAGGCGTTGTCTCTGTACCCCCACACCGTGTGGCCCGTCTCCTCGTCGGTGAGTCTCTCTCTTCTGCTCTTGACGACGTACCAGAGGTTCATCCCGATTCTTCTTCTGGTCTCGTTGTTGGAGTAGTCGTCGGCGTCGCCGCAGCAGTAGTAGATCGATCTCGGGAAGTCGTTCAGGGCGCCGTAGTCGAGGACCATGCAGATCGCTCTGCAGTACGGGTGAGCCCAGACCTGGTCGCCGGAGGCGAAGATCGCGGTCGGGGTGGTCGTCTGGACCCATCTTCTGCCCGTCGAGCCGTTGCTGCCGTGATGGCCGAGCTTCAGCGCGTAGCAGTCGATCTCGCCCGGCGCGTCGCCGACGACGTCTCTGAGGATGTGTCTCTCGGTCGCTCTCGTCGCGTCACCGGTGAGGATCACTCTCTTGCCGTCCAGCTCGAACATCAGCACGATGCTCTTCGCGTTCAGGTCCGCCGACTGCTTGTCCGGCCAGTTCGAGGACAGGATGTACGCGTTGACGTTGCCGAATCTCTTCCACGGCGTCAGATCGCCGACGGCGTCCAGTCTCGAGTAGTAGTTGTCGAGCATCTCGTCGATGCCTCTGGCCGCATCGATCAGCGGCGCCAGCGTTCTTCTCACGACGTCGCCGTACTCGTCGATCTCACCCGAGTAGTTGAGGTCGCCGAAGCGCAGTCTTCTTCTCGGGTAGTTCGGGAAGGCGGCGCCGACGAGGTCTGGGATCTTGTTGTAGTGGTCGCCGTCGGGGTGCGTGAGTATCAGATGGTCGACATACGGGTCCGCTCTGCCGCGCGCCGCGCTGTTGGCGTCGATCGTCGCGACGAGGTACTCGAGCGCGTCTCTGTACGGGACCTGCGACGGGGTCCGTCTCTCGCCGCAGTCGACCAGCACGAGTCTGTCGTGGCCGGCGCCGTCGGCGCGGATCTGCACGAGCGTGCTGTCGCCCATGCCGACGTCGAGGAACTGGAACGTCAGTCTGTCGGGCACGCCGGCTCCTTGTCGTACGCGGCGTACCAGCCGAGCGCGCTGTTGGCGGCGTTCGGGTCCGGGTCGCCGAACAGCAGCGCGTTCGCTCTCCCGCTCGCTGGGAAGCTGAGCCCGAGGAAGCTCAGCGCGACCGACGCGAGCCGCAGCAGGTAGCCGTCGGTGCTCGTGTCGCGCAGCAGGCTCAGCCGGCCGACCGACAGTCTCAGCGGCCCCATGATCGTGAGCGCGCGGCCGCCGCCGGATCCCGGCAGGCGCAGCCCGACGGCGACGTTCGGCGCCTCCGCGCTCGGCGCCCACGCGAGCAGCAGCGCGCCGCTGAAGCCGAGCTGCGGCGCGAGCGCGCCGGGGCTGCCGAAGCTGAGCGTCAGCTCCAGCCCGAACCAGACGTCGCCGAGCGCGCCGGTCGGCAGCGGCGCGTCGACCGGCAGGAACCCCAGCTCGGCCGGGGTCGCCGCGCGCTCGCGCCCGTCGCCGGAGCCGGACCTGGAGCGCTCGCTCTGGCGCAGCGCCGCGGGGACGAGCGGGAAGCGGCGCGGGAGGCTGCCGGGACGGGCCGCGCTGCGCGCGAGGTCGAACGTCGTCTGCCCGGCGACGAACTCCAGTCTGCGCGTCGCGCGCGGGTCGCGCGGGTCGAACCGCATCGAGACCATCAGCCCCGAGTAGGCGAGGCCGGAGCCGTCGCCGCGGCCGGACGCGCCGTAGCCGAACAGGTCGACGTCGCCGAAGCCGCGGAAGCCGAGCGTGCCGTCGAGGATGAAGCGGGCGACGGTCCGCGTCGCGTCGCTCTCGCCGGTGACGGTAACGAAGACGGCGTCGGCGACCTCGGCGAAGTCGAGCACCTGGCTCGCGATCGTGAAGCGGCTCTGCGTCGTGGTCGTGAAGCGGTAGGCGCCTCTCTGCAACGTCCCCTCGAACAGCAGGTTGTCGCCGCGCAGGCTCCCCGGCAGGCTCGACAGCTCGTTGAACAGCTGGCCGACGAGCAGCTCGACCTCGCTGGAGAACGACGCGATCGCCGAGTTGGCGAAGCGCACGCGCAGCGACGTGACCTTGAAGTCGTACGCGTCGCCGCTGTAGACGAGGTCGGTCGCGTCGCCGTAGAGGATCAGCCCGAACAGCGACGAGTCCTCCAGCGCGATCGCGCGGCCGGCGAGCGCGAACGAGGTGAGCGTGACGCCGAGGTGGTGGGCGCGCACCTCGCCGGTGGGCAGGCCGGCGGCGAGCGCGGCCAGCTCGGGCGGCAGCGTGCTCGTCGGGACGACGGGGTTGAGGTACAGGACGCCGTTCCAGCCGCCGGACGTCGGCTTGCCCGCGAGCACCGTGTCGGCGAAGTACCGCAGCTCCGGCTCGGTGGGCGCGCGCCGCTCCGCGTCGGCGACGATCTCCAGCAGCTTCCGCTGCGCGTCGGCGCCGTCGCCGGCGTTGAACTCGGCGCCCATCGTCCAGCGCGAGCGGTCGGCGATCAGCGAGGCGAGGTCGCCGTCGGTGAACTTGACGATCAGGATCGTCGGCGCGTTCTCGTCGCGCCAGCGCCACGAGCTGAGGTCGAAGCTCCAGCCGGCGATCTCCAGCTGCGCCTGCTCGGCGTATCTGACGAACGTTCTGCCGAACGCCGCGTAGTCGGCCCCGAGGATCGGTCTGAGCGCGTCCTCGAAGCGTGCTCTGGTCGCGAAGACGGAGCCGAGCAGCGCCTGCGCGACGCGCGCGAGCACCGGAGCGGGCACCGCCGCCGCCTGCGCGAGCGCCAGCGTGCGCTGCACGACGCAGAATGTCGTCGAGCAGTGCTCGAACAGCCGCTCCACGTCGGAGACGACGAGGAAGAGGCGGTTGGCGAGCAGCGCCTCGCGCAGCTTGCCGCGCACGTCGGTCAGCGCGAGCTGCTGGGCGCCGCCGCCGGCCTGGGCGAGCACGAGCTTCTCCCACGCGCCGCTCTCGCGCGAGAAGCTCGCGAGCAGGCCCTGGGGGGTGACCGCGCTGATCGGGGACGGGCCCGCGGGCGGGGCCGCGGCGAGCGCCGCTCCCCCCTCCAGGCTCGCGATCACGAGCGCGCGGGCGGCGACGAGCACCTCCGCCTCGAACCGCTGCTCGATCGACCGGCCCGGCCCCGCGTCGAGCCCGGCCCACGGAGCGGCGGGAAAGCTCGCCCGCTCGACGTACGGCGTCCTCGCGTCGGCCGGCAGCTCGGCGGCGCGCAGCGGGAGCGCGTCGAGGAACGGCCCGCCGCCCGCCGTGAAGAGCCCGGCGCGGTCGGGCTGGGAGAAGTAGCCGGCGCTCGGGCCGGGTGCGGACGCGGCTGGGGCCGGCTCCACGTACGCCCACGCGGTCGTGACCGGGTCGCTCACGCCGGGGGCGCTCGCGACCAGCGGGAGGGGCGCGGCGCCGCGCGCGGCGCCCGGCGCGGCGCCGCCCACCGCGCGATCGCTCGGCGCGTCGGGCCGGAACCCGCTCGCGAAGGCAGGCGCGCCCGCGACGAAGCGGACGACGTAGCCGTCCGGCGCCGTCACGTACTCGGCGCCGGAGACGCCGGGCATCAGCTCCAGCTCGCCGCCGTGCGAGTCCGCGACGCCCCAGCCCCAGGTGCCGTCGAGCGTCCAGTACAGCTCGTCGCGCGCCGGGTCGAACGCGAGCACGTAGCGCGAGTCGGGCGGTCGCGCGGCGAACGTCACGGTCGCTCCCCAGCGCGTGCGGAAGCGTGACCGGACCGGCGCCGCCGTCGCGGCCGCGACGGTGCGCTCGCGATCGAGCGGCCGCGCGGGATCGATCCGCACGGCGGCGGAGGCGGGCGCGTCGAGCAGCCGGAAGGCGAGGCTGCCGAACGCCGGCGCCGCGCCAGCGCCGCCGCCGGTCTCGCCGGTCTCGCCGGTCTCGCCGGTCTCGTACGAGTAGCGGATCCACGGGTCGAGCGCGTTCGCGGCGTCGAACCGCAGGATGCCCGCGTCGGGCCCGTCGAGCGCCGCCTCGAAGCGGGTGCCAGCCGGGAGCGTCAGCCCGCCCGGCAGCTCCACGGCGCGCGCGGCGTGGCCCTCGCCGTCATGCGCGAGCACGGTCACGCGCGGCGACGGGCCCGCAGCGACCCAGATCAGCGCCGGCTGGCCGGCGGCCTCGGCGCGCGCCGCCGCCTCCAGCTCGGAGCCCGCGAACGCGCCCGCAAGTGCGGGGCTGGCGAAGAAGACGTCGGCGCGGGCGCGCTCGTGAGCCGCGATCACCTGGCGGCTTCCTGCCGCTGCATTCGCGGCCGACGCCGCGATCTCCCCTGAGCCCACACCGTGCCTGACCCTATTCGAGTGTTTCGGTGCAGTGCAAGGGCCCTTCCCAATTGATGGACGTTCGTCCGTCCCTTCGCCGCCGTCATCATCAATGGTCCACCACGACCCTTGGAGGACCCATGACGCAGAAGGCGGCATTCAACGCCGAGGAGTGGTCGACCGTCGTCAACGCGCCGGCGCTGACCGCGATGCTGATGATCGCGGCGAGCAAGGGCGGCACGGTCCGCGAGACGGTCGCGATCGGCAAGGCGTACCAGAGCGTGCGCGAGCAGCATCCGGGCGAGCTGATGCGGGCGGTGCTCGCGTCGCCGCCGGGGATCGACCGCGCAACCGCGCCGGGCGGCCCGGAGGAGCTGCGGCGCGCGGCGCCGGCGCAGCTGCGCCAAGCGCTCGCGATCCTCGACAACCTCGCGACGCCGGAGGAGGTCGTCGAGTACAAGCGCTTCGTCTACGCGGTCGCCGACACGGTCGCCAGAGCGCACAAGGAGGGCGGCTTCCTGGGCTTCGGCGGGACGCAGGTGAGCGAGCACGAGCAGGCCGCGCTCGACGAGATCGCCGCGCTCTTCGACGCGCCGCCTCCGTCGGCGCCGCCGGCCGCCGACTGACCGGCGCGGCGGCCGGCCGCCGCGCCGGCCAGTAGGTAGCCTGCCTACCTATGAGTGACGAACCGACCTACGGCCCCGGCGACGGCCCGCCCGCGCTCCCGCTCTCGGAGGAGCGCAAGCTCGCGCTGCTCGGCGGCACGATCCACGGCGTGCTGGCGACGACCAAGCGCGACGGCCTGCCACACCTCACGAACGTGATCTACGCGTTCGACCCCGAGCAGCGGGTCATCCGCGTCTCGACGATGGCCGGCCGCCTGAAGGTCAGGCACCTGCGGCGCGACCCGCGCTGCGTGCTGCACGTCTCCAGCGAGGACCGCCTCGCGTTCACCGTCGCCGAGGGTGTCGCCGAGCTGTCGCCGGTCACGACGACGGCCGGCGACGAGGTCGGGCGGGAGCTGTTGAGGTGGGACCGCGCGAAGGGCTCGCAGATCCCCGCCGAGGACGAGCCCGCCTACCTCGCACAGTTGGTGAAGGACGAGCGGCTCGTGATCCGCATCCCGGTCGCGCGGATGTACGGCACCGCGATCGCCGTCGGCTGACTGGTACGGTTTCACAGACACCGAATCCATTTCAGACTGTGAAACTCGGCAGGAGCCACGGATGACCGACCAGAAGCGACCGCTCGCCGAGCGGCTGTCGTGCGCGGACTCGACCTTCCCCAGGCTCTCGCACGAGACCGCGCTGCGGGTGATCGGCGACCTCGGCATCGCGGCCGTCGACGTCTGCGTCTTCGCCGGCAGCGACCACACCCCGCCCGCGGACGTCGTCGCCGATCCGCCCGCCGCGGCGGACCGTGTGCGGCGGCGGCTGGAGCGCTGCGAGCTGGCGGTCGCGGACGTCTTCGCGATCCTCGGGAGCGAGTTCGACGAGCTGGCGGTCAACCACCCCGACGCACAGGTGCGGGCCCAGTCGCTCGACTGCTACCGCGCGGTGCTCGACTTCGCGCGCCGGCTGGGGGCGCCCGGGGTCACGCTGCTGCCGGGCATGCCGTTCGACGGCGTCGACGCGGACGTGGGGCTCGCGCTCGCGGCCGCCGAGCTGCAGCGCCGTGCCGAGCTGGCCGCGGAGGCGGGCCTGCGGCTCGCGATCGAGCCGCACTACCAGTCGATCGCCGAGACGCCCGCGCGCACGCTCGACCTGATCGGCCAGGCGCCGGACGTCACGCTCGCGCTCGACCACAGCCACTTCGTCTTCCAGGGATTCGCGCAGGCGGAGGCCGACGCGCTGATCCCGCACGCCGCGCACGTCCACCTGCGGCAGGCAGCGCCAGGCGTGATGCAGACGCGCACGGGCGAGGGCGCGATCGACTTCCGCGCGCTGCGCGACCGGCTCGACGCCGACGGCTACGACGGCTTCCTCGCGCTCGAGTACCAGTGGGAGGAATGGCTCGACTGCACCCGCGTCGACTGCATCGCCGAGACCGCGGCGCTGCGCGACCTGCTGCTGAAGGAGACCGCATGACCACCGTGCCCGCCCCCGTCCCCGCCGCGCCGCTCGGGCGGCGCCTCGCCGTCGTCACGGGCGCCGGCTCCGGCATCGGCCTCGCCGCGGCGCAAGCGCTGCGCCAGCGCGGCGTCCCGCTCGTCGGGCTCGACCTCGCCGGCCCGCCGGCGGAGCTTCAGGGGGACGACGGCGTCGCGTGGATCGAGGGCGACGTCTCAGCGCCGGCGACGTGGGAGCGCGTCGGCGCCGCCTGTCTCGCTCGCGACCCGCGCGGTGCCGACTGCCTCGTCGCGTGCGCCGGCGCGCTCGTCGTCGCGCCGCTGCTGGAGACCTCGCCCGAGCAGTTCCGGCGGCTGTTCGACGTCAACGTCGTCGGCGTGCTGCACGGCCTGCGCACACTCGTGCCGGGCATGGTCGCCGACGGTGGCGGCGCGGTCGCCGTCGTCTGCAGCGTCAACTCGCTCTTCACAGAGCAGCAGCTGAGCGCCTACTCGGCGTCGAAGGCGGCGCTGCTGCAGCTCGTGCGCTCGACCGCCGCCGAGTACGCCGCCCAAGGCGTGCAGGTCAACGCCGTCTGCCCGGGGATCACCGACACGCCGATGCTGCGCAGCCACATGAACGCGTCCGGCGATCCCGCCGCGGTCGAGCGCGCGGCCGCCCGCCGCACCCCGCTCGGCCGTCTGCTGCGCCCCGAGGAGGTCGCCGAGACGCTGTGCTTCCTGCTCAGCGACGCGGCGTCGGGGCTGGCCGGTGCGGCAGTGACGGTCGACGGCGGGCTGACCGCCGTCTACGACCACGACGGAGGAACCTGACTCGAGCGCTCTCAGCTGTCAGTCAGCGACGATCCGCATCGGCCGGTTCGTGCCGGCGCGCCATACGGTCGCGGCGTTCCGGCTGACGACGGGCATCGCCCCTTGGGTAGGCGTCGCAGACAAGCGCCCAGCGTGTGCCAGAGGACGCTCTGTGCCTTTGTCCGCCAAGGAGCGCCAGGCCTTCGGGACTGCGGTTCCCATCCGACGCGGAGCCTAGTATCCCGTCGCGTGGCCAAGACGAAAACCCTCACCGCAGTAGACCTCTTTTGCGGCGCAGGAGGCTTGAGCCAGGGCCTCGCCGACGCCGGTATGCACGTCGTTGCTGCTGCGGATCATGACCCTGATGCCTGCGCGACGTACCGGCGGAATTTCCCAAGAACAGTCCTTGTCGAAGGAGACCTCACCAGTCGGGAGAAGCACGAAGCGCTCTTGGACGCGCTGCAGGGCTCCGACCTTGATCTGCTTGCTGGTGGTCCGCCTTGCCAGGCGTACAGCCAGGTCCGCAATCACGATCGCCTGATTGACGATCCTCGTAACCGCCTGTACCGGGAGTTCGTTGGCCTCCTCCAAGAGATCCGCCCGCGGACCCTTGTACTCGAAAACGTCCTGGGAATGAGCCAGCTCAAGGGCGGTGCTGTCCGGCGTCAGATCGAGCAAGACCTCTCGCTCCAAGGCGCCTACGACGTAATCTCAGGAGTCCTGGACGCCGGCGACTTCGGAACGCCGCAGCGGCGCCCTCGGCTCGTCTTCATCGGCGTGCGAACAGACATCGGCGTTGCTCCCGGTCTCCCCGAGGGCACAGGGCTCAGTCGTGCGCTCCGCAACGGGCACAGCGGGCAACCAACCGAAGCGTTGTTCAGCTTGGATCGTCCGCTGCACGAGGTGCTGACGGACCCGGGTGACCGGCGTGCTGTCACAGTGCAGCAGGCCCTCAGCGACCTCATCGAACCCGGCGACGTGTACAGCAGCAGACCTCAATCGGCGTATCAGCGATGGATGCGCGTGAAGAGCAAAGTTCCTCAGGACCACACTCCGTCCGCGATCCGCGAAGACACGCGCCGACGCCTTCAGGCGATCCCGCCAGGCGGCAACGTCTATGACCTCCCTGAGGAACTCCTCCGACGGTACCTCGGCGACTCGAAGTGGGGGCCTGCTGGAAACGGGGAGCGACTCGCCCGCCGCCATTTCTACGCCTACCGGCGTCTGCATCCCGACTGGCTTGCGTGGACTGCGAACACAAAGGCAGACTTTGCATACCACTACGAGGTTGCCCGGGGTCTGTCAGTCCGCGAGGCCGCCCGAATCCAAGGGTTTCCTGATCGCTTCCACTTTGTGACCGCGCCAAAGGGCACGCCCGGCCAGCTTAGAAACGGCGCACGGCACTCTCGGTACCGCCAGGTCGGGAATGCGGTGCCCCCGCCTCTGGCCGCCGCGATCGGACGCTCCGTTTGCGATCTCCTCGGCGCGCACGACCCGGCCGAACTCGCAGCTCCCAGCAACTGAGTCTGTTCTTACAGCTGAGCGCACCCTCGGCGCGGCTTGCTCTGCGAGAGTTCTTGTCGTGCCCTCTGACGCACAAGTTCCGGAAGTGACCTCTCCGGGCCGTTCGCGCAACATGGCGGCTATTCGGCGCCGAGATACAGCAATCGAGCGCCGGGTCCGTTCGCGGCTTCATGCAGCTGGCCTGCGTTTTCGAGTGGACCTGCCGATCCGTCTGGAGGGGATCCGGCCAATCCGTCCGGACATCGTTTTCACAAAACGGCGGATCGCAGTGTTCTGCGACGGCTGCTTCTGGCATGGCTGTCCTGAACACGGCAGCCGGCCCAGGATTCGCAACGGCCAATACTGGACGCCAAAGATCGCCGGAAATCAAGAACGCGACGCGCGGCACAAGAGTGCGCTGGAGGCCGCGGGTTGGACGGTGCTGCGGTTCTGGGAGCACGAGGACCCAGACCTGATTGCCGCACGCATCGCTGACGCAGTTCGAATTGCTTCCTGAGCCGACTGCACGGCTGCTCAACCGTGCTCAGCCACCGCTGCTGATGTCTCGCAGGAATGCGTCAAGGCCGATGATGCGCTGCTCGGCAAGCAGCTCCTGCAGCCGCGCGGGATTTCTGCCGAGTCTGGCTCCGTCGCCGAACCTGTGCACTACCCCGAGCGCAGCGGGGCAGATGTGGACGACCTTGTCGAACAGCAGACTGTTGTTCTGTGTATTCGTCGCATTTGTCACCAGCCGTGCAGGGTCGAACTCGTTGGTGATCCACACGTACTCGAAGGGATCGCGCCAGTCATTCATCTGGTTGTACGTCTGGAAGTCCGTAGCCATCTGCTTCTCCCGGTCGGCACGCACGGACCACTTCGCAGAGATCATGATGCGTCGTCTCTCGCCATCTCCCACCCAGAGATCTACCTTCTCGACCTTGTCGCCGTCCCGAGTCGGACGAAACCCAGGGATAGTCTCAAGGACCGTCTGTGCCCCGTGGTGCTCCGGAGGAGCAGGCAGTCGCCGTATCACACCGTCAAGCACGTCCTCGAAGCCACGACCGAGGAGGTTGGCGCGCTTGTTCTCTGAGCTCATATGCGCGTAGACCTTCCGCAGCACGCTGTTGATGCCGTCCTCGTCGAGTCGTTCAGAAGGACTAAGTGACATCAGTGGCTCGACGATTTCGCGCAGCCGGGGATCATCACCCGGCACTGGCATCTTCTTCCGGTTCCCAGCGAAGAGGCTTTCCTGGACTCCGAGTGCGTTAGCGATCATCTCGTCGGCCTCTGCCTCAGTGACCGCGCCTACTACCTGCCGGAACATCCAGTCGACGTGATCCTTGAGATCCATCGGTGCGATCCCAAGCTGGTCGGAGACCCATTCGTGAAACTCAAGACTGCGCGGATACCAGGGCTTGCCAGGCTGGGACTTGTCCGACTCGTAACAATGTGCAATGCCCGTTCGCGTGTCGATCCACAGCAGCAGGCGGTAAACGTCCTTCCATGCGTTCGCTGGATCGATAGTTCTAAGACCAAGGAACTGATTGACAAGACGCACCCGGTTCGGCTGACCGAACGGACCTTGCGAAGTGTTGCTGTTGGACCTCGCCATATCTACGAAGTATTCCGGAAACGGCGGCGGTCCTGGCGCATTGGCAACTGGACAGGGGCGCTGCAAGCGCGGTCGTGCCGTCCATCACGTTGCCCGGCGCGTGCGCGAAGCGGTGCTGGATCATCATCCCGGCGCCGTCGGCGAACGACGAGCCCTCGATCCGGTACGCCGAGGTGCCCGCGCGCCAGAGGAAGCCGTCGGGAAAGCGGTCGGTCGACACATACTGTCCCTCGCCGCCTCAGGATTTCAAACTATGAATACCTCTAGCAGCAATTGAAGTGATAGCATGCCGCCGCCAGCCGCGTCAACGAGAAGGAGCCGGATCGTGAGCATCGCAGCGGATCGCAAGGCCCTGGTCACCGGCGGCGCGGCCGGCTTCGGGCTCGACGTCGCCCGCGCGCTGCGCGCGGCCGGTGCGCGCGTGGCGATCCTCGACGTCGACGCCGCGCGACTGGAACGGGCAGCCGCCGAGCTGGGCGGCGAGACCGTCGCCGTCCGTGCCGACGTGCGCTCCCCCGCCGAGGTCGGCGTCGCGGTCGCGGAGGTCGCCGAGCGGCTCGGCGGGCTCGACACGCTCGTCAACTCGGCCGGCGTGATCCACGTCAAGCCGCTCGCCGACGTGACCGAGCGGGACTGGGACCTGACGCTCGACGTCAACCTCAAGGGGACGTTCCTCGTCTGCCAGGCGGCCGCGCCGCTGCTGCGCTCGAGCGGGCGCGGGCGGATCGTCTCGATCTCCTCCGACGCCGGCCGCCGCGGCGCGGCGCAGCTGCTCGCCTACACCGCCTCGAAGTTCGGCGTCGTCGGCCTGACCGAGTCGCTCGCCGCCGAGCTGGCGGCCGACCAGGTGACGGTCAACTGCGTCTGCCCGGTCGGCTGCCCGACGACCGAGATGGGGAAGGACCTGCTCGACTGGAAGATGAGCGCGAGCGGCAGGACGAGCGACGAGGTGAAGGCTTCCGCCGCGCGGACGAACCTCGTCGGCCGCAACCTGACCGAGCACGACGTCACCGCCGCGATCATGCACTTCGTCTCCGACGGCGCGTCGTTCCTGACCGGCGTCTCGCTCGACGTCGACGGCGGCGCCCGGCTCGGCTCGATCCCCGGCGTCTAGCCGACGGGGCGGCGCGGCCTACGCCGCGCCGACGCCGGCGATCACGTCGAGCAGCGTGTCGGTCAGCGCTCTGCGCTGCTTCTTGAAGCGCTCGGTCGGGACCGTCACACCGTAGGCGGCGACGATCCGCCCGTCCTTCAGCAGCGGCGCGCCGATGCAGGAGACGCCGAGCGCGTACTCCTCCTGGTCGTACGCGTAGCCGCGCCTGCGGATCCGCGCCAGCTCTCTGTCGAGCGCGTCCGGGTCGGTGATCGACGCCGGCGTGCACGCCGCCAGCGGGTGGTCGCGCAGGTAGCCCTGACGCACCTCCGGCGCCGCCCACGCGAGCAGCACCTTGCCGTTGGCGCGCGCGTGCCCGTTCTCGTACGGGCCGCTGCCGACCTCCGCGACGCGCACGATGTGGCTGCTCTCGACCGACGCCAGCACGCGGATGTCGTGCTCGCCCCAGTCGGCCAGGTAGACCGTCTCGCCCGTGCGGTCGGCCAGCTCGCGCAGCGCCGTCAGCAGCTGCTCGGAGACCGAGCGGCCGCGCAGGTACGCCTGCGCGAGGATCGCCGTGCTCGGCCCGAGCACGTAGCGGCGATGGACGTCCTTCGCCAGCAGCCCCTGGTCGACGAGCGTGTTGACGAGGTGGTAGCACGTCGGCAGCGCGAGGCCCTGCGCCTCGGCGATCTCCTTCGCGTTGGCGCCGTGCGGCTGCTCGGCGACCCACAGCAGCAGCTGCGAGGCGCGCGCGACCGACTGGATCCGCGTGCCTGTCTCGACCGTGTTCATATGGTGAAACTCTATCTCAGAGCGAAGCGGTCGAGCGCCCGCTCGTCGACCGTGACGCCGAGTCCGGGCGCCGCTCGCAACGCCAGCAGCCCGTCGCGCTGCACCCACGGATCCTCGATCACGTCGTGCTGCATCGGCGACTCGTGCGGCTTGAAGTCGAGCGTGTCGCCGTGCTCGGAGAGCGCCAGCACGTGCAGGCTGGCCGCCGTGTTCAGCGCGCTGCTCCAGCTGTGCATGCTGTATCTGAGCCCCGCCGCCTCGACCATCCGCACCACCTCGCGGCAGCCGGTCAGCCCGAGGCAGCGCCCCGGGTCCAGCTGCACGACGTCGACGCCGCCGCAGGAGAGCACGTGACGGTAGGTCTCCGGGCTCCACTCGTCCTCGCCGGTGCCGACTGGCGTCGTCGTCGCCGCGCGCAGGCGGCGGTGGTGGTCGAGGTCGGCCGGGTGCAGCGGCTGCTCGACCCAGCGCAGGTCGAACCGCTCCCACTCGCGCAGCCGCCGCTGTGCCGTCGCGAGGTCCCAGACGCGCTGCGCGCCCGGCACGTCGACGACGAGCGACAGCTCGTCGCCGATGACCGCGCGCACCTCGGTCAGGTAGCGCAGGTCGCGCGTGCGGTCCTCCCCGAAGACGGAGTCGAGCGTCATCCCCCAGCCGGCCTTGACGATCCGGTACCCCTGCTCGCGCATCCAGGCGAACTCGGCCAGCGTCCAGTCGAGGTCGTCCATGTCGAAGATGATCGACCCCATCGCCGGGATCTCGTCCTTGAGCCGCCCGCCGAGCAGCGTCACGACCTGCTGGCCGAGCAGCTTTCCCTTGAGGTCCCACAGCGCCATGTCGATCGCGCTGATCGCGAACGCGGCGATCCCCTCGACGCCGAACCAGTAGGCGTGCCGACACATCGCGTGCCAGTGCGCCTCGACGTTCGTCGCGTCGCCGCCGAGCAGCAGCGGCGCGAACGCGTCGTGCACGAGCGTCCGCGTCGCGCGCGTCGCCGCGGGCACCTGCGAGATCGCCTCGCCCCAGCCGACCACGCCGTCCGCCGTCTCGATCCGCACGAGCGTGACGCAGCGCTCCGCGCCGCGGTAGTGCGGCTCGGCGTAGACGAGCGGAAACGCCTCGATCCTCGCGATCACGTGCTCCATCAGGCTCCGAGCAGGCTACGGATCTCGCCGGCGATGTGTCTCTCGCTCGGCAGCCATGCGTCCTCCAGCGGCCCGGCGTACGGGACTGGTGTGTCGGGACCGCTGACGAGTACCGGCGCGGCGTCCAGCGACTCGAAGCGCTCGGCGACGACGCCGGCGACGACGGTCGCGCCCCAGCTGCCGCCGAGCGGCGACTCCTGCACGACGACGAGGCGGCCGGTCTTGTCGACGCTGGCGCCGATCGTGTCGAGGTCGAGCGGCAGGACCGTGCGCGGGTCGATCAGCTCCAGCTCGATCCCCTCGGCGGCCAGCTCCTCCGCGACGCGCTCGGCGCGCTGGCGCATCAGCTGCGTCGCGACGACCGTCGCGCTCGTGCCGCTGCGGATCACGCCCGCTCTGCCGATCTCGATCGCCTCGCCGGCCGGCCCCAGCTCGCCCTTGACGTTGTACATGCCCTTGTGCTCGAAGAAGAGCACCGGGTCCTCGTCGCGCACCGCGGCCATGAACAGCCCGTACGCGTCGGCCGGCGACCCCGGCACGACGACCTTCAGCCCCGGGCAGTTGAGGAACCAGTTCTCGACCGTCTGGGAGTGCTGGGAGGCGAAGCCGCCGCCGGCGCCGTTGGAGAGGCGCAGCGTGACGGGCAGCGTCACCTGGCCGCCCGTCATGTAGCGGTACTTCGCGAGCTGGTTGGCGATCTGGTCGAAGCAGACGGCGGCGAAGTCGGCGAACATCAGCTCGGCGACCGGGCGCCGGCCCTTCAGCGCCGCGCCGATCGCCGCGCCGACGATCGCCTGCTCGGAGATCGGCGTGTCGAGCACGCGCTCGGGGCCGAAGCGCTCGAACAGCCTGTCGGTGACCTTGAACGCGCCACCGGCCGCGGCGATGTCCTCGCCCAGCAGCACGACGCGGTCGTTCTCGGCGAGCGCGTCCTCCTGCGCGCGCCGGATCGCCTCCTTGTACGTGACCTGGCTCATGCGTAGACGTCCTCGTAGATCAGCTCCAGGCCGGGCGCGGGCGCGGCGAGCGCCGCCGCGTACGCCGTCGCGACGGCCTCCTCCGCGTCGGCGCGCGCCTGCGTGACGGCGCCGTCCGCGACGCCGCGCTCGCGCAGCAGCGCCTCCAGCCGCGGGATCGGGTCCAGCTCCAGCCACCGCTCCAGCTCGCCCTCCGGCCGGTATCTCGCCGGGTCGGTGCGCGAGTGGCCGCGGTGGCGGTAGGTCAGGCCCTCGACGAACGTCGGCCCCTCGCCGGAGCGGGCGCGCCGGACGGCCTCGGAGACGACCGCGTGGACGGCGACGACGTCGTTGCCGTCGACGCGCACGCCCGGCATCCCGTAGCCGGCCGCGCGCGCGGCCAGCTCCTCGACCGGCGTCGTCGTGGCGAGCGGCGAGTACTCGCCGTAGAGGTTGTTCTCGCAGAAGAAGATCACCGGCAGCTTCCAGATCCCGGCGAGGTTCATCGCCTCGTGGACCGCGCCGATGTTCATGCTGCCGTCGCCGAAGAAGCAGAGGCTGACGGCCTCGCTTCTGTCGAGCTTGGCGGCGAGGGCGAGGCCGGTCGCGATCGGCAGGTGCGCGCCGACGATCGCGAACGAGCCGTAGGCGCCGACGCCGACGTCGGTCAGGTGCATCGAGCCGCCCTTGCCGCGACAGAGGCCCGTCTCGCGGCCGAGGATCTCGGCGAACGTCCCCTCCAGCGGCGCGCCCATCGCCAGCACGGCGCCGTGGCCGCGGTAGGTGCAGACCATCGAGTCGCCCTCGCGCAGCGCGCCGCAGGCGCCGACGACGCACGCCTCCTGGCCGTTGCAGAGGTGCGTCGAGCCGCGTACGAGGTTCTTCGTGAACGCGCGCTGGATCTCGTCCTCGAAGCCGCGGATCTCGATCATCCGCCGCAGCATCCCGAGCAGCTCGGCGTCGGTCATGCGCACCGCCCCGTCTTTCATATCGTGAAAATCTCCATAGCCAGTTGAAAACAGCCTGGCATGACCCGCGCCCGCCTGTCAAGATGCTGCGAACACATTTCAAAGTCTGAAAGTGATTCGGAGCTGACGATGGACTTCACGATCTCGGACGACCTCGCTGACATCCGCCAGGCGGTCCGCCAGCTGTGCGAGCGCTTCGACGGCGAGTACTGGCGCGCGCTGGAGCCCGACCGCTACCCCGACGAGTTCGTGCGCGCGCTGACCGAGCACGGCTGGCTCGCCGCGCTGATCCCCGAGCAGTACGGCGGCGCCGGCCTGCCGCTGTCGGCCGCGAGCGTGATCCTCGAGGAGATCTGCGCCAGCGGCTGCAACGCCGGCGCGTGCCACGCGCAGATGTACGTGATGGGGACCGTCCTGCGCCACGGCAGCGATGAGCAGAAGGCGCGCTGGCTGCCCGAGATCGCCGCCGGCAGGCTGCGCCTGCAGGCGTTCGGCGTGACCGAGCCCGGCGCCGGCTCCGACACGACGAAGATCCAGACGCGCGCGCGGCGCGACGGCGACGGCTGGGTCGTCGACGGCCAGAAGATCTGGACCTCGCGCGCGGAGCACTCCGACCTGATGGTGCTGCTCGCGCGCACGACCCCGATCGACCAGATCGAGAAGAAGACCGACGGCCTCTCGGTCTTCCTCGTCGACATGCGCGAGCGCGGCGACGAGCTGACGATCAGACCGATCAAGACGATGATGAACCACGCCACGACCGAGGTCTTCCTCGACGGTCTGCGGCTGCCGGCGGACGCGCTCGTCGGGGAGCAGGACAGAGGCTTTCGCTACATCCTCGACGGCATGAACGCCGAGCGGATCCTGATCGCCGGCGAGTGCATCGGCGACGGCCGCTTCCTGACCGAGAAGGCGGTCGGCTACGCGAGCGAGCGGACCGTCTTCGGGCGCCCGATCGGCGCCAACCAGGGCGTCCAGTTCCCGATCGCCCGCGCGCACATGGCGCTGGAGGCGGCGAACCTGATGCGCTGGAAGGCCGTCTGGCTCTACGAGCAGGGCAAGCCGTGCGGCGCGGAGGCGAACATGGCGAAGTTCCTCGCCTCGGAGGCGTCGTGGGCGGCCGCGAACGCCAGCGTCGACGCGCACGGCGGCTTCGGCTTCGCGGAGGAGTACGACGTCGAGCGCAAGTTCCGCGAGACGCGCCTCTACTCGGTCGCGCCGATCTCCAACAACCTCGTCCAGGCGTACGTCGGGCAGCACGTGCTCGGCCTGCCGCGGTCCTACTGATGAGCGCCGCCGCGCCACTCGCCGACGTCCGCGTGCTCGCGGTCGAGCAGTTCGGCGCCGGGCCGTGGGCGACGTCGCAGCTCGCCGACCTCGGCGCCGACGTGATCAAGCTGGAGGATCCCGCCAGCGGTGGCGACGTCGGCCGCACCGTGCCGCCGTTCGCCGAGGGCGAGGAGTCGCTCTTCTTCGAGACGTTCAACCGCGGCAAGCGCAGCATCTCGCTCGACCTGCGAACGCGCGCGGGCCGCGCCGCGTTCGAGCGGCTCGTCCCCCACGTGGACGCGATCTACTGCAACCTGCGCGGCGACCAGCCGGATCGCCTCGGGCTGACGTATGACGCGCTCGCGCCGCTGAACCCGCGGATCGTCTGCTGCTCGCTGTCGGGCTTCGGCCGCACCGGGCCGCGCGCGGCCGAGGGCGCCTACGACCACGTGCTGCAGGGCCTCGCGGGCTGGATGAGCGTGACCGGCGAGCCCGATGCGCCGCCGACGCGGACCGGCCTCTCGCTGGTCGACTTCGCCGGCGGCTACATGTCCGCGCTCGCACTCATGGCCGGCGTGTGGCGCGCGCGGCGCGACGGCGTCGGCGGCGACTGCGACACGTCGCTGCACGAGACGGCGCTCGCGCTGCTGACGTACCTCGCGACGTGGACCGCGAGCGCCGAGTACATGCCGCAGCGGCGGCCGGAGTCGGCGCATCCGTCGATCGTCCCGTTCCAGGCGTTCCGCACCGCCGACGGCTGGATCACGGTCGCGTGCGCGAAGCAGAAGTTCTGGGTCGCGCTGTGCGAGGCGCTCGACCTCGCCGACCTGCTCGCCGACCCGCGCTTCGCCGACTTCGCCGGCCGCGACACCCACCGCGACGCGCTGCTGGAGCTGCTGCGCCCGCACTTCGCGGCGGAGACGAGCGCGCGGCTGCTGGAACGGCTCGCCGCCGCCCGCGTCCCGAGCGGCCCGGTCAACGACGTCGCCGCCGCGCTGCGCGACCCCCAGGTCCTCGCGCGCGAGGACGTCGTCTCCTACGACCACCCGCGCTTCGGCGCCGTCCGCCAGATCGCCTCGCCGCTGCGCATCAGCGGCCACCGCCCCGACTACCGCCGCGCCCCCGGCCGCGGCGAGCACACCGCCACCGTGCTCGAAGCGCTCGCCGGCCTCACCCCCGCCGAGATCGCCCAGCTCGGGGCCGAAGGGGCGTTCGGGGCCGAGGCGTGACCCGCAGCTAGACTTGAGAGGCGTTTTTCAGACGGTTCGGGCCAACCAGCCGCGCTCGGCCCGCTCCTCGGAGCGGGCCGAGGTCGTTCTGGAGCCGCAGGGACCTGTCACTCCTCGAACAGATGCCGGTGGCGCGTGAGGCGCAGGCGGCTGCGCTCGATGTGGGCGCGCATCAGGTCCTCGCCCGCGCGCGAGTTGTCGCTCTCGAGCGCGTCGATGATCAGCTCGTGCTCAGCGTGCTGCAG
The DNA here is from genome assembly GCF_000025265.1 of Conexibacter woesei DSM 14684. Classification (GTDB taxonomy): domain Bacteria; phylum Actinomycetota; class Thermoleophilia; order Solirubrobacterales; family Solirubrobacteraceae; genus Conexibacter; species Conexibacter woesei. Next base: position 5,423,881 of record NC_013739.1, read on the forward strand.
CTCGAAGTCACGCTCGGTGAACGTCGTCAGCAGCACCCGCCGGTACTGCTGGCTGATGTTCCAGTAGCTGACGATCGTGCGCAGCAGCCGCGGCGTCGGGATCCCCGCGTAGCAGGCGAGGTGCAGGCGCCGGTCGCCCTCAAGCCACCGCTTGGGGTCGTGCACCAGGCCCGGCAGCGCGGCCGAGAGCGTGTGCGCGCGCTCGATCTGCTCGGGCGTCAGCCGGCCGACGCTTTCGGCGAACGCGAGCGGCTCCAGCCGCTCGCGCATCTTGTAGATCTCCTCGCACTCGGCGAAGTCGAGCAGCGCGACTCTCGCGCCGCTGTTGGGCCGCAGCACGACGAGGCCTTCGCTCTCCAGCAGCCGCAGCGCCTCCCGCACCGGGAAGCGGCCGACGCCGAGCCGTCTCGCGACCGCCTCCTGGCGGATCGGCGAGCCGGCCCGCAGCTCGCCGTCGAATATCAGCTCACGCAGCTGCTGCGCGACGTCCTGCGCGCGCGAGGTCGGCTCCTCCCACGCCCCGTCGTCGTCGATCAGTGAATCGGCCATCGCACGAACTCTAGGTGAGCCGGACCACGTGGTAGCCCTCTTCCCGCAGCGGCAGGCGCAGCGTCAGCCGCTCGCCGTCGCGCGCCAGCTCAAGCTCCGTCCCGCTCGTCAGGTCGTGCGCCGCCGCGGCCGGCAGCCGATCCGCCGGCCAGTCGAACGTGACGTCGGCCGCCGCGCCCTCGTTGATCACGAACAGCAGCTCGCCGTGCTCGCCCGCGGCGCCGTGGCGCCACTGCACCCGCTCGCCGTCCTCGATCGAGCAGCGCAGCGGCGCCAGCGCGCCGGCGCCCTCCGCGAGCGTCCGCAGGAACCGTTCGAAGCCGGCGTCGCGCTGCTCGAAGTAGGCGAGCCCGGCGTTGGTGCCGACCGCCACGACGTGCCCGTCGCCGACCGCGCGGCGCACGACCGTCGCGCCGCGCTCGTCGGCCGCGAGCACGTCCGCGCCGGCGCTCACCGCGGCATCCTGCGGCACGACCCAGGTCGCGGTGCGCAGCTCGCCGCGCGTCCCGTCCAGCTCGTACTCGAGCGCGCGGCCGTCCGGCTGACGCAGCCCGCTGCCGCGCAGGCCGAGCGCGTTCGCGAACGGGCGCTCGTCCTGGTAGCGGTAGAGACCGGCGGCGTCGAACGCGTCCAGCTCCGCCCCCGTCAGCAGCGTGCCGCCGGCGCGCGTCCAGGCGAGCACACGCTCGCCGAAGGCGGGGTCGACGACGAGCGGCCATGGCATCACCAGCAGCGCGTAGCCGGACAGGTCGTGCGCGTGCGACGGGTCGACGACGTCGTAGGGGATCTGCAGCCGCTCCAGCGCGAGCAGATGGCCCTGGAGGTCGTGGGCGGCCTGGTAGCCGCTGCCGGCCCCGACCTTCAACCCGCCCGTTCTGCCGGAGCCGGCCCAGTCGAGCTGGTACGCGCTCGGTTCGAGCACGACCCCCACGCGCGCGGGCGCGGGCGCGTACGCGTCGAGCAGCGGACCGTGCGCCTCCAGCAGGTCCGCCGTTCTGCGCAGCTCGGCGAGCCGCTCGTCGCGGTGGCCGTCGTCGCCGACGATCCCGAAGCCGGCCGCCTCGCGCCCGAAGACCTCGTCGCGCCAGCACCAGAAGCTGACCGCCTTGGCGCCGCGCGCGATCCCGTTCCAGACCCAGCGCGCCTGCAGACGGCCGGGGACCGCTCGCATCGGCTGCAGGCCGTGGCCGGCCGCGCCGCCCTGCAGCTCGGCGATCCAGTTGAAGCCGCCGGCCGAGCTGCGGCTCGCCTCCAGCCGCGTCGCGTACTCGACCGCGCTCGTGTGGATGAACGCCGGGAAGTGCGAGGAGCCGAGCCCGTCGACCTGGTCGGCCAGCTCGAAGTCGTTGCCGCGCGCGAGCGCCGGCTCGTACTCGAACCATTCGCCGCTGGAGAACGCCGACGGGAACGCCGTGTGCGCGAGGATCGGGCGCGAAGAGTCGCCGGCGTGGACCGCGTCGCGACGCCAGCGCAGGTCGACCGCGGCGCGGCGCGTCAGGAACGCCTGGTAGGCCATCACGTCGGTGTAGGTGCGCGTCGGCAGCTTCGCCATCGCAACGTCGTCCCACGAGCGGTAGCGGCGCTGCCAGGCGGCGTTGAGGCCGTCGAGGTCGCCGTGGCGCTCGCGCAGCCAGTCGCGGAAGCGCGCGACGGTGTGCTCGCAGTGGCAGACGTGCCCGTCGGCCTGCGTCATCCAGCGGATCTCGTTCCAGCAGTCCCACAGCAGCAGGTTCTCGGCGCCGGCGAAGCGCTCCGCCGTCGCGGTCATGAACGCACTCGCGCGCTCGCGCACGCCCGGGTGGTCGGTGCAGCCGCCGGGCATCACGCCGAACTGCGCGTAGGCGAGCGGCGAGGAGACGACCGGCCGGCCGGTGTGGTCGACGAGCCGGGCGTCGGGCAGCTCGCGCTCGATCCAGACCGGCTGCAGCTCGGTCCAGAGGTTGATCACGACCTTCAGCCCGATCTCGCCCGCGAGCGCGACCAGCTCGTCCTGGTCGGCGAAGTCGTACGCGCCCGGCTCCGGCTCGATCCACGCCCACGGCGCGGTCAGCACGATCGTGTCGAAGCCGGTCGCGCGGATCCGCGCGAGGTCGTCGCGCCAGCGGTCGCGGCGCGGGAACGGCGGGCGGTGGTACTGCGTCGCGAGGATCACGGGCGGCCCGCCCCCGGCACCTCGACGCGGCACGACAGCAGCCGCGCGACGTGGACGTTGGCGGGATCGCCTTCGACGAAGGGCACCGCGGCGCAGAGGAACAGCGTGCGGCGGTCGGCGCCGCCGAGCGCGACGGCGTACGCCGTCTGCCCCTCGCCGACCTCGACGCGGTCGAGGATCTCGCCGCCCTCGCCGACGCGCACCGCGCCGCTGCCGGCCGCGTCGCCGATCCAGACGGCGCCGTCGGCGTCGAGCGCCATCCCGTCCGGCAGCGGGACGCCCGAGGCGCACGCCGCCGTCGTCGTCTCGAAGCCGCCCGGCTCGAACTCGGCCCAGAAGCGGCGGTTGGACAACGTCCCGTCCGCCGCCCGGTCGAACGCGCTGATGCGCCCGGCGAACGTCTCGGCCAGCAGCAGCGTCGCGCCGTCCGGCGAGATCGTCATGCCGTTCGGGAAGACGACGCCGCTCGCGGCGACCGTGACCGCGCCGTCCGCGCCGACGTACAGCAGGTCGGTCGTCTGAGTGCGGTCATCGGCGCTCACGTCCCAGCCGAAGTTGCCGACGTAGGCGCCGCCGCGCTCGTCGGCGAGCAGGTCGTTGCAGACCCCGCCGGCGCGGTCGGCGAGGTCGGCGACCAGCTCCAGCTCGCCGTCGCGCAGGCGCAGCACGCGCTTGTCGGTCATCGAAGAGATCAGCAGCGCGCCGTCGGGGTCGAAGCCGAGCCCGGACGACATCCCCTCGACGCTGCAGACCGTCTCGCTGCTGCCGTCCTCGCCGAACACGAGCACGCGTCTGGTGAAGAAGTCCGACGCGTACAGCCGGCCGTCGTGCCAGCGCGGCCCCTCCAGGAACGAGTGGCCCTCGGCCAGCACGGTCACGTCACGGGTCACAGGCGCTCCTTGATCTCGGTCGCGATGCGGTCGGGTCCGGGCAGGAAGGCGTCTTCGAGCGGCGGGCTGTACGGAACCGGGCCGTCGGGCGTCGCGATCCGCCAGGCGTCGTCGAGCTCGCCGAGCGCCTCCTCGGTCACGCGCGCCATCACCTCGCCGGCCCAACCGCCGGTCAGCGGCCCCTCCTCGACGACGACGAGCCGGCTCGTCTTCGCGACCGAGGCGACGATCGTCTCGACGTCGAGCGGGCGGATCGTGCGCACGTCGATCACCTCCGTCTCGATCCCGTCGCCGGCGAGCCGCTCGGCCGCCTCCAGAGCGTCGTGGACGCCCTTCATCGCGGTCACGACCGTCACGTCGCCGCCCTCGCGCACGACGTTCGCCCTGCCCAGCGGCATGATCGCGTCGCGGTCGGCCGGCTCGGGTCCCTTCGTCGAGTAGAGCCGCTTGTGCTCGAAGAAGAGGACGGGGTTGTCGTCCTGGACGGCGGCGCGCATCAGCCCGTGCGCATCCGCCGGGGTCGACGGCGCGACGATCTTCACGCCCGTGACGCCGTGCATCCACGAGACCGGCATCTGCGAGTGGATCGCGCCGAAGCGTCCGCCGCCACCGACGACGCAGCGGACGACGAGCGGCACGCCGTTCTCGCCGTCGAGGAAGAGGAACTTCGCCGCCTGGTTGACGAGGCTGTCCATCGCGAGCGGGAGGAAGTCGCCGAACATGATCTCCAGCACCGGCCGCAGCCCGCAGACGGCGGCGCCGTAGGCGGCGCCGCTCATCGCCAGCTCGGAGATCGGCGTGTCGAAGACGCGCGCGTCGCCGTATCTGTCGTGCAGGCCGGGCGTGACGGCGAAGACGCCGCCGGCGACGGCGACGTCCTCGCCGAACAGGATCACGCTCTCGTCACGCGCCAGCTCGGCGTCGAGCGCATCCCGGATCGCGGTACGAAACTCCAGCTGACTCACCGTGATGCTCCCTCTTCCACGCCCGCAGGCAACAACAACGACAACGGCTGCTCCAGGACCTCGCGCAGCCGGGCGAGGAAACGCGCGGCGTCGGCGCCGTAGACGGCGCGATGGTCGCAGCTGAGGCTGACGTGCATCAGCTCCTGTGCGACGACCGCGCCGTCGGGCGCGAACGCGGGGGTGCGTCTGACGCCGCCGACCGCGAGGATCGCGACCTGCGGCGCGTTGATCACGGCATGGAACTGCTGCACGCCGAACATCCCGAGGTTCGTGACGGTGAACGTCCCGCCGCTCAGCTCCGCGGGGGTCGCTCTGCCGCTCCGGGCGCGCTCGCCGGCGGCACGCGCCGACGCCGCGATCTCCGCGACGCCGCGCACGTCGGCGTCGAAGATCGTCGGCACCAGCAGCGCACCCTCGGCCGCGACCGCGATCCCGACGTTCACGCGCGCGTGCCGCACGACGTGGTCGCCCGCCCACGAGGCGTTGAGCACCGGCTGCTCGCGCAGCACGAGCGCGGCTGCCTTCACGACGAGGTCGTTGACGGAGATCGGCGCGTCGGGCCGCGCCTCGCGCAGCTCCCGCCGCAGCCGCAGCGCCGCGGTCATGTCGACCTCGGCGACGAGCGTGAACTCCGGGATCTCCGTGCGCGAGGCGACCATCCGCTTCGCGATCGTCCGCTGCACGCTGCTGAGCGCGACGTGCTCGTCGGCGGGAGCGGTGGTGACGGTGGGGCGCGCGAGGGGCGGGGCCGCCGCGGGCGAGGCGGCGGCCGGCGGCGTGAGCGCGGCCGGTGACGCGGCCGCGATCTGCTCCACGTCGCGCCGCACGATCCGCCCGCGCGGCCCGCTTCCGCGGACGGTCGCGAGGTCGACGCCCAGCTCCCGCGCGATCCGCCGCGCGACCGGCGACGCGCTCACGCGGGCGGCGGCGGTGGGGGCGAGCGGCGCGGCGTGGGCGAGCGGCGCGGGGCCCGCGGGCGGAGCGGGCGCGGCGGCCGGGCCAGCGGCGCTCGCGGGGGCGGGCGCGGCGGCCTCGCTCGCGGCCGCAGCGGGCGCGGCGGCCGGGGCAGCGGCCGCCTCCGCAGCGCCGCCCTCCACCAGCAGCTGCGCCATCGGCGCGCCGAGCGCGACCGCTTCGCCCTCGGCCGCCAGCAGCTCGCCCATCACGCCGGCGTGCTCGGCCTCGTAGGTCATCGTCGCCTTGTCGGTCTCGATCTCGGCGAGCGCGTCGCCGACGGCGACCGGGTCGCCCGGGGCCTTCAGCCACGCGGCGATCGTCCCCTCCTCCATCGAGTCCGACAGCTTCGGCATCGTGATCGCGACCGCGGTCAGCGTGGCGCTCATGCGCGCAGCTCCTCGGCGAACTGCGGCGGGAGCGTCGCCGGGTCCGGCCACGGCGCCGCCAGCCCGGACTCGCGCGCGGCCTCCAGCTCCGCCGCGACGTCGGTATCGACCGCGTCGAGCACATCCGCCGCGACGCCCTCCTCCGCGAGCCGCGCACGTGAGAGCACGAGCGGGTCGCGCTCTCTCCACTGCTCCAGCTCGCCGTCGGGCCGGTAGCGCGCCGGATCGCTGCGCGAATGGCCGACGAAGCGATACGTCCGCGCCTCCAGCAGCGTCGGGCCCTCGCCGGCACGGCCGCGCGCGACCGCACGCTGCGCCGCCTCACGCACGCTCCACACCTGCATCCCGTCGACCTGCTCGGCCTCCACGCCGAGCGACGCCGCGCGGCTCAGGATGTCGCCGCCGCTGACCGCCTCGGTCAGCGTGTACTCCATGTACAGGTTGTTCTCGCAGACGAACAGCACCGGCAGCCTGAACACGTGCGCGAAGTTGAGGCACTCGAAGAAGTAGCCCTGGTTCGTCGCGCCGTCGCCGAAGTAGGCGACCGCCACGCCGCCGTCGAGCCGCGTCGCCAGCGCCGCGCCGACCGCCGCCGCGATCGAGCCGCCGACGATCCCGTAGCTGCCCATGTAGCCGTGCTTCATCGACGTCACGTTCATCGAGCCGGCGCGACCGCCGTTGATCCCGGTCGCGCGGCCGAGCATCTCGTCCAGCAGCTCGCTCGCGCCGACGCCCTGCGCCATCGCATGGCCGTGGCCGCGGTAGGTGCCGGCGACGCGGTCGCGCGTGTCGAGCGCGCTCGACACGCCGACCGCCACTGCCTCCTGGCCGCTGTACAGATGCGTCGTCCCGTACACCTCCCCCTTCAGGAAGAGCGACTGGATCAACTCCTCGAACCGCCGGATCCGTGTCATCGAGCGGAACAGCTCGAGATGGAGATCCCGCTCGGCCGTGTCCGCTCGTCTGGTCTGCTGCCTGACTGCCATCGTGTCGCTCCTCATGCCGCCGGGCCGGCGTCTGCCGCGATTCCGACGTTCCCGTTCAAAGTCATCCCGCCGTCGACCACCAGCTCGTGGCCGGCGAGGTAACCGGCCGCGTCGGAGGCGAGGAAGACGACCGCCTTCGCGACGTCCTCCGGCCGCCCCACGCGCCCGAGCGCGATCCGCTCCTCGTACGCCCGCCGCACGGCGGGCGTGTAGAAGTCCGCCGTCAGCGCCGTCTCGGTCGCGCCCGGCGCGACCGCGTTGACGCCGATCCCCTCGCCGCCGAACTCGACCGCCAGCGCCTTCGTCAGCGCGACGACGCCGCCCTTCGCGGTCACGTACGCCGCCGCCAGCGAGATCGGCTGCACGGCGGTGATCGAGGAGACGTTCACGATCCGCCCCGCTCTGCGCGGCAGCATCCGTCTCAGCGCCGCGCGGCAGCCGTGGACGTAGCCGTGGAGGTTGGAGCCGAGCAGGTCGTGCCAGTCGTCCTCGCTCGTCTCCATGAACGGCCGTACGAGCAGCTGCGCGGCGTTGTTGACCCAGACGTCGATCGGCCCCAGGTCGCGCTCGACGCGGTCGGCGAACGCCTCGACCTGCTCGGCCGACGCCGTCGTCCCCTCGACCATCAGCGCGCGCCGGCCGGCGGCCTCGATCGCCGCGGCCGTCGCGGCCGCGCCGTCACCGCCGTCGGCGAGGTGGATGCTCGCGACGTCGGCGCCGGCCTGCGCGAGCGCGATCGCGGTCGCCTGGCCGATCCCGCTCGACGCGCCGGTCACGACGGCGCGCTTGCCGCTCAGGTCATCGATGCTCATGCTCTCCCTCTCGACAGTCGAATCGGTCATGCGCTCGCCTGCGGATCGAAGACGACCTTCATCCCGCGGCTCGCGCGCAGGTCGTCGAAGACGCGTCTCCAGTCGCCGAGCGCGGCGACCTCGGAGACGAGCGGGTCGAGCGCCACGTCGCGGCGCTCGATCATGCGGATCGCACGGCGCCACGACAGCGGCGTCGAGGCGAAGCCCGTGCTGAGGTCGATCTCCTTCTTCAGCACGAGGTCGAGCGGAACCGTGACCGGGCGCCCGAAGATCCCGACCTGCACGAACCGCCCGCCGCTGCGGACCTGCTCCATGCAGATCGCGGCGCCGGCCGCGCTGCCCGACGCGTCGATCGCGACGTCGGCCTCGAAGCCGTCCGCGAGTGTGTCGGTCGCCTCCAGCCCGAGCCCGCGCGCGACCTCCAGCCGCGCCGCGTCGCGCGGCAGCCCGCTGAGGACGACCTCGCCGCCGAGCGTCCGCGCGACCTGCCCGGCGAGCACCCCCATCGGCCCCGGGCCGACGACCAGCACCCGCTCGCCCGGCGCGACCGCCGCCGGGTCGAGCATGCACTGGCAGACGCACGCCAGCGGCTCCGCCAGCGCCGCCCCCTCCGGCGCCAGCCACGCCGGGATGCGGTGGACGTTGCGCGCCGGCACGATCGTCCGCGGCGCGAACGCGCCGTCGACGTGCGTGCCGATCGAGCGCCGCAGCGCGCACAGGTTCGGCCGTCCCTCGCGGCACGGCGGGCACGCCCCGCAGGTCGAGAAGAACGTCTCGCTGACGACGCGCGCGCCGATCAGTGCGGCATCGACGCCGTCGCCGGCCGCGCGCACGACGCCGCACAGCTCGTGGCCGAGCGTGACCGGCGGGACGGCCGCGTACTCGCCTGCCTCGATGTGCAGGTCGGTGCCGCAGACGCCCGCGGCGAGGACGTCGAGCAGCACCTCGCCCGCCGCGGGCTCGCGTTCGGGCCGCTCGATCAGCTCGACGTTGCCGGGACCGCCGGCGGTCTTCGCGAGGCCGATCACGCCTGCTCCCCGCCCCAGCGCGCCGCGACCATCGTCAGCTCCGGCAGCGTGCCGAGCGTCACGCGCGCGGTCCCGTCGGCCTCCGTCTCGAACGCGAGCGGGCGGCCGGAGGGCAGCTCCTGCACCGCCTCGAAGCGCGCGCCGACCGGCGGACGGATCCGCAGCGTCGTCCGCGGCACGAGCGCGGCCGGCGAGTTCAGCAGCGCGATCCGCCGCGTGCGGCGGTCGGCGTGGTCGAACACGGAGACCCACACGTCCGGGCGGGTCTCGCAGCGCACCGTCCAGGCGTCGCCGAGCAGGTCGCCGACGAGGCCGGCGAACAGCCGCTCATTGACGTCGAACTGCTGGCGCTCGACGTCGTGCGCGCTGTAGATCGTCTCGCCCGCGCCGAAGCGGGCACGCACGATCGCCGGCTCGCCGGTGTCGGTCCACGGCGGCGAGCAGTGGACCGACGCCCACTCGCGGTCGTCCATGTCGCCGAGGTGCGGATGACCGTACGGCAGCGACAGCGTCGCGAGCGTCTGCGTCACGGCGCCCGCGCGCGGCCGCAGCCGCAGCAGCCCGCCCGCGAGGCTCCCTCTCGGGGCGTCCCAGCTGAGCTCGCGCTGCGGGTCGGTCAGCGCGCGCATCCGCTCCGTCGCCGGTGTCGCGTAGGCGACCCGGCCGACCTCCTCGCCCGCCAGCTCGACGCCGAAGACGTCGCCCAGCATGAAGTCGTCGTGGCGCACGCCGCGCGTCTCCACCAGCGAGCTGTAGCCGCTCGCGTAGACCCGCCCGCCCGCGCGCACGTACGCGCTCACCGCCGCGACCTCCTCGGCGTCCATCCGCACGACGTTCGGCAGCACGAGCACGCGCCAGCGCTCCAGCTCGCCCAGCTGGCGGCGCGTGAGGACGCCGAACGGCACGTGCGCGCGCTGCAGCGCGCGGCAGGCGCCCCGCACGGCCTCCAGGTGCGGGTAGCTGTCGGCGCGCACGTTGCGCTCCGCCAGCGGGGCGCCGTTCTCGCCGAAGTCGACCTTCGACGCGTCGGAGAAGTACACCGCCACGTCCTCGACGGGCTCGCCGCCGAGGTGCGGCTCGAACGCCGTGACCGGATCGAACGTCGCGCCGACGCGGTCGTAGAGCCGCGCGTTCGCGGTCCCGAGCGGATCGATCCCGTCGATGAACATGCAGGCGGACGACTCGGCCGTCGCGGCGAGCGCCTGCGAGCGCATCCGCTCGGCCGTCTTCAGCCGCACGTGCTCGGAGTAGCTGACAGTGCCGAAGCTCATGAACTCGACCGGCCGCGAGCGCGACAGGTTGCCCATCAGCTTCGTCACGACGAGCTGCTCGGTCGCGTCGCCGTAGAGGTCGCCACCGAGGAAGTCGCTGTGCTCGGTGACCGCGAACGGGACGCCCTGGACCCAGTGGACGGGGCCGAGCGCGAAGTTGTGATGGACCGCTATCCCGGGCCGCGCCGCCCGCATCGCGTCGGTCACGAGCCCCTGGAACTCGGCGATCCAGCGCTCGCGCGCGGCCGCGAACGCGCACCATGTCGCGTCGGTCCAGTCGATCGTCGCGGGCAGCTCGGCGCCGATCTCGGAGCGACAGCGGTCGCGGCAGTGACGGCAGCCGCAGACGGCCGGCCAGAACGACATGTCGCAGAACGCGGCGCCGACGTCGTAGCGCCCGTAGAGGTCGGCGATCTGGCCTCTGACGTAGTCGCGGTAGCCCGGGCTGTTGGGGCAGCAGAGCGCGTGGCGGTCGTACGTGGTGCCGGTTCTGCGGCGCCCGCCGACCGGCTCCAGCCGCCAGTCGGGATCGTGCTCGTGGGCCCAGTTGTCGAAGATCACGCTGTAGTACGCGCACGCCGCGATCCCGCGCTCGGCGAGCGCCGCGACCGTCTGGCCGACGACGTCTCTGCCGGCCGTGCCCGGGTGCTCGGGTCCGACCTGCGCCGGCCAGAAGCAGTACCCGGCGAGGCTCTTGCACGCGAACATCACCGACGTCAGCCCCGCGCGCGCGTAGAGGTCGGCCATCGCGCCGGCGTCGAACTCGGACAGGAAGCGCTGCTCCCAGCCCGGGATCTCCATGTCGACGAGCATCCGCCTCCAGCCGCGCTGGTAGTCGGATCGCACCGGGGGCGTCTGCGCGCTCAACTGCATCTCCTCGTCATCTCGCAAAGTGGCACCAGGCGCTGTGGCCGTGGCCGAGGTCGGCGGGGGCCGGGTCGACCTCCGCGCAGATCTCCTGCGCGAGCGGGCAGCGCGTGCGGAAGCGGCAGCCGGACGGGATCGCCAGCGGCGAGGGGATCTCGCCGCTGAGGGCGGGCTGCCGCCGCGCGCTGCGGCGCTCCCGGCCCGGCTGGGACTCCAGCAGCGCGCGCGTGTACGGATGTCCGGGCGCGGTGAAGACCTTCGCGGCCGGCCCGGACTCGACGACGCGGCCGAGGTACATCACCATCACGCGCTCGGCGACGTGCGCGACGACCGACAGCTGGTGGGCGATGAAGACGATCGCGACGCCCTGCTCGGAGCGCAGCCGCTCGAACAGGTCGAGCACCTGCGCCTGGATCGAGACGTCGAGCGCGCTGACCGGCTCGTCGGCGATCAGCAGCTCCGGCCGCGCCGCCATCGCGCGGGCGATCGCGACGCGCTGCCGCTGGCCACCCGACAGCTGGCCGGGCCGGCGTGCGCCGAGCGCGGCCGGGAGGCCGACCATTTCGAGCACCTCGCCGACGTAGTCGTCCAGCCGCTGGCCGTCGGGCACGAGCCCGTGCACCTTCGCCGGCTCGCCGACCGCCTGCGCGACCGTCATCAGCGGGTTCAGCGACGAGTACGGGTCCTGGTAGACCATCTGCATCTTGCGGCGGACGGCTGCCAGCTCGCGGCCGGTCGCAGCGCGGACGTCGGTCTCGCCGAAGCGGATCGCGCCCGCGTCCGCCTCGTGCAGCTTCACGAGGCACTTGCCGAGCGTGCTCTTGCCGCTGCCGGACTCGCCGACGATCCCGAGCGTCTCGTGCGCCGCCAGCTCGAACGAGACGCCGTCGACGGCGGTCAGCCGCGGCCGGCGCCGCTTCAGCACGTCGACCGCGTCGCGGCGGGCATCGAAGCGCTTCACGAGCCCCTCGACCTCGATCACGGGCGTGGCGGGCGTGGCGTCAGGCATGGCTGCGCTCCTCCTGTCTGCGTGCGGCGTCGGCGAAGGGGCAGGCGGAGCGGTGTGCGCCGGCTCTGCGGTCCAGCTCCATCGGGACGAGGGCGCACTCCGCTCTCGCGAGGCCGCAGCGCGGTGCGAACGAGCAGCCCGGCGGCAGGTCGGCGATCGTCGGCGGCTGGCCGGGGATCGCGGCGATCCGCTCGCTGCGCTGCTCGCCCGGCATCGCCGGCACCGCGGCCAGCAGGCCGCGCGTGTACGGGTGGCGCGGCGCCAGCAGCACCTCGTCGACGTCGCCGGACTCGACGACGCGGCCGGCGTACATGACCGAGACGCGGTCGCACGCCTGGCCGATCACGCCGAGGTCGTGCGAGACGAGGATCAGCGCCATCCCGGACTCCGCCTGGAGGTCCGCCAGCAGGCTCAGGATCTGGTCCTGGATCGTCACGTCGAGCGCCGTCGTCGGCTCGTCGGCCAGCAGCAGCGCCGGCTCGCACGCGATCGCGATCGCGATCATCACGCGCTGGCGCATGCCGCCGCTGAGCTGGTGCGGGTAGTCGCGCAGGCGCTCGCGCGCCGACGGGATGCCGACGCGGTCGAGCAGCTCGACCGCCCGCGCGCGGGCGTCACGGCGCGTTCTGCCGGCGCGCTTGGTCAGCACCTCGACGAGCTGGTCGCCGATCGAGTAGACCGGGTTCAGGCTCTGCTGCGGGTCCTGGAAGATCATCGCGATCTCACGCCCGCGCACCGCCCGCCAGTCTCCCCGCGAGGCGTCGAGCAGGTCGCGCTCGCCGCGCCACATGGCGGTCCCGCCGAGCACCCTGCCCGGCCGCGGGATCACGCCGAGCAGCGAGCGCAGCGAGACGCTCTTGCCGCAGCCGGACTCGCCGACGAGGCCGAGCGTCTCTCCCGCATCGACGCCGAAGCCGACGCCGTCGGCCGCGAGCGCATGGCCGGTGGAGGTCGGGAAGCCGATCGTCAGTCCTGAGACGTCGAGCAGCGGGGTCACTTGACGACCGCCTCGTGCTCGACGCCGAGCCGCTCGGCGAGCGCGTCGCCGACGAGCGAGAAGCCGAGCCCGACGATCATCACGACGATGCCGGGGAACGTGCTGATCCACCACGCCGAGGTCAGGTACGGCTGGCCGCTGGCGATGATCGCGCCCCACTCGGGCGTCGGCGGCGGCACGCCGAGGCCGAGGAACGACAGCCCCGCGACGGTCAGGATCGTCACGACGACGTCCGACATCGAGTAGACCGCGACGGGGCGCAGCAGGTTCGGCAGCGCGTGGCGCAGCACGACGCGGCGACCGGAGAAGCCGAGCGTGCGCGCCGCCTGGATGAATTGCTTCTCGCGCAGCACGAGCATGTTCGCGCGGCCCAGCCGCGCGTAGAAGGCCCAGTTGAAGCTGACGACCGCGACGACCACCGCGCCGACGCCGGGCCGCATGATCGCGACGACCGCGAGCACGAAGACGAAGTAGGGGAAGGCGATCACGAAGTCGACGACCCGCATCAGGATCCGCTCGACCCAGCCGCCGGCGTAGCCCGCGGCGGCGCCGACAAGCAGCCCGACGCCGGCCGAGGCGAGCGTCGCGCCGATCGCGAGGCCGAGGTCGAGCCAGGTCGCGGCGAGCGTACGGCTGAGCACGTCGCGGCCCAGCTCGTCGGTCCCGAACGGGTGGTCGAGCGACGGCGCCTGCAGCGTCGCCAGCAGGTCCTGCTGGTTGGGCTCGGGCAGCACGAAGCGGCCGATCAGGCTGGCGAGCAGCACGAAGCCGATCAGCCCGACGCCGGTCCACAGCATCGCGCTCGCCTGCTTGGGGGTGCGATCGGCGCGGCGCAGCACGCGGCCGATCAGGACGTGTCGGCCGCGCGCCCGCGGGGCGGGGCTCATCGCGCCGGCGCTCACAGCCGCACCCGCGGGTCGAGGTAGGCGTAGACGAGGTCGGCGAGCAGGCCGGCGACCACGACGACGATCCCGAACAGCAGCGTCAGCGCCTGCACGACGGGGTAGTCGCGGAATCTGACGGACGTGACCAGCAGAGAACCGAGGCCGGGGATCGCGAAGATCTGCTCGACGATCACCGTCGCGCTCAGCAGCACGCCAGCGAGTACGCCGAGGAGCGTGACGGTCGAGGTCGCCGAGTTGCGCAGCACGTGCTTGGCGAGGACCCGCGGCTCGCTCAGGCCGCGCGCCCGCGCCGCGCCGACGTACTCGCTCTGCAGCGTCTCGATCTCGCTGTCGCGCAGCAGCCGCAGCAGCAGCGGCGCGAGCCCGAGCCCGATCGTCAGCGCGGGCAGCGTCAAGCTGCGCAGGTGCTCGGAGAACGTGTCGCCGTAGCCCGACGTCGGGAAGACGCCGAGCTGCACGCTGAAGAGGTTGACGAGCAGCAGCGCGAGCCAGAACGACGGCATCACGAAGCCGACCGTCGACAGCAGGCGGATCAGCTGGTCGACCCAGCTGCGCCGCCGCACCGCGGCGATCGTCGCCAGCGGCACGGCGACGACGATCGCGATCAGCAGCGCGTAGCCGACGAGCAGGAAGCTCGGCTGCAGGCGCCGGCCGATCAGCTCGCCGACGTCCTCCTGCGAGCGGATCGACTCGCCGAAGTCGAACGTCAGCGCGCCGCTGATGAAGTGCCAGTACTGCTGCGGCAGCGACTGGTCGAGCCCGAGCTGGGCACGGAACGCCGCGATCTGCTCGGGCGTCCCGCGAATGCCGAGCTTGGCAGTCGCGGGGTCGCCCGGCACCAGGTGGATCAGCATGAACGCGGCGAAGCTGAGGCAGACGACGACCGGGACCATCTCGAGGACCCGGCCGGCGAGATATCGGCTCACGGCTGCTCCAGCCAGGCGCTTTCCAGCCGCCAGTAGCCGGTCAGCATGTAGTTGAAGTCACGCACCTCGTTCGCGACCGCGGCGCGGTTCGGCGTGTAGACGAGCGGCAGCGTCGGCAGCTCCTCCATCGAGGCGACGTGCATCTGCGCGAACAGCTCTCTGCGCTTCTGCTGGTCTGTCTCGACGACCGCTCTGCGCGCGTAGTCGCGCGCCTGCGCCGGTCTGGAGAACGTGAACAGGTTGCCCGTCGCGGGCGAGTTGAACTGCAGCTCGGCGAACTGGTCGTCGACCGGCACGTCGCTGGTGAAGGCGCCCGGGCGAACGAGGTTCAGCTCGTATCTGCCGCCGTAGAACTTCTCCGCGACGGTCGCCGCGTCGGCCTGGTCGCGCACGAGTCTGACGCCGATTCTGGCCCACGCCTGCTCGAGGATCTGCACGATCTGGCTCGCCGCCTGGTCGTCGGCGTTGATCTGGATCGTCGCGGTGAAGCCGTCCGGGACCGACGATCTCGTCAGCAGCTCTCTCGCTCTCTCGAGATCGTAGGGATAGGCTCTCGCCTGGTCGGTCCAGTACTCCAGCTTCGGGATGATCGTGTTCGCCTGCGGCGACTTGCCGTGGAAGACGACGTCGATGATCGACTCGACCGGCGTCGCGTACATCAGCGCCTGGCGGACCTCGCGCTCGTCGTACGGTCTTCTGGAGTTGTTGACCCAGATCGCGGTCGTGTCGGCGCCCGGTCCGATCAGCACTCTCGCCTTGCCCGCCTTGTCGATCGCGTCTATCTGCGCGAACGGCACGAAGTCGGCGACCTGCGCCTCGCCCGACTGCACGTTGAGCACGCGCGTGTTGTCGTCGGGCACCGAGGTCAGGACCGCCCCGTCGAGGTACGGCAGGCCTCTCTGCCAGTAGCTGTCGTTGCGCGTCAGCTCGATCGCCTGGTCGGGCTTCCAGCTTCTGACGACGAACGGGCCGCTGCCGATCGGTCTGCGGTTGAACCCTCTCTCGTCGGCGCGCACGAGTCTCTCCGGCACGACCGATGCGCCGGCGAACGACAGGTAGGAGAGCATCGCCGGCGTCGGCTGCTTCAGTCTCAGCACGACGGTCGACGGGTCCGGCGTCTCGATCGTCGCGATGCTGGCGTAGAGGTCGACGTAGAACGACCCTCTCGCGCGCACGCGGTCGAGCGAGTAGCGCACGTCGCCGGAGGTCACCGGCGCGCCGTCGGAGAACTTCGCGTCGCGCAATCTGAACGTGTAGGTCTTGCCGTCGGGGCTGACCTCCCAGCTCTCCGCCAGCCCGGGCTGCGGATCGATCGAGCCGGGCCGCAGCTCGGTCAGCTGGTCGAAGACCTGCATGACGACCTGGATCGTGTCGTTTCTCGGGTCGGTCAGCAGGTACAGCGGGCTGATGCCGGCGGGCGCGTCATCCTGGTTGACGCGCAGGATCCCGCCTCTGACGGGTCTGCCGCCGGTGTTGATGACCGCTCCCCAGCGACCCGAGTCGACGTTCGCCCCTCTGCTGGTGGCGTCGCCGGTGCTGCTGCTGTTGCCGCTGTCGCTGCTGCCGCAGGCGGCGAGGGTCGCCGCCATCAGGGCGACCGACGCGGCGGTCGCGAGGCCGCGGAACGGGCGGCGAGCGGTCTGTCGTCGAAGGTCCATGACTGCTCCTAGCGCGCGATGCGCAGGTCGTCGACGACGACCTGCTGGCCGTCGCTGAAGGTGAGCGAGACCGTCGCTCCCGGGGATCTGAAGCCGGTCCGCACCTGCAGCGGGCGGCCGGCGCCGCGCAGCCTGCCGCTGCGGGTCGTGGTGCCGTCGCTGATCGTGTACGTGCCGGGGCCTTCGAGCACGAGCGAGGAGAGCCCGACGCCTCTCAGCGGCGTGATCGTCCGCGGCCCGGCGTCGCCGCTGGAGAAGCGAGCGTGCGACGCGGTCGCGTAGCCGGGCGTGCCGTACGCCGCGACCCACTGTCCGCGGCCGAAGTCGAGCCCGGCGTGGACGCTGTCGACGAGGAACGAGTCGTCTCTGAGGTCCTCGAACGTCGGCACGTCGTCGAACGAGTAGCCGCCCGTCAGGAGGCGCTCGTAGCCGGGCTCGAGCCCCGCGCCCGCGACGATCTCCGCGCATGCCGCTCTCGCCGCGCAGTCGGCCGCCGGGTCGGGCTCGGCGAGTCTGTGGTTGTCGACCTCGACGTTCGTGACCGGCCCGTCGCAGACCCAGTAGATGTCCGGGAACCCGTATCTCCCATACTGCCCGTGCAGCCAGTTGCCGGTGCTTCTGATCTCGTTCAGGTACGGCAGCGCGCAGCCGCCGCCTCCGAACGCGAACCCGGTCGAGACGTTGCCGCGGCTCGTCGTGAAGTCGCTGCCGATGTCGGAGTAGAGGCCGAAGCCGATCGCGTCGCGGCGCGTGTCGCGCACGACGTTGCCCTCGACCAGCAGGCCGTTCTCGTACGACGTGCCCTGTCTGTAGACGCTGTAGATGCCGCCGCCGTCATTGCCGCGCCGCAGCACGTTCGCGACGTGGTTGTCGAGGATCCCGTTGCCCTCGGTCGCGCCGATGTCGTGCCAGGTGCCGCCGAGAGTGACACCGCTGTAGGCGGTGTTCGTGATCAGGTTGTTCCGCATCGTCGTGCGGATCGGGATGTTCAGGTAGATCCCTGACGAGCTGCCGTACTCGGCGCCGATCGTGTCGAGCACGTTGTTCGAGATCGTGTTGTCGACGGCGTCGCCCTCCAGCAGCGGGCCGTTGCGGCCGATCAGGATCGCGCCGGCGGAGACGTCGCGCACGACGTTGCCGTCGATCGTCGCGCGGGCGGTGCTCTGGATCCGCACGCCGATGCCGCCGAGCCGCTCCAGGCGGTTGCCCTCGACCCGCACGTCGTGCGCCTTGTCCAGCTCCAGCGCGCCGGGCGGGTACGCCTCGCCTCTGTTGAAGTTGCCGGGATCGAGCGCGTCCGGCGCGATCGCGTAGGCGTTGCCGATGATGTTGGGGTAGCCGTAGCCGCTGTCCGGACCGAGCCAGGTCGTCTCCGACAGCCGCAGGCCGCGGACGACGATGTCGTGCGCCGGCTCGGCGACGGTGCCGCCGATCCTGACGAGCGTCTCGCCGGTCGCCGCGACGAAGCTGCGACGACGCGGGTCCTCGCCGGGGCGGGCCGCGTAGTGGATCGCGTTGCCGTGTCTGCCGCGCTCGATCGTCCAGCGGCCGGGCCGCGTCTCGTCGGCGAGGAAGCTCGGGCTGTTCTCGCTCCAGCTCGGCGCTCTCAGCTTCTCTCTGCCGCCCGCGACGTCCGACGCGAAGACCGCGACGGAATTGTCGAAGCACGGCTGCGCGAGTCTGACGTCCGTCCCCGAGGCGTCGCCGCTGATGCCGGTGACGCGGCAGCGCGCCTCCGACCAGTCGAAGATGCCTGCGTCTCTGCTGCGCCAGACCAGCTCGACGTCGGTCGGCGCCGCCCACGACTGCGGCGCGGTGCTCGTCGTGCGGAAGCCGGTCGCGGTGCGATTGACCTCGCCCGGCAGCCCCGGAACGTGGACGGCGCGCCGCACGCGCACGCCTTCGGCGTAGAGCTGGCGCGTGTCGAGCGCGCCGACGTCGGCGCGCCAGATCCGCTTGGCCGGGTCGACGAGTCTCCAGTTGCGTACCGTGCGACCGCCGGACAGCACGGGCTCGGCGCCGGGCGCCGCCGCGTAGACGACGTCGTGGCCGTTGCGACCGGAGTCGGCGGCGCCGAGCACGAAGGTGCTCGACAGCTCGTAGGTCCCGCCGGCCAGCTCGACGCGCAGGTCGCCGCTCATCGCGGGAGCGGCGGCGCGGACCTGCTCGCGCGCCGTCTCCAGCTGACACGGGCGCCAGCGCGTGCACGCCTGCCCGCGCCCGTCCGGCGCCACGCTCCAGCTGCTGCGCTTGTGCTGGACACGGCCGTCGCGTTCGCCGGGGCCGTCGCCGTTCGCCGCGAGCGCGGTCCCGCCGCTCGCCGCGCAGGTCACCGCGGTCGCGAGGACGAGGACGCTCCTCCGACATGAATTCACCGGTCGCATTGCTCTCTCTTCCGTTAGGCACACTGATAACTGCGGCGTCACCTGTGCGGGTGACGCCCGGCGTTGCCACTCGCTCGGCGGCTGACGCTCAGTGTGGCGTCGAGCCTAACGAGGTGAGTGACGTGCGTCAAGCAGATTGGCGCCAATCTTTGGTCAGATCCCGGTCACTGGTCCCGACATCGCCAGAGATCCCCATATTCTGGCGCCAATCTTTCGCTTGCGTGGCTCAGCGTCTCGGCTCGCTCTCCCGCTCGACACGCCACGCGTGGGCGTCGGCAGGACGCACGACGCGGATGCCCTCGCCGATCGCGCGCACCTCGAAACGGTGTCTCCCGACCGCGAGGCCGGCGTAGCGCCGGTCGGCACCGCACGGCTCCCAGCGGCCACCGTCCAGCCGGCACTCGAACGCCGCGTTCGCGGGGATCGAGCGGAACGCGAATCTCGCCGTCCTCCGCGTCGTCACGGCCGGCGGCGCAGTGGTGATCTCGACCGCGGGATCGGTCGAGCGCGCGCCGAGCGTCCGGATCAGGTTGCGATAGAGGTCGAACGACGGCTTCGGCGTGTAGTCGTCTCTCAGCAGACCGAGCGCGACGAAGGGGTCGCCGAGGTCGCTGCGATCGTCGCGCAGACCCCACTGCTCGTACGCGCGGATGTTGTAGACGCCGCGGTAGTCGTGGACCGCCTTGATCAGCTGGCCGAGCGCCTCGACCTGCGCCTCGGCCGAGCGGTCGCCGCCGGTCCCGAAGCCGTTCTCGGTCACATGCAACGGCATCGAGTCGGGGAAGCCGGCGGCACGGATCAGGCAGTAGCGGGCGTTGCGCAGCGCTCTCGCCATCTCGGCGCGGTAGTCGAAGCCGGGCACGTACGGGCCGAACGCGCCGGGGTAGGCGTCGAGCCCGACGAAGTCGACAGCACGCCGGAAGTCGCGGTTGCCGACCCGCCGGATCTCGTCGAAGAACGAGCGGCCGCCGTCAGGCGCGATGCTCTCGGCGGCGTTGAAGCCGACCTTCGTGCGGTTGTTGCCCATCCGCCGCAGCTCGTCCTTCGCGGCGAGCACGCCGTCGACGATCGCCTCGACCGGCATCAGGCCCCACGGCGGCCCGAGCGGGACGTTCGCCTCCTCGCCGATCACGAACGTCGCCGCGTGCGGCGCCAGCTCGCGGACCTTGGCGCGCACGTACCGCACCCAGCCCGCACGGTCGCGGCTCTTGCTGTTGAACCACAGCACGACCTCGAGCCGCCGGGTAGCGGTCGTGTACTGCACCGGGTTCGCCGGGAAGTCGCCGATCGCCCCTCTGTCGCCGGCGTCGTTGAACCAGCTCGACGCCTTGACGATGAACGGCTTGCTGCCGCCCTGAAGCCGGTCGAGCGCCCGCTCGATCTTCGCCGGCCGGTCGGGGGCGCCAGCGCCCATGCCCAGCTCGGTCGCGTACGTCCCCGTGCCGATCACCGTCCCGAACACGAGCGGCGGAGCGGTGACGCCCCACCAGGGGTCCGGCGCGGCGGCCTGGTTGCAGACCGGCGCCGGCACTGCGAGCGCGGTGCTCGTCAGCGGGCCTATCGCGAGCGCGAGCAACGCGCCGCCGATCCCGAGCGCGGCGCGGCGCCGCGCGAGTCGGGGTCTCCTCATCTCATCCTCCTCCTCGCGAACCGGCGTCGGCCGGCAATCGCAGGATCCGTCGATTTCAGGATCCGTCTGATTTCATGATCTGAAATCATTTTCACGACCTGAAGCGGAGGGTAGTTCGCGGGTCTCGACGTGTCAAGCGCACGCGCTCGTCGCCCAACCGTCCTGGATTGCTGTCGCTCTACGACCACAATCCAGGACGACCGGCCCTCGTGTGAGCCTGCCAGCGCAGCCGACCTGCGCATACCCGATACTCCAGTACATGAGAGATCGTGCTCGCGTCCTGCGCGCGATCGCGCTGGGCGCTGCCGCCGCGGTGCTGGCGGTCGCAGTCCAGGCCGACGCGGCCGTGACGTTCGGCGCAGCCGCCGACTATCCCGTCGGCGACGCCCCGCGCAGCCTCGCGACGGGCGACCTCGACGGCGACGGAGCACCCGACCTCGTGACGGCGGACTCCGACGCGAGCAGCGTCTCCGTGCTGCTCGGCAGCGGATCCGGCGTCTTCGGCGCACGGACCGCGTACCCGGCCGGGTCCGTCCCGTTCGGCGTCGCGACGGGCGAGTTCGGCGGCGACGGCAGACTCGACGTCGTCGCGACCGACGCCGCTGGGAACACGCTCGGGCTGCTCGCCGGCGACGGCGCGGGAGCGCTCGCCGCGCCGACTCCGTTCATGGCCGGCGCCACCCCCGCCGGGGTCGCGACCGGCGACTTCGACGGCGACGGCGATCTCGACGCCGCGACAGCGAACTTCAGCGGCGCGAACGTGTCGGTGCTGCACGGCGACGGCGCCGGCGGCTTCGCCCCCGCGGTCGGCTACGAGGTCGGCTTCCAGCCGATCGCGATCGTCGCCGCGGACCTCGACGGCGACGACGATCTCGACCTCGCGGTCGCCAACCAGCTCACCGCGAACGTCTCGACCCTGCTCAACGACGGCAGCGGAACGTTCGCGAGACCCGTGCTCGCGTACCCCGCCGGGTTCACGCCGAGCGCGCTCGCCGCGGGCGACTTCGACGGCGACGGCGCGACCGACCTCGCGGTCGTCAACACTGCCTTCAGCAGACTCTCGATCCTGTCCGGCGAGGGCGACGGCGCCTTCGCGGCGCCCGTCGAGTACGAACCGGGCGCCGCCCCCGCCGGTGTCGCGAGCGCCGACTTCGACGGCGACGGGGACCTCGATCTCGCTGTCAGCCTCCAGCTGCCGGACGACAGCGCGGTCGTGATCCTCGAGAACGACGGGACTGGAGCGTTCACCCTCTCGCCCACGAGCCATCCGGTCGCGGCCGGCGCGGGCGCGATCGTCGCCCGCGACCTCAACGGCGACCGGCGCCCCGACGTCGCGGTCGCCGGCCAGGCCGCGAACGCCGTCTCGGTGCTGCTCAACAGCGGGCAGCCGGCGATCTCCGTCACTCCGGCCAGCCTCGACTTCGGCAGCGTCGCAGTCGGCCAGCCCAGCGCCTCCCGCACGGTGACCGTCACCAACCCGGCCGGCAACGCCGCGCTGCACGTCGACGCGCTGGAGCTGATCGGCGCCGCCGCCGGCGACTTCGCCGTCGCCGCGGAGGACTGCACCGGCGCCCCGCTGCTCGTCGGCGACGGCTGCACGATCGAGCTGCGTGCGACGCCGACCGCTTCCGGCGCGCGCGCCGCGACCCTGCAGCTCGCCGAGGACGCGCCCGGCGAGCCGGCGACCGTCGCGCTGGCCATCGCCGGCGTCGCGTCCGATCCGCCCGCGAGACCGGGAGCGGCATCGGCTGGGCCGGCCACACCAGCCGGGCCGCCGCCGTCCGCCCGCTCCCGTCTGCTGCTGAGCGACGTCTCCGGCTCGCCCTACTGCCTCGCGCAGGCGGGCAGACGACGTGCCGGCGCCGCCCGCGACATCACGATCTCGTACACGCTCAGCCACGCTGCGCAGATGACGTTCGCGCTCCAGCGGCGCGCCCGCCCACCGGCGCCGATCCGCACGGTCTGCCCGCGCCGGCCGACCGGCGGCAGAGCGCTCCCGGTCGCCTACGTCGACGTGACGACCGGGCAGCTGCTCGCGCCCGCGGCGAAAGCCCGCGCGGCCGCGGTCGCCGGACGTCCGGTCAGCGTCACGGTCGCGGCGAGCGCGGGCCACAACAGCTTCCCGCTCTCGCGGCTGCTCGCGGGCAGACGGCCGCGGCCCGGCTCGTACCGGGTCCTGCTGTCGGGCAGACGCGCCGACGGCGAGCGCTCGCGGCGCGCGGCGGTGAAGTTCCCCGTCCTGAGATAGGCGGGCTCACACCGCGATCGCTCTGCGGAACGCGCGGAGGCAGAGGCTCAGCGCGTCGTGCTTGGACGCCTCGTTGACGCGCGCGTGCTCCCACGCGGTGTAGAGCAGCGACCACATCGCCAGCTGGATCCACGCGGCCGGCTGCTCGGGGTCGATCGTCCCCTCGGCGTGGCCGCGGCCGATCGCGGCGAGGATCGCACGATCGGAGTCGGACTCCTCCTCCCAGGCCGGATCTTCCATCAGCCGCGGTTCGTTGAACAGCAGCATCAGCACGTCGCCGAGCTCGAACAGCTCCTGGCAGAGCCGTTCCAGCGCCTCCAGCGCCGGCCCCTCCTCCAGGCGGGCGCGCGCGATCGCGAGGTCGGCCCGCTCCAGCGCGTCGGCGGAGATCGCCTGCAGCAGGTCGCCGCGCTCGGGGAAGTAGCGGTGCAGGGTCGTCCGCCCGACGCCGGCCGCTCCGGCGATCTCGGCGAGCGGGGCGCCGAAGTCTCTCGACAGCACCCTGACCGCGGCGTCGAGGATCGCGCGGCGGGTGCGGGCCTGGACCGCCGTTCTGGATCTTGCGCCGGGGCTCATGCCCGGGAACGTACAGAAGCACGCCCACGTCAGGACGACACACTTCCCGAAATGGAACATGTATGCTCCATTTATGACTTCCGACGCTCCGTACTCCTCACGTGCCCGGATCCTCTGGTCGTTCGCCCGGCCGCACCGCGGGAAGCTGGCGCTCGGGCTCGTCCTCGGCTTGGTCGGCTCGGCGGGCGGCCTCGCGGCGCCGATGGTCACGAAGTGGGTGCTCGACGCGCTCGCGGCGTCGGACTCGCTCGCGTGGCCGGTCGCGGCGCTGCTCGGGCTGGCGGTCGTCGGCGCGGCGGTGTCGTGGTACCAGTGGACGCTGCTCGGCTCGCTCGGCGAGCGGGTCGTGCTCGACGCCCGCCGCGCGATCGTCACGCGCTACCTCGGCGCGACGGTGCCGGCGCTGACCGCGAGACCCAGCGGCGAGCTCGTCACGCGCGCGACCTCGGACACCGTGCTGCTGCGGGAGGCGGCCTCCTCCAGCGTCGTCGGCCTGATCAACGGGACCGTGATGCTGATCGGGACGCTCGTCCTGATGGGCGTGCTCGACCTGGTCCTGCTGGCGACCACAATCGGCGCCGTCGTGATCGTCGGCATCCTCTTCGCCCTGCTGATGCCGGGGATCGCCGTCGCGCAGGAGAGATCGCAGGAGCACATCGGCAGGCTCGGCGGGGTGCTCGAAGGCGCGGTCCGCGCGATCCGCACCGTCAAGGCCAGCCAGGCCGAGGAGCGGCTGTCGCGGCAGATCCTCACGGAGGCGGAGGCGTCAGCCGAGCACAGCATCAGAGCGGTGCGCCGCGAGGCGCTCGCATGGAGCATCGCGTGGACCGGTGTGCAGCTCGCGATCGTCCTGATCCTCAGCATCGGCGCCTGGCGCGTCAGCGAGGGCCAGCTCGAGGTCTCCAGCCTGATCGCGTTCCTGCTCTACGCCTTCGGCCTGATGGAGCCGATCTCGGAGCTGACCGAGGAGACCACGACGCTGCAGGCCGGGATCGCCGCGGCGGGACGGATCCGCGAGGTCGAGCAGCTGGAGCTGGAGCGCGACGAGCGCGTCGCGCGGCCCGAGCTGGCCGTCTCGCCGACGAGATCCGGCGCGAGTGCGCCGCCGATCCTCGAGCTGCGCGACGTCAGCGCCGCCTACGGACCCGGGCTGCCGCGCGCGGTCGACCGCGTCAGCCTGACGATCCCGCGCCGCGGCCACGTCGCGATCGTCGGCCCGTCCGGCGCCGGCAAGACGACACTGCTGTCGCTGCTGCTGCGCTTCCTCGAACCGCAGGGCGGCGAGCTGCGGCTCGCCGGCACGCCCTACTCGGCGTTGACGCACGCGCAGGTGCGCGAGCGGTTCGCCTACGTCGAGCAGGACACCCCGGTCGTCCCCGGCACGATCGGCGACAACCTCCGCTTCAGCCACCCGCAGGCGGACGAGGACGAGCTGCGGCGCGTGCTCGCCGCCGTGCGGCTCGACGACCCGGCGAGCGGCATCGCCGGCCGGCTCGACGAGCCGCTCGCGAACGGCTCGGTCTCCGGCGGCCAGCGTCAACGGATCGCGCTCGCGCGCGCGATCCTGCGCAACCCCGAGGTGCTGCTGCTCGACGAGGCGACCGCGCAGCTCGACGGCCTCACCGAGGCGTCGATCCACGCCAGCGTCCGGCGGCAGGCCGAGCAGGGCGCCGTCGTGACCGTCGCCCACCGGCTCTCGACCGTCGTCGACGCCGATGTGATCGTCGTGATGGAGGCCGGCCGGATCCGGACGCGCGGCACCCACTCCGAGCTGCTCGCGCGCGACCCGCTCTATCAGCGGCTCGTGGAGGCGCTGCGACTCGACCGCCCGGCTCAGGAGCCGGCGAGCGCGCCCGCCACCTCCTGAGCCTGCTCCCGGATCGCCGCGCCGCTGCCGAGGTCGAAGACGTGCAGCGCGGCGGGGTCGACCGCCAGCCGCACGCGCTCGCCCTCGGCGGCGCCGGTCGCGCTGCCGACGCTCGCGATCATGCGGCAGCCGGCGCCGTCCCCGCCCGCCGTCTCCTCGCCGGCCTCGTCGGCCGCCGCGCGCGTGTCGTCGGTCACGACCTGGCGCCCACCGACGACGAAGTGCAGGTGCGTCGTGCGACCGAGCAGCTCGCGCAGCTCGACCGTCGCCTCCAGCTCGCACGCGTCGGCGACGGCCGTCTCGCCGGCGCCGACGAGGTCCTCGGGCCGGATCCCGAGCGCGACGCGACGGCCGGCGTACGCGTGCAGCGCCGGCCGCTCCGCCAGCACCCGCCGCGGCAGCTCCAGCCGGTGCTCGCCGAAGGAGAGCGCGAGCCCGTCGCCCGCGCGCTCCAGCGACGCCTCGACGAGGTTCATCGTCGGCGAGCCCATGAACGCCGCGACGAACAGGTTGCACGGCCGCTCGAACAGCTCCTGCGGAGGCCCGAGCTGCTGGATCCGGCCGTGGTTCATCACCGCCACCACGTCACCCAGCGTCATCGCCTCGGTCTGGTCGTGCGTCACGTAGACGGTCGTGACGCCGAGGTCGCGCTGCAGCCGCGCGATCTCCGCGCGCATGTGCCCGCGCAGCTTCGCGTCGAGGTTCGACAACGGCTCGTCCATCAGGAACGCGCGCGGCTGGCGCACGATCGCGCGGCCCATCGCGACGCGCTGGCGCTGCCCGCCCGACAGCGCCCGCGGCTTCTTCTCCAGCAGCTCGACCAGCCCGAGCACCCCGGCGGCCCGCCGCACCGCGGCGGTGGCCTCGGCCTTCGAGGCGCCGCGGCGGCGCAGCCCGAACGCCATGTTGTCGGCGACCGACATGTGCGGGTAGAGCGCGTAGCTCTGGAACACCATCGCGATGTCGCGTCTGCTCGGCGGCACGTCGTTGACGGCCTCGCCGCCGACGCGGATCTCGCCGTCGCTGATCCGCTCCAGCCCGGCGATCATCCGCAGCAGCGTCGTCTTGCCGCAGCCTGAGGGGCCGACGAGCACGACGAAGCTGCCGTCGGCGATCTCCAGGCTCACCTCGGAGACCGCTTGCGTGCCGTCCGCGTAGACCTTCGTGACGCGGTCGACGTCGATCTCAGCCATCCGTTCTCACCCTTTCACCGCGCCCGCGAGCGCGCCGCTGACGAAGTAGCGCTGGAACACCAGGTAGACGAGCAGCGACGGGATCATCGCGACCGTCGCGCCGGCCATCACGGGGCCGACCTGCGTCGTCAGCTGCGCGCTGAACAGCTGCAGCCCGACGCCGACGGTCAGCAGCTCGTTGGAGCGCAGGAAGACGCTCGCGAGCAGGTACTCGTTCCACGCGGTGATGAAGCAGAGGATCCCGATGCTGACGAGGCCCGGCGCGGCCAGCGGTGCGACGACGCGCACGAGCGTCTGCACGCGCGAGCAGCCGTCCATCCACGCCGCCTCCTCCAGGTCGACCGGGATCGAGTCGAAGAAGCTGCGCGCGATCCAGGTCGAGAACGGCAGCAGGAACGCGCCGTAGATGATGATCAGCCCGAGGTAGGAGTCGATCAGCGCGAACCGTCTCATCACGAGGAAGAGCGGCAGCAGCGTCAGCACGATCGGCACCATCTGGACGGCGAGCAGCAGCCGCGACCAGCCCTCCAGGCCGCGCTGTCTGAAGCGCGACAGCGCGTAGCCGCCGAAGATCGCCGCCGTGACGGCGATCAGCGTTCCGCAGCCGGCGACGACGAAGCTGTTGACCATCCAGGTGCCGAGCGACGAGTCGCGCACGATCTCGAAGTTGTCGAGCGTCAGCCCGGACGGCAGCAGCTCGTGGGAGGCCATGTCGGCCTCGTTCTTGAACGCGTTCAGCACGACGACGAGGACCGGCAGGTTGACCAGCGCGACCGCGAGGTACAGCAGCAGCCGGCCGGCGCGTTCGGCGATCGGATGCTCGCTCATGTCTCGTTCACCCGCCGCAGCAGCCGCAGCAGCACCACGCTGAGGACGAGCAGCAGCACGAGCGCGACGACGCCCATCGCGGCCGCGAGGCCGACGTCGTTGCCGAAGAACGCCTCGTAGTAGCCGAGCACGACGAGGTTGTACGTCGCATTGGAGGGTCCGCCTCTCGTCAGCAGGAAGATCGACTCGAAGTCGTTGAACGACCAGATCGCGACGAGCAGGCTGCTCACGATCGAGACCGGCGCGAGCTGCGGCAGCGTGATCCGCCGGAACGCCGAGAAGCCGGTCGAGCCGTCGAGCGCCGCCGCCTCGTACAGCTCGTCCGAGACGCCCTGGCGCGCCGCGAACAGCGTCAGGAAGACGAACGGGAACGTCCGCCAGATCCGCAGCAGGATCACCATCACGCTCGCCCAGAACGGGTCCGACAGAAACGCGACCGGATCGATCCCGACCACGCCGAGCGCCTGGTTGACGAGGCTGCCGTCGTCGTTGACCATCCAGCGCCAGGCGATCACCGCGACGACCGGCGGCACGACCCACGGCGTCAGCAGGCCCATCCGCAGCAGCCAACGGCCGCGTCTGACGCGGTGCACGGCGAGCGCGAAGCCGAGCCCGAGCGCGTAGGAGCCCGCGACCGTCAGCACGGTGAAGATCGCGCTGAAGCGCAGCGCGCCGGGAAACAGCGACCCGTCCTCGAACAGGCCGCTGTAGTTGTCGATCCCGGCGAACCCGCCGACCTCGATGAACGAGCCCTGCTTGAAGCTCAGGACGATCGCGTACAGCAGCGGGTACAGCGTGATCAGGCCGAGGATCGCCGCCGACGGGAGCAGGAAGCCCCACGGCAGCAGCTGCTCGCGGCGCGCCCTCACGCTCTCAGCTGCGACAGCGCGTCCTGCGCGGTCTGCAGCGATTCGTCGATCGGCTTCAGCGACAGGACGTCCTGCACGAGCGTCGGCATGAACGCCTGCCCCTCGACCTGGTTGAGCGTCGGCAGGGCGTACTCGCAGGGCGTCGACATGATCTTGCCGACCGGCACCCACTCGTCGAGCACCTTTCTGTAGCGCGGGTCCTGCAGCGTTCTGATCTCGTCGTAGAACGGCGTGCGCACCGGCAGCTGCGTCGTGCCGCCTCTGGACCACAGCGGCTGCTCGTTGCTCAGCCACCAGTTCATGAACTCGGTCGCCCCGGGCTTGTCCTCGCTGGTGCGGTACTGCCACATCGCGAGGTACCAGAGGAGCGTGCCCTTGTCGCCGTGGAAGCCCTCGTACGGCGAGGCGATGTCGATGTCGGCGCCGTTGGGCAACGAGTTGAACAGCGCCGGCTCGGTTATCGCCATCGCGATGTCGCCGCGCGTCATCGCGGCCGAGACGTCGGTCTGGTCCCAGCCGACCGCGGCCTTCGGGATCGAGCCGTCGCGGACCATGTCCTGCACGAGCTGGCACGCCTCGCGGTTGCGATCGGTCACCAGCGCCGGCCCGCACTTCGCGTCGTAGAGGCCGCCGCCGTTGTTGACCATCAGCGACAGCAGCATCTGCCAGCCGAGCGCGCCCTGGCCGCAGAAGCCCATCCCGTAGCGCCCGCCGCCGGTCAGTCTTCTGGCGGCGGCGC
This sequence comes from Conexibacter woesei DSM 14684, assembly GCF_000025265.1. Classification (GTDB taxonomy): domain Bacteria; phylum Actinomycetota; class Thermoleophilia; order Solirubrobacterales; family Solirubrobacteraceae; genus Conexibacter; species Conexibacter woesei. The sequence goes on from NC_013739.1 coordinate 5,452,573, forward strand.
GCAGCTCGTCGAACGATCTCGGCTGTGTCACACCCGCGGCACCGAACAGCTTTCTGTTGCAGCTGAGCGTGCGCAGCGTCATCCCCCAGGGCAGGCCCGTCTGCTCGCCGTCCTCCGTCGCCTGCGCCGTGATCGACTGCGGGATCACCTGGTCGTAGGTGCCGTCTCTTCTCCACTGCGCGACGGCGTCGTTCATCGGCTCGATCGCCTGCTCGAACTGGAACGCCTGATAGGTCGCGCCGGTGCTGACGTCCGGCGTGGTGCCGCTGGCGACGGCGGTCGAGAAGACCTCGTAGAAGCTCGCCCACGGGATCAGGCGGTACTTGACCTGGAGGTCGGGGTTCGCTCTGTTCCACTCGGCGACGAGCGCGCGCGCCGTCGGCTCGTATCTGTCGAGGCCCCACAGCATGTCCCAGAACTCGATCGTCGCCGCGCCGCCGGAGCCGCCGCCTCCGCCGGAGGAGCCGCACGCCGCCAGCAGCGGCGCGCCGGTCAGCGCGGCGCCGGCCGCTCCGGCCGCCTTCAGCAGGCTGCGGCGCGACAGCGGTGTGCTCAGCGCGAGCGATCCCCGCGCGGGATGGGTCTGACGCATCTTCTCTCTCCTTCTCAGCGCGAGACGCGCAGGTCGTCGACGACGACCTGCTGGCCATCGCTGAACGTGAGCGAGACCTTCGCCCCGGTCGTTCTGAAGCCGGTCTGGACGCGCACCGGACGTCCCGGCCCGCGCAGCGTGCCGCTGCGGGTGCTCGTGCCGTCGCTGATCGTGTAGGTGCCGGAGCCTTCGAGCACCAGCGACGAGAGCACGACGCCTCTCACCGGCGCGATCGTGCGCGGCCCGGCGTCCGCGGTCGCGAAGCGGGCGTGCGACGTCGTCGCATAGCCCGGCGTGCCGTAGGCGGCGATCCACTGCCCCCAGCCGAAGTCGAGCCCGGCGTGGACGCTGTCGACGTCGAACGAGTCGGCGTTGACGTCCTCGAACGTCGGCACGTCGTCGAACGAGTAGGTCCCGGTCAGGCGGTCCTCGTAGCCGGCCTGGAGCCCCGCGTTCGCGACGATCGCCGCGCACGCCGGTCTCGCCGCACAGTCCGCCGCCGGATCGGCCGCGTCGAGGCTGTGGTTGTCGACCTCGACGTTCGTGACCGGCCCGTCGCAGACCCACCACACGTCCGGCACGCCGGGAAGTCTCCCGCGCAGCCAGTTGCCGGTGCTTCTGATCTCGTTCAGGTACGGCTGCGCGCAGCCGCCGCCGGCTATCAGGAAGTTGTAGGAGACGTTGTCGCGGCTGGTCGAGTAGTCGCTGCCGATGTCGTTGTAGAGCCCGAAGCCGAGCGCCCCGGGGCGCATGTCGCGCACGACGTTGCCGGCCACCAGCAGCCCGTTGTCCCACGACGTGCCCTGCGGGTAGACGGTGTAGATGCCGCCGCCGTCGCTGGCGCGCCGCAGCACGTTGGCGACGTAGTTGTCGACGTATCTGTTGCCTTCGGTCGTGCCCGAGCCGTTCCACGAGCCGCGCATCGTCACGCCGCTGTAGCCGGTGTTCGAGATGAAGTTGTTGCGCAGCGTCGTGCGGCGCGGGACGTTGAGGAAGACGCCAGGCGAGGCGCCGTACTCGGCGCCGACGCCGTCGATCGCATTGTTCGAGATCACGTTGTCCTCGACCTCGCCCTCGAGGTCGGGCCCGAGCCGGCCGATCAGGACGCCGCCGGCGGACAGGTCGCGCAGCACGTTGCCGTCGACCGTCGCGCGACTCGTGCTCTGGATCCGCACGCCGATCGCGCCGAGCCGCTCGAAGCGGTTGCCCTCGACGCGGACGTCGTGCGTCTTGTCCAGCTCCAGCGCGCCCGGCGGGAATGCCTCGCCGCGGTAGGTCTCGGGGCTGAGCGCGTCGGGTCTGATCGCGTAGGCGTTCGCGAACAGGTTCGGGAAGCCCATGCCGGTGTCCGGTCCGAGCCAGGTCGACTCCGAGAAGCGCAGCCCGCGCACGACGATGTCGTGCGCCGGCTCGGCGACCGTTCCGCCGATCCGCACGAGCGTCTCCCCGGTCGCCGCGACGAAGCGGCGACGACGCGGATCCTCGCCCGGCCGCGCGCGATAGTGCATCGCGTTGCCCGCTGCCGTGCGTTCGATCGCCCAGCGGGCAGGCCGCGTGTCGTCGGCCAGGAACGTGGAGCTGTTCTCGCTCCAGCTCGGGGCGCCGAGCACCTCGCCGCCGCCGGCGACGTTGGAGGCGTAGATCCCGACCGCGTTGTCGAGGCACGGCTGCGCGATGCTGACGTCGGTCCCCGTGCCGGCCGCGTCGGCGCTCATGCCGGTCACGCGGCAGCGCGCCTCGACCCACTCGAAGGCGCCCGCGCCTCTCGCCCGCCAGACCATCTCGACGTCGGTCGGGGCAGCCCACGTGCGCGGCTCGGCGCTCGTCGTGTGCAGCCCGGTCGCGGTGCGTCTCACGTCGCCGGGCAGCCCCGGGACGTGGACCGCGCGCCGCAGGCGGACGTCGTCGGCGTAGAGCTGACGCGTGTCGAGCCGGCCGACCGCCGCTCGCCAGATCCGCCTCGCCGGGTCGACCAGTCTCCAGCCGCGCACCTCGCGGCCACCCGTCAGGACCGGCTCGGCGCCCGGCGCCGCCGCGTAGACGACGTCATGGCCGTTGCGACCCGAATCGGCCGCGCCAAGGACGAACGTGCTCGACAGCTCGTAGCGTCCGCCGGCCAGCTCGACGCGCAGGTCGCGCGTCATCGCCGGGGCGGCGGCGCGCACCTGCTCGCGGGCCGTCTCCAGCCGGCACGGACGCCAACGCATGCACGACTGCCCGCGCCCGTCCGGCGCCACGTTCCAGGTGCTGCGCTGGTGCGGGCCATGGCCGTCGCCGGCCGGCGCGTCGCCGGCGGCGTACGCGGTCTCGCCGCTCGCCGCGCAGGTCGCAGCGATCGCGGCGAGCAGCACGCTCCGCCGCCATGAATTCAAGGCGCTCATCGATCTCTCCCGATCGGCCACTCACGGTTACGGCGTCACCGTGGGGTAACGCCCAGCGCGCGTCACTCTCCTCGGTGACCGACGCGCGATGGTGACGGCGAGCCTAGCCAGCGCGCCGACCGTCGTCAAGTCGATTGGCGCCAATATCTGGAAAGTACACCGGAACACCAGCGATCTCTCGCCTGATCCTCCCATTCTGGCGCCAATCTGACCGACCGATGAGTCTGCGTCGCCAATCGAGTCCCTGCTTCCGACCAACCCCACCCTCCCCCACCACAGAGGACCGATGACCTCCAACTCCACCGCTCCCGTCACCACCGGCACGCTTCAGGTGCCCGGCGCCCTCCTGCACTACGAGCTGCGCGGGACGGGGCCGCTCGTCGTGCTCGTCGGCGCCCCGATGAACGCCACGTCCTTCGCGCCGCTCGCCGACCTGCTCGCCGCCGACCACACCGTTCTCACGACCGACCCGCGGGGCATCAACCGCAGCACGGTCGACGACCCCGAGCAGGACTCGACGCCAGAGCTGCGCGCTGAGGACCTCTCGCGCCTGATCGCCCACGTCGGCGGCGGCCCGGCGACGGTGCTCGGCTCCAGCGGCGGCGCGATCAGCGCGCTCGCGCTCGTGCAGGCCCATCCCGAGCAGGTCCGCACCGTCGTCGCGCACGAGCCGCCGCTCGACGAGCTGCTCGACGACCGCGAGCAGGTCCAGGCGCAGACCGACGAGATCATCGCCACCCACGCCGCGGGCGACCACGTGGGCGCGTGGCGGAAGTTCCTCGCGCAGGCGAGCATCGAACTGCCCCCGGGCGTCGTCGAGCAGGCGTTCGGCGACGACCGCGACCCGCAGAAGCTCGCCGACGAGCGCTTCTGGTTCGCGCGCGAGCTGCGCGCGACCGTCCGCTGGCGGCCCGACCTCGCAGCGCTGCGGGCGGCGCCGACGCGGATCGTCGTCGGCATCGGCGACGAGTCGGCCGGACAGAGCTGCGACCGCACCTCGCGCGCGCTCGCCGCCGAGCTGGGGCTCCAGCCCGTGCTGTTCCCCGGCGACCACACCGGGTTCGTCGACGACCCCGAGCGGTTCGCCGTGCGGCTGCGCGCGGTCCTCGGCGAGAGCTGAGCGAGATCGCCGCCGGGTCACGGTCGTGCTCGGCGGCGAGCCGCTCCACCTCACGCGGGAACAAGTTGAACGAGTGTTACATTTGTTTCCCCGTCCTCGCGACCCCGGAAACGCAGATGACCAACCCGTACGGCGAGCTGTTCAAGACCCCAGGCGCACTCGCCTTCTCCGCCGCGGGCTTCGTCGCGCGCATGCCGATCTCGATGATCGGCATCGGGCTGATCACGATGCTGTCCCAGGAGCACGGCGGGTTCGGCACGGCCGGCGCGATCGCCGCGACGTTCACGCTCTCGACGGCACTGCTCGGGCCGCTCGTCTCGCGGCTCGTCGACCGCTTCGGGCAGGGAAGGGTGCTGCTGCCGGCCGCGGGCATCAGCGTGATCGCGCTCGGCGCTCTGCTGCTGTGCGCCCGCTGGGGCGCGCCGACGTGGACGCTGTTCGTCTTCGCCGCGCTCGCCGGCACGCTGCCGAACATGTCCGCGATGGTGCGCGCGCGCTGGGCGCACGCGCAGCGCGGCTCCTCGCGACTGCACACCGCCTTCTCGCTGGAGTCGGTCGTCGACGAGCTGACCTTCGTCGTCGGTCCGGCGCTGGCCGTCACGCTGTCGACCTCGCTGTTCGCCGAGGCGGGGCCGCTCGTCGCCGCCGCGCTGCTGACGATCGGCGTGCTGCTTTTCGTGCCGCAGAAGCGGACCGAGCCGCCGATCGTGCGGGATGCAGCCGCGCGGGCCGGCACCTCCGCGATCCGGATCGGCGCGCTGCGGCCGCTCGCGCTGATGCTGCTCGCCGGCGGCACGATCGTCGGCACGATCGACGTCGTCAGCATCGCGTTCGCCGAGCAGCAGGGCAGCACCGCCAGCGCCGGGATCGTCGTCGCGCTCTACGCGGTCGGCTCCGGTCTCGCCGGACTGGCGTTCGGAGTGCTCAGACCGACCGTGCCGCAGCCGCTGCTGCTCGTGCTCGGCGCCGCGGGCACCGCGCTGACGACGCTGCCGCTGCTCGTCGTCGACGGCATCGCAGCGCTCGCCGCGACGGTCTTCGTCGCCGGCCTCTTCTTCGCGCCGACGATGATCGTGACGATGGGCCTCGTCGAGCGGATCGTGCCCGCCGGCCAGCTGACCGAGGGCATGACATGGGTGATCGCCGGCCTCCTCGTCGGCGTCGCGCTCGGCGCGAGCGTCTCCGGCGCGATCGTCGACGCGCACGGCCCGATCGGCGGCTTCGTCGTCGCGATCGCCGCCGGCGCGGCGATGCTGCTCATCGCGCTCGCGAGCTGCCGGCCGCTGCTGCGCGCGACCGGCGCCGGTGACGCCGCCGAGCACGTCGGCGCGACGGGTAGGGTGGCGCAGGCCTGCGCGGGCGACCAGTGACCGACGACGAGTGACCGAGCCGACGACCGACGGGCGCCTCGCCAAGGGCGAGCGCCGCAAGCAGGAGCTGATCGAGGCGACGCTGCGGGTCGTCGCGCGCGACGGGGTCGCGGGCGTCAGCCATCGCGCGGTTGCCGCTGAGGCAGACCTGCCGCCGACCGCCGCCGCCTACCACTTCAAGCGCATCGACGACCTGCTCACGGGCGCGCTGACGCTGTGCATGGACGAGGCCGCCGAGCGAATGCGCAGACTGGCCGCCGCGACCGACGGCAGCCTCGACGACCTCCGCGCGATGGCGCGCCTGATGGCGAGAGTCGCCCGCGACCCCGCGATGCTCCGCGCCGAGTACGAGCTGTTTCTGCTCGCCGCGCGCCGCCCCGAGCTGCGCCCTCCCGCGCAGCGCTGGCTGACGGCGCTCGCCGACTTCGCCCGCTGCTACACCAGCTCGCCGGTGCGCGTCCAGGTCCTGCTCGGCACGGTCGACGGCCTGCTCTTGCAGGCGCTGCTGACCGACCGGCCGCCGAGCGCCGACGACTACGAGGCGGTCCTGCGCGAGGTGCTGCGACCGGACCATTGAGCGCGGCGGGCGGGCGCTCAGCTCACAACACGACGGGCGTGCGCAGCAGCGCGAGCTGACGCTCGGGCGCGCCCATCTCGGCGGAGATCGCGGCGGCGCTCGTGCGGACCGCCGTGATCGTCCGTTCGCGCCGCGCGTCGCCGAGCACGTCGGCGCGGAAGCCAGTGACCGAGATCCCGCCGCAGCAGCGACCGGTCGCGTCGAAAACCGGCGCCGCCGCGCACGCGATCCCCTCGTACTCCTCCTCGTCCTCGATCGCGTAGCCGAGCCGCGAGCTCTCCTCCAGCTCCGCGAGCGCTCTGCGCGATCCGCGGCCGCTGCCGACGAGGGCGATCCGCCGCTCGACCGGCAGGAACGCCGCGATCGCCTTGCCGATCGCGGTCGTGCCGAACGGCACCGCGCGCCCGACAAACGTGTGGAACTGGACGAACGACGGCCCGGCCGCCTTCGCGAGGTAGATCACGTGGTCGTTCTCGAGCACCCCGGCGCTCGCTGGCATCCCCAGCTCGTCGGCGAGCTGCTCGATGTGCGGCTGGGAGCTCTCGGCGAGGCCGAGCCGCACGATCAAGCGCGCGCCGAGCTTGTAGATCGCCAGCGTCGGCTGCCAGTGGTGGGTGCGTCCGCTGACGTGCTCGACGGCGTAGCCGCGCGCCTCCAGCGTGCGCATGATCGCCGAGCAGCTCGCCAGCGGGACGTCGGCCCGGGTCGCGATCTCGGTCAGCGAAAGCGGCCGCTCGGACTCGGTCAGCAGCTCGAGAATCGTCAACGTGCGATCGGCGGCCGGAGCCTTCGATCTCGTCGCTCTGCTTCTGTGTCCGTTCTCGCTCATGGGAGGAGTCGCGAGAGGGTAGCGCCCAGCACCGCCGCACGTTCCTGTTCCTCGAGCGGCCACTCGTCCATGCGTGCGCGCTCGATCGCGGGGTCGGTGTTCGGCTGGTCGGTCGAGAAGACCAGCCGGCCCGCTCCGACCGGCGCCGCCGCCAGCCCGGACAGGACGACGTCCCACGGCCCGTAGGCCGTGTCGGCGTACAGGTTCTCCGCGCGCTCCAACGCCGGGCGCGCGTCGAGCCAGAAGTCGGTCGCGCCGCTCTTGCCCATCACGAACGCGCACTGCGGGTGACGGACCGCCAGCTCGGCGAGCTGCAGCGGGAGCGCGAACGACGGCGTCCCGGTGCGCACGTAGACCGGCCAGCCGCGCGCGACCGCGTCCTCCACCAGCAGGTCGACCTGGCCGTCGAGCAGGTCGAAGCCCTGGATCGCCGGATCGAGTGCGAGCGCGACCGCGCCGTCGTCAGCCGCGCGCGCCAGCTCGGCGAGCGCGCGCCGCCCGCGCCAGGGGCTCGCGACCGCGTAGGCGAGCAGCCGCCCGCCGCTCGCCCGCGCGGCGTCGGCGACGAGCGTGTTGCCCTCGCGGTGGTCGACCGCGAGGCAGCGCTCCGGCGGCGAGACGAGCGCGCGGTCGATCCCCAGCCGATCCATCGTCGCCAGCAGCTCGCTCGTCGTCAGGCTCGCGTCGCGGCCCGTCCCGAGTCGCACATGCGCGTCGAGCACGTTCATGCGCCCGCCTCCCGCGCCAGCCCGAGCGCCGCGAGCGCGTCGCGATGGACGATCGCCTCGATCTCCTCCGCCGGCACGCGCGGCAGGCCCGAGCCCGCGACGACGTCGTCGACCGACCGCAGCGCCGCGATCGTCTCCGCCGTCGTCGCGATCGGGAAGTCTGAGCCGAGCAGCAGCTTGCCCATCGCCCCCCACTCCGACGCCAGCCGCAGCGCCTCCCAGAACGACCACGGCCGATACGCCAGCCCCGAGACGTCGGCGTAGACGTGCGGGTGCTTGCGGATCGTCACGATCGCGTCCCGCTGCCACGGATGGCCCATGTGCGCCATCACGATCCGCAGCTCGGGGTGCGCGATCGCGATCTCGTCCATCGTCAGCGGATGCGCGTAGCGCAGCGGCGCCTCGCGGATCGGCGACGCGCCCTGGTGGAAGAGGATCGGCAGGCCGTGCTCCTGCGCCCATGCGTACAGCTCGAACGCGCCCGGGTGCAGCGGGTCGAAGCGCTGGTAGTTGGGGCCGAGCTTGACGCCGCGCAGGCCGAGCTGCACGCGGCAGCGCTCGGCCTCCTCCAGCGCGCGCGGCGCCGTCGGGTCGACCGACAGGAAGCCGATCCGGCGCACGGGGTCGGCGGCAGCGAACTCGGCCGTCGCCTCGTTGACGCGCGCCGGGTCGGTCGGAATCCCGGTCTCGGCGAGCGGGTCCGGAAGCGCGATGTTGAAGACGATCGAGACGTCGGCGGCGGCGACCTGCTCGTCGTAGTCGGCCCACGCGTTCGTCGTCCTGACGGTGCGATCCGGCCGCCAGCGGTCGTACTCGCGCCGCTCGGCGACGGGCACCGCGCCGCGGTGCGTCGGGGTGTGGGTGTGGACGTCGACGATCATCGTGCCTCGGAAGGGATCGGGTTCAGGGCGCGCGCGGCGGCGGCGAAGGCCGGCAGCGCGTCCTCCGGCGCAAGCGTGAGGTTGTAGAGCGCGACGCCCGCCGCGCCGGCGTCGCGCAGCGCGCGCGCGTCGGCCGCGAGCGCGGACGGCGTCCGCTGCGGCGCCCAGTTGACCGACGCGGTCACCGGCAGCTCGCCGGCGAGCGGTCGCAGTGCGGCGAAGTCGTCCACGAGAGCGGCGCCGCTGCGCGTGCCGAGCCCGAGCAGCACGCCGTCGGCGGCGCGCAGCGCCGTCGGCGAGAAGCCCTGCAGCGCGACGGTCGCCGGATCGCCGAAGGCGCACGGTCGCAGCACGGCGCCGCCGGCGTGGGCGGCCGCGGCCGCGCCGGCGATCAGCGGCTCCAGCAGCCGCGCGCGCACGTCCGCGAGGCGCACGTCGAGCGTGGGCGGGACGAGCAATGGAGATCCGATCACGCTCACGGTGGTCGAATCTCCACTCCTCCCCGCGCCTGAGCGGGTCGGCGCGGGCGCGAACGGCGGGCTGGCCGCCGCGCGCGTCGCGTGCGCCAGCTGCTCCGGGTCCTCGCCCTCCGCCGCGATCGCGGCGCGGCAGCTGGGGCAGAAGCACTGCGCGCCGTAGCGGGCGGCGGCGCGCGAGACCGGTTCGAGCGCGAGCGTGATCGTGTACGCCGGCTCCCACGCGGGAAACGCCGCGGCCTCCAGCTCGACGGCCTCCGGCGCCAGCTGCGCGCAGACGTCCTCCACCAGCTCCGCGACGTACGCGCGCGCCGCCGGGTGCGCGGGGCAGAGCGCGTGCCCCGCCGGCGAGCCGTCGGCCGTCTGCGCGGCCGCCTCCGGCAGCGCCGCGAGGAGCCGCTCGTCGTGCAGCGCGACCAGCCACGCGTGGAAGCGGAGGCCGCGCCGGGCGCACGCCTCGCGCAGCTCGTGCACCGCGCGCACCTCGTCCGCGCCGGTCGTGCACACCGGCGCCAGCGCGCCGTAGCGCGCACGCTCCGGCGCGAACGCCGTGTGGCCGGACCCGCAGACCGAGATCCGGCCGTAGCGCGGGAAGACGCGACGCGCACGGTGGTAGGCGAGCGCGATGGCGATGCCGCCGAAGCCCAGCTCGGCGACGTGCGCGGCGAGCGCGTCGGGCCCCGCGAGCGCGGCCTCCTCCGGGTAGGCGAAGACGAACGACGGCGGCGCCCCGCTCACGCGAAGCTCCCGTCCAGCTCGGCGGGCGGCTCGACGCCGAGGCCCGGGCCGTCCGGCAGCCGCGCCCGCCGGCCGTCGATGTCGAGCGGCACCCGCGCGACGCGCTCGGCGTAGTACATCGGCCCGGCGATGTCGGACGGGATCGTCTCGCTCAGCCCCTCCAGCGCGCAGGCGACGTGGAGCTGCGCGGCCGCGCCGAGGTCCGCCTCCATGTTCGAGCCGATGATCGTCTGCAGGCCGAAGGCGGCGGCGAGCCGGCCCTGTGCGACCGCCCGCTCCAGGCCGCCGCTCTTGCCGACGTAGACGCTGACCGCGTCCGCCGCATCGGCGCGCACCACGCGCGCGAGGTCGCCGACTGAGTAGACCGACTCGTCGACCAGCAGCGGCACGCCGCGACCGCGCAGCTCGCGCAGGCCGTCGAGGTCGTCGGCTGCGACCGGCTGCTCGACGAACGCCGGGCGGTCGGCCGCCGTCAGCGCGATCGCACGCGCCGCGTCGGCGCGCGACCAGCCGCAGTTGGCGTCCATCCCGAGGAAGGCGTCGCGGCCGGCGAGCTTGCGGGCGAGCGCGAAGCGCGCGGCATCCTCGTCGGGATCGAGGCCGACCTTCAGCTTGAACGCACGGAACCCGCGCGCCACCGCGGCGGCGTGGTTGGCCTCAAGCGCCTCACCGCCACCGCTGAGCGACAGCTTGACCGGCACCTCGGTCCGGAACGGCCCGCCCAGCAGGACCGCGACGGGGAGCCCGCTGCTGCGCCCGAGCGCGTCCCACAGCGCGGCGTTGACGCCGGCCTTCGTGAACGGGTTGGCGCCGAGCGCGCGATCCATCCGCGCGCTCAGCGCGGCGACCGGCGCCAGCGGCTGGCCGACGAGCGCCTCGCGCAGGACGGTGCGGACGAAGTGGGCGGCGGACGCGCCGTCCTCCCCGCTCCAGATCGGCGTCGAGCTGACCTCGCCGTGGCCGACCGCACCGTCGCTGCACTGCACGCGCACGAGCGCGAACGGCGAGCGGTCGTGCACGCCGGCGGCGCCCCGCACGACCAGCTCTGGCGCGACTCGCGGCGAGAACTCGGCGACCTCGACGGCGACGACGGATGGGATCGGGTGGGCGGCGCTCATCGTCCCACCTCCAGCGGCAGCCGCAGCAGCCGTCGCGGGTTGTCGGAGACGATCGCCTGCCGCAGCTCCTCCGCGATCGGGAGCACGAGCAGCTCGCGGATCCGCTCGGCGGCGAACGCCTGGCGCGGCCCGCTGCCGAGCCCGGCGTCGGTGCCGAACAGCAGCCGGTCGGCCGGGCAGCGCGCCGCGATCGCCCGCATCCCGACGTTGGGCGTGCCGCAGAGGCACGCCCACAGGTTTGGCGTCGCGTTGACCGCGGCGATCGCCTCGCGCCAGTGGTCGTGCAGCCCGCCGTGGCCGAGCACGACCGGCGCACCGGGGTGGCGGCGCGCGAGCGCGGCGATCTGCAGCGGCGTCGAGTACGGCGGCGTGCCGTCGTGGAACAGCATCGGCTTGCCGTGCGCGGCGGCGACCTCGGCGACCGGGTCCATGCACCCCTCGTGCGGGCAGAACGCCTGGATCCACGGGTGGAACTTCATCCCCGCCATGCCGAGGTCGGTCAGGCAGCGCTCGGTCTCCGCCGCCGCGTCCGCTCCGCGCGGGTCGACGGTGCCGAGCGCGACGAGGCGGTCCGGCACGTCGGCCACCCAGGCGGCGAGCGCGTCGTTGGCCGCGGGCGACGGCTTCCAGAGGCCGTCGAGCGTGAAGACGACGCTCAGCTCGACACCCAGCTCGTCCATCGCCGCGACGTAGTCGGCGGCGCTGTAGGGACGCGTGTCGTAGCGGGCGCTCGACCCGCCCGCAGACGGTTGGTGGACGTGGAAGTCGATCATGCGGGCGCCTCCGCGACCGCGTCGATCGCGCGCGCGACGGCGTCGGCGAGGCGGTCGAAGGCGGCTGCGCCGGCCGCCGCGTCGGCGCGCCGCGGATCGTCGGTGAAGCCGTCGATCTGCGCCCACAGCCGCGGCGTCTCCAGACGCAGCCCGTCGACCGCCGCAGGCAGCGTCCCGGGCGAGGGGCGCAGCGCCTGCTCGCGGACGCCGTCGGGGCGCAGCGCGCCCATCAGCGACGTCTCGAACGCGCCGGCGTGGCCGGGGAAGTGCTCGCCCCACGCGCCGTCGACGGGCGCCAGCGCCCAGTAGTCGGCGGCGGCGACGACGATCCCGTGCAGCCGCGCGGCGTCCGCGGCCGCCTGCGCGCACGTCGCGCTGTTGCCGCCGTGGCCGTTGAGCAGCAGCAGGCGCCGCGCACCGGACGCCGCCGCGCTCTCCAGCAGGTCGGCGAGGACGTGCGCGAGCGTCGCCGCCGTGAGCGACAGCGTGCCGCCGAACGGCAGATGGTGGTGGGAGGCGCCGAACGGCAGCGTCGGCGCGAGCACGACGCGCTCGGGCCGCGTCGCGCGCGCCGCGCCGGCGGCCGCGACCGCCTCGGCCGCGAGCGTGTCCATCGCCGTGACGAGGTGCGGCCCGTGCTGCTCGGTCGCGCCGATCGGCAGCACCACGACCGCCTCCGGCAGCAGCGAGCGCAGCTCCTCGCGCGTGCGGTCGGCCCAGCGTACGGCGGTCATCGGGTCCTCTCCATTCGTCGTGCCAGTCGTTCGGTCAGGTCGAGCGCGGCGATCCCGTCGGCGAGCGTCGGTATCGCGCTGCGGCCGTTGGGTCCGGCGACCGGCTCGCCGCGGCACAGCGCGACGAAGCGGTCGAGCTGGCGGCCGAAGCAGCGCGTCGTGCGGTCGCCGGTCCCGACCATGTCGGTGACGGCCGCACGGCCGGCGACGCGCAGCGCGAACGTCACGATGTCGATCGACGCGCAGCCGCCGGCGCCGCGGATGGTGATCTCGCTCGCGACCTCCGCCGGCAGCAGCCAGCCGATCTCGAGCTGCACGCGGTGGCCGCGCGGGTGGCGCAGGCTCGCGCCGCAGAGGTTGTCGGCCGGCAGGTCCGGCAGCGTGCGCAGCGACCACGCGTGCTCCACGTCGAGCTGCGCCGGGCCGAGCAGCACGCGCAGCCAGTCGGCCACGTGCGCGCCCTCGTGGATCACCGGCAGGCCGTGCGCCAGCGTCGCGCGCAGGCGTGCGGCGTGCTCGCCGTCAGCGGGGTCGTCCAGCTCGTCGTAGACGACGACGCGCACCTGCAGCGGCCCGCCCAGCGCGCCGGACGCGATCAGCTCGGCGAGCCGCTCGACCGCCGGGTCGTGGCGGTACGTGAAGCCGACCTGCAGGCGCGCGGCGAGCGCGGGCGCGAGCCCGTCGAACGCCGCCCGCGCGGCCTTGACGCTCGTCGCGATCGGCTTCTCGGCGAGCACGAAGCGGCCGCGCTCCAAACCGTGACGGGCAAGTCTCGGGGTCACCCACGGCGGCGTCGCGACGACCCACGCGTCGATCGCCTCGTCGTCGGCGATCGCGTCAAGCTCGGCGATGACGGGGACGCCGGGGACGTCGAGCAGCGCACGCGCGGCGGCGGCGGGCTCGACGACCGCCGCCAGCTCGACCGCGGGATGCGCGAGCAGCGCCGGCAGATGCGCCGCCCGCCCGATGTCGCCCGCACCGACCAGCGCGACGCGCACCGGCTCCGTCGCGTCGCTCATCGGGCGACCGCCACGATCGCGTCGACCTCGACGTCGAAGCCGTTGAGCGAGCAGGCGACGACCGTGCGGACCGGCTTGACCTCCCCGAACCACTGCTCGTAGACCGTGTTGAACGCGGCCCAGTCGCCGATGTCGGCGAGGTAGACCGTCACCTTCACCGCGTCGCGCAGCGTGCCGCCGCCGGCGTTCGCGACCGCCTCCAGGTTGGCGAGCGTCATCCGCGTCTGCTCCTCGATCGTGCCGCGCACGATCGTCCCGTCGGGCGCGACCGCCGCCTGGCCGGCGAGGAAGAGGAAGCCGCCGGAGACGATCCCCGACGAGTACGGACCGGCCGGCCCCGGTGCGCTCGGCGGCGCGTGGACCTGCGTGCGCAGCGGCTCGGCGGCGCTCATCGCAGCGCCTCGGTCGCGGTCGCGGCGCGGCCCGCGGGGCCGAGCGGCCGTCCCGTCAGCTCGCCGCGATAGCCCATCCGCCTGAACAGCCCCGCCGCGGCGCGGTCGGCGCCGGCCGCGATCTCGGCCGTCTCGCCGCCGGTCAGCTCGCCGTCCTCCAGCACGACGCGGCCGTCCACGACGACGCTGCGGACGCTGCGCGCACGCGCGCCGAGGACGACCTGCGCGAGCGGGTCGAAGCTCGGCCGCATCTCCGGGACGTCGTCGGTGCGGAGCACGAGGTCTGCGCGCTTGCCGGCCTCCAGCGAGCCGATCTCGCCCGCCAGGCCGGCGGCACGCGCACCGCCGATCGTCGCCAGCTCGAACGCGTCGAGCGCGGTCATCGCATCGCGCGCGCCGAAGCGCTCGCGCTGGGTCAGCAGCGCGACGTACGCCTGCTCGCCGACGTCGAACGCGTTGGCCCAGTTGGAGGCGTCGGAGCCGAGCCCGACGGCGAGGCCGCGCCGGTGCAGGTCGAGGTGGCGGCCGGTGAGCGTCCCGCCGACGCCCCACAGCATCGAGCCGGTCGGGTTCCACGCGACCGCGGGGCGGCAGCGCTCGAGCGGCTCCAGCTCATCGTCGCGGACGAAGTTGAGGTGGCCGAGCAGGACGCGCTCGCTGAGCGCGCCGATCCGCTCCAGGTGCACGAGCGCGTGGCAGCCGCAGCGGAGGTCGTGCGCCGCGGTGTCGTCGGCGGCGTACGACTGGTGCTGGTTGAGGATCACGCCCTCGCGCTCGGCGAGCGCGTGCGCGGCGAGGTGCAGCTCGTCGCTGGAGGTGCCGATCCCCTGGATCGCGACGTGGCCGCGCACGAGCGCGTCGGGGTCGGCGTTGCGGCCCAGCTCGCGCCCGAGCACGTCGAGCGCGCGCTCGTGCGTCGCGGCGATGCGGTCGAAGCCGAGCCCGCCGACGTCCATCACGAACGGGTCGCCGAGCAGCGCCCGGATCCCCAGCCGCTGCGCGGCGGCCGCCGCCGCGTCGGGCTCGAACGCGGTGCCGGCCTCGACGAAGCAGGTCGTGCCGTTGCGCAGCATCTCCGCGACCGACAGCAGCGCGGAGGCGTGCTCCTCCTCGTCGTCGATCAGGTCGGCGTAGGGGAACTGCGCCCGCGCGAAGACGTCGATCGGGCAGGCGTCGCCGAAGGCGCCGCGCACGAGGTGGAACGTGACGTGCGCGTGGCAGTCGACGAAGCCGGGATGCACGGCGGCGCCGCGTGCGTCGATCGTGCGCGCGGAGCGGACGCGCTCCTCGACCTCCTCGGCGGGGCCGACGGCGACGATCCGCGAGCCGGCGACGGCGACGGCGCCGCGCGGGTGGATCGTGCGCTCGGCGTCCATCGTGATGACGTACGCGTCGCGGATCAGCAGGTCGACGGCGCGCTTGGCGTCGGACTCCATCGTTCAGGCTCCGGGGGTCGTGGTCGGTCGTGCGGCCGGCGTCGTCGCGCCGTCGCGGTGGATCGTCGGGACGGCGGCGATCAGCTCGCGCGTGTACGCGTCGCGAGGGGCGCGGAATATCGTGTCGCGGTCGCCCCGCTCGACGAGTCTGCCGTGCCGCAGCACGACGATCTCCTGCGCCATGTAGCGGACGACGCCGAGGTCGTGCGAGATGAACAGGTACGTCAGCCCGAGCCGCTCCTGCAGCTCGTGCAGCAGGTTGAGCACCTGCGCCTGGACGGAGACGTCGAGCGCCGAGACGGCCTCGTCGAGCACCACCAGGCGCGGCTCCAGCGCGAGCGCCCGCGCGATCCCGACGCGCTGGCACTGCCCGCCGGAGAGCGAGCGCGGGTAGCGCTGCGCGAAGCGGCCGCCGAGCTGGACGAGGTCGAGCAGCTCGGCCGCCCGGCGGCGGCGTTCGTCGCGCGCGACGCCGTGGATCGCGAGCGGCGCCTCGATCGCCTGCGCCACCGTCTGCCGCGGGTTCAGCGAGGCGACCGGGTCCTGGAAGACCATCTGCCGCTCGCGGCTCAGCGCCCGCGCAGGCCCGCGCGCGAGCCGGGTCACGTCGGCGCCGTCGAAGCGCAACGCGCCGCCGTCGGCCGCCTCCAACCCCGTCACGACGCGGCCGAACGTCGACTTGCCTGAGCCCGACTCGCCGACGAGGCCGACGGTCGTGCCGGCGGCGATCTCCAGCGACACGTCGTCGACGGCTACGACGCCACCTCCGGCGCCGTCGTAGCGGCGGACGATCCCGCTCGCCTGCACGAGCGGCGGGCGCGCGGCCGGCGCCGCGGCCGGTTCGCTGTTCGGGGTCATGCGACCGCCTCCACGTCGGGGGCGTGGAGATGGCACTCCACCGTCCACTGCTGCTCGCCGCCGAGCGCCACGTCGGGCGGCGCGACGGCGCGACAGCGCTCCAGCACGGCCGGGCAGCGGTCCTGGAAGGCGCAGCCTCGGGGGATCGCGGCGGGCGCCGGCGGCTGGCCGGCGATCGTCGTCAGCGGGCGGCCCAGCTCGACGTCGAGGTCGCAGATCGCGCCGAGCAGCATCTCGGCGTAGGGATGGCGCGGCCCACCGAAGAACGGCCCGGCCGGCGCGCGCTCGACGATCCGGCCCGCGTACATCACGCGGACCTGCTCGCACGTCGCCGAGGCGAGCGCGAGGTCGTGGGTGATGAACAGCAGCGCGGTCCCGCGCCGCTGCGCGAGCGCGACGAGCGTCTCCAGCACGCGCGCCTGCGTCGTGACGTCGAGCGCGGTCGTGCACTCGTCCGCGATCAGCACGCGCGGCTCGCCGACGAGCGCCATCGCGATCATCACGCGCTGACGCATCCCGCCCGAGAACTGGTGCGGATGGTCGTCCAGGCGCGTCGCGGCACGCGGGATCCCGACCTCGTCGAGCAGCTCCGCCGCGCGCTCGCGGGCGGCGCGTCTGTCGATCCGCTGGTGCGCCCGCAGCGCGTCGATCAGCTGGCGGCCGATCGTGTGGACCGGGCTCAGCGACGTGAGCGGGTTCTGGTAGATCATCGCGACGCGGTCGCCGCGCAGCGCGCGCAACGTCCGCTCGGAGGCCCCGACCAGCTCGGCCTCCTCCAGCCGGATCGAGCCTGACAGCGCGCGCACGCCGCGCGGCAGCAGGCCCATCAGCGCGAGCGCGGTCAGCGACTTGCCGCAGCCGGACTCGCCGACGAGCGCGACGCGCGCGCCGGGCTCCAGCGAGAGGCTGACGCCGCGCACGATCGGAACCGCCGCGCCGTGCGCCGGCGCGGTGCCGAGCACGAGGTCGCGGACGTCGAGGACCGGACGCTCAGACATCGCTGCGCCCCCGCGACTCGAGCGCCGTCTCGACCTGGTCGCTGAGCACGTTCAGCGCCCAGATCGTCAGGAAGATCAGCAGGCCGGGGATCGCGACGTACGCGAACGACTGGTAGAGGTGCGTGTAGCCGTCGTGGACGAGCGTGCCCCACGACGCCTGCGGCGGTCGCACGCCGAGGCCGACGAAACCGAGGCTCGCCTCCGTCAGGATCACGCTGGCGGCGGTGACGGCCGCCTGCACCCCGAGCACGGGGCTGATGTTCGGCAGCACGTCGCGCAGGAACACGCGCGTGCGCGAGGCGCCGAAGCCGCGCGCCGCGGTGCAGTACTCGCGGTGCAGCTCGCCCAGCACCGCGGCGCGCACGACGCGCGCCACGAACGGCGCGTGCAACACGCCGAGGACGGCGACCATGCCGGCGATCGAGCGGCCGACGGCACCGACCAGCAGCATCGCGAACAGCATCACGGGGATCGCCATCAGCGTGTCGGCGCCGCGCATCGCGACGTCGTCGGCGAGGCCGCCGCGCATCGCGCCGATCCCCGCCCACACGATGCCGAGCGCCATCGCCAGCAGCGTCGCGCCGAACGCGATGCCGAGCGACAGGCGTCCGCCGTAGAGCAGGCGCGAGAAGAGGTCGCGGCCGACCTCGTCGGTGCCCGCGAGGTGGTCGAGGCTGACGGGGGAGAACGGCGCCGCGGTCTGGATCTCGTCGAAGCCGTACGGCGCGATCAGCGGCGCCAGCAGCGACGCGAGCACGAGCAGCGCGAGCACGCCGGCGGCGAGCGCGCCCGCGGGCGAGCGCAGCACGGCGCGCACGAGATGGCCGCGGCGGCGGCCCATCGGCAGGTTCGCGACCTCCGCGCCCATCCCGACGGTGGCGCTCATGCGATCGCCGCCTGACGCAGCCGCGGGTCGATCGCCAGCGACAGCAGGTCGACGACGAGCGTCACGAGGATGAACGCGACGGCGGCGGTCAGCACGACGCCCTGCGCGACCGCGTAGTCGCGCATCGTGATCGCGTCGACGCCGAGCGACCCGATCCCGGGAATGCCGAAGGCGTACTCGACGACGACCACGCCGCCGAGCATCGAGCCGACGATCGTGCCGACGACGTTGAGCGTCGGCACCGTCGCGTTGCGCAGCGCGTAGCGGCGCACGATCTCGCGGTCGGAGAGGCCCTTGCCGCGTGCGGCGCGAGCCCAGTCGGTCGCGAGCGCCTCGATCAGCGCCGCCCGCAGGAAGCGCGCGATCGGCGCCGCGACCGCGATCGCCATCGTCAGCACCGGCAGCACCATGTGGCGCAGGTTCTGCACCGGGTCCTCGGCGAAGGAGACGAAGCCGCGGCTCGGCAGCAGGCCCCATCTGACGGACACGAGGCTGAGCAGCATGATGCCGACCCAGAACGGCGGCAGCGCGATGCCGGCGCTGGAGGCGACCGTCAGCAGGCGGTCCAGCGCGGAGCCGGGCCGCAGCGCCGAGACCATCGCCAGCGGCACGGCGACGAGCACCGCGACGACGAGCGACAGCAGCGCCAGCTCGATCGACGGCTCCAGGCGGCCGGCGATCAGCGAGGTCGTCGACTGCTGGCTGAAGTAGCTGGCGCCGAGGTCGAGCTGCAGCGCGCCCGCGAGCCAGTCGCCGTACTGGACGACGAGCGGCCGGTCGAGCCCCAGCTCGGCGCGCAGCTGCGCGAGCTGGGCGGGGTCGGAGCCGACCGAGACGCCGAGCCGCGCGAACGTCGGGTCGCCCGGCAGCAGGTGCAGGCCGAAGAAGATCACCAGCGAGGCGAGCAGCAGGATCCCCAGGCTGGTGAGGACGCGGCGGCCGATCGCGCTAGTCACCGACCGTCACCTGCTCGAAGCGCCCGTACCCGGTCTCGTCGAGGAAGATCCCCGAGACGTCGTCGCGGACCGCGACCGGGAAGCTCATCATCGTCGCGACGCTGACCGGCACCTGCTCGGCGAAGATCCGCTGCGCCTCCGCGAAGCTGGCTCTCGCGGCGGCCTCGTCGGTCGCGGCGACGCCGGCTTCGACGGCGGCGACGTATCTGGGGTCGTCGAAGTTGCACTCGCAGATGCCGGGGAACCACTGCGCGAGGAAGATCCCAGGGTTGTGCGGCGCGACGTAGACCGTCGGGATGATCGTGTCCGGCCACTTCTTGCCGGCGGGCGCGAACTTCGCCAGCCAGGCGTTCAGCTCGACCGACTCGATCTTCAGCTCGATCCCGATTCTCGCCAGGTCCGAGCGCAGGATCTGGCCCATCGCGGCGAACTCGGGATAGCCCTCCGAGGGGGCCCAGTAGGTCAGCCGCTCGACGCCGACCTCGTCGAACAGGCGCTTGGCCTCGTCGAGGTCGAAGCGCGTCTGTGGCAGGTCCGCATCGAACCACGGGCTCGTCTTCGACAGCGGCACGTTGGCGGTCGCGACCTCGGTCTTGCCGGCGAACGCCGTCGCGACGATCGCCTCGCGATTGGTCGCGAGCGACAGCGCGCGGCGGGCGCGTACGTCGTCGAACGGCTTGGAGGTGTTGTCCGGCATCAGGATCGTCGCGTCGCCGGGCCGCGGAGAGACCTCGACCGAGATGCCCGCGTCCTGGAGGCTCTCGACGTCGGCCCACGGCACCTGGAAGAGCGCGTCGAGGTCGCCGGTGCGCAGGGCGGTGACGGCCGCGGTCGTGTCCCGCGCGCGGGTGAACTCGAGCGTCCCGACCGCCGCCGGCTCGCCCCAGAAGTCGTCGCGTCTGCTGAGCACGACCGACTCGTTCGCGTTGAAGCGGTCCAGCTCGAACGGGCCGGAGGCATTCGGCCGTCTGTTGATCGCTCTGAGGTTGTCGGGGTCGGCGACCATCGCCAGCGTCAGCGCGCCCAGCAGCGTGCTCGCCGGTCTCGCGAGGGTCAGCTTCAACGTCGTCGCGTCGACCGCCTCGATTCTCGCCAGTCTCGGGATGTAGGAGCCGAACACCCAGGCGGTTCTCGGATCGGTCGCGCGCTTCAGGTTCGCCGCGACGACGCTCGCGTCGATCGGCTTGCCGTCGGCGAAGGTCGCGTCCTCGACGAGTCTGAACGTGTAGGTGCGGCCGTCGTCGGAGACGTCCCACGACTCGGCCAGCTCTCCGACGATCTCGCCGTCGGCGTCGTGCTTGACGAGCGAGGACCAGAGCGTGTGCATCAGCGAGGCCTCCATCGGCGAGACCAGCTTGTACGGGTCCAGCTGCGGGATCCCCGTCACGGCGCCGACGGTGACGCTGCCGCCGCCGTCGGCGCTGCCGCCGTCGTCCGGCGAGGAGCCGCCACTGCCGGCCGCGCTGCCATAGCCGTCGCCGGAGCCGCCGCCCGAACCCGAGTCGGATCCGCTGCCGCCGCAGGCTGCGAGCAGGAGGCAGGCGAGGAGCGCGAGGAGCGCGCCGGCGGCACGCGAGCTGCGTCTGGTCATGATGGTGCTCTTTCTGGTGCGGGAACGGCCGTTGGGCGTTGGTCGGCTGGGGGCGCGTCGGGCGGCGTCGGCTCCGGGACGGCGGCGAGCAGCTCGCGCGTGTAGGGGTGCTCCGGCCGCGCGAACAGCCGCTCGCGCGTGCCGGTCTCGACGATGCGGCCGCGCTGCATCACGGCGACGGTGCTCGACATGTAGCGGACGACGGCGAGGTTGTGCGAGACGAACAGGTAGGTGAGGCCGAGGCGGTCCTGCAGGTCGCGCAGGAGGTTGAGGATCTGCGCCTGGATCGAGACGTCGACCGCGGAGACGGCCTCGTCGAGCACGATCAGATCGGGCTGCAACGCGATCGCCCGCGCGATGCCGACGCGCTGGCACTGGCCGCCGGACAGCTCGTGCGGGTAGCGGACGGCGAACGCCGCCGGCAGCCCGACGAGCGCGAGCAGCTCGCGCACGCGCTCGGCGCGCGCGTCGCGGCCGATCCGCTCGTGGACCGCCAGCGGCAGGCCGACGATCTGCCCGATCGTCTTGCGGCGGTTGAGCGCCGCGACCGGGTCCTGCAGCACGATCTGCATGTGCCGGCGCTGCGCGCGCAGCGCCCGCCCGCCGAGCTCGGCGAGGTCGTGGCCGGCCACGCGCACGCTGCCCGCCGTCGGCCGGTCGAGGCCGAGCACGAGCCGCGCCAGCGTCGACTTGCCGCTGCCGGACTCGCCGACGAGGCCGAACGTCTCCCCGCGCGCGATCGTCAGCGACACGTCGTCGACCGCCTTGTGGACGTCGTGCCGGCCGATCGGGTAGTGGCGGCTGAGGTGCTCGACCTCGACGAGCGGCGCGCTCATCGTGCGCCTCCCGCCGTCACGTGGCACGCGGCCGTCCGGCCCGGGCCGGCGTCCAGCAGCGGGGGACGCTCGGCCTCGCAGCGCGTGACGGCGCGCGCGCAGCGGGGCCGGAACGAGCAGCCGGCGGGCAGCTCGCCGGCTGTCGGCGGCTGGCCCGCGAGCGCCGGCATCGGCAGCGACGGGTCGGCGTCGAGCCGGCAGACCGACCCGAGCAGCCCCTCGGTGTAGGGGTGCAGCGGCGTCCGGTAGAGGTCGCCGAGCGGCCCGGTCTCGACCAGCCGGCCGGCGTACATCACCTGCAGCCGGTCGCAGAAGCGCGCCGCGACGCCGAGGTCGTGCGTGATCAGCACGACCGCCACGCCGCGGGCCTCGGCGAGTCTCAGCAGCAGCTCGAGGATCCGCGCCTGCGTCGTCACGTCGAGCGCGGTCGTCGGCTCGTCGGCGACGATCAGCTCCGGATCGGCGCTCAGCGCCATCGCGATCACGACGCGCTGGCGCATCCCGCCGGAGAACTCGTGCGGGTACTGCGCGACGCGGCGCTCGGGCTCCGGCACGCCGACCTCGGCGAGCAGCTCGACCGCGCGCCGCTTCGCCGCCGCGGGCGCGACGTCGCCGTGTGCGCGGATCGCCTCGACGAGCTGGTCGCCGACGCGGCGCACGGGGTTCAGCGCCGACAGCGGGTCCTGGTAGACCATCGCGACGCGGCACCCGCGCACGCCCGCGAGCTGCGGCTCGGAGAGCGTGACGACGTCCGTGCCGTCGTGCAGCGTGATGCTGCCGGCGGCGATCCGCACCGGCGGCTCCAGCAGCCGCATGATCGCCAGCGCGGTCAGCGACTTGCCCGAACCGGACTCGCCGACGAGGCCGAGGCGCATCCCGCGCTCGACGCGAAACGAGACGTCATGCACGAGCCGGCGCACGCCGTCGCGCGCCGCCACGTCGATCGCGAGCCCGTCGACGGTCAGGGCGGCGGTCATCGCTCCTCCTCTCGGGGGTCGAGCACGTGCTGCAGCTGCGTGCCGAGCGTGTTGAAGGCGAGGATCGCGACGAAGATCGCGACAGCCGGGACGACGGTCAGCCAGACCGAGCGGTAGAGGCTGGCGTAGCCCTCCTGCAGGAGCGTCCCCCACGAGGCGTCGGGCGGCTGCACGCCGAGGCCGAGGAACGAGAGGCTTGCCTCGATCCCGATCGCCCACGCGATGTTCAGCGACGCCTGCGCGATCAGCGCCGGCGACGCGTTCGGCAGCAGCTCGCCGAAGACGGTGCGCAGCGGCGAGACGCCGGTCGCGCGCGCGGCGAGACGGTAGTCCGAGCGCAGCTCCGCCAGCAGCGCCGAGCGCGCGATGCGCGCCGTCTGCGGCGCGAGCAGCACGCCGCTGACGATCGCGAGCGTCCAGGTGCTGGAGCCGAACGCGGCGACGAGGATCAGCGCGAGCAGGATCGCCGGGATCGCCATCCCGGCGTCGGCGACGCGCATCAGCGTCTCGTCGACGGCCCGTCCGCTCGCCGCCGCCACGAAGCCCCAGACGATCCCGAGCAGCATCGAGACGGCCATCGCGCCGAACGCGACGAGCAGCGTGATGCGCCCGCCGGCGAACGTGCGCGCGAGCAGGTCGCGGCCGAGCTCGTCGGTCCCGAGCAGGTGGGCGCCCGACGGCGCGGCGAGGATCTGGTTCGTGTCGATCGCCGTCGGGGAGCCGGCGATCGGCGTCGCCAGCAGCGACAGCAGGAGCAGCAGCGCGATCGCCGCCGCGGAGACGACGGCGGCGCGCCGTCGCGCGAGCCGGCGCAGCACGCCGGCGCGCCCGCCGTGCGCGTGCTCGGCGGCAGCCTCCATCGCAACAGTGGCGCTCACGCGTTCACCTCCCCGACGCGCAGGCGCGGGTCGAGCACGCCGTAGAGCACGTCGGTCACGAACGTGACGAGCGCGAAGATCGCGACCGCGAGCAGCACGACGCTCTGCAGCACGGCGTAGTCGCGCTTGAGCACCGCGTCGACGATCAGCGAGCCGAGGCC
Source organism: Conexibacter woesei DSM 14684 (assembly GCF_000025265.1). Classification (GTDB taxonomy): domain Bacteria; phylum Actinomycetota; class Thermoleophilia; order Solirubrobacterales; family Solirubrobacteraceae; genus Conexibacter; species Conexibacter woesei. Next base: position 5,475,878 of record NC_013739.1, read on the forward strand.
GGGCCAGCCGAAGACGTACTCGACCACTACGACGCCGCCGAGCAGGTAGCCGACGGTCACGCCGAGGTAGGTGAGGCTGGGGATCAGCGCGTTCGGCAGCGCGTGGCCGAGCACGACGCGGCGGCGGCGCAGGCCCTTGCCGGTCGCGGTGCGGATGAACGGCGCCCGCAGCGTCTCCGCCAGCGAGGCGCGCAGCAGCACGACGAGCGGCGCGGCGACGGCGAGCGCGAGCGTCAGCGCCGGCATCGCGATCAGCTGCAGGTTGCGCAGCGGATCGTCGACGAACGGGACGTAGCCGCGCGTCGGCAGCAGGCCCGCTTGGACGCCGAAGACGATCACGAACGCGATCCCGACGAGGAACGGCGGCGCGGCCATCAGCGCCGCGGTCGCCGTGTCGACCGCCCGCGCCGCGAGGCTGCCGGGCCGCGTCGCGCTGACGAGCGCCGCCGGCACGGCGAGCAGCAGGCCGAGCACGAACGCGAGCGCCGCCAGCTCGAGCGTCGGCACGATCCGCTGGCCGATCAGCGTCGTGACGGCGTACTGGCTGAAGTACGACTGGCCGAGGTCGCCGCGCGCGACGCCCCCGACCCATGACAGGTACTGCGCGACGACGGAGCGGTCGAGCCCCAGCTGATGGCGCAACTCGGTCAGCGCCGCCGGGTCGAGGTTGCGCGCACCGCCGAGCTTGGTGATCGTCGGATCGCCGGGGACGACGCGCAGCAGCGCGAACACCAGCAGCGACGCGAGCGCCAGCAGCAGGATGCTCGCGCCGAGGCGGCGCAGGACGTAGCCGCGCATCGTCGTCACGGCGCGAAGCCGGCCTGTTCGAGGTTGACGTTGCCCTGCGGGTCGACCCAGGCGCCGGTCACGCCGTCGCGCACGACCGTCTGGAGCGTCGAGAAGACGATCGGCATGATCGGCACGGCGTCGTTCTGCAGCTGCTGCATCTCGGCGTAGATCGCGTCGCGCTCCGCCTGCTCGCCGGTCGCGACCGCTCTGGCGGACAGCTCTCTCCAGCCGGGCAGTCTCGCGTTGCACTCGCAGACGCCCTCGTCGAGGAAGCTGAGCGCGTAGCTGGGAACGGTCGGCAGCGACAGGTAGTTGGCGACGATGCCGCCCGGGAATCTCTTGCCGGCCGGGTAGAACGTGTCGAGCCAGGTGCTGAACTCCTGGCGCTCGATCTTCATTCTGATCCCGATCTCCTCCAGGTTCTGCTGGAGGATCTGGCCCATCTGCACCCACTCCGGGTACTGGCCCGCGACCGTGTGGAACGTCAGCGTCGTGCCGGCGTCGACGCCGGCCTCGGCGAACAGCGCTCTCGCCTTGTCGAGGTCGAACGGGTAGGTCGTCAGCGAGCTGTCGAAGGCGGCGTTTCTGGGCGACAGCATCGACGCCGTCTCCGGCACCAGGCCCTTGCCGGCGTAGCCGACCTTCAGCATCGTCTCGCGGTCGATCGCGTGCAGCAGCGCCTGACGGGCGCGCACGTCGTCGAACGGCGGGCTGGTGTTGTCGACCTCCCAGTAAGCGCCGGCCGAGACGTCGTCGGGCTCCAGCGCCCGGCCGCGCGTCGCGGCGACGAGCCCGTCGACGTCGGCGGGCGTGACCGCCCACAGCACGTCGAGGTCGCCGGCGCGGAACGCGGTCGCGGCGGCGGTCGAGTCGGGCGAGCGGACGACGTCGATCTCGTCGAGCTTGGCCGGCTCGCCCCAGTAGCCGTCGTTTCTGAGCAGCGTGACGTGGTCGTCGGGGACCATCTCGCCGAGCTTGAACGGACCGGTGCCGACCGCGGTCTTGCTCGCGCTGGAGAAGCTTCTCGGCGCGATCATCTTGATCGTGCCCGAGGCGAGCGCGTCCGGCAGCAGCGCGTTCGGCGCTCTCAGCTTCAGCACCAGCGTCGTCGGCGCGGGCGTCTCGATCTTCGCGATCGTCTCGATCTTCGTGCGGTCGGGATTCGGGACTCTGGGGTCGAGCACGCGCTCGAGGTTGGCCTTCGCGGCCGCCGCGTCGAACGGCGTGCCGTCGTGGAATCTGACACCGTCGCGGAGCGTGAAGGTCCACGTTCTCTGGTCGGCGGACGCTCTCCATGAGGCCGCCAGGTCGGGTGTGGTCTCACCGCTTGGATCGGCCTTCGTCAGGCCGTTGAACAGCAGCGGCTGCACCACCAGCTGCTGCGCGGCCGAAAGCGTGTGCGGGTCCAGCTGCGAGATGCCCGCGGCGGTGCCGTAGACGAGTCTGCCGCCGGCTCTCGCCGCCTGCGTCGAAGCCGCCGTGTCGCCGGTCTCGCCACCGCTCGTACTGCCGCCGCCACCGCAGCCGGCCAGCACCGCGCAGCCGGCGGCGAGCACCGCCAGGTGCCGAATCTGAACCCTCATCCCATTCCCTCGTTTCGGTATAAAGAAACTACATACCGTATGTCGTAGTTTATGGGCGACGGGCCGCGGACGCAAGCAATTCGCCCGCGGCCTGTCACCCACGAGCTGCTATCTGACAGTCACCTGAACTTGGACCGTTCCGCTCAGCCCCGCGAGGTCGAGCGTGTCACCGGTGAACGGGACCGCGGTCCCTCTCCCGACGACGGTCGCCGTGCCGATCGCGTTGCCCGCCGGCAGGCGCAGGCGCAGGCGCGCCTCTCTCATCGCGGCGGACGGCGGCGGCAGTGTCACCGTGACGGCGACCGTTCTTCTCGCCAGCTGCGAGGTGATTCTGTAGCCGACCTGCCCGAACGTCGTCGGCGCGTTCGCGACGGTGATCGACTTGCCGTCCTCCAACCAGCCGCGCGGCGTCGAGTAGGCGAGTCTCAGCGAGTCGGGAACGCCGTCGGTCCCCTCCCCCACGTGCACGAGCATCTCGCGCAGCGTCACGAGGAAGAAGTCGTTGTTGGCGTTCGTCGGCGACAGGTACATCGAGCGGAAGTACTCGCCCGGCACCGGCGCGATCGTGTGCCCTTCGCCCGCGATGAACGTCTTGCGCGTCATCCCGTGCGCGAGCTTCCCGTACAGCGCCAGCACCAGCTGCTCGGGGTCGTCCTGCGCGGCGAGGAAGCGGATCCGCTCGACCGCGTAGACGCTGTCGTCGCCGTCGGTCTTGTAGCCCGGCAGCCCACCCGGCGTCACCGACCCGATTCTCGTCGGGTAGTAGTTGAAGCGCTGGAGGCCGAGCAGCAGCGCGCCCTCGTCGCGCGAGTACGCCCACACGCTGTCCGCCTCGGCGCTGCCGGGCGTGAAGATCCCGGACGCGAGCGCGTACGGGTGCAGCAGGTTCCAGTACGAGCCGATCTTCGTCCCCGTGACCGGGTCGAACGGCAGCTCGCCGCTCAGCAGGTCGTGCGGGATGAACGTCGATCTGCCGACCGTTCTCTTCGAGCTGTCGATCGCGGTCCGCAGCGCTCTGCCGAACGCGGCGGCCTCGGGCTCGTACGTGGCGGCGAGGCTTCTCTCGCCGATCAGTCTCCACACGAGCGCCATGTCGCGCATGCCGCGCCAGCCCACCGTCTGCGTGTGCGTGCCATAGATTCTCGTCGGGATGTCGCCGCCCTCGAACTCCTTCGGCAGCAGCCCGTTCGGGTCTCTGGCCCGCTCGGCCGCCATCGCCGCCATGTAGCTCGCGTACGTCGCCGTGTTCGCTCTGATGAAGGCGGTGTCGCCGGTCAGGAACCAGTACGCCGCGGCGTGCGAGAGCTTCTCGCCGCGCTCCCAGTTCGGGTAGCCCGTGCCCTTCGACATCCCCACCAGCGCTTGCAGGCCGGCTCTCGCCTCCGTGGTGAAGCCGTACTCGCCGAGGCGCTGCACCGCCGAGCTGCTCTCCGGCTGGTAGAAGCTCTCGTAGGCGTTGCCGTAGCTGTAGCGCCAGCCGAGCTGGAGGTTCTGGATCAGCAGGTTGCGCTGCGCGTCCATCACCCGCTGCTCGGGCACGTCGTAGGTCGCACCCGACGCCAGCTTCGTGTTCCACGCCGACTTCAGGCCGGCGAGCGCCGTCGCATACGAGGTCGCGTCGGCGGTGAACGTCGTCGGAGTCGCCGGGTTGACCGGCCGCACGAAGTAGAGCGAGTGCGGCAGGCCGTCGGAGAGGTCGACTCTGGCGCGCAGCTGCGAGCCGCTCTCGAGCGTCCAGCCGGCGCCGTCGTACATCACGACGTTGCCGCCGCTGGTCAGCGAGCCGCCCGCGTCGACGAGCGCCGTGTCGCCGGTCGCGATCCGCAGGTCGGTCGCGCCCAGCGCCGAGCTGCCTCTCTGGGCGGTGATCTTGACGAAGCTGGCCGGCGTGCTCGTCGACGGCAGGTGCGCGACGAACGACTCCTGTCTGTACTGGACGCCGTCGGCGTCGACGTAGTCGGTCTGCAGGACCGGCTGATGGCCGTCGGCGAGCGCCGGCTCCTGCAGCCGCGCCTCGCACAGGCCGAAGCGCTCGCGCGCGCCGGCGCCGCCGACGTAGACCGTCGCGCGACGCCCGTTGGCGGCCCGCGAGACGACCTGGCTGCCGTCGGCGACGTGCAGCGCGCCCGGCTGGGAGAAGTCGGTCCCCGGCGCGCCGAAGGCGACGTAGAAGACGCCGGAGTCGGTCAGCTGATTGCCGCTCATGCCGGCCGGCGAGCCGACGTAGCGCAGCGGCAGCAGGTAGTCCTTGACGTTGTCGTAGGTCGGGCCGCTCGCGCTCGCCATCAGCGCGTTGCCCCACACGTCCGGCTTCGATCTCATCGCCGTCTCGACGCTGGCGACGTAGCCGGCCGGGAAGGCGAGTCTGTCCGTGCACTGCTCTCTCGTGAGGTCGCTCGGCGAGCTGATGCCGGGGCCGAACGACAGCTCCAGCGCCAGGTCCCACGTGACCGGGCCGCTCGCGTCCCAGCCCTGCTGGGTCGGGTCGTCAGCCCGCCGGGCGACGATGCCGGTGTGCGTCTCGACCGAGCCGCCGCGGACCGCGAGCACGTATCTGCCGCCTCTGGTGAGCCGCACCGCGGGCGAGAAGACGACCGTCCGCTTCCCGATCGGGCTGGCAGCGAGCGCCGCGGTCGCGACCGTCGCGCCGTCGGGCGTGTCGCGATGGACGGTGATCGACAGCGGGCCGTCGGTCGCCTCCGTCAGCCAGATCGAGGCGTCGTAGAGCGTCTCGTCGGAGGCGGTGAACGACTCGGCCGCGAAGTCGGTGCCGTGGACCGGGCCGAAGTCGCCCGAGGTCGGCGGGAACGTGTCGACGGTGTCGGGCGCGCCGCAGAAGTCGACTTGCAGCGCCATGTCCCAGCCGGTCGCTCTGTAGTCGGTGTTGCCGTGGCTGCCGTCTCTGGCGTAGACCTCGCCGGAGGTGGCGATCAGTCTCGCCGTCCCTCTCGTCGCCGCCGGCGCGTTGACCTTGAGGATGTACGTGCTGCCGGCTCTGACCGCGATCGGCGTCGCGAGCGCGACCTCGGCCTTGCCGGACACGCCGGAGGCGAGGGTCGCGGTGCCGACGACCGTGCCGCCGATCGCACTGCCGGAGATCACCGACAGCGTCACGGGAGCGTCGGCCGCCTGCTCCATCCAGACGGTCAGCTTGGTGATCGCGCTGCCGCCCGCGACGAACGAGTCGCCGAGGTAGTAGCCGCCGAAGATCGCGTTGCCGTCGCCCGTGGAGGCGTACTGCGAGACGGTGGCCGGCGCGCCGATCGTGCAGCCGCCGATGCCGGCGCCACAGAAGTCGACGCCCATCGCCATCTCCCAGCCGGACGCTCTGTAGTCGGTGTTGCCGTGGCTGCCGTCTCTGGCGTAGACCTCGCCGGTGGCGGAGGGGATCAGCTCGGCGAGCCCTCTGGTGGCGGCCGGGGCGTTGACCTTGAGGATGTAGGTGGCGCCGAGCGTGACGGCGATCGGTCTCGCGAGCGTCGCGACGGCCTTGCCGGAGACGCCCGAGGCGATCGTCGCGGTGCCGACCACGGTGCCGCCGATCGAGCTGCCGGAGATCACCGACAGCGTCACGGGAGCGTTGGCCGCCTGCTTCATCCAGACCGTCAGCTGCGTGATCGAGCCGCCTCTCGCGACGAACGAGTCGCCGAGGTGGTAGCCGCCGTAGACGGCGTTGCCGTCACCGCCGACGGAGTCCTGCAGGAACGACGTGGGCGTCCCCGAGGGGCACGGCGGCGGGACCGCCCACGCGGCGGTGGAGCCGACCGCGAGCACGGCCGCCGCGACCAGCGGCACTGCCATGAGACGACGCAATCTGAAGCGCACTCTCCGACCTCCAAGTCCGGTATGCTGGACTACACACTCTCCTACTGAAACGTCAGTATCGGGTTCCCACCCATGCCCGTCAAGTGACCGGGAGGTCCTCATGGCGCCATCGCGCTTCGGCGCACCCGCTCTGGAGCGGGGCATCGCGATCCTCGAACTGCTCGCCGAATCGCCGTCCGGGCTGCGCACGGAGGAGCTCGCCGCCGCGCTCGACCTGCCGCGTAGCAGCGCCTTCGGGCTGGTCCGCGCGCTGCACGGCCTCGGTTGGCTCGACCGCGACGAGGAGGGCCGCAACCTGCTCAGCCTGCGTCTCTTCACGCTCGGCGTCCACGCCGCCGAGCGGTTCGACGTCCAGCGCGCCGCGGCGCCCCACCTGCGCGACCTGCGCGACCGGCTCGGCCTCACCGTCCACCTCGCCGTGCCCGCCGGCGACGACCGCGTCGTCTACCTCGACAAGGTCGACGGACCGGGAATCGTCCGCTTCGACACGTACGTCGGCAAGCAGGTCGACGCGCACCTGACCGCCGTCGGCAAGGCGTTGATCGCCGAGCTGCCGGCCGATCGGCTGGAGGCGACGATCGCGCGCGTCGGGTTGACCCGCGGCACCGACCGCAGCCCGGCGACGGTCGCGGCGCTCCAGGCACAGCTCGCCGAGGTGCGCGCACGCGGCTACGCGGTCGAGGACCAGGAGGAGGTCGAGGGCGTCCGCTGCGTCGCGGCGACGATCGGCGGCTACGAGCAGCCGGCGATCGCGGCGATCGGCTGCGTCGGACTGACCCGCAACGTGCCCGACGAACAGATCCCGCAGATCGCCGCCGAGGTGATCCGCGCTGCCGGGGAGATCTCGGCACAGCTCGGCGGACGTTGACGAGGCTTCGGTATATCGATTGTTTCATCGCGATATCGTTGTTACTGTCGCGCGATGCTCCCCACCCGTGAACTGCTCGCCGACATCGGCCTGCCGGCGTCCGACGCCCATCACCTGCCCGACTCACCGCAGCGCTTCCCCGACGGCGGCCAGTGGCGGCTGGAGATACCGTCGACCGAGGGGCCGGAGTCGCTGCGCGAGGTGCTCGCAGCCGGCGACGAGCGCGGGCTGCGGGTCCATCGCGTCAGCCAGGGCAGCGGGATCATGCTCCAGACCGACGCCGAGATTCGCGAGATGGTGGAGCTGGGCGCCGCGCGCGACGTCGAGGTCTCGCTGTTCGTCGGCCCGCGCGCCGCGTGGGACGTCGGCGTGCAGGCGACGACCGACTCCGGCCGGCTCGCCGGCATGTCGCTGCGCGGCGCCGACCAGCTCGGCTACGCGCTCGACGACGTCGCCCGCGCCTGCGAGCTCGGCCTGCGCAGCGTGCTCGTCTCCGACCTCGGGCTGCTGAGCGTGCTCGGCCAGCTGCGCGCGCGCGGCGACCTGCCCTCCGACCTCGTGCTGAAGGTCTCCGTCTCGCTGCCGGCCGCCAACCCGGCGACGGCCCGCGTGCTGCAGGAGCTGGGCGCGACGACGATCAACTTGCCCGTCGACCTGACGCTCGCGCAGCTCGCGGCGATCCGCGCCGCCGTAGACGTGCCGCTCGACCTCTACATCGAGACGACCGACGACTTCGGCGGCCTGCTGCGCTACCACGAGATCCCCGAGATCGTGCGCGTCGCAGCGCCGGTCTACCTGAAGTTCGCGGTCCGCAACTCGCCCGGCCTCTACCCCGCCGGCGGCCACCTGCGCGACGCCGCGCTCGCGACAGCGCGCGAGCGCGTGCGGCGCGCCGCGATCGGCCTGGAGCTGCTCGCGCGCAACGCGCCCGGCGCCGTCATGAGCGAGACGACCGGCTACGGCACGACGCTCGGCGCGCTGGCGACGCCGGCGGCCGCGGGCGCCGCGGGCTCACCGGCGTTCGAGGCGTCCGCCGCCGCGGACGGCGCGGCATGAGCGCCGCCGCCATCGTCTCGCGCAACCCCGCCGACCCCGGCGACGAGCTGATCGCCGTGACGGCGGCATCGGTCGCCGACGTCGACCGCGCGCTCGCGCACGCGGCGGCCGCCCAGCGCGGCTGGGAGCGCGGCGGCGCCGCCGTGCGCGCCGCCGCGCTCGACCGCCTCGCCGCGGCGATCGACGGGCGCGCCGCCGAGCTGACCGGCCTGATCGTCCGCGAGGTCGGCAAGCCGGTCGCCGAGGCGCGCGGGGAGGTCGCGCGCGCCGCAGCGATCGTGCGCTACCACGCGCAGAGCGCGCTCGACGCCGAGGGCGAGCTGCTGCCGCCCGCGCCCGGCACCTGGCTGCTGGCCGAGCGCCGCAGCCCGCGCGGCGTCTGCGCGCTGATCACGCCGTGGAACTTCCCGCTCGCGATCCCGCTGTGGAAGGCCGCTCCCGCGCTCGCCGCCGGCAACGCGGTCGCGATCAAGGTCGCCGAGGAGGCGAGCGCCTGCGGCGCCGCACTCGCCGAGCTGTTCGCCGCGGCCCTTCCCGACGGCGTCGCGCAGATCCTCTTCGGCGGCGCCGAGACCGGGACGGCCCTGCTGGAGCACCCCGCGACCGCGTGCCTGTCGTTCACGGGCAGCACCGCCGTCGGCAGGAAGCTGATCGCCGCGGGCGGCGAGCGGGCGCTGCCCGTGCAGGCCGAGATGGGCGGCCAGAACCCGTCGATCGTGCTCGCCGACGCCGACCTCGACGCGGCCGCCGCGACGATCGCCCACGCGGCGATGGGCTACGCCGGCCAGAAGTGCACGGCGACCAGCCGCGTGATCGTCGCCGAGCCGGTCCTCGACGCGTTCGCCGAGCGGCTCGTGGCAGCGATCGGCCGGCTGCCCGTCGGCGACCCGGCCGCCGAGGCGACCGTCGTCGGGCCGCTGATCGACGACGCCGCGCGCGAGCGCGCGGTCGCCGCCGTCGAGGTCGCGGTCGCACGCGGCGCGGCGCTGCTGTGCGGCGGCGAGCGGGTCGGCCCCGGCTCGGCGCTGACGCCGGCGCTGCTGCGCCTCGGCGACCCAGCCGACCCGTTCGCGCAGGACGAGGTGTTCGCGCCCGTCGCCTGCGTGCTCGGCGCCGACGGTCTCGACGCGGCGGTCGAGATCGCCAACGGCGTCCGCCACGGCCTCGCGGCCGCGGTCTTCACGCAGTCGCTCGCAGCGGCGGCGCGGGCGGTCGACGCGCTCGACGCCGGCATGGTCCGCGTCAACCAGTCGACGGCGGGCGTCGATCTGCACGCCCCGTTCGGCGGCGTCAAGGCGTCGTCGTTCGGCACGCGCGAGCAGGGGCGCGCGGCGCGCGACTTCTTCACCGTGCGCCGCACCGTCAGCATCGCGCTGTGAGATGCGCCGCGCCGCGTCAGCCCGCGGGACGCTCGCCGAGCGTCCGCGCGAGCGCATCGCGCAGGCGCGGCAGCGCCGCCGCCAGCCGCCGCGCGAAGTGCGCAGCGGTGGCGTCGTCGTAGTCGGCGGCGGGGCCGGAGACCGAGACGCCGACGCGACCGAGCAGCGGCAGGTCCCCGGCGACGGCGACGCAGCGCAGCCCCAGCGCGGCCTCCTCCATGTCGCGCGCGTAGCCGCGCTCGCGCGTCCGCTCCAGGTCGGCCGCCAGCGCGGCGGCGTCGAGCAGCGTGTGGTCGGTGAAGCGTGGATACGGTCCAGGGCCGAGGAGCGCGGCGACCTCCTCCCGCGCCAGCCCTGCGAGCAGCGCCTTGCCGAGGCCGCTCGCGTGCGCGGCCGCGCGCTCGCCGACCTCGGTCACGTAGTGGACCGGTCGCGACGAGCGGACGACGGCGAGGTGCACGACCTCGGGGCCGTGCAGCGACGCGAGGCAGACGGTCTCCTCCAGCTCCTCGCCGACCTCCTCCAGCACCGGCTGGACGATGTCGGCGAGATGCATGCCGCGCAGGTAGACCTGTCCCAGCTCGAACGTCCGCGGGCCGAGCCGGTAGCTGCCGTCCGCCCGCCGCAGGAATCCCTCCTGCTCCAGGATCATCGCGAGGCGCACGATCGTCGGCTTCGGGATCTGCAGCCGCTCGTGCAGCTGGGCCGGCGTCAGCACCGGGTGCCCGTCGTCGAACGCGGACAGGATCGCGAGCCCGCGTGTGAGCGCGCGCGATTGGTAGCCGACGCCTTCCGGGGCGCCGTCGCCGGCGGTTCTGCTCATGGCCGGGGACGATACGGGCCGCGGGCGCGAGGTCGCCGTCACCCGCGTCTCGCGAGCGCGCGCGTCACGGCGGCCTCGGTCGCGGTCAGCAGCCGGTCGACGTGGGCGTCGGTGTGCGCGTAGGAGACGCAGCTGCGCTTGAGGTTGAGCGGCAGCTCGAAGACGCCCTCGCGCAGCAGCTCCTGGCGGTAGCCGACGAACAGCTCGGCGTCGTTGCGCAGCAGGTCGCCGTAGTGGTCGACCGGCCCGTCCTGGAAGTAGGTCACGAAGACCGAGCCGTAGCCGCTCACGACGACCGGCACGCCGAGCCGCGCGTAGAGCGCGGTCAGCTCGGAGCGGATCCGCTTGCCGAGCGCGAAGACGTGCTCGTGGACGGGCTCGGAGCGCAGCTTGCGGATGGTCGCCAGCGCCGCCGCGGCCATCGCGGGGTGGCCGTTGTAGGTGCCGGCGAAGAAGACGCGCCCGCCGGGGTTGGAGGACAGCTCGCCGAGCAGGTCGGCGCGGCCGCCGAGCGCGGCGACGGGGTAGCCGTTGGCCATCGCCTTGCCGAGCGTCGTCAGGTCCGGCGTGATCTGCTCGATCGTCTGCCAGCCGCCGACCGCGTGGCGGAAGCCGGTGATCACCTCGTCGAAGACGAGCAGCGCGCCGTGCCGGGTCGCCAGCTCGCGCAGGCCGGCGTGGAAGCCGGGCCGCGGCAGCACCGCGCCGATGTTGTGCGGGATCGGCTCGACGATGATCGCGGCGACGTCGTGCTGCTCGAGCGCCGCCTCGACGGATGCGAGGTCGTTGAACTGGCAGACGATCGTCGCGTCGAGCACCTCCGGCAGGATCCCGTCGGAGACCGGGTCCTTCTGGCCCAGCTTGTCCGCCGCGGAGATGATGTTCGTCGAGACGGCGTCGTGCCAGCCGTGGTAGCAGCCCTGGAACTTGATCACGTGCCGCCGGCCGGTGACGGCGCGCGCGAGCCGCAGCGCGTGGAACGTCGCCTCGCTGCCGGTCGAGGTGAGGATCACCTGCTCGACGGAGGGGATCGCGTCGATGACCTCCTCCGCCAGCTCGACCTCGACCGGCGTCACCGCGACGCCCATCAGGTCGAGGCGCTTCGAGGTCTCGGCGACGGCGCGGTCGACGTCCGGGTCGTTGTGGCCGAGCAGCGGGGGGCCGAAGGCGGAGTGGAAGTCGACGTACGTACGCCCCTCCCCGTCGGTGAACGTCGCGCCGTCGGTCGCGGTGACGATCGTCTGCTCCAGGCCGGACACGCGCCGCTGCCCGCTGTTGACGCCACCTGGGATCGCGCGCAAGGCGCGCGCGGGCAGGTCGGAATCGGTCCTCGTGTGCTCGATGGTCGACATGGGGCTCCGGGGTTCAGGTCAACATGAAACGGCGATTCATGTTTAACGTAGCCCCCGTCCGGGTCCCCGTCAAGCGCGGCCGCTCAGGCGTGGCGCCGCCGCCCTGTGCCCCATAATCTGGTCGACAAGCCGACGGAAGGGGACCAGGGATGGCCGGATCCGACGACACCCAGCGGGACGGGGTCACGCGCAGACAGCTGCTGAAGGGTGCCGCGGCCGCGGCACCCGGGATCCTGCTCGGCGGGCAGGCCGCGGCGGCCGCGGCGGCCGCCGCGCGCGAACGGCCGAGACGGCGGCGGACGCCGCCGGCGCGTCGCGTCGCGGGCATGAACGTGCTGCTCTTCCTGACCGACCAGCAACGCGCGATCCAGCACTTCCCGCCCGGCTGGTCGCAGCGCAACATGCCCGGGCTGACGCGCCTGCAGCGGCACGGCCTGACGTTCGCGAACGCGTTCACGAACGCGTGCATGTGCTCGCCCGCGCGCTCGACGCTGATGACGGGCTACTTCCCCGCCCAGCACGGCGTCAAGTACACGCTCGAGACGGACATGCCGTCGCCGCAGTACCCGCAGGTCGAGCTGGCGACGACGTTCAAGAACCCCGCCACCGTCGTCGCGGCGGCCGGCTACACGCCGGTCTACAAGGGCAAGTTCCACTGCGTCAAGCCGGCGAACGGCTCGACCTGGGTCCCCTCCGACGTCAACCAGTACGGCTTCACGCGCTGGGACCCGCCGGACGCCGGGGCCAACCAGGACATCCCCGAGGAGGGCGGCGGGACCTACGACAACGACGGCCGCTTCATGAACTCACAGGGCACGCCCGAGGCCGGCACCGAGGGTGCGCTCCAGTACCTCTCCTCCGTCGCCGCGCAGAGCCAGCCGTTCTTCATGGTCGTCTCGCTCGTCAACCCGCACGACGTCCTCTTCTACCCGAAGACCTACGAGTCCGGCGGCTACGACGACTCGTGGCTGAGAGGGGAGATCGAGCCGCCCGCGACGGCGAACGAGGACCTCTCGACCAAGCCGGCGGTGCAGAGACAGTTCCAGCGCCTCTTCAGCGCCACCGGGCCGCTCCCAACGCCGCAGATGAAGCGCAACTACCTGAACTTCTACGGCAACCTGATGAAGGCCTCCGACGCCTACCTGGTGAAGCTGCTCGACACGCTGAAGAGCACCGGCCTGCTCGACGACACGCTCGTGATCGCGACCGCCGACCACGGCGAGATGGGCACCGCACACGGCGGCCTGCGACAGAAGAACTTCAACTTCTACGAGGAGTCGACGCGCGTCCCGCTCGTCTACTCCAACCCGCGCCTCTTCAGAAGACCCGAGCGCAGCGACGCGCTCGTCTCGCACGTCGACTTCCTGCCGACGCTCGCGAGCCTCGTCGGCGCGCCGGCCTCCGCGCGCGCGAACTGGGAGGGCGTCGACTACTCCTCCCAGATCCTCGACCGCTCGCCGAAGCCGACGCAGGACTACACCGTCTTCACGTACGACGACTGGCAGTCCGGGCAGGCGAGAGGCCCCTACCCCCAGCCGCCGAACCACATCGTCAGCATCCGCGAACGGCGCTGGAAGCTCGCCCGCTACTACGACGCCGACGGCAGAGCGCCGGACCAATGGGAGATGTACGACCTGAAGAGCGACCCGCTGGAGCGCAGAAACCTCGCGTGGCGGGGCTACAGACGGACGCCCGCGCAGGAGCGCGAGTACCGCCGCCTGCGGCGCAAGCTCGCGCGCGTCGAGCGGACGCGGCTGCAGCCGCTGAGCTGAGCGTCACGTGCGAGCGGGCGCGGGCGCGGCGGCGCCCGCCGCCGCGCCCGCCTGGCGGCGCAGCAGAGCGCGCAGCGTCGAGCCGTGGCGGTAGCCGACCAGCGGCGCGATCTGGTCGTAGCCGAGGTCGGTGGTGCGGCGCAGGTGGCTGGCGCGCTCGACCCGCAGCCGCGTGACGAGGTCGTGCGGGCTGAGGCCCGTCCGCGCGCGGCAGCGGCGCTCCAGCGTGCGGCGGGTGGTGCCGATCGCGGCGGCCGCGTCGTCGATCGTGAGGTCGCCGTCGAGATGGTCGCGGACCCAGTCCTCGAACTCGGTCACGAGCGTGTCGGCGGCGCCGAGGTGGCCGGCGGCGGCCGCGACGCTGAGCGCCGGGCGCTCGTCGATCAGCAGGTAGCGGGCGACCGCGTCGGCGAGCTGGGGGCTGGCGCGCGCGACGAGGCTCATGCTGAGATCGATGTGCGCGAACGCCGCCCCGGCTGTCGTGACCGGCCCGCTGTGGACGACCATCCGCGTCATGTCCAGCGCGACGCGCGGATAGAGCCGCCGGAACTCGCCGGCGAGCCACCAGCACGTCGTCGCCGCGCGGTCGTCGAGCGCGCCGGCGTCCGCGAGCACGAACGTGCCGGTGCACGCGGCCGCGAGCGCCGGGCGTTCGTCCGCATTCGCCAGCCAGCTGCGCAGGCGGCGAACGTGCGCGGAGGCGAGCGACGCCGCCAGCGACGCCGGCGTGACGACGCCGAGGCCGGGGACGACGAGCACGTCCAGCGCGGCGAGCGCGTCGCGGTCGCCGACGACGTGGTCGACCGCCAGCGTGAACCCGCCCGCGGTCGTGACCTTCGCCCTGGTGGCGACGGTTCGCACCTCGATCGGGTCGATCGAGCGGTCGACCATCCCGCGCAGCGCCTCCGCCGTGCGCAGGACGTCCAGCAGCGCGGTCAGGCCGGAGTCGAAGCACCCGGGGACGACGGCGAGGCCGACACGCATGTCGCGAAACGTACCGGATGCGTCGCATCTCGTACCGAACCTGGATCTAGCGTGTGCGCCATGAGAGTCGAACAGCTCAACGTCGGCTGGCTGACCGCGCCCGCCGGGATCTGGCGCCGGGACGACGACGGCGACCGGCAGGTCCGCATCCCCGTCCCGGCCTACCTGATCGAGACGGCCACGGAGCGGATCCTCGTCGACACGGGCCTGCACCCGGACGCCGCCGCGGACCCCGCGCGCCGCTACGCCGGCGCCGCGGCACTCGGCCTGTTCGGCTTCGAGCAGGACGCGAGCATCGCCGACCAGCTCGACCTGACGACGCTCACGCAGGTCGTGCTGACGCACCTGCACTTCGACCACGCCGGCGGGCTCGCGCTGCTGCCGCCGTCGGTCCCGGTCGTCTTGCAGCGCCGCGAGTGGGAGGCGAGCCAGGACGCGGCCGCGATCGCGCGGAACTTCTACCTCCCGGTCGACTACGCCGCACTCGACCGGCAGCTCGTGCTCGTCGACGGCGACCACGACCTGCTCGGCGACGGGTCGATCGAGCTGCTGCCGACCCCCGGCCACACGCCCGGCCACCAGTCCGTCCGCGTCGGCGAGCGGCTCGTCCTCGGCGGCGACGTCACCCACTTCGCGACCGGCGTCGACGACCACCGCTTCCCGGTCTTCGCCGACGACTTCGCCGCCCAGGCCGCGTCCGCCGACCGCCTGCGCGCACTGCGCGACGCCGGCGCCACCGTCCGCCCCGGCCACGACCCAGCCGTGCTCACCCCCGGCCCGGTGGAGGTCTGAGCCGGCGGGCGGCTCAGCCGAGCTGCCAGACCGCTTCGAGCGGCTCTTCTGGTCCGAGCGCGGACCAGGCCGCACCGGCGGCGCGCAGGCGCTCGCGGGAGCGGTCGAGCGCGGGGCGCGTGACGCCGTCGGCCCACCAGCGCTCGCCGGCCTGACGGCGCAGCGCGGGCAGGTCGGGCGCCAGCTCGCCGGCGGCGACGTCGCAGACGAGCCGGGTCAGGATCTCCGCCTGCATGATCTCGTCGCCGGCCTCGTCGATCACCGCGCGGCCCTTCCTGGTCGCGTGCGGCGCGCGGCGCCCGGCGACCACTCTCGCGTGGCCGAACATGCCGCCGGCGGCGAGCACGCCCCAGACGCCTCTGCGCAGGCCCAGCTCCTGCTCGACGATCAGGTGCGCGAGGTCGTGCGGCACCTCCGGCGCACGCCCGCCGACCTTGTTGTACGCCCCGCCCTGGAACTCCACCAGCAGGCCGTCGGAGCGGTGCAGCAGCGAGCGGTAGAAGCGCCGTTCGCCTCTGAAGAACTCGACCCTCACCGATCTCACGGCGCCATCATAGGCACCAGTATTCGATCGCCTGGTATACACGCTGGTATGGCACGCGACCTGCTCCCGCTCGGCCTCGACGACGAGGCGAGACTCCGCGTCTCACACGGTCCCGAGCACGCCGCCGCGGGCGTCCCGGCGGTCGTCTGGTCGATGCGGCACTCGCTCAGCCGCATGGGCCCCGTGCGGACCGCGCGCCTGCTCGCGCGCGTCAACCAGAAGTCCGGCTTCGACTGCCCCGGCTGCGCGTGGCCCGACCCCGAGCACCGGCACGCCGCCGAGTTCTGCGAGAACGGCGCGAAGGCGGTCGCCGAGGAGGGCACGACGAGACGCGCCGACGCGGCCTTCTTCGCCCGCCACTCGGTCGCCGACCTGTCCGCGCAGACCGACCACTGGCTCGGGCGCCAGGGGCGGCTGACCGAGCCGATGCTGCTGGCCGACGGCGCGACGCACTACGAGCCGATCGGCTGGGACGACGCGTTCGGGATCATCGTCGAGGAGCTGAACGCGCTCGGCTCGCCCGACGAGGCGAACTTCTACACCTCCGGTCGCACGAGCAACGAGGCGGCGTTCGCCTACCAGCTGCTCGTGCGCGCGTTCGGGACGAACAACCTGCCGGACTGCTCGAACATGTGCCACGAGTCGTCCGGCTCGGCGCTGACCGAGACGATCGGGATCGGCAAGGGCAGCGTCTCGCTGGAGGACCTGCACGCGGCCGAGCTGATCCTCGTCGTCGGCCAGAACCCCGGCACCAACCACCCGCGCATGCTCAGCGCGCTGGAGGAGGCCAAGCGCCGCGGCGCCGTGATCGTCAGCGTCAACCCGCTGCCCGAGGCCGGGCTGATGCGCTTCAAGAACCCGCAGCGGCCCAGGGGCGTGCTCGGCCACGGCACCGCGCTGACCGACCGCTTCCTGCAGATCCGCGTCAACGGCGACCTCGCGCTGTTCAAGGCCGTCAACCGCCGGCTGATCGAGCTGGACCGCGCGCACCCCGGCAGCGTCGTCGACCACGCGTTCGTCGAGCGGCACTGCACCGGCTTCGACGCGCTCGCCGCCGACCTCGCTCAGCTCGACCCCGCCGACGTCGACGCCGCCACCGGCCTGCCGCGCGAGCAGATCGACGCGCTCGCCGACCTGATCGCGTCCAAGCGGCGGATCGTCGCCTGCTGGGCGATGGGCCTGACCCAGCACCGCAACTCGGTCGCGACGATCCGCGAGATCGTCAACACGCTGCTGCTGCGCGGCTCGATCGGCAAGCCCGGCGCCGGCGTCTGCCCCGTCCGCGGCCACTCCAACGTCCAGGGCGACCGCACGATGGGGATCTACGAGAAGCCCCAGCCGGCGTTCCTCGACGCGCTGCGCGACACGTTCGGGTTCGAGCCGCCGCGCGAGCACGGCCACGACGTCGTCGACGCGATCCGCGCGATGCGCGACGGTCGCGCACACGTCTTCGTCGCGATGGGCGGCAACTTCCTCGCCGCCGCTCCCGACACCGCCGCGACGGCCGCCGCGCTGCAGCGCCAGCGGCTGACGGTGCAGGTCTCGACGAAGCTCAACCGCTCCCACCTCGTGACCGGCCGGCGCGCGCTGATCCTGCCCGCGCTCGGCCGCACCGAGCGCGACGTGCAGGCCAGCGGCGAGCAGGTCGTCTCGGTCGAGGACTCGATGTCGGTCGTGCACGCCTCGCGCGGGCGGCTCGCGCCGGCCTCCCCGCAGCTGCGCTCGGAGACCGCGATCGTCTGCGGCCTCGCGCGCCGCCTGCTCGGCGACCGCCACGCGATCCCGTGGCAGGCGTTCGAGGACGACTACGCGCTGCTGCGCGACCAGATCGCCGCGACGATCCCCGGCTTCGAGCAGTTCAACGCGCGTCTGGCGCAGCCCGACGGCTTCGTGCTGCCGCACCCGCCGCGCGACGAGCTGCGCTTCGAGACGCCGTCGGGGCGCGCCCACCTGACGGCCAACTCGCTCGCCGTCCTGCGCGTGCCCGAAGGCCGGCTGCTGCTGCAGACGCTGCGCTCCCACGACCAGTACAACACGACCGTCTACGGCCTCAACGACCGCTACCGCGGGATCAGATCGGGCCGTCGCGTCGTGCTCGTGCACGCCGAGGACCTCGCCGCGCTCGGCGTCGCGGACGGCGCGATCGTCGACGTCGTGAGCGAGTGGGAGGACGGCGTCGAGCGGCGCGTCGAGCGCTTCCGCGCGGTCGCCTACCCGACCGCGCGCGGCTGCGCCGCCGCCTACTACCCGGAGACGAACCCGCTCGTCCCGCTCGACTCCCAGGCCGAGCGGTCGGGCACCCCGACGTCGAAGTCCGTCGTCGTGCGGCTCGAGGAGCCCCACGCCTGACCACCAGCGCCGCGCGCGTGCGAGCGGCGCGTCGTTCAGATGCGCCGCAGCTTCTCCGGGTTGCGGATCGCGTCGATGCGCGTGATGCGACCGTCGCTGACGACGAACAGGAGCGCCGCGCGTTGACCGTCGCCGCTCGGCAGCACCAGCCCGAGCCGCCCGTTGAGCTCGGTCTCGATCGGCTCCTGCGCCGACTTGCGGCTGAGCGCCGCCCACGCGCGCGCGACGCGCGAGGAGCCGAACAGCGGCTTGCGCGCGGCGGTCGCGTGCCCGCCGCCGTCCGACGTCCAGACGACGTCGGGGTCGAGCACCGCGACGAGGTCGCCGAGGTCACCCTCGGTGACCGCCTGCGCGAACGCCCGCACGGCGCGATCGTGCTCGTCGCGCGAGGCCGCGAAGCGCGGGCGCTCTCTCTGCACGTGGCGGCGGGCGCGCGAGGCGAGCTGCCGCACCGCCTCGGGCGTGCGGCCGACCACCTCGGCGACGTCGCCGAACGGCACGTCGAACACCTCGTGCAGCACGAACGCCGTGCGCTCCGCCGGCGAGAGCTGTTCGAGCACCGTCAGCAGCGCATAGCTGACCGACTCGTCGAGCGTGACGCGGTCCGCCGGGTCCTCCGAGACGACCGGCTCCGGCAGCCAAGGGCCGACGTACATCTCGCGGCGCGCGCGAGCGGACCGCAGGCGATCGAGCGCGAGGCGGGCGACGACCGTCGTCAGCCAGCCGTCGAGGTTCTCGATCGTCTCCGCGTCGACGCGCTCCAGCCGCAGCCACGCCTCCTGGACGACGTCCTCCGCCTCGCCGAGGTCGCCGAGCTCGCTGTACGCGAGCCGCAGCAGCCGCGGGCGTGCCTGCGCGAAGCGCTCCGCGGCGGTCATGCGGCGAGTCCGCTCCAGATCTCCGTGGCCGCGCGCATCCGCGGCGCCCAACCGCTCGCCTCGCGCAGCCGACGGGTCGACACGCGCTGCGAGCGCGCCAGCGGCCCGTCCTCCGGCGGCTGGCCGTGCAGCGCGTCGACCCCGACGACCGCCGCCAGCGCGGCGTCGATCTCGCCGTACGTCGCCGGGTCGGCGTCGGCGACGTTGTAGGTCCCGGCCGGGACGCGCAGCGCCGCGGCGACGGCCGTCCCGGCGTCGTCCAGCAAGACGGTCGGCCGGTACGCGCCGGGCGGTCCGAACGCGAACGAGGCGCCGCCGCGCGCGGCCTCCAGCGTCGCCAGCGTGGACCCGCTGTCGGCTCCCATGAACATCCCGAAGCGCAGCACGACGGTGTCGCCGTCGAACAGCTCGCGCGCGTTGCGCTCGGCCGTCAGCGCGCTCGTCGTGACGCCGCCGCCGACGACCGGCGCGTCCTCGTCGAGCCACGCGTCGCCGCCGTCGGCGTACACGAACGCGATCGACTCCTGCACGAGCCGTCGGACCCCGGCGGCCTGCGCGGCGCGCGCGATCGCCGCCGACGCGTCGGTGCGGATGCGGTCGTTCTCCGCCCACGCCGACGGGTCGCCCATGCGATCGGCGCTCGGGATGCTCGTGAGCAGGTTGACGACGGTGTCCGCGCCGTCGAAGACGCGGCGCAGCGACGCCTCGTCGTACACGTCGGCCTCGACGGCGCGCGCACCGAGGCTCTCGAGCAGCTCGCGCCCGCGTGCGGAGCGCGTCACGCCGCTGACGTCGTGGCCGGCGGCGAGCAGCTCGCGGACGGCGCGGCGCCCGATGACGCCTGTGGATCCGGTGATGATGATCTTGTTCATGCAGGACTGACGAGGTAGCCCGCCCGATCGTGACATGCGATCGGCGTCAGTTCCTGCCGGCGCGCTTCGGCGGCAGCGTCGCGGCGAATCCGAGCGCGCGCTCGACCCACGCCCGCAGCGCCGGATCGGTCGCGCAGCCCGGCGGCTCGACGAAGATCGCGCCTCTCGCCGGCCGCCCGGTGAAGTCCATCGGACGGGTGTGCGGTTCGCGGAGCGCCGCCTCCGTCCCGTCGGTGCCGAGGCGAAGCAGCAGCCGCCCGCCGACGACTGCGCACACCATGTTGCCGCTGCTGAGGAAGGCGACGCCGCCGAACATCCTGCGCTCGGAGATCTCGCCGGCGTCCGCGAGCGCCGCGCGGACGCGGTCGACGAGCTGCGCGTCTGCGGGCATCTGCCGCAGTGTCGCACGTTGCGAGTGGCGCATCGGCGTCACCATCGTCAAAGATCCCGCGCGCTCGGCAACCGCGTTCTTCGGAGCCGCGCTCGCGGAGCCGGTGGCCGCGCGGTAACGTCGTCACGATGCCGAATGGCCCTGCGCAGCCGGACGACGATCCTTCGCAGCTGATCGCCGCGCGGATCCAGGAGTTGGGCGACTGGCGCGGACGGACCCTCTCGGCGCTTCGCGATCTGATCAAGGAGGCAGATCCGAATGTCGTGGAGGAGTGGAAGTGGAGAAAGGCGTCGAGCCCGGGGGTTCCGGTGTGGTCTCACGACGGTGCGATCTGCACCGGCGAGACGTACAAGAGCGTCGTGAAGCTGACGTTCTTCAAGGGCGCCTCCCTGGAGGACCCGGCGGGGCTGTTCAACGCGAGCCTCGACGGTAGGGTCCGGCGCGCGATCGACGTCCGCGAAGGCGACGAGCTCGACGAGCAGGCGTTCGTCGCCCTCGTCCGCGCCGCCGTCAGCCTGAACGAGTCCTCCTCGCGCTAGCGCATCCCGCGCGCAGACCTACTGAGACAGGAGGGACCGATGGCGACACGCGTGCTGGTGCTGGGAGCCGGGTTCGGCGGGCTGGAGCTGTGCACGACGCTCTCCGATGCGCTCGGCGACGCCGTCGAGGTGACGCTGATCGACAAGAACGACGCGTTCGTGTTCGGCTTCTCGAAGCTCGATGTGATGTTCGGCCACACGACGCCGGAGGCGGTCCGGCTGCCGTACCGCGACGTCGCGATGCCGGGCGTCCGCGTGCTGCGTGAGACGGTCGCGGCGATCGATCCGGACGCGCGCCGCGTGACCACCGACGCCGGAGTCCACGAGGCGGACGTGCTCGTCGTCGCGCTCGGCGCCGACTACGACATGGACGCGACGCCCGGCCTCGCCGAGGGCGGCAACGAGTTCTACTCCGTCGCCGGAGCCGAGCGGCTGGCCGCGGTGATCCCCGCGATCACCGCGGGTCACATCGTGATCGGCGTCTGCGGCGCGCCGTTCAAGTGCCCGCCCGCGCCGAGCGAGTGCGCGCTGCTGCTGCACGACCAGCTCGTCGCGCGCGGCGTGCGCGACGCCTGCCGGATCTCGTACGTGATGCCGCTCAACACCCCCGTGCCGCCGTCGCCGGAGACCTCCGCCGCGCTGCTGGAGGCGTTCGCCGAGCGCGACATCGCATTCGTCGGCGGGCACCGCATCGCCGCAGTCGACCCGGCCCGCAGCGTCGCGGTGCTCGACGACGACAGCGAGCTGCCGTTCGACCTGCTGCTCGGCGTCCCCAAGCACCGCGCGCCGGACGTCGTGATCGCCAGCGGCATGACGGAGAACGGCTACATCCCGGTCGACTTCGCGACGCTCGCGACGCGCCACCCCGGCGTCTACGCCGTCGGCGACGTCGCAACGGCCGGCGTGCCGAAGGCCGGCGTCTTCGCCGAGGGCGCGGCGCGCGTCGTCGCGCAGACGATCATCGCCCAGCTCGGAGCGGGCGACGCGCCCGGCCGCCACCTCGGCCAGGGCACGTGCTACATCGAGTTCGGCGCCGGCCGCATCGGCAGCGTCGACATCGACTTCCTCTCCGGCCCCGAGAGAACCGGCACCTTCAACGCCCCCTCGACCGAGCAGATGGAGCGGAAGCAGCTGTTCGGCAGCAGCCGCCGCGCCCGCTGGTTCGGCAGCTGACGGCTGAACACGCCGATAGCTTCTCGCTCACACCGCCTAGACGCCGACCTGTTGCGATGGCTGCTGCCGGTCGTTCGCATCGGCCGTCGCCGGCGGCCGGCGCAGCGTCAGCAGCGCGATCAGTCCGCCGACGGCGGCGATCGCGGCGGCGCCGATGAACGCGGCGGAGAACCCGTCGGTCAGGGCTTCGAGGTTGCCGAGCTGGTCGGCGCCCTGGGCGCTCGCGAGGGCCGTCATCGCGGCGAGCCCGAGCGCCGATCCGACCTGGTAGGAGGTGTTGACGATCCCGGACGCGAGACCGCCCTCCTCCGGGCGCGCGCTGGAGATCGCCGTGCCGAGCGACGGGATGAACGCCAGTGCCATGCCGAACGCGGCGACCAGCGAGGCGGGCAGCACGTCGGCGGCGAAGTTGCCGTCCGGGCGCGCCAGCGACAGGCCCGCGAGGCCGATCGCGAGGATCCACAGTCCCGCGACGGTCGGGACCTTGAAGCCGAAGCGGGCGATCGCGCGCGGCGCCACGACGATCATCAGCAGCATGATCGCCAGCGTCATCGGCAGCAGCGCGGCGCCGCCCGCGAACGCGCCGAAGCCGAGCACCTGCTGGAGGTAGAGGTTGAGGAAGTACCACATCGGGATCCACGCGGCCCCGAGCAGCAGCTGCGCGAGGTTCGCCGCGCCGAGGTTCGGCGTCTTGAAGATCGCCAGCCGCACGAGCGGCTGGCGAACCGTGGCCTGGATCGCGACGAAGCCGGCCAGCAGTGCGACGGCGCCGCCGAGCGAGAGCAGCGTGGCGGTGGAGCCCCAACCCTCCTCCGGGGCACGGACGATCGCGAACACGGCGAGGGCGATGCCCGCGGTGACAGCGGTCGCGCCGAGGATGTCGACGCGGCCACGGCGCGCCGGGGCGGCCGGCATCAGCGACGGCGTCGCGGCGATCGCGGCGATCGCGATCGGGATGTAGATGTAGTAGATCCACGGCCAGCTGATCCACTCGGTGATCACGCCGCCGAGGAAGACACCGGCGGTGCCGCCGGCCGGTGCGGCCGCGCCGTACAGCGCGAGCGCCTTCGTCAGCTCCTTCGGGTCGTGCGCGAAGAGCATCATCAGCAGGGTCAGCGCGCTCGGCGCGATCAACGCGGCGCCGACGCCCTGGACGGCACGGGCGGCGATCTCGACGCCGACGGAGCCGGCAAGACCTGCGGCGAGTGAGCCGACGGCGAGGATCGCCCAGCCGAGGCTGAACATCCGCTTCGCGCCGAACAGGTCGGCGAGCCGTCCACCGAGCAGCAGCAGGCCGCCGAACGCGACCACGTATCCGTTGAAGACCCAGGAGAGGTTCTCCTGGCTGAAGCCGAGATCCTGCTGAATCTCGGGCAATGCGACGCCGATGATCGACGTGTCCATGATGACCATGAATTGAGCGAGCGCGATGACGGCCAGCGCGAGCCAGCGCTTGGGGTGGGGGTGCACGACGGTTCTCCTGTCGAGTTGGGGGTCTTGCCGCTAGCAGTAAACCATACCCCCGTAGGGTACCCCTGTGTCAGCTCGCGATCGTTCTCGCGACCGACCGCTTCGGCTAACCTCCAGCCCACCTCCAGCCCGCCGCCCGGACGAGCGGGCGCGTCGGTCAGCTCCAGATGTCCTCGAACCGCTCGGCGTCTCCGCCTCTCGGCTTCTGACCACCGATGCAGATGACGTCGAGGCCGTCGGGACCGGCTTCGAACGAGCGAATGACGCCCGGCGCCACTCGCAGCACGTCCCACGCCGAAAGCTCGACGATCTCATCGTCGAGCTTGGCACGACCCGAGCCCGCAACCACGACGTACGCCTCCTCCTGCACCCGGTGCCGATGCCCCCATGGCATACGCGCACCCGGCTCGTACGTGAAGCGGCTCACCCCGAGCTCAGGCGAATGCAGCGCGTTCCGCGCGAACCGCCACTGCATCGCCACGTCCGGCGGGCTGACATCGCGCAGCTCGCCGAAGTTTCTCTTCGTCCAGTCAGACATCGCGACACTCTCGCAGCTCGGCACGTCGCGGTGCCCGGCGTCAGGCGGCGATTCCGGCCTCTGCCCTGACCTCGATCGAGCCGCGCCGATCCCAGACGCGGCGCGCCGTGTCGGCGAGCCGCTCGCTCCTGTTCTGCGCCGCGGCACGCAGACGGCGGGAGGCGTGTCGCTCGGACATCCCGAACCGCGAACGCAGGACGGCCTTCGCGCGGACGACCGCGTCGACGTCGCGCATGACGCGGCTCGGCGCATCGGCCTGACGTTCGAGGAGGCGCAGCTCGCACGCGCGGTCGAGCGCCAGGCCGATCGCGGCCTGGAGCTCGGCGTCGGTGGCCGGTTCGACCAGTCGGACGGCCAGGCCCCGGCTCTCGCGGCGATCGCCCACCTCGGTCGCGACGAGGAGCGCGCCACCAGCGACGGGCGGCAGCTCGATCAGGCAGAGGTCCGCGCCGAGCCCCGCTGCCGCCTCCCGGCCGGGCTCGTCGTCGCGCAGCGGACCCAGCGGCGCGTGGCCGAGGCCGGCGACGCGCCGCGCGAGCCCGGCGCCGCGCTCGGGCGCATGTGCGAGCACCACCACGCGCAGCGGCGCCGGCAGTCGTCGCATCGTCGCGGCAGGCTGGAGCATGCGTCGTAGCGTGTCGCGGCAATGTCACGGCTCGGTAACGATGCGGCATCGATTGCGTCGCATTCGCGACGGCGACGGCGACGGCACGCGCCCGGCGGCGGCGCGCGTACTCTGTCGGGGATGCCCATCGGCCGCCACGAGCGTGGGTCGGTCCGCAGGCTCTGCCTCGGCGGCCTGCTGGCGGCGTACGCCGCGATCGCCGTCGTGGGCTGTGGCGGCTCGGCCCTCGAGGTGCGAAGAGCGCAGCCGCAGAAATCCCCGATCGACAGCACCGTCGTGGTCGACTGCGGCGGCTACGCGCAGGTGGCGCCGGTCGAGCTGGTGGTCGGCTGCCGCTACGGCGGCCGGATCCTGAGAGCGCTGAAATGGCGGGGCTGGGGACATGAGCGCGCCGCGGCCGTCGGCCGGCTGACGCGCGACTGCGCCCGCTGCGACGGGACGCAGGCGCGCGCGGTTCGCGTCGAGGTCGTCGGACGGGTGCTGCGGCGCGACGCGACGCTCGCCTACCGCACGCTGACCGTCACGCCCGCGGTCAAGCGAGCGGGCGAGAGACCGCTGCGCTACCAGATCTACGACGGCTACCTGGAGGTCGCCGACCGACAGCCGTCCCCCGAGGCCGGATGAGCGTCGCCCTCCCCCGTGTCCTGTTCGTCGAGGACGACCCGACGATCCGCGAGACGACCGCGCTGGTCCTCGAGACGTTCGGCTTCGAGGTCCGTGTCACCGCCGACGGCCAAGCCGGGCTCGACGCGTTCCGAGCCGAGCCGTTCCACGTCGCGCTTCTCGACGTGATGCTGCCGCGGATCGACGGGATCTCGCTCGTGCGCATGATCCGCGAGACGAGCCCGATCCCGGTCGTGCTGCTGTCGGCCCGCAGCGAACCGCTCGACGTCGTCGCCGGCCTGGAGGCGGGCGCCGACGACTATGTCGCCAAGCCGTTCGACGGCCCGGTGCTGGCCGCGCGCCTGCGCGCTGTCCTGCGACGCGCCGAGCGGCAGGCCGACGAGCGCCGGGTCGTGACGATCGGCGACCTCGAGCTCGACGCCGCCGGCATGAGCGCTCGCATCGCCGGGAGACCGGTGTCGCTGACGACGACCGAGGCGCGCCTGCTGATCGAGCTGGCGCAGAACGCCGGCGTCGTGCTCAGCCGCGCGGTCCTGCTCGAGCGCGTCTGGGAGCACGCCTGGGACGGCGACACGCGCCTCGTCGACGTCCACATCCAGCGGCTGCGCGCGAAGATCGGTCGCGAGCGGATCGAGACGGTCCGCGGCGCGGGCTACAAGCTCGTCAGATGATGCGGCTGCGCACCTCGCTGGCGTGGCGGCTCGCGTTGACGATCGCGGCGATCGCGGCGACGCTGTCGGCGAGCATCGGCGTCGCCGTCTACGAGCGCACCGCGCGCGACCGGACCACACGTGCGCGCGACGCGCAGGCCGAGCGCGCGACGCTCGCCGCCGCGCTCGTGCGCACCACCGGGCAGACGCTTCCCGGCGCGGAGATCGACACCAGGCGCGCGCCGCTGCCGCTGCGTCGCGCCGTCGGCAGAGGGAACGTCGCGACCTTCCGCACCGGCGGCGATCGCCCCTTCATGTGGGCGGGCGCGCCGCTGTCCGACGGCGAGCGGATCGGGCGCGGCGTCTACGTCCGCCAGCCGATCGTCCAGGACGTGCGCGCGCTGGGGCAGCTGCGCGACACGCTCCTGATCACCGGCGTCGCCGGAACGCTGATCGCCGCGCTGATCGGCGTCGTGCTGGCGAAGGGCCTCTCGCGGCGACTGCAGCGCGCGGCGGACGTCGCCGACCGCGTCGCCGCCGGCGACTACGACGCGCGCATCCAGTCGACCGGCCGCGACGAGGTCGCCCGCCTCGGCCACGCCGTCGACGCGATGTCCGACGCGCTCGCGGCGCGCCTCGAACGCGAGCAGCGCTTCGCCGCCGACGCCGCCCACGAGCTGCGCACGCCGCTGACGGCGCTGACCACCGCCGCCGAGCTGCTCGACGACGGCCGCCCGGCCCAGATCGTGCGCGAGCGCGTCGCGGCGCTGCGGACGCTCGTCGCCGACCTGCTCGAGCTCGCCCACCTCGACGCCGGCACCGACCGCCCGGCGGCGCTGGAGTCGTTCGACCTCGTGCCATGGCTCGACGAGCTCGTCGCCGAGCGCGCCCCGGGCGCCACCGTCGAGCCGACCGACGCGGGCAGCGTCGTCACCGACCCCCGCCACCTCGAGCGCATCGTCGGCAACCTGCTCGACAACGCGACGCGCCACGGCGCGCCGCCGATCGTCGTCCGCCTGGACGGCGACGCGATCGAGGTCCGCGACCACGGCGACGGCTACCCGGACGACCTGCTCCGGGACGGACCTCACCGCTTCCGCGCGAACGGCAGCGGGGCCGCCGGCAGCGGCCTCGGGCTCGCGATCGCCGAAGGACACGCCGCCGCGATCGGCGCGCGGCTGACGTTCGCCAACGACCAGCGCGGCGGGGCGGTCGCGCGGCTCGCCCTCGACAACGGCTCCCGCCCGTAGCGATGGCCGTCCCCGCCGAGCCCAGCGCGCGCACGCCGTGGAGAGACGGGCATTTCATCGGTGGCCATCCGATCCTCGATCTCGCGAACACGGTGTTCGACCGAGCGCACCCCGTCCCCGGCAACGAGCTGCTGGAGACGTCGTCGGACGTGCTCACGTGGTGTCAATCCGTCGGGCTGTTCGACAGCGCGCCGACGCTGCGCGGGTCTGTCGCGGACGGTCTGGCAGCCGAGGTGCGAGCCGTCCGCGAGCACGCGTGGGCGACCTTCGACGCGGTCGCGCGTGGAACGGCGGTACCCGCGGGTGCGTTGGGGGCGCTCCTGGAGCGGAGCGGGACGGGCCTGCGCGCGGGCCGCGTTCACGACGTCGACGCCGACCTGCGGCACGTCGCCGCCGACTGGGCCGCCCCTGGGGCGATCCCGGCGGCCCTGTCGCTGCTGGCGGTGCACGCGCTGTTCACGCTGCCGGCGGAGCGCGTGCGAGCGTGCGCCCGGTGCGGCTGGCTGTTCCTCGACTCCTCGCGCGGCGGACGCCGCCGCTGGTGCAGCATGAGCACGTGCGGAAACCGGGAGAAGGCCAGCCGTCACCGCCGGACGACCCGGTCGGCAGGCTGATCTCCGAGCGATCGGTCAGCTGCGGCCCTGCTGCTCGATCAGGCGGGCGATGAACGGGCGGGCGTGCGAGACGAACTCCCGGCTGTGGGTCTCGAGCAGGTAGTGCCCCGCGTCCAGAAGGTGGCTCTCCGCGGTCGGCAGGACGCGGTGGTAAGCGAGCACCTCGTCGAGGTCGTAGTAGGGATCGTGGACGCCCCACACGATCAGGGTCGGAGGCTCGGCTTCCCGGTGGTAGCGCGCGATCTCCGGGAAGCGCGCGACGTGCGTCCGGTAGTCGGTGAACAGCTCCCAGTGGGCGTCGAGGCCGTCGCCGCGGGAGATCGCGCGCCAGTCCAGCTCCCAGGTCTCCGGCGGCACCAGCTCCGCCAACCGCTCCGGCAGCGCCCACAGGTACTGGTGCTTCGTGCCCTCGTAGTGGAGCCACGGTTCGATTCGGCGCCTGTTCTCCTCCGTCGGATCGGACCAGTAGTCGCGCGAGGCGTCCCACTGCTTTCCGAGCCCCTCCTCGTGGGCGTTGCCGTTCTGGACGACCAGGCCGCGGACCGTCGACGGCGAGCGCGTCGCGAGCTGGTACCCGACCGCTGATCCGTAGTCGTGCAGATAGAGAATCTTGTCGGTGACTCCGAGCCCGGAGAGCCACTCCTCGACGACGTCGGCGATCCAGGCGAAGGTGTATGGCCCGCGCGGTTCAGGCAGCGACGACAGACCGAAGCCGGGCATGTCGGGAGCGACGACGCGGACGCCGAGATCGGCCAGCGGCTCGATCACGTGGCGGAACATCTGCGACGAGCCCGGGAAGCCGTGCAGCAGCACGAGCGTGAGCGGGCTGTCGTCCGGGCCGGCTTCGCGGTAGAAGACGCGAACCCCGGCGACCTCGGTCGAACGGTGGCGCACGCGTGCAGCGAGCATGACCTGCTCCTTTCGTCTTCCGTCGGCACGACCGACGATCGGATAACCGTTGAAGTCCTATTACAGGGTTACCACGGTTCCGCCCATGTCTCACGTTGGATTGAGCGCAGCGAGCTGTCTGCGGGCAGCCTCGACGAGGCCGGCCGGGTCGTCGGCGGCGAGCTTGACCATGACGACCTCGCGCGGATCGTCTCGGTACGGCAGCACCAGCGGCTCACGCAACTCGACGGTGACGCGCGTCTGCTTGAGGATCGCGACCTTCGCGGCGGTGCCGTCGGGCCCGATCGCGAACTGGAGCGGGTCGTTGCGCGGCACGCGGTCGCGTTCGGCGCGCACGTCGGCGATCGCGTCCCACGGCACCAGCAGGTCGACCGAAGCACCGTGCCGGATGCGCAGGCCGCGCTCGTCGAGCAGGTGCGGGAAGACGCGCATCGCGGCGATGTAGCCGACCATCCACAGCAGCCCCCAGACGCCGAGCACGAGCGCCCCCAGCCGCGCCGGCTCCCACGGCAGCAGGAAATGGAAGACCGGCAGCTCGAGCAGCGAGCCGAACAGGAACGCGAGCAGCAACGGCGTCACGTCGCGGCTGTAGGGGAAGGCGACCGTCGTCGCCGTCACGCCCGGTCTGCGGCGGGTCGTCCACAGCGCCAGGCTGCGCCAGATCTTCCACTCCGTGCGCAGCAGCCGGCGCGGGAGGGCGGGACGACGGGCTCGTTCGGGCGTCTCGCTGGCCACCGGGTAACCTCCAGATCACAAGGTAACAATGAATCTATTACATCATGAATAGCCTTCACGATATGCCGGAGCGCCACCGGGCTGCGCTCGACCGCGTGCTGGAGCTGACGATCCTGCTCGGCGACGACATGACGAGAGAGTTCGCCAGACGCGGGCTGACGCAGGCGCGCACGCAGCTGCTGTGGGCGATCGGCGAAGGCGGCCCGACGACGCAGCGAGCGCTCGCCGAGGCACTCGGCGTCAGCGCCCGCAACGTCACCGGCCTGGTCGACGGACTCGAACAGACCGGCTTCGTCACGCGCGAGCCCCACCCGACCGACCGCCGGGCGACGCTCGTGACGCCAACCGCGCACGGCGCCGAGACGGTCGCCCAGCTGCGGCGCGACTACGCCGAGCTCGCCGAGCTGCTGTTCGGCAGGCTCCCCACCCCCCGCTTCGACGAGTTCGCGAGAGCGCTGGACGAGATCGTCACAGCGCTCCGCGACGCGCTCGCGAGGGGGTGAGGTCCGCTCTGCCCGGCGACTACCTGCTGACCTTGATCGAGGACCCCGCGGCCGAGGCGGCCAGGTAGCGAGCGTCACCCGACCACGAGATCGTGACCTTCCAGGTGCCGCGCGCCAGCTTCGGCAGCTTCAGCGTCACAGTGCCGCGCACGAGTCTGCCGCTGACGGTTCTGGTGACCTTGCCCTTCTTGAGCGTGATCCTCACCGTGCCGGTGGCCTTCGCGCCGCCCTTCGGCGTGGCGATCGTCACCTTGTACGTGCCGGCCTTCTTGCCTGTCGGAGCCTTCGCGACGGCGCCCGTGAGCTTTCTCGCCTTGGCTCTCCGCGCCAGCGGCTTCGTGACGATCGGAAGCTTCGTGACGACCGGCGGCTTGGTGACGACCGGCGGCGTCGGGTCCGGGCTTCTGGGAATCGGGACCTCGTCGGCCGGCGTGACCGTGAGGGAGCCGGTCTTGGTGAACGAGACGATCTGGCTGTCGCCCTGGTAGGACAACGTGTAGTCGTACGTTCCCGCGGCCAGGGCCGGGAGCGTGAACGAGGCCGCGCCGTTGACGACCGCGGCCGACGCCGAGGCGACCGTCGCGCCGCCGTGCCGGACGACCAGCGAGACGTCGCCGGTCGGCACGCGCCCGTGTTCGTTCGCGATCGCGATTGCGATCCTCGGCGCGGTGCCCTGCTTGACCGAGTCGGCGGTCACGGTCTGCGTCGAGACCACGCCGCCCGGCAGGCCGCCGAAGAAGACCTCCGACGCGCGCACGGCCTTCTGGCCGAAGGCGACGTTGCTCCAGGCGGTGGAGAGGGTGTTCTTGCGGATCTGCGCGACCCCCCAGGCGCCCGCGACGGTCGTCAGACGCCCGATCAGCGTCGCGTCGCCCGCCACGTGCGCGGCGGCGAGCGCGGTCCGCGCCGCGGCGGAGTTCGCCGGTGCGGACGTGCCCAGCGCCGTCAGCGCCGCCGACAGCGCCGCCGGGCTGACGGCGACCGAGCCGCCGTTGGTGACGGTCACTCTGCCGTTGCCCGAGTTGTAGGTCACGGTCGCCGTGTCGGTGTCGACGAGGAAGTCCGCGTCGTCGGTGTCGACGCCCGCGTTCGGAACCACCGTCGCCACGTCCGTCCGCCACGTGAACGTCGCAAGCTGGGCGTTGATTCTCGACCAGATCGGCGCGTTGGACGGGAGCTGCGCGTTCGTGATGCCGAGCTGGTTGGCCTGCGGATTGACCAGCCACCAGTTGGACATGAACTCTCTGTACGTGCCGTCGCCGTTGTCGGCGATCCACTGCCGGGTGACGCCGCCGTGGGGCCCGTCGCCCGTGCTGCCCTGGTAGCCGATCAGGTACGGCACCTGGAGCCGCTGCGTCGAGACGAGCGGGTTGCTCTCTCTGCCCTCGCGGTAGTACGTCGCCCGGTTGGCCCCGGCGTACTGCGTGACCGCGTTGCCGAGGTAGTGGTCGAACAGCTCGCCGTAGATGAAGCTGGCGTTGTTGCTCGCCGTCCCCCCGCTGGCCGCGACGGTGTTGCGCGACTGCAGCGGGTTGGACCCGCTCGTCGCGCCGCCGCCGACCGCCGCGCCGTCCAGCACGGTGTCGAAGTTGAAGACGCGCACGTCGTTCTCCTGCGCGTACTTGTTGATCGCCGGCAGGACCGGCCGGGTGTTCGTGCACCACGTGCCGCCGAAGAAGACGACCGCGTTCTTTCTCACGGTCGCGTCGCTCTCCAGCAGGTGGACGAGCTCCGGGTAGGTGATCTGCTCGATCCGCCAGTCGTCGGCGTCGTCGGCGTCCGTGAGGACGGGGACGTTTGCGCCCTGATGGGAGTTCGGCGACGCTTGCAGCTGCCGCGCGTTCGCGGCCGACTTCCACCACGCGAACTGGTCGGGCTTGGCGAGGTTCGCGCCGCCCACGGTGCCGATCGCGGTCGTGACGTCGGCCCGCGCCCCCGGCGAGTCCGCCTGCTCGCTCAGATCGACCCAGGAGACGATTCTCAGCGGCTGGTCGCCCGGCGTTCTTCTGTCCTTGTCGTAGACGAGGAAGTAGCTGTCCGAGACGTCCGCGGGCGTGTCCGTCGCCGTGTAGTCGTAGAGCGCGCCGCCGTCGGCGTCGCCGACCTCGGTGCTCTGACCGGCGGCGGCGCCGGCGTCGTTGACGGTCGCTCTTCTCGTCTCGGCGGTCACTCTCGTGCTGTCGGCGCCGACGTTGGACGCGACCGTCTCGACGCCGTTGCCGAGATATCTGCCGACGAGGTTCAACCATGCGTAGCCGTACGTCGTCTGTGAGGCCGCGGACAGCGAGGTGATGCCGGCGGCGTTGCGGATGTCGAGGTTGGGCTGGGTGACGTTGCCGACTCTGGCGTTGCCCGACAGGTTCGGGTTGAACCAGTAGACGCGCTCGACGGCGGCGGCGTCGGCGGCGGCCTCGACGTCCCGTGCGCGCGCCGCGAATCTCGCGTCCGTGGCCGGGTCGCCGATCAGGAGGGCGAACTTGCCCGGCTGCTGCAGCAGCCACTGGAAGTGGTCGTACGTGACCGGCTCGATCGCCGGGTCGTCGTCCGCGGCCGGCAGGCCGAGCACGTCCTGCAGGTACGTCGCGGTGGTGTAGTCGGTGGTGGTCGCGGTGCGCACCGGCGCAGCGCTCGCGCTCGGCGCGGCGATCGCGAGCGGGACCATCGTCGCCAGCACGGCAGCCGATCGCGTCCAGCGGTTGAAGACCTTCACTGTCGTCCTCTCTCGTCTCTTTTGGTGGTGTGGGTGGGAGGCAGGGACTTCGCGGGGACGAGGTCTGGTGGTCAGGAGCGCCGACCGGGGAGTGCGCGCTTTCC
This sequence comes from Conexibacter woesei DSM 14684, assembly GCF_000025265.1. Classification (GTDB taxonomy): domain Bacteria; phylum Actinomycetota; class Thermoleophilia; order Solirubrobacterales; family Solirubrobacteraceae; genus Conexibacter; species Conexibacter woesei. The sequence goes on from NC_013739.1 coordinate 5,508,579, forward strand.
GAAGCCGAGCAGGAAGGCGAGACCGGTCAGGCCGGCGAGCGCCGCCAGGATCAGCTGGCCGGCGAGGCGGGTGTCGCCGACCTCCGCGGGCGAGCTGGCGAGCTTGTAGTCGTCCGCCGTCTCCGGGCTCTTGGCCGCGGAGGGGTCAGCGGACGTGGGCGTCGCGCCGCCGGCGGTGGACGCGGCCGCGTCGTCGCTGCCGTCCTTGCCGCCGCCGTCCTTGCCGGCGCTGTCCTTGCCGCCGCCACCCTTGCCGCCGCCGCCCGCCGGCGCTCCGGCCGCGGCATCATCCGTCGCGTCGCCGCGCGTCGCCGATCTGCCGCCCGCTCTGGCGTTCGCCGAGTCGGCCCCGTTCGACGTGCTCGATCTCGAGGTCCCCGCGCTCGACGGAGCCGTTCTCGTCCGAGCCGATCTCGACGGAGCGGATCTCTTCGGAGTCGATCTCGACGGCGTCGATCTCGACGGAGCGGATTTCGACGGAGCCGTGGTCGTCGGCGTCGTGCTCGTCGGCGTCGTGGTCGACGGCGCGGGGTTCGACGGAGCCGGATTCGACGGCGCGGGGTTCGACGGGGTGGGGTCAGGCGTTCTCGGCGTGTCCGTGCCGGGAGTTCTCGGCGACGACCCGGGGTTCTGCTGCGCGAGCCACGTTCTGTACGAGCTGATCCGATCCCACTCGGTCCAGGACGCCGTCGTGATCAGGCCGCCGTCGTCGTCGTAGTACTGGATCTGGTTCGCCGCGAAGTCGTACTGCACGTTGGGGATCGGCGTGCACGCGGTGTCGTCGTATCCGGGCAGCGTGTCCTCCCCGTCCTTGTACGTCTGACCGCCGATCGTGACGGTGATCGGCGCGGGGTTCTCGGCCGGGTTCGTGACGCCCGCGCCATGTGCGGCGGGGACCGTCCCGAACAGGGCGAGGCCGAGCACGGCGCCGGCGGCTCGCGTCCAACGGTTGAGAGGCTTCACTGTCCGTTTCTCCTGTCGATCTCGATCTGCGTCGTTGCGTGTGCGGCTGTGACTGCAAGCTCGTCGGCTCCCCAATACACCCGCGGGTGGTGCGGAGCCGGACCGGGCGGCTGCCACGCCGGGTCGGGGATCCCCACGTAGGTGCCGACGGGTCGCGGCCGTGGCAAGGCGGGGGCGCCCCGGTTGCGCGCCGCGTCGGTCACGAGCTCCGACTCCGCGAGCTCGTCGTCGTCGACGAACTGCGCTCGGCCCGCGAAGATCTCGTCGTCGAGCAGCCCCGTCTGCCGCGCGACGACCGTGGCGCTCACCGCGGCGGCGGTGACGTTCGTCATCGTGCGCGCCATGTCGGCGACGATGCTGATCGGGATCGTCGCCGCGACGAACTCGAGCGGCAGTCTCGCCGCCGCCAGGACGGTCGCGGCCGCAACCGTCGCAGCGCCGGGCACGCCGGCCGTGCCCACCGAGACGATGACGCCGAGGAGCGCGAGCACGACGTAGTCGCCCGCCGAGTACGAGAGGCCGTACGCGTTGATGCCCCAGACCGCCACCATGATCGGCCAGATGCCGGCGCAGCCGGGCATGCCGATCGTGGTCCCGAGCGGCGCCGTGAAGTGCGCGATCTCCGAGTGGACGCCGACCTCGCGGGTGAGCCGCGCCGTCGTCACCGGGAGCGTGCCGACGCTGCTCTGGGTGCTGAACGCGGTCAGCTGGGCCGGGAAGATCTTGCGGAAGAACGCGACCGCCGGCACGTTCGCGAACGCCGCGAGGATCGCCGCGTTGAGGACGTACGCATGCAGGAAGCAGGCGACCCAGACGAGCGCCAGCAGCCCGACGAGCGACTTGAAGCTCTCGCCGAGGTTCGTGCTGGTGCCGACCATGTGGGCCGTGAGCGCGACGACCGCGTACGGCGTCAGCCGGATCACGTAGCCGACGGCCTTGAAGATGACGAGCTTGAGCGCCTCGGCGCCGTCGCGGAAGGCGCGGACCTGCTCGAACTCCTTCTCGGCGATCGCGAGGTAGGCGACCGAGAGCGTGACCGCGATCAGGATGATCGGGATCACCTGGTTGGCACCGAAGTTCTGGATCACGTTCGTCGGGAAGAAGCCGACGATCACCTCGTTGACGTTCTGCACCTGGCCTTGGATGGCGTCGGTCGAGATCCCGCCGAGCTGGTAGCTGACGTCGGTGCCGGGCTGGAACGTCAGCGCCAGACCGAGCGCGAGCACGACGGCGAAGGCGTTGCTCAGCAGCAGCCAGAAGATCGAGCGCAGGCCGATGCTGCGCAGCTTCGCCAGGCTGCCGAGCGAGGTGATCGCCGAGACGATCGCCACCAGGATCAGCGGCGCGACGGTCGCGAGCAGGACGTTGATGTAGATCTGGCCGATCGGGTCGATCGTCTCGACGTTCGGGCCCGCGACCAGACCGATCGGGATGCCCACCGCGAGCGCGAGCAGCGCGACGAGGCTGAAGTTGAGGCGGCGCTTGCGCAGGTACCAGATGGCGACCCAGCTCAGCGCCACCGCGCCCAGCGCCGCCCATCCCGACCCGTTCAGATTCATGATGCCGTCGCCCCTCGATAGACCCGTTTCGTGCTGCGGGCGAATGAATCTACACCAACTTGATCGACTTTGTCATGTAAACTGCCGAAGTGCCATGACCTTCGACCTCTCCACTGATGCCATGAGCCAGACCACGGCCTGCCGTACGTGCGGCGCCTCGCTGGCGCCCGACCAGCGCTACTGCCTCAGCTGCGGCACGCGCGTCGCGGCGCCGCGGCTCGACTTCCTGGCCGAGAGCGGGCGAGCGGAGGTGGAGACGCAGGGCGACTCCGCGGCGAGCTCGACGCCGGGCGCCGCGGCGCCCGCGCCGTCGCGGCTCGACAAGATCGGCGGGCCGATGGGCGCGGCGGCGGTCGTGCTGGTCGCGCTCGGCGTCGGCTTCCTGGTCGGCCAGGCCCGCGACGACGCGCCGCCGGCGGCGCAGAAGGCGCCGGTCGTCACGATCGAGAGCGGGCTGCAGAATGGTGGCGCCACGACGCCGGCGAGCGATCCGCCTGCCGACGGCCGTTCGGAAGCGACGTCGACCAGATGAGCCACGCCAGTGCCTCCGACCTGCAGGAGCGCCGCGACGCGCTCGCGCGCGAGCTGGCCGAACTGCAATGGGACCTCGGCGGCCTCGCCTACGAGATGGCGATCCGCGACCACTTCCGCCTCGACGTCCTCATGCGCCAAGCCGGCAGACTCCAAGAGATCGACGCACGCCTCGGCGAGATCGAGCACCTCCTCCGCCTCGAGACCACCGGCGCCGCCGGCGCCTGCCCGCAATGCGGCACCCTCTACGCCCGCGGCGCGCTCTACTGCTCCCACTGCGCGTTCCAGCTCGTCGCCGTCCACGCGGTCAACGGCAGCACCACCGCATGACGCCGCAAGTGGCACGGCGCCGCCGAGCGGCGCTGCCCGTCGCGCTCGCCGCGCTCGTCGGGCTCGCAATCGTGACGAGCACGAACGTGCCCGCGTCGCCGGCCGGCTCCTCGCAGCCGCCGCTCACCGTCGTGCTGCCGGCGCCGGTCGCGCAGGCACCACCCGCCGCCGAGCCGGCCGAGCCGCCGGTCGAGGACGCCGAGCCGGCGGCCGCGGAGCTGCCGGAGGCGACGCCCGTCGCGGACCCGCCGGTCGCGGACCCGCCGGCCACTGACCCGCCGGCCGCCGACGACGACGAGAGCGCGCCCGACGAGACGGCGGGCGAGGAGACGCCGCCCGCGCAGGATCCCGATCCGGCCCCGCCGGTCGAGCACGTCTTCCTGATCGCGCTCGGCGGCGCCGACGTGAACGCGCTCGCCGGCGACGAGACGGCCGCGCCCTACCTCGCCGGCACGCTCGCCAAGAGCGGGACGCTGCTGAGCGACTACCGCACGATCGCGCGCGGCGGCCTCGCCAACCGGATCGCGCTGATCAGCGGCCAGGGCCCGACGACGCAGACGCTCAGCGACTGCACGACCTACGCCGACGTCGAGCCGGCCGATGCGCTCGCCGACGGCCAGGCCGGCGGCGACGGCTGCGTCTACGGCGTCGGGACCGGCCACCTCGGCGACCAGCTGCGTGCGCTGAAGCGAACGTGGAAGGCGTACGTCGAGCCGGCGGCCGCTGACGCTGCGGCCACCTGCGACGCCGGCGCCGACACCACCCGCCGCAACCCCTTCCTGTGGTTCCGCGGCACCGTCGAGGCCGACGACTGCGACGCGCGCAACGTGCCGCTGGCGCAGCTGGAGAAGGACCTGAGAGATGCCGAGACGACGCCGGCGCTCTCCTGGATCGCGAGCGACGCGCAGCAGGGCTCGGCCGACGCCGACAGATTCCTCGAGCGCGTCGTGCCGCAGATCCAGAGCTCGCTCGCCTACGCCGGCGGCGGCCTGATCGCGATCGTCGGCGACCAGCCGCCGTCTCCGGCGCCGCCGCCGGAGACGCCCACGCCGTCGACGCTCGCCCCCACCACCTACGCCAACGTCGGCGACGCCGTCGCGGCCGGCGCCGGCGTCCCGGTCGGCGCGCTGCTGATCTCCGCCTCGACGCCGTCAGGCAAGGTCGACGCGACCCCGGCCAACGCCTTCACGCTGCTGCGCACGCTGCAGTGGATCTACGGCGTCGACCCGCTCGGATACGCCGCCGCCGACGGGGTCGCGCCGCTGTCGGACGACCTCGCGCTCAGCGCGGCGCTGCTTCCTCGCGAATGAGCAGCAGATCGATGTCGACCTCCACATCCCAGCCGACCGCGTTGCCGCCGCCCGGCAGCTCCATCTGCCAGTCGAAGCCGAAGTCGCGGCGGTCGAAGCTCGTGTGAAGCTGCACTCCCGCGATCTCGCCGAAGCTGCTCGGTCGCGGCGGGGCGTAGCAACCGGTGGCGATGACCGGGCGCGTGACGCCCCGCATCGTGAGCTCGCCGTCGACCTCTGCCCGGCCGTCGTCGTCGAGCCGAATCGCCGCCGAGTGGAACGCGATCTCGGGATGGCGCTCGGCATCGAAGAAATCCGGCCCGAGCACGCTCGCTCGCATCGCGGCCGGCTCGCCCACGGAGATGGAATCGACCCGCGCGGACCCCTCCAGCGCCAGCGCGTCCTCGCTGCCGCGCAGCGTTGCCGTGACGTCTGACAGCGAGCCGCGATACCAGAAGACGCCGGAGTGACGCACCGCGAACGCGAAGCTCGAGGGCAGCGGCTGGGCGCGGAAGGTGCCCGCGAAGGGCTGGATTGCGAGTGAGGCCATGAGGATTCTCCTGGTCGTGTTCGGCTGCTCGCAGGTCTGACAACGCAGCGTGGCGCTTTGTGACAGCTCAGAGATGGGCGAGCTTGTCGGGGTTGCGCACGACGCGCACCGTCTGGATCCGGCCGTCGACGACATCCACCGTGAGCACGCTCGTGACTCGCACGTCAGCCTGCTGCCGGGAAACGGCCCGATCCGTCTGGCCTCCGACGGCGCCTCGGGCGCTCTGCACGAGCGCGGCGAGCTGCGTCGCGTCACCGTCCCCGGACAGTACGAGCGCCAGCACGTTCTCGGCCGCGAGCCGCTCGGCCTCGCCGAGCTCCCGCTCTGCCGGGCCTCGCACCACGCGACCAGGCTGGCCGTTGACCCTCACCCGTCGGCTCTCGAGCTCGCCGGAAGCAGAGCGTCCGTGTGCCACGGCGGCCATGAAGCGCGCGATCGGCGCGGCGCCGAAGAGCGGCTCCGGCGCCGCCATCGCCTTGCCGCCGCCGTCGGCGTACAGAGCGGCGTCCTTCGCCAGCAGCTGCTCCAAGGCCTCCAGGTCGCCCTCCTCGGCGGCCGCGAGAAACCGTTCGAGCAACGTGTCGCGGGCGACCTCGTCGGCGTCGAAGCGCGGGCGGCTGGCATCGATGTGCTTCCGCGCCCGCGTCACGAGCTGCCGCGAGTTCACTTCGGTCTGCTCGATGACGGCGGCGATCTCCGCATACCCGTAGCCGAACACCTCACGCAGCAGATACGCCGCTCGCTCGACCGGGGTCAGCCGCTCCAGCAGCACCAGCAGCGCCAGCGACAGCGAATCCTCCAGCTCGGCGCGCGACGCCGGGTCGGGTGCCGGATCCTCGACCAGCGGCTCTGGCAGCCACGGCCCGACATACGACTCGCGACGAGCCCGCGCCGACTTCAGAACGTTGATCGCGAGCCGCGTCGCCACCGTCGTCATCCAAGCCGCCGGCTCGTCGATCGAATCCTCGTGCCGCGTCAGGCGCAGAAGCGCCTCCTGCGCCACGTCCTCGGCCTCCGAGACGCTGCCGAGCATCCGGTAGGCGATGCCGAACCCGTGCCGGCGCAGCTCCTCGAGTTCCTTGTCGTCCATCAGCTGGTGCGGCCCTGCCCAGGCTTCCCTAGCCGCGGGGTCCTGCTTCGATCGCCGCCGCCACTTCGCTCACGCGTGGCTGCACGCCGCAGGGCGCGATCGAGCGGGCGGCGCCGGGTCGCCCACCTGCCTGCGACCCAGACGGGAATGCGCGGCTTCTGCACGGGCGCGGGCTCGAACCCGCCGGACCAGAGCGACGTGAGGGTCTCCAGGCCTCGGTCCAGCAGCTCGGCGCGGCGACGCGGATCGAGCTCCTCGCCGAAGGGCTCGAGTTCGCCGTTGCGGTCGTTGCCGAGGCCGACGCCAAGGGTCAGGCGACCGCGGCAGAGCAGGTCGAGCGTGACGGTCTCGCGCGCGACCTTCTGGACCCGGCGACGCGAGAGCGGGGTGACCATCGGGCCGATGCGAAGGCGCGCGGTGGACCGGGCGATCGCGGCGAGGGCGACCCACGGGTCGGCAACCGCCCTGACCGGCGCGCGGTAGTTCACGTGGTCCCAGAGGAAGAAGCCGTCCCAACCTCGCTCCTCGGCACGGCACGCCAGCTCGCACAGCGTGTTCGGGTCGACCAGCTCGTCGAACGGCGCAAGGAAGATGCCCCGCTTCGCGCTCATCCGATCCTCCGCTCCTCAGCTTTCCGGCTCGTCAGCGTGAACACGCTAGCCGACGCTGCCCGGTCAGGCGACGGAGGCACTGCCCCCGCACCGGTTCGTGACGGTGCGGGAGCGCGCTCCTGGCGGCTGTCAGGTGGGCCAGCCGGCTCGGCTGCTGATCTCGGTCGCGGACTGTCCCGCGTCGCGGACGACGCGCTCGACGTCGACACCGACGTGCAATCCGCGCCACAGCAGGATCTTTCCGTCGACCATCACCGTGTCGACGTTGCGCGGCTGACCGAGCCCGACGATCTGGGTCGCGGGATCGCCGGGCGGCGCCATGTTCGGATCGAGCCGGTTGATCGTGATCACGTCTGCCCGCTTGCCCGGCGTCAGCGAACCGACCACGTCGCCCAGTCCGAGCGTGTTGGCGCCCTCGACGGTCGCCAGCTCGAGCACGCGGCGATAGGTGATGCCGGGCACGGCACCGAGACGGTTCGTCGTCATCGTGTGCAGCATGCGCATCGCCGTGAACAGGTTCGCGCCGTCCCCCGCGCTCGCGTCGATCGAGAGGCCGAGCTTCGCCCCGGCGGCGACCAGCTCCGCGTAGCGGATCTGCTCCTCGGGCCCGCGAGCCGCCTCGCCGACTGAAGAGATGCTCCATCCGGTTCCGCGCTCGACGACGATCGCGTTCTCGGCTTCGGTCGTCAGGGTCGGGTGAACGAGCAGCAGGTCGGGACCGAGCAGTCTCTCCTGCTCGAGCATCGTCACGAGACCTCTCGGCGACGCGTGCAGCGTGATCGGCAGCCCGAGCTCACGCGCCGAGGTCCAGTCCTGACGCGCCAGCTCGATCGTGATCGAGCCGCGCGGGCTCTGTCCGGGAACGACGTTGCGCGACGCTATCCCCAGGTGCAGCAGGCCGCGTGTCGTGCTCGCGCGCGAGAACCAGCGATCCTTGGTGCGGCGGATGCCGTCCACGTCCATCGGCACGTCGAGCGGGCCTCTCTGCGCCCACCCGTACGAGAAGCGGCCGCGAACCCCGGCGTCGAGCAACCCGCGCAGCGAGGCGTCGGCGTACTCGGGACCGCGCACGTTGTGGGACCAGTCGTGGACCGTGGTGATGCCGGAGGCGACCCCCTCCAGCAGACCGAGCCGCGTGGAGCGGTAGGTGTCGATCGGAGTGAAGTGCGGACCGAGGATGTTCGTGACGTTGAAGTACGCACGGTCCGCTACGCCATTCACCATGAACGCGCGCATCGATGCATTCCAGAGATGCCAATGCGTGTCGACCAGACCCGGCATCACGATCTTGTCGCGCGCATCGATCGACACCGCACCATGCGCGCGCAACCGCTCGCCGACCGCGACGATCTGCCCGTTCCGCACGTGGACGTCGCCACGCGGCAGATCTCCGATCGCCGGATCCATCGAGAGCACGAACCCGTCCCGCAAGACGTACTCGTTGCCGCGCGGCGGCGTCGGCCCTCCCCATCCACCGCCGCCGTGGCGCTGGCTCGCACCGGCCGACGGCGCCGCAGCCGCCGCTCCGACAGCCGCCGCCGCTGTCGCTCCACCTATCAACGTGCGCCGCGTAACTCTGGCTCGCTCACTCACCAGCAGCTCCTCTCAGGGGCTCACTTCATGATCGTTCCGCATCCCGCACCATTGATGGGATTTTGGATACGGCATCCTATTCACACGCCAACTCACGATGCAAGCGCGCGTGCCGATCGCAGAGCCGAACGGGCGATGCCCTGCGCGATGAGTCCTACGGCGTCCGGCAGTCGTACTGTTCGAACCCGTGACCGAGGAGGATGTCTGATGCGCAGCGTGACCTATTCGATGAGCGTCTCACTTGATGGCTACATCGTCGGGCCGGACGGCGGCTTCGACTGGACGGTGCCCGACGAGGAGGTCTTTCGCCTCGCGACCGACGAGGTGCGCGGCGCCGGCGTCCATCTGCTGGGGCGGCGGCTGTACGAGACGATGCTGTACTGGGAGACCGCGGAGCAGAACCCGTCGCTCGACTTCTCGACGGTTGAATTCGCCGCGATCTGGAGGGCGCTCCCGAAGGTGGTGTTCTCCACCGCGCTGTCGGCGGTGCAGGGCAATGCCCGCCTGGCTTCCGGCAGCCTGGCGGAGGAGATCGAGCGGTTGCGAGCGGAGCCGGCGGAGGGCGACATCGCGATCGGCGGCGCGACGCTCGCTGCCGAGGCCGCCGCGTCGGATCTGATCGACGAGTACCGGGCCCGCGTGTACCCGGTGCTGGTCGGCGGCGGCACCCCGTTCTTTCCTCAGCAGCAGCGCCAGTTCGATCTCGAACTCGTCGAGACCCGCAGCTTCAACGCGAGAGTCGTCTACCTCCGTTACCGCGTGGCGCGCTAACCGTCGAGCAGCTCGCTCACACAGGAGCCCCGGCGACCACCGTGGCTAGAGAACGTGGCGGCCCAGCGTGTCGGCGATCAGGCCGTCGACGAAGCGCCGGGGGATGCGGGCGCCGGTGAGCGCGCGGTAGACGATCGGCCCGCAGAGGGCGTCGAGAGCTGCGTCGACGTCAAGCTCGGAGGAGAGCTCGCCGGCGTCGATGCCGCGTTGGAGCAGCGCACGTTCGCGCATGCGCTGCGGATCGAGCCAGCGCTCGTGGAAGAGGCGTGCCATCTCCGGGTCGTGCTGCGCCTCGCCGATCAGTGCCAGCAGGACCTTCCCGGCGGGGTCTCTGGTGACGAAGCGCGCGAGGGCGTGCAGGTATCTGCGCGTCCCCTCGACGACTGGGCCGGCCTCGGGGATCGCCAGCTGGCGGGCCGCATCCTCGCTCAGCGTGTCGAGCAGGATGTCGACCTTCGACGGCCACCAGCGATAGATCGTCTGCTTGGCGACTCTCGCGCGCGCCGCGATGCCCTCGATCGAGACGCCGTTGAAGCCGCGCTCGGCGAGCAGGTCGTCGGCGGCGTGGAGCACGGCGAGGCGCGCTCTCTCGTCGCGCCGATGCGGCGCACGGCCCTTCGGGGCACGGGATCCGTCGCTGGCCGGTGGCGTCATCCGCAGCGGATGTTAGCGCAACGGTGCGTCTCGTCACACTGGCTAGACAAGACGCACCGTTGCGTCTACTTTGAATTGCATGACGTCTCGAGACACCCCTCCTCAGAAGCGATGACGGCCGTCGCCACAGCGGTGCGCCGCCCCGTCGGCGCGACGCGGGCCGTCGGCGCGATCGCACCGGCGGTCGTGCTCGTGACCGGCATGGTCGCCGCCGTCAACCTCGCGATCCCCGAGCTGCAGGCGAGCAGCCTGCGGCCGTCGATGTCAGGCACCGCCTGGATCGTCGACAGCTACACGCTCGTCCTCGCCTGTCTGCTGATCCCGGCGGGCGCGCTCGGCGACCGCTTCGGACGCAAGCGCGGGATGCTGCTCGGCCTCAGCGTCTTCGCCGTCGGCTCGGCGGTCGCGGCGCTCGCGCCGAGCGTCGCCGTGCTGATGGCCGGCCGCGCGCTCAGCGGCGTCGGCGCCGCGCTCGTGCTGCCCGCGACGCTCGCGGTGACGCTCGCGCGCGTCGCCCCGCCCGACCGGCCCCAAGCGCTCGCCGCGTGGTCGGCGCTGACCGGGATCGGCGGCTCGCTCGGCAACCTCGGCGGCGGCCTGGCGGTCGAGCTGGGCGGCTGGCGCGCGCTGTTCTGGGCCGGCGTGCCGATCGCGCTCGGCGCGGCGGCGCTGATCGCCGCGCAGGTGCCACGCCAGGCACCGCACCAGGACCCGGTCGACGGCGGCGGAGCCGTCCTGCTCACCGCCGGAACGGTCGCGCTGCTCTACGGCATCATCGAGGCGCCCGGACACGGCTGGGGCTCGCGGCAGGTCGTCGGGGCACTGCTGCTGGCGGTCGTCCTGCTGGCGGTCTTCGCCTGGTACGAGCTGCGGCGGGCGCACCCGATGCTCGACCCGCGCCTGTTCAGGTTGCCCGGCGTGCGCGCCGGCGCGCTCGGGATCGTCGCGCTGTTCTTCGCACTGTTCGGCCTCTTCTACGTCAACGCCCAGTACTTCCAGGACGTCAAGGGGTACTCGGCGCTGCTGACGGGCATCTGCGTGCTGCCCGTCGCGGTCGTGATCCCGTTCGCCAGTGCGCGCAGCACGCGACTCGTCGAGCGCGTCGGCGCGCTGGCCACGATCGCGCTGGGGATGGTGGCCGTCGCGGTCGGCCTGGTGCTCTTGTCGCTGGCGACCGCCGAGACCCCGTACGCGCCGTACGCGGTGGCGCTGGTCGTCGTCAGCGCCGGGATGGGGCTGGCGATGCCGCCGCTCTCCGGGATGATGGTCCACGCGCTCCCGCCGACCCACGCGGGTGTTGCCTCCGGCCTGAACAGCACGACGCGCGAGCTCGGCTCGGCGCTCGGCGTCGCCGTGATCAGCACGATCTTCGGCTCGCGCTTCGCCGACCGGCTGCCTGACGCGCTGCGCGACGTCCCCGAAGCCCCCGGCGAGGCGATCCGCGGCTCGGTCACGGCCGCGCTGCGGTACGCGGAGCAGGTCCCGGACCCGGCCGTCCGCGCCCAGCTCGTCGACGGCGCGCGCGACGCGTTCACCGCCGGCACCGCCGTCGGCCTTCGCGTCGGCGCCGCACTGATCCTGCTGGCGACGCTCGTCGTCGCTCACCAGCACACGTCGAACCAACGAAAGGACGCGTCGTGATCCTGATCACCGCTCCCACCAGCACCATCGGCAGCCAGCTCGTCACCGACCTGCTGGAGGCCGGCGCGCCGCTGCGCCTGATCGCCCGCCGCCCCGAGCAGATCGCGCCCGAGGTCCGCGAACGCGTCGACGTGGTCGTGGGCTCGCACGGCGACGCCGCCGTGATCGACCGGGCCCTGAACGGCGTCGAGACCGTCTTCTGGCTGTCGCCCAACCTGCCGGACTCCGTGGCGGTCAACGACAGCTTCGCCGGCTTCGCGCGCCCCGCCGTCGAGGCGCTCGCCCGCCACAGCGTCGAGCGCGTCGTCGGCATCTCGGCGCTCGGCCGCGGCACCCCGCAGGCCGCCCGCGCAGGCCACGTGACCGCCACGCTCGCGCTCGACGATCTGATCGCGTCCTCCGGCGTCGCCTACCGCGCCCTCACCTGCCCGTCGCTGATGCACAACCTGCTCAACCACGTCGGCGCGATCAAGCAGCAGGGCGCATTCTTCATGGCCGCCGACGCGGACCTCCAGGTCCCGACCGTCGCCTCCCGCGACGTCGCCGCCGCCGCGGCGCGACTCCTGCTCGACCCGTCATGGACCGGCGCGGGCGAGGTGCCCTGTCTCGGCCCGGAGGATCTGTCGCCCAACGACTGGGCGCGGGTCGTCTCCGACGTCCTCGGCACCGAGGTGCGCTACCAGCAGGTCCCGACCGCGGCGCTGATTGAGCGGCTCGTCGGCTTCGGCTACACGGACGCGATGGCGCAGGCGATGGCCGACATGTTCGACGCCAAGAACGACGGCCTCGACAACGCCGAGCCGCGCACCGCCGCCTCGACGACCCCCACGACCTTCCGGCAGTGGTGCGAGGACGTCCTCGAGCCCGCCGTCCATCGCGTCACGGCGTGACGATGTCGAACCAGAACTCGAAGTCGTCCAGCAGGCCGAGGAAGTCGTGGACGGCGTCGGCGTTCCCGTCGAGCGTGACCGTTCCCGCCTCCAGCAGCGCTGGGAGCGTCGTCGTTCTGAGCACGATCGCGTCGAGGTCGGTGCGGTTCAGCGTCAGCGTCGCGTCCGCGTCGGCGGCGATCCCGTGGCGTTGGCTGAGCGCGCCGTTGCGGACCAGCAGCGTCCACTCCGCTCTGACGTCGGGGAAGCGGCAGGCGATCGTGATCTCGCGGTCGCCGGCCTTGGCGCCGTTGAGCCGCACCCCGAGGTAGTCGACGAACAGGTCGAGGCTCATCGCCCGCACCGAGTCCGCGGACGCGGTGCTCGGGGTCGGGAGCTGTCTGACCCCTTCGCGCAGCTCCTTGGCGGCGGTCAGGTAGAAGTTGCGCCAGGGGCCGGACTCCGACTGGTAGCCGAGCTGCTCCAGCGCCGCCGCCTGCAGGTCGCGCGCAGCCTGGTTGGCGGGGTCGGCGAAGACGAGGTGGTTGACGACCTCGACGACCCAGCGGTAGTCGCCCAGCTCGAAGGCGCCTCTCGCTCTGCTCAGCACGGCGTCGGCGCCGCCCATGAACTCGACGTAACGTCTGCCCGCCTCGACGGGCGGGAGCGTGTGGAGGGTGGCAGGGTTGCCGTCGAACCACCCGAGGTAGTTGACGTACGTCGCCTTGACGTTGTGGTTGAGCGAGCCGTAGTAGCCGCGCATCGCCCAATGTCTGCTCAGTCTCGGCGGGAACTCGACCTGCTCGGCGATCTCCACGGGGCCGAAGCCGTGGTTGGCCAGCCGCAGCGTCTCGTCGTTGATGAAGCGGTAGCCGTCGCGGCCCATGCCCAGCAGCTCCAGCACCCGCTCGCGGCCCCACGCCGGCCAGTGGTGCATGCCGTACATCACCTCGACGCGATCGCCCCACAGCTCGACCGTCTGCTCCAGGTACTTCGACCACGCGAGCGGATCGCGGATCTTCGCGCCGCGGATCGTGTAGGTGTTGTGCAGCGTGTGGCAGCAGTTCTCCGCCGCCGTCAGCGCCTTGAAGCGGTCGATGAACCAGTGCATCTCAGCCGGCGCCTCGCTGTCGGGCGCCATCATGAACTCGAACTCCAGGCCGTCGATCGTCATCCGCTCGCCGGTCTGCGAGACCGTGTGCGTCGGCGGGATCAGCGTCACCGACCCCGACGAGGTCGTCACGCCCAGCCCGGCGCCGACCTGGCCCTTCGGATCGGCCGGCAGCAGGTTGCCGTACATGTAGCTGGAGCGCCGGCTCATCACGTTGCCCGCGAGCACGTTCTCCGCGACCGCCGCCTCCAGGAACCCCTCCGGCGCGACGATTCTCACTCTGCCCGCTCTCACGTCGGCCTCGTCGACGATCCCTCGGATGCCGCCGAAGTGATCGACGTGGCTGTGCGAGTAGACGACCGCGACGATCGGTCTGCGCGGCCGGTGGGCGTAGTACAGCTCCAACGCGGCGGCGGCTGTCTCGGCCGAGATCAGCGGGTCGAACGCGATCACGCCCGTGTCGCCCTCGACGAACGTGATGTTCGAGAGGTCGAGCGTTCGTACCTGGTAGAGCCCGGGCACGACCTCGTACAGCCCGCCCTGCACGGTCAGCTGCATCTGTCGCCAGAGGCTCGGGTTGACGGTCTCCGGCGCCGGTGCGTCGTCGTGGATGAAGTCGAACCGCGACAGGTCCCACAACGCGCCGCCATCTCTCCCGCGGACGACGCCCCCGTTCGGCAGCGGCGCGACCAGACCCTTCGCCGCCTCCTCGAAGTCGCGGCGGTCCTCGAACGGGAGGCCCGCCGCCATCGCCTCGTTCGCCGCGCGCGTCGCCGCCGTCGCGTCCTGACGCAGATCCTTCTCAGCCATCGACCTCTCCGTTGTCGTGCCGCCGCCGCATCGTGCCTCAGCAGGCGATCGTGGCGAGCGGCCCTGCGGCCGCGCACGCGCCAGGGTTGGATCGACGGGCGCCTTCGACGCGCACCCGCGCAGTGTTGTCGCCCGTCGCCGCCTCCGGGCTGCCGGATCCGACCGTCGCGACGTTCGTCCAGGTGCGCTGGTCGGTGCGCAGCACGCGGACGGTGACCGTCGTGTCGGCACCGGCACGCAGGCCGCCGAGCGAGCAGTAGAGGACGCGGGCCTGGACGCTGCAGCTGCCGCCGGCGGTGCGGGCGGTGAGGAATCTCGCGGCGCCGATGATCTGGTCGCCCACGGCGACGTTCGCGGCGGAGACGCTTCCTTCGTTGGACACGGTGACCCGCCACGTGTCGACCGGCTGCAGGCCGGGGGTCGTCGAGACGAGGCGCTTCTCGACCGTGAGGTCGGATCTGTCGCCGCCGGGGACCGGATCGGGACCTGGCGGGTCGACGGGATCGGGTCCAGGTCCAGGTCCGGGTCCGGGTGGTCTGGGCGTGGGGTGGCGCACGTTGACGAAGCGGCAGTCGGTCTCGGGGTCGGTGCGCGTCAGCCGCACGACCGCACGACCCTGGCTGAACGGCACGAGCCTTCTGTCGCACACGACGGCGAGCAGCGACCAGTCGCCTCTGTCCTGCGTGCGCGCCGCGGACTCCTGTATGACGTAGCGGCCGAACGGCAGGTCGTCGAGCGACTGGCCGCGGGCGCGAACGGCCTGCCCCTGTCTGCTCGTCGTCGCGAGCTGACGGCGCTGGATCGTCGGGTCCTCGTACGGGGAGACGACGAACGCGGCGGTGCCGGTGCCGCCGAGCGTCTCCTTTCTGAGCGTGATCTTCCCGGGCATCACGAGCCGGTTGGTGAACGTGCAGATCGTGCCGCTGCCGCTCTCGACCGCCCCGAGGACGGCCTCCTCGGCGCCGAAGTTGCTGTCGTTGCAGCTGGCGCCGACGCGGCGCCAGACGCCGAGCGGGCTGACCGGCAGCCGCTCGCTGAGCTCGTACCGGCCGGGCTGGATCGTCAACGGGCCGCTGCCGGCCGGCACGCCTTCCCGGGTCGTGCGGATCGCACGCGAGCCGATCGTGCGCCCACCGTTCGCGTCGCGGACGCGGAAGTCGAAGCTGCCGACCCCGCCCTCGGTGATCTTGCGCACGAGCAGGCCGGCTCTGACGGGCTGCGGCCGGTTGACGTACGTGCACGTCACCGTGTCGCCGGCCGCCAACTGGATCGACACGCGCCGGGCAGCGAGGTCGGTCGCGACGACGCTCGCGCCGTTGCTGCACTCGATGCCGGTGAGCGCCCAGCCGGCCGGCACGTTCTCGACCGCCGTCCACGGCGGATCGCCGGCCCGCGTCTCGGCGCGGAAGAAGGTGATGCTGTCGGGCCGGTCCGGGCCCGCGGTGAGGTCGAACGCGCCCCCGGCGTTGTAGGAGATGTTGCCGCCGTAACCGAACGTCTCCGACGTCGCGTTCGCGCCGCGGACCTCCTTGCGGATCACGATCGTGCCACTGCTCGGCGGCGGCGTCACGTAGTACGCGTAACAGAAGACATGCCGCACGCCGGAGGGGAACTGGACCGTCTCGACGTTGTCGCCGTTGAGGTCGTCGATCGCGCACCGCAACGCGCCGAAGCCGTATCTGCCCGCGAATCTCGGATCCTGGTAGAGCACCGGGTCCTCCGGCTCGCCGCCCTGGAGCCACAGCGCGTTGCCGGGGCTGCGCGACAGCTGGTCCGCGGACAGCTCGATCGTCGTCGCCGCGGCGATCCGCTGCCCCGCGATCGTCTCGCCCTGATAGCCGCGCGCCGGCACCGACCCCTGCGTCACGATCGACATGTCGTCGGGGTTCAGCACCTTCGACAGCGCGCCCCACACGCCCGTCACCGCTCTCGTCTGGTAGCTGGAGCCAAACGTGAAACGCCAGCCGACGAGCGGCCGGCAGGCCGGCTGCCCCGCCTGCTCGGTGCGCGGATCGATCTGGTCGCCGGAGGAGTAGAGCGTGTCGTCGCCGAGGTCCTGCAACGACTCCATGATGTTGTTGCGGGCGAGGTTCGCGCGGATGTCCGTGTACTCGTCGCACTCCCGCGCGGCGATCGTCACGAACACGTCCGTCCCTCTGCCGTCCGGCTCGCTCGGCCCGACCTGCTGCGCGCCCGCCGACCCGCCACTCACCGACACGATCGCCGCGATGATCGCCGCGACGCCCAACCGACGACTCCGCTCGCCTTCCACCCCCATCGACGCCTCCGCTTCCGGCAGCGCTCACGCCGAGCGACCGCTTTCCTGCAGCGTCTACCCAGCCGGACCCCGACCGGGAACATCTCGATCTCCCACCTGTCGCTCCATCCGCCGGGAGCGACGAGCACGGAACCGGGGTGGATCTCGGCGACGCACGAGCCAGCCAGTCGCCGTCTCGTCAGCCTCAGTGGCGCGCTCGCGCCGCGCCCGCCGGCGCCGGCGCCGGCACTCTCACGCCGAAGACGCTGATCTTGCGCTGTCTGCCGCCGGTCGGTGTGAACGCGACCCAGAGGCGCAGGCGGGTGGCGCCGCGACCGCGCGCGATCAGCTCACGGCCGCGTCTGTTCGGGCGCAGCGTCAGCGTGAACGGGCCGGCGCGTCTCACCGTGAAACGCCCGGTCGCGAACGCGAAGCGGCTCACCAGCGGGGTGAAGGTGGCGGAGGCGCCGGCGAGGGTCGCTCTCCGCGCGGTCAGCATCGTCTCCGCGCGGCCGCGGCCGGGGAAGCGCACGGTGAAGCGGAGACTGCCGTCAGCGTTCGTGCGGACGCGGGTGAATCTGACGTCGTTGGAGGGCGGCGTGCCGCTCGGCGTCCCGGACGGGCCGTTCGGCGTGTCGCCGGAGCCGTTCGGAGCGCTCGGGCCGGTTCTCCCGCCGTCGGGCGGCGTGCCGGGGCTGTCCGGACCTCTTCTGGCCGGCGGATCGGCCGGTCTCACGACCGTGTAGGAGATGCTCGCACTCGCCGCCTGCCCGTCTCTCGACGTCGCGGTCACGCGGTACGCGTGGCTGCCCGCCGCCGCCGTGTCGAGCACCCCGGTGCCACTCGCACCGACGCCGTCGACACACGAGGCGATGCCGGGGCCGAAGTCGCCCTCGGCGCACGCGAACGCGGTCTCAACGCGGTCGCCGACGGTATAGGTGCCGCCGTCGCCGGGCGCGCTGATCGTCGCTCTCGGCGCCTCGGCGACCGTGTATGCGACCGACGTGCTGCCGCTCAGGCCGTCGTCGCTTCTCACGTCGACCGTGTAGGTGAATCTGCCGGCTCTGCTCGTGTCGAGTCTGCCGCTGCCGCCGCTCGCGCCGCCGCTGTCCTCGCACGTCGCGATCGGGCCGCCGTCCTGGCCGATCGCGCAGCTGAAGCTCGTCGTCACCGACTCGCCGATCGCGAAGATCGCGCCGTCCTCCGGCGCGCTGATCGTCGCCGTCGGCACTCTCGCGACGGTGTAGGCGATCGAGGCCGCTCTCGTCTGGCCGCTGCCGGAGGTCGCCGTCACGGTGTAGATGTGCTGGCCGGTCGTCGTCGTGTCGAGTCTGCCGGGGCTCGCCGCGCCGACGTCGTCGAGGCAGGTCGTGATCCCCGGACCGCTCGCGCCGTCGGCGCAGGCGAAGGCCGTCGCGACGTCCGCGCCGACGGCGTAGACCTGACCGTCGGCGGGCGCGGTGATCGTCGCGCTCGGCGCGGCCGCCACGGTGTACGTGATCGAGTCGGTCCCTCTCTGGCCGCTGCTGGAGGTCGCCGTCACCGTGTAGGTGCGGGTGCCGGGCGTCGTCGTGTCCAGTCTCGCCGGGCTCGTTCTCCCGGCGCCGTCGAGGCAGCTGTCGATGCCGGGCCCACTAGCACCGTCGGCGCAGGTGAAGGCCGTCGCCACGTTCTGGCCGACCGCGTAGGTCCCGCCGCTCGCCGGCGCCGTGATCGTCGCACTCGGCGCCGCCGCGACCGTGTAGGTGATCGACGCCGCTCTCGACTGCCCGCTTCTCGAGGTCGCCGTCACGGTGTAGGTGCGCGAGCCGGGCGTCGTCGTGTCCAGTCTCCCCGGGCTCGTTCTGCCGGCGCCGTCCACGCACGTGGAGATCCCCGGCCCGCTCGCACCGTCGGCGCAGGCGAAGGCCGTCGCCACGTTCTGACCGACCGCATAGGTCCCGCCGCTCACCGGCGAGCTGATCGTCGCGCTCGGCGCAGCCGCCACGGTGTAGGTGATCGAGTCGGTCCCTCTCTGACCGCTCGCCGAGGTCGCCGTCACCGTATAGGTGCGGGTCCCAGGCGTCGTCGTGTCGAGTCTGCCGGGGCTGGTCGAGCCGGCGCCGTCGAGACACGAGCTGATCCCCGGGCCGCTCGCACCCTCCGCGCAGGCGAAGGCCGTCGCCACGTTCTGACCGACCGCATAGGTCCCGCCGCCCGCCGGCGAGCTGATCGTCGCGCTCGGCGCAGCCGCCACGGTGTAGGTGATCGAGTCGGTCCCTCTCAGGCCGCTGGCCGAGGTCGCGGTGACGGTGTAAGTGTGGGAGCCGGGCGTCGTCGTGTCGAGGCTGCCCGGGCTCGTTCTGCCCGCGCCGTCGACGCACGAGGTGATCCCACCGCCGTTGACCGCGTCCGCGCACGAGAACGAGGTCGCGACGGTCTGCCCGACCGCGTAGCTCCCGCCGTCGGCCGGCGAGGCGATCGAGGCGGTCGGCGACTCGGGTGTCCAGTCGATCGTGATCGAGCCGTTCAGCGGGGGGTTCGTTCTCTCCCACACCGCGGTCGTGATCGCGACGTTGCCGATTCTCGCCGGGCTCGTGTAGTTGGAGCCCGCGCCGCCGCCTCCGCCGCCGTAGAACAGGCTCAGCTGGCTCGCTCCGCCTCCGCCGCCGCCGTAGCGACCGCCACCACCGCCGCCGCCGCTGCCGCTGCAGAGGCCGTTGGACTGACTCTCGTAGGCGCCAATGCCGCCGAAGCCGAGCGCGCCGTCGGTCGACGGGACGGGTGTGGTGCAGAGGGCCGAGAGGCCGCGCGCGCCGCCGGCCGACTGCGTGCCGGGCTGGCCGGCGGTCGTGCCGAACGCGCCTTCGTGCCCGGCACCGGGGGTCGCGCCGCCCGCGCCGCCGCCGGGGCAGGCGTCGCGGTTGTCGCCACCGGCACCGCCGCCGCCGCCGGCGACCAGCAGGCGCGAATCGGTCGGCGTCAGCCCGCTGCCGACGGGCAGCGTGCGGATGTCCGACGCGCCGCCTCCGCCGCCGCTTCCCCACTGCTCCGAGCGGCCGTTGCCGCCGCCGTTGTACCCGCCGGCGCTGCTCTGGGCCGGCGGCATCGCGTCGCCGCCGGCGCCGCCGACCACGACCCAGAAGCTCTGCCCCGGCGTGACGGTCATCGTCCCTCTCACGCGCGAGCCGGCACCGCCTTGGCACCGAAACGGCGGCGTCTGGAGCGCGCCGCCGCCCTGCCCGCCGATCGCGTCGATCGAGACGCTCGTGACGCCCGCCGGGACCGTGAACTGCGTCGCGCCGGGGGTCGTGAATCTCTGCGAGGTGGCGGCCGAGGCGGCGGCCGGCAGCAAAGCCGGGATCAGCGTCAGGGCGAGACAGGCCAGGGTCGGTCGAACAGCGCGCGCGTGCATGTCATCGACCGTCGCAGTTGCTCCCGGTCCCGCAACAGGGACCTGGGTCCCCTATTTCGGCGGGCAAGGGACCTGGGTCCCTGTTCGCGTCTCAGCGCGAGAGGTAGCGGACGACGGCGAGCACGCGCCGGTGGTCGTCGCTGCTCTGGTCGATGCCGAGCGCGTCGTAGACGAGCGAGACGTGCCGGACGACCGACTTCTCGGTGACGTGCAGGCGCGCGGCGATGGCCGCGTTGCTGCGGCCCTCAGCCATCAGCGCGAGCACCTCGCGTTGGCGGCGTGTGAGGCCGGCCAGTGGATCGCCCGGGCGTGGGCGGTCCATCATCGCGGAGACGACGACGGGATCCAGCACCGTGCCGCCGTCGAGGACGCGGTGCAGGTCGGCGATGAAGGTCTCCAGGTCGGCGATGCGCTCCTTGAGCAGGTAGCCGACGCCCCGGTCGTCGTGTCGCAGCAGCTCGACGGCGTAGCGGCGCTGCATGTGCTGGGAGAGCACCATCACCGGCAGCCCCGGCAGTTCGCTGCGCAGCTGCAGGACCGCGCGGAGCCCGTCGTCGGTGAGGTCCGGCGGCATGCGGATGTCGGCGACGACGAGATCGGGTCTGAGCCCGAGCACACGCCGCACGAGATCGCGTGCGTCCTCGGCGACCGCATCGATCGTGAAGCCCGCGCCCTCCAGCACGAGCCGCAGACCCTCGCGCATGAGAACCTGGTCCTCGCCGATCACGACGCGCACGGGATCACCGCCCGCACGCGCGTCCCGCTCCCGGGCACGCTGTCGACGTGCAGCTCGCCGCCGAGCGCCTCGACGCGGTCGACCATCCCGCGGATCCCGCCGCCCGCGCGGGCGCCGCCGGCGCCGTCGTCGGCCACTGCCAGCACGAGCTGGTCGCGCGTGCGTTCGAGCGACACGGTCAGCGCCGCGGGACCGGCGTGCTTGAGCGCGTTGGAGATCGCCTCGGAGAGGACGAAGTAGGCCGCGCTCTCGACGTCCAGCCGCAGGCGCTGCTCGAGCCCGGCGACGTGCAGCTCGATCGGCATCGGGAGGCGGTCGCGCAGATCCTCGATCGCCGCCGCGAGCCCCCGCTCGGTGAGCTGCGCCGGCATCACGCCGTTGACGAGCTCACGCAGCTCCTCGATCGCCGACTGGATGCCGGCCCGCAGCGTCGCCTGGTCGCCTCTGCCCGCCGCCTGCACCGCGAGCAGAACCAGTCGCGCCTGCAGGCCGTCGTGGAGGTCGCGGGCGATCCGGCGCCGCTCGCCGTCGGCGGTCGCGGCGATGCGCGCGCGTGAGGCGCGCAGCTCGACGGTCAGCCGCTGCCGGTCGAGCGCGATCGCGACGATCCGGCCGGCCTCGCGGATCTCCTCGGGCCGGTCGACCAGCATCGCGTCGTAGGCGATCGCGCCGACCGCGCGCCCGCCCAGCTCGACGTCGACCGTCCCACGCCCGTTCGCGCGCGCCGCGACGACCACGGGGATGCCGCGATCGTCGACGAGCGCCTCCTCGCCCTGGACCCGAAACAGGACCTGGACGGACGGGTCGCCGAGCGTCGTCGCGAGCGCCGTGCGCAGCTCGGGCCGCCCGCCCTCGTCGGAGCCGAGCCAGACGCCGAGCTCTGCGAGGTCGCTGGTGCGGTCGAAGCCGCCGCGCGAGGCCGCCACGACGAAGACGAGCGGCACGAGGCCGAGGCTGACCAGCTGCAGAATGGTGCGCTGCACCGGGTCGCCGTCGAACACGCTGTGCTCGAGTGCGCTGCTGACCGGGACGACGAGCAGTGCGAAGATGCCGTAGACGGAGAGCGGGACGAGCACGCGGCGCTGCTCCGGGCGGGCCCGTCGCATCCGCTCGATCAGCAGCGCGGCGGTCGCGAGCACGACGATCGCGCCCGCGATGCGCTGGACATGCAGGCCGGCGGCGTCGAGGTCCGGGCGGTTCGCGACATTGAGCGGGCTGTCCGCGGCGAACAGGTACCGGGGTACTTGCAGCGGCAGGCAGACGAAGTAGCCCGCGAGGACCACGACGCGCTCCGCCGTGGTGTGCAGCCGGCCGGTCGGGAAGCTCAGCAGAAGCTGCACGATCACCGCGAGGATGACCGTCCCGACGATCATGCCGACGGCCACCGGCACGGGCGCGTCGACGGCGGCGACCTCCGGCAGCAGCGCGAAGCCGCCTGCGACCACGAGCAGCAGCCCCAGGCGGCTGCCCGGCCGGCGCGCCCATGCCACCAGGCCCGTCATGACGTACACCAGCCCGACCACCGGGAAGCACGCCGTGAGCCAGGCGTACGGCCCGCCCCGGTGCAGGATCAACGCGACCTCCGTGCCCGCGACGCACACCGCGCCCAACCCGATCAGCCAGAGCGCGTCGGTCAGCGGCCCGCTACGCGACGCGGCGGGTGAAAAGAACGACGCGGTCGAAGCCCGGGGGACGCGGATGCGGCAATCCTGCCAGAACTGTCACCGCGACAGGGGAGCGTCTCAGCCGACGACGCGGGGCGGTGCGACGCCCGGTGCTCCACCCCGCCCACCGATCGTCGCGCCGGTCGCGGTGCAGCTGACCTGCTTGCCGCGATGGTCGCTCGTCAGGCGGAAGGTCGGGCGCGGTCCCTCCTGCTTCTGGAAGCCGTCGATGAGGAAGCCGTAGTCGAGGTTGCGGGTCGGCTTCACGAGCCAGCGTACGTCGCACGTCACCGTGCGGCCGACCGCAGCGGTGCCGGTGATGCGAGCTCGGCCGATCACGGCCGGCGCCCATGCCGGGCTGGGCGCGAGCGCGAACTCGCGCCCCTCCACGGCGTCGGCGTAGATCTCGGGGTCGCCGTCCTCGCCGCAGCTCGGTCCCCAGCTGACCACGCCGACGATCGTCGGCGATCCCGCCGGGCCGGCGAGGAGCGGGCCGCCGCTGTCGCCGACGCACGCCGACGTCTTCACCGTCTTCCCCTTGGGCCCTGCGACCGGACGGCCCCGCGTGCAGAGGGACCAGCGCCGCAGCAGCGCCGTCGGCAGCTGGTCGGTGCACGAGCCAGGCGCCACGACGTCCACCACCGCCGAGCGGAACACGCCCTGCCCCGCGCCGTCCGCGCTGGTGGCGCCGCGACCGATCGTGGTCGCCGCCGTCCCAGCGCGGGTGAGGCCATCGGCGGCCGTGGCGATCGTCGCGACGGGCACGTCGCTGACCGGTCGGTTCAGCTCGAGGAGCATGAGGTCGCCCGCGGGCGGCGGAAACTCGCGTTCCATCTTCGCCAGCTCGCGCACGTGCAGCGGGAGGATCGCCCGCCGGCGGACGGTGCGCCGCTCGTTCCTCGGACCGACGAGCACCGCGTCGCTCTCCTCCAGCGCGCTCGTGCAGTGCGCCGCGGTCAGCACCCGGTCGGGAGCGATCAGCGCCCCGCCGCAGCCCGTGCCGACGACCGCGAACGCGGGGAACTGCGCCCGCGACGCCGGTGTGCCGCCGACGACGGCCGCCGACGCCTCCGGGTCGTCGTCGGTCGGCGAAGCCGGCAGCGAGTAGACGTTCCGCGGGCTGATCACCCGCGTGATCGCTTCGCCGACGACCGTGCTCGGGGCGACGCCTCTGCGCGCGATGTCGGCGTTGATCAGCGCGACGACCGTCGTCTTCGTCTGCGGGCGGTACAGCGACAGCGTCTGGTAGCCGGGCAGCGATCCGTTGTGGCCGAGCCAGCCGCTGACGTTGAACATGCCGATGCCGTAGACGATCGGCGTGGCACCGGCGACGGACGCGAGCCGCAGACGCTGGGTTCTCGCCGACAGCAGCCCGCGGCCGCTGACGAGCCGGGGCGCCCAGATCCGCAGGTCGCGCAGCGTCGAGACCATCTGCCCGGCCGCCCAGGTCCAGGTCGGGTCCCAGCTCGTGGCGTTCGCGACGCGCCCGTCCGGCGTCGAGTCCGCGTAACCCTGCGCGTGGGGCGACGGGAACCCGGTGCCGGCGGGGAAGCTCGTCTGCCGCATCCCCAGCGGCGCCGTGATGTGTCTGCGGATGTAGGCCCCGAGTCTCTCGCCGGAGACCCGCTCGACGACGAGGCCGAGCAGGATCGTGTTCGTGTTCGAGTAGCTGAACCCCGTCCCGGGTGCGAACAGCAGCGGCTCCCCGATCGCGGGGGAGAGCAGCTCCTGCGGTGTCCACGCATTGAAGGGATGGTCGGTGAGCGCTCTGTCGACCGACTCGGTCGCGCTGTAGTTGACGAGACCGCTGCGCATCGTCGCGAGCTGTCGCAGCGTGATCGTGTCACCGCTGATGACGCCGGGGACGTACTTGGAGATCGGATCGTCGAGCGCGACCTTGCCCGCGTCGACGAGCTGCAGGAGCGCTGTCACCGTGAAGGTCTTCGTCACGCTCCCGATCCGCATGTACAGGTCGCTGCGCATGGGCCGGCGCGTCGCCGTGTTGCGCACGCCGAAGCTCCGCACGTACGGCGCTCTGCCCTGCTGCCAGACGCCGACGATCGCGCCGGGCGCGGCCGTCGTCGCGAGCGCCCGCCGGATCGATCTCGTCAGCGCGGCGTCGCGCTTCGGCGCGGCCGACGCCTGCGGGACCGACGCGATCGCCGAGGCGACGAGCACGCCCGCGACGGCGCGCACGGCCCGGTGTGAAGTCAGCTGCATCGTGTCTCCTGAAGAAGGGCGTCAGCCCGTGTAGCCAGCCAGGGCCGTGACGATCCGGTCTTGCAGCGCGTACGCCGGCGACTCGATTCTGTCCGGCGGGACGAACTCCATCCGCATCCCGTTCAGCATCACCGCGAAGGCGAACCGCTTGCCGCTCACGCTCGTGCAGTAGCCGGTCATGTTGAGCGTCGAGTTCGCCTGCTTCGCGTCGACGCGCGTGCCGTCCTTGAGCTGGCAGCGACCCTCCGCGACGGTTCCGGCGAAGCGCCGCAGCGTGCCGTCGCGTCCGGCGCGCGAGAGCGACCGCGCGAACGCTCTGCCCTCGGGCCGCTCGCGCATCCCCCTCAGCAGCCCCACGAGCTGCCGCGGCGACGTGCGGTCGGTGAGCGTCTCGCCCGAGCCCGACCGGATCGCCGGCGCGAGCCCGAACGTGTCCGCGATCGTGCGCGAGACGACGCGGGCGCCCCCGGCGCGCGAGCCGTCGCCGGCGACGCGCGCGCCGACCAGCCGCAGCGTCGCGTCCGCCGCGTAGTTGTCCGACGGCTTGTTGATCAGGGCGGCGAGCCGCGCGAAGGCCGGCGATCTGGTGCTCGCCAGTGTGCGGGCGCGCGCGGGCGTGCGCGCGGTGCCGGCGGACCCGTCGACGCGGATCCCGGCGTCGCGCAGCGCCCGCGTCAGCCCGCTGGCGGCGAAGGTCGCGGGGCGGCGCTGCGGCGCTGCGCTCGTCGCGTCGCGCAGGCCGCGGTTGAAGCCGATCGGCGTGCGCGGTCCGTTCGGGATCGGTCGCTCGAATGCACCGGCGACGCCATACGGGCAGCCGCGGCCGAACAGCGGATCGGCGCAGAGGACGAGCGGGAACTCCGTCCCGCCGTTGTCGCGGTAGAGCGACGCGTCGCCGAGCACGCGGCCCGTGACGTGCCGCAACCCCGAGCGGCGCAGCTCGGCTGCCAGCCGCTCGACGCTCGCGTCCGACCCGTACGCCTTGCGCGCGAAGGCCGCCGTGCCGAACGTGAAGTCGCCGGCGCCGCGCAGGTAGAGGTCTCCGCTCCAGGTCGCGCCGCTGCGCCGGCCGACGCCGAGTACGTGGGTCGTCAGCCTGGTGTCCGAGCCCAGCTCGATCAGCGCGGTCGAGGTCGTGTACAGCTTGGTCACGGAGGCCGAGAGGCGCAGTCTGTCGCTGCGGTCGTCGAAGACGACGCGGCCGTCGGAGAGGTCGACGACGTAGGCGCCGGCCGCCGACGGGCCTTTCGCGATCTGCGCGGCGAGCGTCGAGCGCAGCTGCTCCTCCGAGCTCGGCGCCGCGACGGCGTTCGCGGGAGCGCCGAGCGCGGTCGCGCCGACGGCGCCGACCGCCGCGACGAGCAGGCTCAAGCCGCGCGAGCGTGGTGCCGGACCCATCCGCTCAGCGACCGAGCAGCGCGCAGACCGCGTCGGCCTGCACGGAGCGCAGCTGCCGCAGCAGCGCGCCCTTCGGCGGCGGGATGTTCAGCGTGGTCGTGACCGAGCGCGAGCCGTCGGCCGTGGCGGCGGCCCACTGCGCGTAGCCCGGGAAGCTGCCCGTGTGGCCGTAGACGACGCCGCAGCGGCTCGTGTAGCGGAAGATCGCGAGGCCGGCCGCGTTGGTGCCGGGGCCGGGCGGGCTCGACGCGCCGCGCACGAACTGCAGTTGCTGCTCCTGCTCGGCGGCTCCGAAGAATCTGCGACCGAGATCGGCGCGGATGAAGGCCGAGAGGTCGCGCGGGGTCGAGACGATCGCGCCTGAGGCCCAGGCGCCGCTGGGGCTGATGATCGAGGTGCTGTCCTGTGGCGCCTCGCCGGGCGCCACGAGGTAGCCGTGGATGAACGGCGCGGGCAGCGAGAGGCGTCTGGTCGGGAAGCTCGTCTGCGTCAGGCCCGCCGGACCGAAGACGATCTGCTGCAGCAGGTTCGGGTACGGCGTCGCGGTGATCGCCTCGGCGATCAGGCCGATCAGGATGTTGTCTGTGTTCGAGTACTCGTAGCGCGAGCCCGGCGCGAAGGAGAGCGGCTCCCTGCGCACGAAGCCGACGACCTGCTGCGGCGTCACGTACGCCCGCGAGTCTCGGTTCATATGCGCGGCGAATGCCTTCGACCCCGTGTAGTCGGGGATCCCGCTGGTGTGGTTCAGCAGCTGGCGGATCGTCACCGCCGACCATGCCGCCGGCGCGCTCGGGAGCCGCTGGCCGAGCGTGTCGTCGAGGCTGAGGCGCCCCTCCTGCACGAGGTGCAGCGCGACGGCCCCGCTGAACGCCTTCGCGATGCTCGCGATCCGCATGTGCTGGTTCGCCGTCGGCGCGCCCGCTCGTCTGACGTCGGCGCGGCCGGCGCGCAGCACCGTCAGGCGCCCGTCGCGGTACAGCGTCGCGACCGCGCCGGGTGCCCCGCCGCTGGCCGCCACGAGCCGTCTGAGACCGCGCTGGACCTCGGCGTCCGTGGTCCGTGCCTGCCCGACCGCGGGGACGAGCAGCGGCAGCGCCGCCACAGCGGCGCACGCGATGCGCCTGGGCGCGGTCGAACGGATGAAGCGGGACATACGGACTCCTCGAGGGCTGGGCGGTCAGCGCGGCGAGCCGCGCCCGCGAACCGTTGCGCATCGAGCGGGCACCGGAACAGGGACCTAGGTCCCTTGTTGGGGTTTCAGCGCTCTTGCACGCTGATCGTTCGCGCTCCGTCCGGCGAGCGCCTCCGAGTTCCCGAGGTCACCGATGCGCGCAGGTCCGTTGCTCCTCCCGACGCTGGTCGCGTTGGTCACCTCGTCGTCGCTCGGAGCAGCGGCCGCCCCGGCGGTCGCGGCCGAGGGACCGGCCCCCGCTGCCGCAGCGGCGAGAGCCCGGCGCGCGGCCGCTCCGGTGGTCGCACCGCGGCCGGGCGCCGTCGTGCGGGCCCATCGCGTCCGCATCCGCGTGCGCTCGGGCGACGCTGCGGGCGCGTTGCGGGTCCGCCTCAACGGCGTCCCCGTCGGCGCCGACTTCGGCGCAAGCCGGGGCGGTGTGCGCACGCTCGTCACGTCGGTCAGCCATGGGCTGCGCCGTGGCCGCAACGTGCTGCGCGTGACCGTGCTGCACTCCGGCCGGCCGCCGCGCAGCACGACGGTCCGCTTCACGGTGCGCACGAGACGAGCGCTGACCGGCGCCGGACGTGACCGCCGTGTCGCGATCGGGGCGACGGCGCCGATGACCGGCAGCGCGCACGGGCTGCCGCGCGCGAGCCGCCCCTCCGCCCGCTGGCGCGTCGTCGCCGGCCCTGGCGTGCGGCGTACGCCCGCCGGCAGATCCCGCACGAGAGCGCGCAGCGCGCAGCGGTCCCTCGCGAACGGGCTGCCGCTCGCGGCGCTGACGCCGCCGCTGCTGGCCTCGCCTGCCGGCCTCGCGGCGAGCTTCCGCCCCGTCGTACCGGGCAGATACACGCTGCGGCTGACGAGCGGGAGCGGGGCCGCGAGATCGTCGGACGAGGTGACGCTGACCGCCGTCCCGCGCACGCCGCTGGTGCCGATCGACACGATGGCGGCCTTGACGGGCGACGGGCGGGGCATCCGCGTCGGGGAGATGACCTACCGGCTGCGTGACGCGCAGGGCGCGCCGCAGAGCACCGCCGTTCCGGCGCTGCAGGTGGTCGTGCTCGACCGCGACACGCTGAGCCCGATCTCGAACAAGGCCTACGGCAGCAGCCAGCGGGCGATCCCCGAGCTGAAGGCCCTTCACGACGATGAGCAGCTCGTGATCGTCTCGCTGCAGGCGGGCGACGCGTCGACGAGCGGCGACTTCGAGACCATCGAGCAGGGGCTCGCGGGACTCGGCTTCCCGGCGGGCAGGCTGCCGATCCGACCCGGGTCGTTCTCGGGCGTCGGGGTGCCGGGGATGGAGCCCGGCGAGGCGGACGTCAGCGTCGTGCCGTTCTCGACGGACACCGGCCGGATCGCGACGTACGGGCGGATGCAGGGCTATCTCAGCCCCGACCAGCACCTCAACTACGGCTTCGTCCCGAGCGAGCGCGTCCCCTTCAGGTACGTCGCTCCGGAGTCGCCCTGCGGCCCTGGCGCCTCCTGCGCCGGGTCGGTCGGCTTCCGCGTGCTCGTACAGGACTGGAAGACCCTCAAGCCCGCGCGCGGCGGCGACGGGATCGTCTACCAGACCGGCCGGCCCGGCCTGAGCGCAGCGCAGCAGAGCGCCGAGGCCCAGAGCATGGTGAGAAACCTCGCGGCGGTCGAGGACGGCAACCTCGTGATCGTCCAGGCCGTCAGCACCCGCAGCGGCGCCGGCTACCTGCCGCCGATCGGGGAGATCGACAGAGCGACGATGACGGCGCTCGCCAGAACGATCGCCGGCTTCGGCGGCACGCGCAACGCCTTCAACCGGATCGCCCGCACGACCGGCCCGGCCGCCGGCGGCGGCTCGACCTACACGCTCGTCGGCTGGAAGGACGCCGGCGAGGGCGAGGCCGCCGAGGTCGCGGCGAACGTCGACGGCGCCGGCCCGGCGCCCGCGCTCAGCGGCGTCCTGCGGCCCGACCGCGAGTCGCGCTTCCGGCCGGCCGAGGTCTCCGCGACGAGCAGACCCTCCGCCGACCCGACCGCGCTCGCCTCACTCGTGATGCAGGAGCCGACGGGGGAGTGGCCGCTGTCGGACCCCAGACATGCCGCCGCGATCGCCTACATCGGCGGCACGCTGCCGCAGCTCGGCTCCGACCCGCGCACCGCCTACTGGACGCAGAGCTTCACCCAGTCCGACACCAACGCGCTGATCCGCGACGTCACGAACACCGCGTACAGAGCGAACGACCGCTTCAGCGCGGGAGAGTTCGTCGAGGCGCGCGACCAGCTCGTGTTGGAGCTCGGTCTGGTCGGCAAGGTCCGCTCCTACCTCTCGAAGCTGCAGCAGCCGTTCTCCGAAGGCCAGCTGAGCCAGTGGGTGACGGCGCAGACGGTCGCCGACCGCGTGCTCGAGGACGCCGAGAACCCCGACGACGAGGTGACGCTGTCGTGGCTCGAGCTGACCGCGCAGGTGCTCGAGCTGCTCGGACCGGCGACCGAGGAGGTCACCGGCGTGCTCGGCGGCCTGCTCGACATCGGCATGTGGGGGTACGGCGCGACGAAGAGCGGCGGCCCCAGCGAGGGCGAGATGCGCGTGCACGCCGACGCGTTCGGCAAAGCGCTCGTCGACAGAGCCGAGCAGGCGAAGGTGACGATCGACCGGATGGGCGACGTGATCGTCGGCGACTACGCGAAGCTCGCGGTCGTCGGCAGATACGGGAGCTGCGTCGACTGCCCGGCGAGATACGCCTACCTGGCGCTCGACGGGAGAGACATGTCGCGCAACAGAGCGCAGATCGACCGCGGCGTCCAGCGCCTCGCCTACCAGAAGCTGCTGCCGCTCGGCTTCCCCGTGATGGCGCTGACGCGCGTCGGCAGACACAACGACTGGCCCCGCAGCACGGCGCCGGACGTCCGGGACTACGTCTGCAACGGGTACCAGCCGTGGAAGGACTACGCGGGGAACGCTTCCACCTCCCTGCTGCAGGAGCTCGATCCGGCAGGCAGAGTGAACGCGTACGACACGTTCGTGATGTCACGTCCGCCCGGCATCGCGACCGGGCACGGCACGCCGCCGTCGAACGAGCTGCTCGAGCTGATCTTCGGCGCCGAGAGACTCGGCATGGATCCGGGCGCCTTCATGGCGGCGGCGAGACACCGCACCTGGTTCTCCAGCGAGGACAGAGAGCGGACCGCCTGCTTCTGGCTGAGATAGCGCGGCCGACGCCGTGACGACGATGAAGACGACGAGGAGCAGCATGAGACGACTGATGGGAGCCGGCGCGGCGATCGCGCTCGCGTGCGCCGCCGCGCCCGCGGCCGAGGCCGCGCCGATCGGGCCGGTGCCCGGCCTGCCGGCGGAGGCGCTGACGGTGATGAACCAGCCGGCCTACAGACACTCGGGGTGGCACATCGCGGTCCGCGACGCCGCCACCGGCGCGTCGGTGATCTCGCTGAACGCCGACCTGATGGCGCAGCCCGCGTCGGTCGTGAAGACGTACAGCTCGGGCGCGGCGTGGCTGCAGTTCGGGCCGGACAGCCGCGTGACCACGCCGGTCAAGCGCACCGGGAGGCTGGCCGGCGGGACGCTGCGCGGCAACCTGATCCTGGTCGGCAAGGGCGACATGACGATGGACGGCCGCACGAATCCGGACGGAACCGTCGACTTCGCCAACCTCGACCACAACGACGCCAACGACATCCCCGGCGCGACGCTCACGTCCGGGAACCCGCTGCGGGGGCTGAACCGGCTCGCGCGGCAGGTGCGCAGATCCGGGATCCGGCGGGTCTCCGGCGACGTGATCGTCGACGACCGGCTGTGGCAGACCTCCCACCTGGAGAACGGTCCCGTCACCCCGATCGCGATCAACGAGAACCTGATCGACTTCGTCACGAAGCCGGGGCGGCCCGGCCAGATCGCGACGCAGACGATGCGGCCGAAGGTCGCGCCGTGGAGAGTCGTCAGCGCGGTCAGAACGGTCGCCGCGAACGGCAGAACGAGAATCCTCGTCAGCTCGCCGCGCCACGGCCGCGTCGTGCTGTCGGGGACGATCGCGGCGAACAGTGGGCCGGTCGTCAACACGTACGCGTTCGAGGACCCCGCCCGCTTCGCTCGCACGGCGTTCGTCGAGGCGCTCGGACGGGCCGGCGTGAAGGTCGACGCCGACCCGGTCGCCGCCAACCCGGAGCGGCTGCTGCCGCGCAGAGCGGCGACGGAGCGGCTGCGCACGGTCGCGCGGCTGCGGTCGCTGCCGCTGCGCGAGGAGGCGACGTACGTGCTGAAGGTCAGCTACAACCGCGGCGGGCAGCTGCTGATCTGCCGCCTGGCGGTCACGGCCGGCAGCACCGACTGTGACGACGGCCTGGCGAAGGCGCAGGAGATCTGGGCCGCCGCGGGCCTGGACACCGACGGCGCGGTGCTGAAGGACGGCTCAGGCCTGACCGGAAACCTGATCACGGCGGACAACCAGGCGCAGCTGCAGGCGATCATGGGCGAGCGTCCCGATGCCGCCGCCTGGCAGGCGACGCTGCCGATCCTCGGCGTCGACGGCTCGCTCGCGAGAGTGCAGGCGAACGGCGCGGCGGCCGGCAGAGTCTTCGCCAAGACCGGCACGCTCGGCGACTGGGACGTCTTCAACCGCCGCTTCGTGCTGCCGACCAAGGCGCTCGGCGGCTTCATCGACACCAGAAAGGGCCGCCGCTTCACGTTCTCGATCGTCGTCACCAACGCGATCTTCAAGGACTTGGAAGGCCTCTTCGCGGCCAACGACGACGTCGGCAAGGTCGCGGCGCTGATCCAGCAGGCCTACTGAGGGCGGCTCGGAGCCGGTCCCTCGTCACGACGGTGGGGGACTGTGCTTCGCCGTAGCGGCCAGGCAGCCGGCTGCCTGGCCGCTCTACGGGATGAACTCACGCCGGACGAGGGCGGAGGCCGTCAAGCGCGGTCTGCAGGATCGGGTCGAGGTAGTCGGGCTCGGCGGGGATCTTGGCGATCGCGATGACCATGTCGAGGATCTGCTCGAGCGTGAGGTCGTCGCGGATCTCGTGTGCCTGCTGGGCGGCGGTGAGGAGGGACTGGCCGGCGGCGAGGACGCGGTCGCGGTTGCTGCCGAAGACGGGGGCGCTCGGGTCTGAGTGCTGCAGCAGCTCGGCGCTGATCGGGCGCTTGCTGACGAAGTAGGCGAGGAACCGCTCCAGCCACGTCGTGAGCACCTCACCGGGTGCGCCGTCGAGCGTGCCGGCGGCGTCGCAGATGGCGTCGACCTCGTCGGCGTAGAGCGCCTCGAGCAGTTCGCGCCGGCCGGGAAAATTGCGGTAGAGCGTCGCCATGCCGACACCTGCGCGGCGGGCGATCTCGGCCATCGAGATCTCGCCCTCGCCGTCCGCGAAGGCGGCGCGAGCGGTCGCGAGGATCGTGTCGCGATTGCGCTTGGCGTCGGCGCGTCGGGACGGGGCTGGCGGTCGGGCGGGGGACATCGGGCTTGAAGTGGAGAGGCTATCCGCTAAAGTGAAACGAACAACCTATCCGCTTCACTTCGAACTCATCTTACCCACCCGCTGCGAATCAGCCCCGCGGCGAGCGAAAGGCTCTCTTCATGGACTACCGCCCACTGGGACGCACTGGCGTCTCGGTCAGTCAGCTGTGCCTCGGCGCGATGATGCTCGGCGCGTTCGGCAACCGTGACCACGACGACGCGATTCGCATCGTCCACCACGCGCTCGACGCCGGAATCAACGTCATCGACACCGCCGATGCCTACTCGGGCGGCGAGTCGGAGACGATCATCGGCAAGGCGCTCGCGGGCGGCCGCCGCGAGAACGTCGTGCTGGCGACGAAGGTCGGCCTGCCGGTGGGCGAGAACCCCAACCACCGCGGCGGGTCGCGGCGGTGGATCACAGAGGCGGTCGAGGCGTCGCTGAGACGGCTGGGAACTGACTGGATCGACCTCTACCAGGTCCATCGCCTCGATCCGGCTACCGACCTCGACGAGACGCTCAGCGCGTTGTCAGACCTCGTCCACGCCGGCAAGATCCGCGCCTTCGGCGCCTCGGCCGTCGCGCCCTCGCAGATCGTCGAGGCGCGGTGGGTCGCCGAGCGGCGCGGCCACGAGCGCTTCCGCACCGAGCAGCCGCCGTACTCGATCCTGACGCGCGCAGTCGAGTACGACGTGCTGCCGACCAGCCTGCGTCACGGGCTCGGCGTGCTCGTCTACAGCCCACTCGCGGGCGGCTGGCTGTCGGGTAAATACCGCAAGGGGCGCGAGGTGAGCGGACCAGGCTCCGCCGCGCGGCAACAGCGCTTCGCCGCCGCGATGGACGCCACTCTGCCGGCCAACGCCGCCAGACTCGATGTCGCCGACGCGCTCGGCGCGCTGGCGGACGAGGCCGGCCTGACGCTGGTGCAATTGGCGATCGCGTTCGCCACCCGCCATCCGGCTGTCACCTCGGCGATCATCGGGCCGCGGACGATCGAGCACCTGGAGTCCTATCTGGAGGCCGACGGGGTCGAGCTGTCCACCGACCTGCTCGACCGCATCGACGAGATCGTCGCGCCCGGCCACTCGATCGACGTCGCCGACAACGCGTGGGCGACGAGCACGAACGCGCTCGACCCGGCCTACCGCCGCCGCTAGCGCGGCGGGGCTCTCGGAAGCTCAACGCCTGGTCTCGTACCTGGTCAGGATCACGCCGTTGGGGAACGTCCGGGTCTCCACCAGGGTCAGGTTCACCCAGTTGTCCAGGGCCGTGAAGAACGGCGTGCCGCCGCCCACCAGGACGGGGTGGGTGACGATCGCGTACTCGTCGATCAGCCCGGCCCGCATGGCCGCCGCGGCGAGGGTGGCGCCGCCGATGTCCATGGGGCCGCCGTCCTCGGCCTTGAGCCGGGTGATCTCGGTGACCGCATCGCCGGTGACCAGGCGGGCGTTCCAGTCGACCGTGCTGATCGTCGAGGAGAACACCACCTTCGGCATGTCCTGCCAGCGGCGGGCAAACTCGATCTCCGCCCGTGTGGCGCCGGGCTGCTGGTCGGCGGTCGGCCAGTGGGAGCTCATCGCCTCCCACAGCTTGCGCCCGTACAGCGCCAGGCCCGTCGCCCCCACCCGGTCGGACCACCACTGGAACAACTCATCGCACGGCACGCTCCAGCCGATGTCGTCACCGGGCGCGGCGATGTAACCGTCCAGGCTCAGGTTCATGCCAAAGGTCAATTTCCGCATACGTCAGCCTCCCGTGAGTAGGTATTAGGCGTACAGACCAGCAGAGCGCGGAAGAATCATCGGTCACCGGTGCACTTCTTGCGCGACATGAAGCGCGGGAACGGCTCGGCGACGTCGTCGCGCGCCGCGACGGGCCGGCGGCGAAGGTCCCACGGCTGCTGGAGGCTGCGGAGGACGACCTGCTGGGGTTCTACGAGTTCCCGAGGGAGCACTGGCCGAAGCTGCGCTCGACGAATCCGCTGGAGCGGCTGACCGCCGGTCGGACGTCGTCGGGATCTACCCCACGACGCGGCGCTGATCGACCGCGCCGGCATGGTGCTGCTCGAGCAACACGAGGAATGGTCGGTCGGCCGCCCTCTCGGAGACGTCGATGCGCTTGGTCCTGACGCGGACCGCGACCACTCCGGAGACGGTGCAGCTCGCCGCCTGACGACCCCGCGCCACGACCTCGACCACGAACCGCTCACGGATCACGAAAACCGAGCTGGCGGAGATCTTCGAGGCGTTCGACGTGAACGTCGCCTACGACAAGCCCAAACGCTCGGCTCGAACCTGCCGCTACGGTCACGGCAGAACTCGTGACCGACCAAGAAAAGCGACCGCCCCAAGGGGGCGGTCGCGGGACTTCCGTATAGCGGGGGCGGGTTTTGAACACCATCCCGCGACCGAGTACCGGTTCGTCGTGGTGCGGGAGCTGGCGTAGCATCGGGCCGATGTCGAGCGGGCGAGCAGCGATCCCATTCATCTGCTGTTGACCGCTTTGAGATGTACTGCCATAGTGAGTACATGGCCACGGTCAAAGACGAACGCCTTCAGATCCGCGTCGACCCGCAGCGCAAGCAACTGCTCGAACGCGCCGCCGATGCCACCCACCAGAACCTCTCCGCGTTCGTGCTCCAAGCAGCAGCCCAGCACGCCGAGGAAGTTCTCGCCGAGCGCACCGTGATCCAGCTCTCGCCGCAGGCCGCGCGAGCGTTCACCGACGCGCTCGCGCAGCCGGCGATGGTCAACGAGCGGCTCGCCGCCGCGCTGGACCGCCCACGCGGCTTCCGCTGGGTTGACTGACCTCCGTCGCCCCGAGCCGCTCGACCCCGCGCGCCACGACCGCAGCGGCTTCGACTCCGGCGAACACGCGCTCGACGACTGGCTGCGCCGCTACGCCGGCCAGAACCGCCGCCGCCACACCGCCGCCACCTGGGTCATCACCACCACCAGCGACGCAGTGGTCGCCTACGCGAGCCTCGCCATGACCGCGATCGACCGCAGCGCCGCACCCGCCGCCGTCGCCAAGCACGCCCCCGATCCCGTTCCCGCACTCCTGCTCGGCCGCCTTGCCGTCGACAGAAGCTGCACCGGCCTCGGGGTCGGCACCGCGCTCGTCGCGCACGTCCTCGCCACCGCCGTCGAGATCAACACCAAAGCTGCCTGCCGCGCCGTCGTCGTCACCGCACTCCACGACCGAGCGCGCAGATGGTGGGAACGCCTCGGCTTCCACCCCTTCCACCCCGACGACCCCACCGACACCGACCTCTACCTCCTCACCAACGAGATCGAGACGACGCTCAGCACGCTCGCCCGCTAGGTCGGAACCGCGTCCCACAGAAGCAGCTGAAGGTTCCCTGGCTCGACGACTGGGGCTGCACCTGCTCGTTGAGCGCGATCATCATGGCCGTGACGCTGCGGCCCAACGACAAGCTCGATGAGTGGACCCTGCTCGCGCCTTTGGGAAGAGGCGGCAACGGCGAGGTGTGGCGAGCGGAGCATCCTCAGCACGGCGAGGCCGCGCTGAAAGTCGTGTCCCGTAAGTCCGGCGACCGGTATCAGCGTTTCAGCGATGAAGTCGAAATCATGGGGCGACTCGGCGGTCGTCCTGGGGTTCTGCCGCTGGTGGCCTACTCACTGCCGTCTCGGGACTCACGCGACCCAGCATGGCTCGCTACACCCGTCGCTGAACGGCTTCGCACAGCCCTCGGTTCGGATCTGGATCTCGGTGCCATCGTCGAGGCCGTTCGTGACATTGCCTCGACCCTCGCTGACTTGAGCACTGCTGGCATCTACCACCGCGACCTCAAGCCGGACAACCTTTTCCGGCTCGATGGTCGCTGGGTACTCGGAGACTTCGGTCTCGTCGCATATCCAGAGGAGGACGCCGTCACTGTCGGTGATCGCCGCCTGGGCCCCCTCTTCTTCATCGCCCCGGAGATGCTTCGCAAGCCGGATCTCGCCGCTCCGGGCCCGGCCGATGTCTACTCGCTGGCTAAGACGCTTTGGGTCCTGGTGACGGGGCAGAGCTACCCGCCCGAAGGGCAGATTCGTGTCGAGGTCAGCTCTCATAACCTCGCGAACTGGATTGAGGATCCGGGAGCACTGGCGCTCAGCCGTGTTCTTCAATCCGCCACGCACGACCCTCCAGAGGCTCGTCCGACCATGCACGAGTTCGTCGAGGAGTTGGAGACCTGGGCGAGACGCGCCCCGACACAGGACGACGAGGCCGCAGAAGCCATTCGGCGAGACTACGTGACCTCGCTCGGTGAACAGTTGGCGGAAACCGTCGATCCGCAGGCATTTCAGAAGATCGAAGCGGAGCTTGGCGCGGTGTTCGCCAGCGCCCGGCAACGAAGCACCGAAAAGCAGCAGCGACTGGTCCGCGAGGCTTGGAGCCAGAGCGAAGCAAGTCGCCGGTCGCTCATCGACGACTACGGCGTCAAGGCTGCGCTGGACCTTCACGACAACCCGTGGGAGGGCTCGGTCCGAGACGGTGACGATTTTGCGTACGCCGTGACGCGTTGCAACCCTGGCGAGCGCCAACATGAACTCCAACGTGCGCGCCAGATCCTCTGGGGTCGGCCGCTCTGGTGGATGCATTGCGTTGCTCTGACGGGGAGCCTGAAGCTTCGCGGCCAAGAGGGATGTGAGCCACTCGCAACCGAGTTGGCCGCTCAAGGAGTTCGCGACCTCCTGCTCGAATTCAGCGATCATCCGGCCCTGACCGCGTCTTGGCGTTTGCAGCGAGCGTTCATTCCCGCGACGACACGAGTAGTCGGGTACGGCCCTCTGAAGGAGATGTCGGAGTCGATGAGTGCCGCCATGTCGGCCGAGGATCGGCTCCGCTACCCACCGAACCCTGGTCGCGTGATGATGCTGATCGTTCGCAACATCGTCCGAACCCGACTCCGTCAGCTCGATTGGACCCCTCAAGCGTTGACTGCCGCCGCGACCGAGGCTGAGGCGGCACTCCAACGCATACCGATCCCGGCGGCGGAGTGGGATGGCCCAATCCACGATCCTTGGCTTCAGTCGTGGTCACGATTTAGCCCACTCGTGATGTGTGGTCTCGCGATTCTGAACGCAAGTCCCGTTGCCGAAGATCTGCTCAAGGCCGATGACCTGAGGCAAGTGATTCGAGCCGCCACGGGTAGCGATTCTCAGACCCTCCGTGGCCCTGCTATCGGTCTCGCGGAGCGGATCGGGCTCAACCCTGCCCGCTAGGTTCACGGGAACCTGGCGAGCGGACGAGTCTCCGCCTCGCCTCCCGCAGGTCCATCTACCGGGCGGGTTTTGAACACCATCCCGCGACCGGGTACCGGTTCGTGGCGGTGGTGGATTTGAGATCAGAGCGGGTGTGCAGATGACGCGACATCGCCGCGACAGGCGTTACGCTGATCTCATGAGCGGTTCGCGCACCACGCCGATCGACTTCGACGCCGACCTCCTCGCCGAGCTGCGCGCAGAGGATCCGGGCAAGGGCGACCGCGAACTGCTCGAAGACCTCGCGATCCGCCGACTCGGCATCGCCACCGCGCGACGCACCCGCGCCCGCTTCGACCTCACCGAGCAAGAAGCTACGGAACTCGCCCTGAGAGCCGTTCGCGAGGTCCGCGCCGCGCGTTGACCCGGCTCGTCATCGACGCCAGCATCTGGCTGCCCGCCTTCACCGGCCCAGACGACAGTCCCCCTGTGCGCCTCTTCGAGGCCCTCATGGACTCGACCTTCCAAGCCGTCGCCTGCCCGCTCTTGCTCGACGAAGTCCGACGCGGCCTCGCGAAGCCCTATTTCCGCGCTCGTCTGCCCACCGAGGACGCCGACCGACTGATGCGCGCGCTCACACGCGCGAGCGTGGAACTGCGCGACCCGAGATCACCGCCAGCAGTCCTGCGCGATCCCACCGACGACTACCTCGTCGCGATCGCGACCACCGCCCGCGCCATCGTCACCGGCGACAAAGACCTCCTCGACCACCAAGGGCTCCATCCGCCAGCGCTGACCGCACGCGCCGCGTGCGAGCTGCTTGGCCTCCTCTGAGCCCCGCTTCCAGCGCCGAACTCAACACGATCGACCCGTGCCAGATCGGAGTACACGCGGGCGACGCCGGCCTTTGGCATTCCAGGAACGCCGCTCGGGTGCCCTGGATCTCGTCCATCACCTTCTCAGACTGAACCGGTTCGGACCCCGCATCGCGGGCGATGTCGATCGCCTCGTACATATGAACTTCGCCCTGAAGACAGGTCTCGACAACGGGATGGTTCGAGCCGAACCGGACAGCAAGCCGAGCGGCGTCGCGACGCAGGGTTTGAGCGATGCTCTCCAAGCGGTCGCGCTCGCTCTCCTCGGTGGCCTTTT
Source organism: Conexibacter woesei DSM 14684 (assembly GCF_000025265.1). GTDB lineage: Bacteria > Actinomycetota > Thermoleophilia > Solirubrobacterales > Solirubrobacteraceae > Conexibacter > Conexibacter woesei. Next base: position 5,547,607 of record NC_013739.1, read on the forward strand.
GCTCGAGGCGGTACCACGCATCTATCAAGTAACCAGACATCCCCGACCGGCGACGAGCGATGAAACGGAAGGAAGTCAGGCCCTAGCCTGACCGACAGTCTCAATGAGAGTCAGCTCGCCGCCCGGTCGGGACCATCGCGCCGCCCGGTCGGGACCATCGCGCCGCCCGGTCGGGACCATCGCGCCGCCCGGTCGGGACCATCGCGCCGCCCGGTCGGGACCATCGCGCCGCCCGGTCGGGACCATCGCCTCGACGTCGGACGCCACCGACAGCCCTAATCGAAACAGCAAGCCTCAGCGCGGCAGTGGGCACGGCTCGCTTGAGTCGATCGCCTACCGCGCGCAAATCAGCCCGCACCGCAGAGCCGGTTCACCTCGCCGCGAACGCGTGACCGGAGCGCGAGCGGTCGGTTCTGGGCGCTGCATTACACTCCGCGCCATGCACCGGCTCCTCGTCCTCTACCCGCCGCCCACGGACCCGGACCACTTCCGAAGCTACTACGTGGACACGCACCTCCCGCTGGTGGCCAAGCTTCCCGGCCTGCGCGGTTATCGCTACAGCTTCAATGTCGCCACATCCGAGGGTGAGTCACCGTATTTCTGCGTGTTCGAGGCCGACTTCGACGATGCGGCCGCGTACAGTGCAGCGACTGCTTCCCCCGAGGGTCAGGCGACGCGCGCGGACGTCCCAAACTACGCCACCGGCGGAGCCGTCGTGCTCAACTTCGAGCTTCGCGCCGGCTGAGCCACCAGGCTGGACGACCGCCCGCACCGCGACCGGCCCCGTCCGCGTCAGCCGGTGGCGATCGGCCGGGGAACGCCCCACGGCGACTCGCTTCCGCCTTTCCGCCTGGAACCAGCGGCGCGACCATCCGCGTCCGCGCTGCTGGATTCCGTGGTGGCTATCGCGCACGGCGGATCCGTCCGAGCGGGTTAACCTGCTGCCAGTCCACAGAGAGATGCCGGGCAGGTGGAGCGATCGTGGGCTGCTCGGTCACCTGACGGAGAGCGAGCAATCCGGTGCACGCGAGCTGCCCGCCGATCGACCCGGACATCGCCGCAGCAGACGCACTGCTCGACGAGTTCGCGGGCTTCTGGGAGATCGAGCACGACCCGCCGAGCGCCGCAGACTGCTCGGCCAACTCTTCGACCGCACCTGGCAAGACGGCGGCGCGATCGTCGCCGTCAGACGCCGCGCGCCGTTCGCACGCTGCTTCGCCACCGTCGCGGACATCCAAGCGATCGGCGAGATCCCGGAAACATCACCGAGAAACCCGAGGTGCAAAAAGCGGGAGCGCACCCCGACGAGATCGCCGCCGTCCCCGACTTGCGACCCACACTCCGTACAGCGGAGCCGGACAAGCTGGCAGACCTCTTCGAGGCGTTCGACGTGACCGCCACCTACGACAAGACCAACCGGCAACTCAAGCTCGCCGCAACCGTCACGCCGGAGCTGATCCCGGAAAAAGAAAAACCCCGACCGGCAAGCCCGGTCGGGGAATTCGTCCATAGCGGGGGCGGGTTTTGAACACCATCCCGCGACCGGGTACCGGTTCGTGGCGGTGCGGGAGCTGCACGAGCGATGAGCCGCTACTCGCACGCGACTCCGTCGCCGTCGCGGTCGAGTCCGAAGACGTCTGCGCCGACGACGCTGAGCGTGCCGACATAGCGTGGGCCATCGCCGCTGCCACCTGCGCAGTCGTAGTCGGCTGCATCAGGATCGAGACACGCTCCAGCGTAGTTGGAGTCGCAGCGCCCCGAGCCCGAACCACCCGGCTCTGTCCCCAGACGCAACGGATCCCATCCCGAGATCGCGCTGATCATGCCGTAGCCGATGGCTCCCACGACGAGCGCTGCGAGCAGCATCGTGCCGACCGATACGGCCCCGAGCGCCGCCAGCGCGACTGCGGACATTCCGTGACGCATCCACGCCCAGGCCTCCAGGCCTACGAGGCAACCGAACACGACGGCGGTCAGCATCCACAACCAGAGTGGCAACGTCAGCCAACCCCGCCGTGATGTGAGCATGCCCCCGGCCGCCCGATGCTGTCGCTGAGCGTACCGTCGGCGCACAGACCGACGCCGCCCCTGCCCGACCCGAAATCCTCGGTTGTCGACAGATCGTTCGACGGAACGTCAACGTCGGGCAGATCACGGTCGAGCGCATCGAGATCCCCCACGTCATCAGGGATCGTCGGATCTGGTGCGGTTGCGTCGAGCAGCTCTTGGTAGTCGTCGTAGTCACGCTGCGCTGCGATCAGTCTCGCGGACCAGCGATCGATGCTCTGTCGGAGACGCCACCTTCTCGTCGTCGCAGTTCTGTAGAGCGTTGCGAGATCGTCCCGAGCTGTCTCTGCGTCCGTCGCACGCTCGTCCGCACGGAGGGCCTGCACGTCGAGCGCACCTGCGTGGTGGCCGACGATCCGCACCACGTGCGGCATCGGCGCGTCACGTTCAGCCTGATCCGCGAGGCGCATGGTCGCCGCGGGAACCTGCGGAGGATCAGGTCGCTCGTCACCTACGGCGAGCAGAACCGTGCCTATCCCGCAGAGCACCAACAAGGCCGTGGATGGCCAGATGAAGCGTCGGTAGAGCGGACGAGCCGGCTGCCATCGACGCCAGCCAGCCGCCGTGCCCAGCACGAGGACGAGCACGCCGACAGCCGCACCCGTGAGCAGCGCCAAGGAGAATCGCCATGCGCCGGCTGCGGACGCCGCGCCGAACAGGCCACACAGGTAGAGCGCGGTCGACATGGCCAAGGCGACGGCACTGCGTCCTGCTGCGAGCGAACCTTCGATCCGCCTACGCCATCGTGCGACGACCGCCGACAAGGCGGCGCCTGCGGCGAGCGCGAACAAGACGGCGGCGATCGACACCCAACGCACGCGCCAGGAGCGCCATGCCTCGCTATCAGCCGATGTAATCGACTGGGCTGCCACGACACGAGCACGCGCCCTCTCCCGCCGATCACGCACTCTCCGCTCGGCCCGCGCCGCACTCATCCGGGCCCGGTCGGCCGCTACGGCGCGACGTTCGGCAACGGATCGTTTCTGCGTCGCCACCGCCCGCGCGACCGGGAGCTGCAACTCCGCTCGCTGCGCATCCGCAGTGGCGGCATCCCAGGCAGTCTGCGCGCGGGCCAGCCCACGTCTGGCTGCGGCGAGATCACGTGCATAGATGTTCTCGTCCGCACGGGCGCCGACCGGCGAAGCGAGCATCATCCCCAGCAGCAGAAGCAGCACGATGAGTGCGATGCGGCACCTGACCGGCGTGCAGCCATCCGTGACCAGCGGAGAGTGAGAGCGAGAACGGAGCAAGGCACGGCACGGCTTCCTGGTGCGGCAAGCGTAATCCCACCGCCCGGATCAGACCGCCGTTACGCACCGGACGACGCGGTCGGCCTCTCCGTCTGATCGTGGATTGACTAGCCCTCCCTTTCCGACGACTGCGCAGCCGAGGCCGGCGCGGGCCAGTGCGGCGCAGAGGGACGACGCGGACCTCGCTTGCGTCAACCAAGCTGCCGAGCCCTCCGCGCAGACGACGCGGCATCGCCGCGACAGGCGTTACCCTGATCTCATGAGTGGTTCGCGCACCACGCCGATCGACTTCGACGCCGACCTCCTCGCCGAGCTGCGCGCCGAGGAGCCGGGCAAAGGCGACCGCGAGCTGCTGGAAGACCTCGCGATCCGCCGACTCGGCATCGCAACCGCGCGGCGCACCCGCGCACGCTTCGACCTCACCGAGGCAGAAGCAACGGAACTCGCCCTGAGAGCCGTCCGCGAAGTCCGCGCCGAGCGTTGACCCGGCTCGTCGTCGACGCCAGCATCTGGCTGCCCGCCTTCACCGGCCCGGACGGCAGTCCCCCAGTTCGCCTCTTCGAGGCGCTCATGGACTCGACCTTCGAAGCCGTCACCTGCCCACTGCTGCTCGACGAAGTCCGCCGCGGACTCGCGAAGCCATACTTCCGCGACCGGCTGCCCGCCGAGGACGCCGATCGGCTGCTGCGCGCACTCACGCGAGCGAGCGTGCAACTGCGCGACCCAAGCTCGCCGCCAGCGGTCCTCCGCGATCCCACCGACGACTACCTCGTCGCGCTCGCGACCGCCGCCCGCGCCCGCGCGATCGTGACCGGCGACAAAGACCTCCTCGACCACCAAGGCCTCCACCCACCCGCACTGACCGCACGCGCCGCCTGCGAACTGCTCAGCCTCCTCTGAGACTCTTTCCGGCGGGAGGGCATCGATAGGCCCTTGCAGGCGAAGCTCAGCGCGCTGGAACGTCGGCCGAGGAGTCTTTCAGCGCTTGGTATGGGAGCGCGATCGTCATTCCGTCGCGCAAGGGTGCGTAGAGCACCGCCGTCGTCACGTCCCCCGCGTAGCGGTCTTCCGTCGTGGCGAATGCGAGCATCACTGCCGTGGCGACGATCCCCAGCAGCCCCGCCACCGACACATAGCCTCCGAGCGGAACAGCGAATTCTCCGTTCAAGAGGCTGATCGTTGTCGTGCTTGCCGGCTCCCCGAGCCATTCGGCGGAGACGCCGATGGGCACAAGGATCCAAGCCAGGACGTAGAGGTACAAGGTGACGCTCACCAAGAGGCCGAACGTCGTCACAAGCAGCCGACGGACAACTTGGCGACGGAGAGGCCGCAACAGAGCAGCCTCAATCCGCTGAGCATGCTCGACGCTGACCGTGTCTCCGTACACCTCTCCGAGTTGCTCGGCGAGCTTCTCGCTTTCTCGATTTCTGTCGTCGTCTTCGAGCAAGCGGAGGATGCGCTCTCCAGCACGTTCTGCGGCGGCGTGTCTAGCAGCAAGGATCTCTGTAGTCGCCCGGCTCAGTACGCCGCCAACCTCTGCTCGGAGCCGATGTGCCAGCGAGAGCAGGAGAGGGAGGATCGTCACCGCAGCCAGGAGCCCGAGATGCCGGAGGCCGAGATCATCGGCCGCCCTCCAAAGGTCGTCGGTGAACAGTGGAATCAGCAAGATCGTGATCGTCACGGCCAGCAACAGCGGAGAAGTCCGGGCGACAGTCGTCAGCCGATGCCGTCGCACGATCCACAGAACGGCCGCGACTACAGCAAAGGGCCACACGACTGTCGCGAGGAGGTCGTGATCGCTTTGAAGGACTTGACCCGCCGCAAGCACGAACCACGCCAAGACGAGCAAGGCTGCGGCCGCTTGTACACCAACCCAGACACCGATCAACGCGAGCACGAGGCAAGCGACCGCCAAGAGCCCGAGCCAAGCCAAGATCCCGATATCCAGCCAGTCGGCGAGCACGGACGCAACACCCAGCCCGAACCCAACCATAACGGTGTAACTCGTCAGGGTCGATATCTCCGTGTTGCTCCGAGATTCGCCTCTGCACAACGCTTTGAATCCATCATCACGAAGCGCGCGGATCAGCAGGGGGCGGAGTTCTGGAGCGTCGGGGTCGTACTGCGGAACAACCCCGTCATTGTCGGTCTCCGTGCCCACTAACGCAGCCTATGGTTGAGCGATCTGAGATGTCGCACCAGATCCAGGCTTGCGCGGCACCGCCAGCGCCAGCGCCGCCAAAGATCAGGACGCAGCCCCGTGCGCACGCCGGCCTCGCAGGTCCATCTACCGGGCGGGTTCTGAACACCAACCCCCGACCGGGTACCGGTTCGTGGCGGTGCGGGAACTGCGGTAGGGATCGCACCGGCTATGCCTCGCGAAAGGCGCCTCGGGCACCATCTCGGGTAGTCGGCTCGACGGCACGGCGTCCGCGCTCGCACGTACCCTCCGACGCGCCATGTCGGAGCGCCTTGCACAGATTCGCGGCGAAACGCAGATGCTCTTCACTCAGGCCGACCTTGCGGACTGGCTGGCATCACTGCAAAGCAACTGCCAGGCAAAAATCTCCGACGCAAGCGAGGATGAGTTGCTCGGCGCGGATGTGGATGCCTGGGTGGCCCAGGTCGCCGAGGCGTTCACCGTCGAGCCCGTTGTGATCCGCCGCGATGAGGTCGAGCTGGAGGACGTCGGCGAGTCCCAGGTCGACGTTCGCTATGACCAGAACCGAGCCATCTTCGACACTACCCAACCTTTCCTGATCCCGGGACGCAGGGCGGTCATTCATATCCCGTTCACGGGCGATGAGACGCTGCTGCGATGTCGCCCACGGCAGTGGTCGATGAGCCCACCCCGCGCGGCCATCGGTAAAGACGAGATCAAACTGTTCTTCGAGTGGCCGCACGACCATAAACCCCCGATCAAGACGACGACCGACGCACTCATCGCGGCTATCGAGCAGCACGCGAGCTGGCAACAACCCGACATCGAGGCCCACAACCGCGACCTGCCGGGCCTCGCACGCCACGCCATCGCCACGCGACGTCAACGGGTACTCGCCGACCGCGAGCATCTCGACGGCCTCGGCATCCCTGTGCGCCGCAGCACCGACGCACCACGAACGTTTTCCGCGCCCGGCATCACGCGCCGACCGTCGCCCACGCCGCCTCGGCAAAGAGCCGCAGCCTCGACGCCGCTCGAACCCACTCTCGTCGGCGAGTTCTACGCGCATATCCTGGGTGTCGTCTCGGCGATGGCTCGCGGCATGGAACGCACGCCCGGCAACTACGCCAGCTGGGACGAGGAACAGCTCCGCGATGCACTGCTCGTTCTTCTCAATACGCACTACGAGGGCCAGGCCACAGGCGAAACCTTCAACAAGAGCGGCAAGACCGACATCCTCATCCGTGTCGAGGACCGCAACGTGTTCGTCGCCGAGTGCAAGTGGTGGTCAGGACCTGCGGCGTTCGCGCTGCCTGACCGCGAGGAGTCATCTGCGCTCGACCAGCTGCTCGGGTACACGACCTGGCGCGATGCCAAGCTCGCGCTCGTGATGTTCGTGGATCGCAAGGACATGGGTCGTGTCCTCGCGGCCGCCCGGGAAACGCTCGCCAACCATCCAGCCTTTGAGGATTGGCAACAGGGCTCGACTGAGGGTGAGTTGCGCTGCCGGGTGCGGTTACCCGACCACGAGGAGCGCCGCGCCGACCTGGCGGTGGTCTTCGTGCACCTGCCGCGCGACTAGCAAGACGCGTCGCTACATGCTTCTCGTCGTCAAGTCGCCGTCTCGGATGCCAGGGCACATTGGACCTGGCGGAGGTAGCGGGAGCGACGGGGGTCAAACCCCCGATTTACACTTCGGATCGAGATTCGGCTCTAAGCGGCACGACATCGACCCCGGCAACCCGCGCTCGCACTTGCGCGGCGCGCAGAACGTCGGCGATGCGCTGCACCCGGTCGGGGCCTGACAGCGATTGCGGCCACGCCGCCGGCTCGTGCACTGCGATCTCGAAGTCGAGATCGGGGGCGTCGGATGGCACGCTGCCCAGCCGCAGACCGTAGATCACGGGATTGAACCGCGCGCGGCGAAGTGCTTTCCCGCCACGTCCTCATCGGCTGCACGAACGCGGACGGGCACCTGTGTGGTGGGGTTCATCGCCTCGAACGTGGCGAGCCGATTTGCGAGGACCGCCTTCCAGGGGAACCGCACCCGAAGCCCTTTGCCGAGGGCGTCCACGGCGAGCGCGACGACCGCGCTCACGCTCGCCTTCGCGACGGGACCATTGACCGACACGATCGCGACGGTCACGGCCGCCACAACTGGCAACACGCGTATGAGCGCGTAGGTTGCGAAGGCGGCCACAACGCGCCACAGGCACTTGACGCCCTCGAACTCGCAGAGCGCCGCAGCCATGTCGCGAACGGAACGCTCGGGGACGGCCACCGCCATGAGTCTCGCCCGCCTACTCGCGCCCGAGCGCTTCGGCTTGTGCCTTGAACCGCGCGCGAGCGGCAGACATGGTGTCGTGGAAGGGATGGTGGCGATTGTCGCGGAGGTTGAGCGGAGGAGTCAGCGACGCGATCACTGCCGCCTCGACGATCCACGGGTCTTCGATGGGACGACCGTCCCCGAACCACATACTCGCGCCGCGCGGCAGTTCCAGCTCTCGTGCTGCCCCGTGCAGCTGCGGTTCGGACTCGCACGACATGCCGACCGTCATCTCCGGCTATCGGCCGTCGTGACATAGCCAGGCGAGTAGCGCTCCATGACAGCAGCGGCCATCTCGGAAACACCGACGAACTCCTCGGCGATGATCCGCGAGGAGAGACGTCCGGGGTCCAGCTTCCCGAAAGAGTGCAGATGCTCGGGCTTCGGATGGATCGCGGCGTTGCGCAGCGCGAGCGCTCGCTTGAAGCTCGCCCACAACAGCGCCGAGTGCTTGATCGACTGAAGCCCGAGTGCGGCCGGGAGCGCATCGCCGAAGCGTTCCTTGGTCTTCAGCCACAGGATCTGCTCGCGATCGAGTCTCTCGCCAACCCGCTTCCCTGCCTTCGGGGTATAGACGGCATCGACCGGCAGGATCTCCGCCGCAAACGCCTCCAACGCCTCCATAGCAGTGATACACGCGCGCGCTCCGAGATGCTGGAGGTCCACGATCGCCGTGCTGTCGGCAATGTGGATTTCGCCATCGGACTGCCGTTTACGGCTCTTCCGAGCCCGGGCGAGCAACTGCACGGCGCGCTTCTCGTCCCTGCGGGCGTCGAGCAGGAGCACGTACGGCATCAGCGCCTCGTAGAACCGGACCTCGCCCACACCCGGCATCTCCGCCACCGCGACCGCCGCGAGGATGTCACCCACTCTGAGCCCGGGCGCCTCCATGGTTACGCGGGCCTGACGGACACGCCGGTCCACCAGTGCTGACGGCTTCGTCGGCGCCGGACCCTTCTTTCGCTGCCTGCGCTTGCTTGTCATCTGCGCGGAGAGTAGGTCCCGCCCGCTACTCGATTCAAGAGACGCCCCGCCTGCCTGTGCAGCACAAGGGCAGATTCGCGAGTCGTCATTTCACGCCCACCTCCGAAACAAGGCATGGCGTGACGACAAGGTTCGGCACCGCATCGAGGTCCGCCGGCTGAACCGCCCCGTCGGAACGCTGGCCGCGACCGGGCGCGGGCCGTGCCCGCGCCGTTCCCACGTCAGATTCGCGCCTCACGCGCTACGCGCCGGTGAGGTCGGGCATCCCACGGAAACGGCGGTACGCCGCCCGGATTGCGGATGCGTTCTCTCCACAGACGTCGATGCGACCTTCGAGTACGTCGCGGTCCCTGGTCGGGGGTGCCGCGGCGCGCAGGTAGTCCACTGTGGCGCCGCCGAGCACGTCGACCGCGATGAGCAGCGGCGCTACCGCCAACCCTTCGTCGAAGGTCGCGCGGGGGAGAAAGCGGCCGTCGGGCTGCACCTCAAGGTGATGCTGGACGAGCTCCTGCCACGCCCCGTGCACGTAGCTGCTCTGAACGCCGAAGTACGGGCCGTAGAGGTCTTCGACGCCGAGCGCTTTAAACCGTCCGAACGCCCCGCCCTTGGACCAGGGTGCCCGGGATACGGGGTCAACATCCTCTGGCTCGACTTCCGCCGTCCGGAAGGCAGCCTCGATTCCCTCAAGCATTCCGTGCTCCATTGGCATGACCACTCCACCGCGCTCCTCGATCGCGGCTACAACCCGGTCGCGCAACTGCTTTTCGAGCTTCAACGAATGGCGCACGAACGCCTCGTACGTAGCATCCGATCCATGCGTGATCAGGTACCGGAGATTGATCGCGGTCTCGATCGCGCCACGCAGTACAAAGGCGAAGAGCTCCATCCCCGGCGGATCACAGAACCGAAGGAGTCCGCCATGCAGCTTCGCCAGCCGGACCATCTGGCCAGCGAGAACCGCCTCGTTGCGCGTGAGGGTTCGCGGCGCACCGTCGTCGCCAATCCAGCGAACGCGCGCGACCAACGCCACAGACTGCTCAAGTTCCCTCAACACGGCGAGCGCTTCATTCGCGAAAGCTCGCTCGTCGGTGGCACGAAGCAACGTCTGTTCGTCCACGAGTCTCCCGGAGTAGTCGCAGCTCTCAAGGCCGCGAGGCTCCATCCCAACAAACGTCAGCATCGGCAGAAAAGCAACGGATCGCTCACGCGCTGAAACGTAGCTCAGGTGCAGTCACGTGCTCGTCACTCAGCCTGACGGCCGCCATCCTCACTCAGTAGCAGGCGAGGCGCAGGTCTTCGCGCACGCGGCGCGGGACGCCGCAGCCGCCACCGTTGCCATACTGATGGCGTCGCCAACCAGGGCCGTCACGGCGGACCGTCGTGACATCGGGTTGCACGCTGCACCAGGATTCGGCCGGGAGTATCAAGACGGCGGCCCAGTCTTCGTCCGACAGGGACATCCGGGTAGTGAATCGCACGCACTCGGCGCCGTAGGTTCTGATCGCTGCGCGTATTGGCGCCTGGGGCAAGATCCTCGTGCGCTCCGGCACGGTCGGCGGTCGAGTTCCGCCGAGTTGCGGGTAGGGGATGTCTTCGACGCGCAGGCCTCCGGGATCAACCGCCTCGGTCCAGAGGGCGAGTCGTCGGAGCGTCGCGCAGCGGACCTGGATCACGCCGGTTCCGATCCATGCGATACGGCACGCGTGGCCCGCGACACGGGTCGCGTATCCGTACGAGCGTCCGCGTTCGTCTCCTCCGCCGACCATGACGCGTCTCGGAATCGTCGACCGCATCTCGTACCAGGCATCGGCAACCGCGAACGCGTCGGCGCAGCCGGCGTTCGCGGCCAGCATTCGGATCTTGTAGCGGGACGACCCGTCTGCGACGGCTCGTCCCTCGCATCTGGCGACGGCACCCGCGCTTACGCTCGTCGCGAGCAGCGCGAGCACGACAAGCGCCCCGATCGCCTTCTTTATTGTTCGCCCCATTCCCGGTCCGGTGTGCCTGGCACGGTAGTGACCGCGCTTCGGCGGGGCAACGGGAAGCGACATCCAGCACCGCACTCGACCCAAGCCCGGCCTCGCCAGTCTCCCTCGATCACGGACAACCTTCTGCCCAGAGCACCGCCGCCAGGCGGTGAAACTCCACCTATAGGCGGACTCACGAATCGGAGGCGGAAACGCTGGATCCGGCTACCTTTCGCCAACGTTCGTCTTGCATTCCGCCATCGCGTCTGATCTTGTCGGCCGCTCGACAAAGTGAAAAGTTGGTCCGGACGAGCGCAGCAACGCCCGCCCGGACCGGTTGCACCGAAGGTTCGAGCTTCGGCGCACCACACACCGTAGACCGTCACGGCTGGTTGTTGGCGCGTTAACCCGCCACGCGAGCGTGATGGTCGCGCTGGTGTTGCGATCGTCCGCGCGTGCCTTTCGGTGCTCGACCGAGGGAGGATCCGCGATGCGGCTCATGCTCACGCGCGTTCAACGGGATGCGCTCTATCTGGCGGTTACGTCGGACCTGACGGGGATCGGCGACATCTACATCGCGTTCGATCGCGGGGACATCGAGGACGCCAGAGTGCTGCGGCTGCTCTACGGCGGCGCAATGCGCCTGTTGGACGACATCGGCTGGGGTGCAGACGATCCCGGTGAGGAGTTCGCGATCACGATGCCGGCCGGCGTGCTCGCCCGCACCCTGCGCCACCTGAACGAACGGACAGCGGACGCCGCGCGCGTCCACGTCGATGCACACGCCGAGGAGGAACGCGCGGCACGGGACTGCATCGTCGGCTGCGCCGTGATCGGCCAGTTGCTGGCGCAGTTGGCCGAGTACCCGCCGGCTGACGAGGTGGTCGGATGGTGACCTCACCAGCGGAACGCAACGCCGCCGAGGTCCGTCGCGCGCTCGGGCTCGCGATCCGCGAGCTGCGCGTGCGGCGCGGCATCGAGACGGTGTCACTCGGGTTCGTGGACAGCTTCCTGGCGGCGGTCGAGCGGGGAGAGACGAACCTCTCGTTCCCGCAGCTCTCGACCCTGTGCGCCGAACTCGGCGTGCGGGTGTCGGAGCTGGTGGCGCTCTACGAGCGCAACGTCGCTGCCAGCCGTTGCCTGCGCCGCTGCGCACGGATACAGGCGCTGCGCGACCGGCGCCGAGCCCACCAGCAGCGGGCCGAGGAGCGGGTGTGATGGCGGCCCCGATCTCACCGGAGCACCGTGCGCTCGGGCGTGCGGTGCGCGAGCTGCGCGTTCGTCGCGGGCTCTCGCAGGAGCAGCTTGGGATGGCGTCGGAGATCCATCGCAACTACGTCGGCGCGATCGAGCGCGGCGAGATCAACCCGACGTTCCGCGTCCTGCTCAAGCTCGAACGCGGCCTCGACCTCTCCCTCTCCCGGCTGCTGGAGGTCTACGAGCGCAACGTCGAGGAGATGACCGACCAGCGCGGAGCGACGTAGCCATGACGAAGTCGATGACGCTGCGGCTGGACGACGAGCGGGCCGCCACGCTAATGCTCGTCGCCCGTATCGACGGCGTCACGGTCACCGACTGCGTCAGGCTCGCCATCGACGCCCACGCGCGAGCGCGACGCGCTGATCCCCGCTGGCGACGACGTGCCGAGGAGCACCTGCGCTGGGTGGCGCAGCATGCCGCCCCGCCCCAGCAGGACGAGGGGGAGTCGTGACCAGACCGGCCCGGATCGTGACGACCGTGCGGTTCGACGTTGACCTGTGGGAACGGCTCGGGACACTCGCTGCCTATCGCGGCGTCGCACGTGCGGAGCTGGTCCGCGACGCCGCACGCGAGCACGTCGTGCGACTCGAACAGCGCGACAGACTCGCGCAGCTCGACCGATCGACCCGCGAACTGGCCGAAATGCAGCACCTGCTGGAGACACGTGTGGAGAGCATCGCGCGTGTCCTCGACGCCGTGGTGCGCGAGACGCGGGCGCTCGTGCAACGCAATCGCCTCGTGCGGCACGGAGCGGTCGCGGGAGGTGGCTCCAGTGGCCCGCGACCGTAGCCCAGGCGATCGGTCAGCGGACCGGTGGCCGCGCGTGACGATCGTCGCGTTCGAGGCGCCGATCACGCTGGTGACGAGCGATGGCCGGAGGTGCGAGGCGACGATCAGCGTCGGCGACAAGCGCGGGAACGTCCTCGCCGTGAGGCTCGACAACGGCACGCCGGTCGCGTACTTCGCGACCGAAGACGTAGTCGCGGGGCTGGCCATCGACGCCAGTCTCAGCGCGCTCGATGCCTATGGCGTCCGGCGCGATGAGCTGCACCGTGCTCTCGCCGATCTCGGCATCCGCACCGACCTTCCGCACCGCGAGGGCTAAGTGCTCCTCGGCTCGGGCGCGAGCAGCGCCCGGTAAAGGGCGGTCGTCTCGGGCTCCGGTCGGAGCCCGAGACGGTCGTCGAGCAGCCCCGCGAGCGCGTCGTAGCGCGCCGTGACCGCGTCGCGCTGTCCGGCCCGCGCTTCGGCGTCGAGCGCAGCGCGCCAGCACGGTTCGTGCAGTTCGTCGAGTGCGATCCCGCGCTCGGCGGCGTCGAGCGCGCGACGCGGCTCGTCGAGTTCGACCCACGTCTCGGCGAGGCGGTGCAGCAGCTCGACGCGCTCGACGCGCAGCCGCCGCTGGTGCCCTTCGGCCCACGCGTGATCGACGCCGTCGAGCGGCGCTCCGCGCCACAGCGCGTCGGCGCGGCCGAGCAGGCGCGCGCGGTCGGCGACGCGGTCGGCCGCGTCGGCGCGGCGCAGCAGCGGCGGCAGCTCGTCGAGGTCGACGGCGAGCCGGTCGCGGTCGAGGCGGTAGCGGCCGTCATCGGAGACGAACGCGTCGCCAAGCGTCTTTCTGGCCTCGCTGGTCGCCTGCCACAGGCGCGGCTGGCTGCGACGCGGGTCGGTGTCGGGCCAGAGCGCTTCGAGCAGTCGGTCGCGTGTCGCGCCATCCGGGTGCAGCGCGAGGTAGGCGATCAGCTCGCGCGTCGAGGACCGTCTCGGCAGCGGCGCGCCGTCGAGCGCGAACGGGCCGAGCAGCCCGACGCGGACGTTAGGCGCCGGCGCCTACGCCGCCTACGACGGCCGCGCCGGCCTGCGCAGCCGCCGGCGCCGCCCCTCGCTGCGGCGCGTCACTCAGCGCCGACTCGGGCGCGGCGCGTTCCTGCTGTCCGTCCCGGAGCTGGCCGCGCTCGCACACCTGCCGACCGACGAGACCACGCCCGGCGTCGACCGAGCCGGCGCGCGCAGCATCCCGCCACCGCCCCGGCTGCCCGCCACCGGCAAACCGCTCGGGATCGCCTCTAACGGCCGCCGCGTCGTGCTCGCCGCCGCCGACGCCCGCCATCACCTGCACCTGCTCGGCCCGACCGGCACCGGCAAGTCGACCCTGATCGCCCGCCTCGCGCTCGACGACCTCGCCGCCGGACGCGGCGCGGTCGTGATCGACCCCAAGGGCGACCTCGTCGAGGACATCCTCGCCCGCATCCCCTCCGACAAGATCGACCGCGTCGACCTGCTCGACCCCCACGACCCCAAGCCGCCCGCGCTCAACGTCCTCGAAGGCCGCGACACCGACCTCGTCGTCGACCAACTCGTCGGCATCTTCCACCGACTCTACGAACGCTCATGGGGACCACGCACCGATGACATCCTGCGCTCCTCTCTCCTCACCCTCGCGCAGGCCGAGGAGCCGATGACGCTCGCGGACGTCCCACGCCTGCTCACCGAAGACGACTGGCGCTCCAGGCTGACCGACCCGATCGACGATCCAATCGGACTCGAACCGTTCTGGACCTGGTACGACGGGCTCTCGGAGGCGACGCGCGCGCAGGTGACCGGGCCGGTGTCCAACAAGCTGCGCGCGCTGCTGCTGCGCCGCAGCCTGCGCAACATCATCGGACAGCCGCGCTCGACGCTCGATATCACCCGCGCGCTCGACACCGGCCGGCTCCTGCTCTGCTCGCTGCCCAAGGGCACCCTCGGCGAAGACACCAGCCGCCTGCTCGGATCGATCGTCGTCGCCCGCGTCTGGCAAGCCGCGCTCGCCCGCGCCGCCCTCCCGCCCGAACAGCGCCGCGACGCCGCCCTCTACGTGGACGAGGTCCACAACTACCTCAACCTCCCCACCCCGGTCGACGACGTGCTCGCCGAAGCCCGCGGCTATCGGCTCTCGCTCGCGCTCGCCCATCAACACCTCGCACAACTCCCACGCGACCTCCGTGAGGGCATCAGCGCCAACGCCCGCACGAAGATCTACTTCCAACTCTCAGCCGACGACGCCCACGCGCTCGATCGCGACGTTCAACCCGACCTTTCCAGACACGACCTCGCCCATCTGCACCGCTTCACGACCGCCGTCCGCCTGTGCCACAGCGGCGAGACAACCCGCGCTTTCACGGTCGCGACCGAACCGCTCGCGGCGCCCGAAGCCGACGATCGCGCCGAGCAGGTCCGCCAGCATGTCCGCGATCGGCTGTCGGGCGCGCCGGACTCCGAGGCGCTGTTCGAGCGTCGCTACGGCGCAATCGAGCCCGGGGTCAAGCGCCGGCCCCGCTCCAAGGGGTCCGGTGATCGGCCCGGTGCCCGGTCCGGAGGTCGGCCCGGTGCTTAGGAAAACCGGTCACACACCGCCCGAGTCCCCCGCAAACACGCGCTCTCGACGCTCGGGAAGCAACCCCGACAAGGGGGACCAAAGGCAAGACACAAGCCGCCCCACTCGTGTCACGACCAAACACCTGCTGACGCTCGCCAGCCGTCTCACGGACCGTGATCGACAGATCGTCATCGACTGCTACGAACACACGACTCTCACGACCGACCAGCTGACCCGGCTTCACTTCAGACATCCGAACACGGCCCGAGAGCGTCTCGACGTGCTGTACAGGCTGCGCATGCTCGATCGCTTTCGCCCTGAGGTTCGCCTCGGCGAAGGCAGCGCCCCGTACCACTGGATCCTCGACGAGGCTGGCGCACATGTCGTCGCCGACGAACTCGGCCTCGACCGCGAGCAACTGCGCTGGCGTCACGCCACCGCCGCACGCGTCGCCGTCTCGTCCAAGCTCGACCATCACGTCGCCACGAACGAGTTCTTCGTGCGCCTCGCCGTCGAGCTGCGCGCGGCGGGCGGCTCCCTCCACGAGTGGTACGGCGAGAAGACCACCAGCCGTCTCCTCGGCGGCATCGTCACGCCGGACGGATACGGCGTCCTGCACCTGCCCGACCGCGCGCCCCTGCACCTGCTGCTCGAAGTCGATCGTGGCACCGAACCGCTGCGCCGCATCCGCGAGAAGATCGACCGATACTCGAAGGCGCTGCCTCGCAGCGAACTCGCGTCCGTTGCCCCTCTCGTCGTCTTCGTTGCGCCAACGGACCGACGCGCCCACAGCATCCGTACGACAGCTGCCGACAAGAACGCCGTGTGGGTCAAGATCGCGGTCTGGACGCAGTCCGGCCTCCGGAGACTCATGCCTCTGCTGGTTGGCCCGGCAGATGCCGATCCGATCCCAGGATCGCAGCGGCCGTAGGTTCGCACCATCCTGCCTATTCTGTATGCCCCTAGAGGATCAGGAACGTTTCCGGTGCCGAGCCATTTCAACGCTGAAGCCGAACGGGCAATGGAACAAGGTCGTCAAACGGCCTCCATCATCCCCATGGTCCTGCGGCACTGTTCGCACGCGCGCGTCGAGCACTCGGAGCATTTCGGCTGGTCGATGCTTGAAGACATGACTGGCTTGCCCATCAGCGTACGCGAGATGCGGTGTGTACATGGGCAGCCCAACACCTCGATATCCCCCAGATTGTTTGAGAACGCGGTCCGGTTCTACGAGCAGAACTGCCGAGCTTGCCCGCACCGAGACCCGCAAGGGGTTCCCAATCTGAAGACCTTGGCGGAAAGAACCCTCGACGAGCGTCGCACCGCGCGAGAGCGCGCCGATCTCACGGCTGCAAAGGAGGACGCCGAACGCTCCGCTCGCGCACAAGCGCGGGCGCAGCGCGTCGAGCGAGAACCCGAGCCAACGCGGGCGCTCGTCTCTCTCATCGAGGGTATCGACGCAAGAACTCCTGACGGACGGGCTGACGAGCTTGTCGATCTCTGCCGTGTACATCCCGAGTTAGCCACCCCACCGGCCGCCGCCGTCCTCATGGACTTCGCAGCCAACAATCCGGGTGAAGCCATTTTCGCAGCGCTGGTGCAGCTCGACGCCGCTAGCGTGCTCGATCGAGACCGCTTACTTGAGGTCACCATCGAGGGATTAGGCCATGGGCCTCTGAGCAGCGCAGCGACTCTGCTCGTGCGATTGCAGGCAGGACTGAAGCCTGGTCAACTGGAGCCGATTCTCAGCGTCATCGCAGCGCTGGCTGCACCGCCGCATGACTACGGGCTGCCGCCTGATTTCGACCTCGCACCGTTGCACTTAGCGGCAGCCCATAGCTTGCCGGCCCTGTTGGACAGGCTGACTGCGCTGATCCTTCATGAAGAGTCTTACCCGCGGCGCATCGGGGCCGGCGCAGCGCGCCGTCTGATCGAGCATGAGCCGCCGACCGCCGCCCAACTCGCCCGCCCGCTCCTCGATGGACTCCAATTGCCAGACCCTGAACGGGGATACCTCGGCAGTCCTCAGGAGGAGCTTGAGGAGGCTCTGGGAACGGCCTTCGGAAGCGACCCCCGAACCATCGCGGCGGTGATTGAAAATCGAGCGCGGAGAGTTGACGTAGAAGCACGACCAATTCTGTTCAACGTTATCGAGTATGCAGTGCGGAACGCCACCAACGATGACACCGGCCACGAGTCCGTGGAAGCCGCGATCGAAGTCTCATTTCGCCGCCTCGGCGGCGATTGGGGCGATCAGGTGACGTACGACGCCGCGCATCTCATTAGAAATACATCTGGCTGGTTTCCGAAGCTGATGGCCAGTCGGGTGGATCAGCTCTTCGGAGCCCTGATGATGGCAGTCTCAGTGCGCACAGACGAGTCGCCACTTGGGTTGCCACAAGCGGCCTCTCTCATGGAGGCGCTCCACAACGCGGGGCGCAGTAGTACACAAGCAGCTGTCATTCGAGAACTGCGTGACGCGACCAGTCTCCTCGTGCCCCACGCGCCCAACGACATCGCACGCAACGTACTCAGTGTCATCGCACTGAGCGATCCTCTTTCAGACGAAATGAAGGATCTCCGAGATCATGCTGTTCGCCTCTTGGGGAGCCTTGGTCAACGTGACGATCTTCTGCCCGAAGTAATGCCAGCCCTGTGGAAAGCGCTCGTCCATGAGGATCAACGGGTCCGCGCCTGCGGAATCCAGGCATGGGCGAAGATCTCCCGAGTCAACAATCGCAGACTTCCCGCGGATCTCGGTGATCTTCTGCCGATCCTGCTTCGAGATCAGCATACGATCGTTCATGGATCCCTGTTCCAAGCACTCCGCGATGGGTTACCCATCGACGAAAGCCAAACGAAGCAGACTGCAGATCTTCTGTTGGGGTGGGCCGTCACTTACGCTAATCTCGATCCCGACGTTCTTGATCAGATCCTCTGGGTGCTGTGGGAACTGTCTGAGCGCCGTCCCAGCCGGGAGAACCAGTTCATTCGAGCGCAGTGTGTGCTCTTGGCTAAACACCTCTCACGGCATGCCAAAGAGAACTTCATCCGCTCGCGGGGTCATGCTGCCACGAAGCTGCCAGGCTTTTCCGGCCTGCTCCTGGACATCATCAGCACGCGTCCAGCCGTAGAAGTCAACGGCCGCGACTACAAGATGCTCCGCCTTCTTCGGGAACTCCCGGTCGAGACCCTGACAGAACACCTCGAAGACATACAGGAGATCGCTCGTGCCGAGATGTCACGCGACATCATCAAGGCGGCGTGCTTCGTGGAGATCCTTCAACGAGCGACACTTTGGACAGATGCTGCCGAGTTAGCTGAGGCGATCTTCAATGCGATCCCGGATACGACTGAAGATGCGATCGAGCGGGAGTCTGCTCTTCGCACTTTAGAGATTGCGCGAGCAGAGGACGCATTGCAAGCGGGCAGCCCTGACATCGCCGAGCGCGCGTTTGAACGTGCAGCACAAGCAGTCGAACGCCGGGAGAGAGCGCTGAGAACTATGAGATATCCGTGGGACGAGACGTGAAGCGATACCTCGCAGCACGCGCCACGGCTATCGAGGCATTGCGGCAGCCGAATCTCACAGCGGCCGAGCGCTCGGCCAAGCTCAAAGCCGCTGGCGAACTACTGTCACAGAGCATCGCGCCGGAAGATCAAGGGATCGAAGCCGAGACTCGCCGCGGTTACGCCCAGGCCCTGCTGGCACTTGGAGAGCTTGAGCGCTGGGATGCAGAGACTCTCTCGGCGGGCATGGATGCCGATCGGTTTCAGCGGGCGGCAGCACGACGCGCAAGGATGGCCGCGTCGGGGCTCGTTCGTGACGAGGCGCTCATGGCCCCGTTGCACGGTGTACTCGTAGCCATCGAGTCCATCGCCGAACCCGACGAGCGCCATCCGGTGCGTGCCGCCTTGCTTGCGGTCCCGCTCCCCATCCCACTGATCCCGCCGCGAAGTCGAACGACTGCTCCGATCGAACAGACTCCAGCAGCAAGAGAGCCAGTGCCGCGCGGCGCCATCATCACGTCCGTCGATGGAAGCCCAGTTACTGCGACGCATGTGGTGGCACCGCAC
This sequence comes from Conexibacter woesei DSM 14684, assembly GCF_000025265.1. Lineage (GTDB taxonomy): Bacteria > Actinomycetota > Thermoleophilia > Solirubrobacterales > Solirubrobacteraceae > Conexibacter > Conexibacter woesei. The sequence continues at coordinate 5,567,057 of NC_013739.1, forward strand.
AAGGTTCATCAACTGCATGTCGAGGCGCGCGTACTTGACTGGCCGGACGGTGCGGACGAACTTGTTCTCCGTTATGTATCCCGTTGGCCGCGAACTGCCGCGGAAGTTACAGATATCCTTATCCGCCGACCGGCCGAGCAAGTAGAAGGTGTGTGGGCCGGCTCAGGAGAGGGCCATCTCATTCTTCACGCAGGAGCGGCCGACCCGCTGTCAACAGTGCGCTTTGCTATCAACGGCGCGTTTGGTGTTGGGGAGGATTCGACGCCTTTTCGCGTGATTGGATATGACGAGCTTGCGGTACGCACTTTCGATGCCCTCCAAGATGTAATTACCGGCGCACAGACGCTCGACGCACGCATCCTCGCCATGCTCGCGGAGTTGCGCGATGCCCGGTTCGCGCCAGACGAGCAGCCTGCGTTCGGCCGACTGCTTGGCGCCGTGGCGAAAGCCGCGGTTCGCATCATCGCGGATCGCCAGTTCCCCGAAGGCAGCAATCCGACTGAGAAGGAGTTTCAGACGGAGCTTGTGAAGCGCCTGGCGATGGTGAGTGAACTTGAAGGCCGGATTGTCGAGCACGCTTGGCAAGGTGGCGGTCCGACCGACATCTCTCACGACGGGATCGTCGCAGAATTGAAGGTTTCGAGAACAAGACCGGTCACACTCGCCAATGCCAGAGACTTCATCGACCAGACCACGCAGTACGCCAGCGCTGACCAGCGACAACTTTCGATTCTCGTCGTTCTAGACATGACCAGAAAGGACGCGCCACCGGGCGTCCTTTCGAACACAATAGGTTGGCTCGCTCCAAAGCTGCACGCTCTCGACGAGCCGGACCATCCGTCAAGAACCGCCGTGGTGGTCGTCAACGGGAACCTGCCAGTTCCCAGTGCCTGGTCGCGCTGACTCTTACCGGCTGCGGAGAGCGCCTGTACCGCTAACCCAACCGTATCGACGTTCATCAGTGGGATGCGCCTCGCCGGCCAACCACCCATTGACGACATCCAGATCAGCTCGCTCGCACGCCCGACCGCGTCTCGCGATCGTTCCGACCTCGCTCAGAGAGGCGAACGCCTTTGTCGCTGAGCACCATCGCCATAACCGTCCGGTAGCCGCCGGCGTCTGCGTCGTCGCCGTCAAGGCAGACGACCGCCTCTGCGGCGTCGCCATCCTCGGCCGTCCCGTCGCACGCAAGCTCGAGGACGGCTTCACCGCCGAGGTCCGGCGCGTCTGCACCGACGGTACGCCCAACGCCTGCTCGATGCTCCTGCGGGCCGCATGGCGCGCCGCGAAGGCGCTCGGGTACCGCAACGTCATCACCTACACGCTCAGAGAGGAGGGCGGCGCATCGTTGCGCGCCGCCGGGTTCAAGCTCGTCACCGACAGAGCCGGCGGCGGCAGATGGAGCAGCGGCGGACGCAGAGCCGCCGACACGCACCCGCTCGGCTACAAATGCCGCTGGGAGCTGCCGACGTGAGGCCGGGCGCGCCTCGCGATCTGCACAGGACAACCCGGGTGCTGCCGCACGGCGACGCCGATATCGAGCGTCGCGATCGGCAACTCCGGGTGATGGTCGCGTTCGTGCGCCGGGCGGCTGAGAGGAGCGGCCGCAGTGTCGGCGCGCGATCTTGCGAACGCAGCGCCCGTCTGGTCTAGATGCAGGCTATGACCGTCGCCGCGCCAGCCACCGTGAAGTACGCCTTCTACGGCCGTGTCTCGACCGAGGACGCGCAGGACCCGTCGCTGTCGATCCCGCGCCAACTCGCGGCCTGCCGGCGCGCGATCGAGGCCACAAGCGGCGAGGTCGTCGCCTACTACTGGGACATCGAGAGTGGGCGCAAGGAACTCGCCCAGCGCGGTCGCGGCGCCGACGGCACCCCGTTCGGCGTCGCGGTCCCGCGCGACGGCGGACTCGCCGACCTGCGCGCCCGCGTCGGCAACGGCTGCGGCTTCGACGCCGTGATCGTCGAAAGCATCGACCGCCTCTCGCGCATGACCGCCGACGCCACCCGGATCGAGCGCGAGCTTGAACAGCTCGACATCGGCCTCTTCGCGGCCGACGAGCCGATGGTCGCCAACGCGACCGCGATCCTCACCCGCCGCGTCAAGCAGGGCGTCGCCGAGTGGTACGTGCGCGATCTGATCGAGAAGAGCCGGCGCGGGATGGAGGAAAGCGTCCGGCAGGGCTGGCACACGGGCGGCCCTGTCCCGTACGGCTTTGCGCTCGAACCGCACGAGCACCCCAACCCGCATAAGGCGCGCGAGGGCAAGCTCAAGCACAAGCTCGTCATCGACCCGATCAGAGGGCCGATCGTCCTGATGGTCTACGAGGACTACTGCGTCCACGGCCTCGGGCTCGGCGAGATCGTCGACAAGCTCAATCGCGACCTCGACCGCTACCCGCCGCCGCAGCGCAACCGCAAGGACGACAACGGCCTCGCTCAGACCTGGAGCCGGTCGCAGGTGCGCTCAATGCTGCGTAACCCGAAGTACACCGGCTACAACGTCTGGAACCGCCACGACAAGCGCAAAGGCCGACCGCTCATCCGCGCACGCGAGCAGTGGATCTGGAGCCCGCTGCCGACGCACGAGGCGCTCGTCACCAGAGAGCTGTTCGAGGCCGTCGAGGAACGCGCCCGCCGCAACGCCATCGCTGCGAGAGCGCCGGACCAAGCCCGCCCCTACAGCGGAAGACCTCGGCGCGCTGGCCGGTTCTACGTCCTGCGCGGTCACGTCCGCTGCGGCATGTGCGGGCGCCGCATGGAAGGCAGCCATCAGAAGGGCTCCAACTGGTACCGCTGCCAGTACGTCACCCGCCGAGGCTCCGTCGCTGCCGACATCGCCGGGCACCCCCGCGTACTCGGGATCAAAGAGGACAAAGTGCTCGACGCGGTCCTCGACTTCCTCTCGGAACGGATCTTCGGACCGGGCCGGCTGCGTCTTCTCCGCGCCGAGCTGGCGTCTGCCGCGAGCGATTCGTGGAGAGAACATGACGCTGAGCTGGAGCGGCTCGAACGCGAGCGCACCGACGTGGATCGCAGCCTCAGACGCCAGGTGCTGCGCCTCGAAGAGCACGACGACCCCAACCATCCGGTCATCGCCCTTGCGACGAGACGCATCGAAGAGCTGAGCGCTCGGGCGACGGCCATCTCAGAGGCGACCACGGTCCTGCGCGCAAAGCGCCCCGCCGGGGCGAGCCCGGACGAGATCGAGACGATGCTCGACGCCATCCCGGACATGCGCGATGCGCTGGCGACAGCCGACGAAAGCGAGCTGGCCGAGATCTTCGAAGCCTTCGACGTGACGGCCACCTACGACAAGGCGAACGCCCGGCTCGAACTCGCTGCTACGGTCACGCCGGAGCTGGTCGAAGACCAAGAAAAAGCGACCGCCCCAAGGGGGCGGTCGCGGGACTTCGGTATAGCGGGGGCGGGATTCGAACCCGCGACCTTCGGGTTATGAGCCCGACGAGCTACCAGACTGCTCCACCCCGCGGCGGACCAAAGATTCTAGCGCAGATCGCGTGCGAGGCGAAGTCCGCCTGGGGCGGCGACGGGCGGGAGCGGTGCCGCCTAGGATTCGCGCGTGGCCCGCGTCTTCGTCACCCGCCGCCTGCCGGGCGATGCGCTCGGCCGCCTCGCGGCGAGCGGGCACGAGACGGACGTGTGGGAACGACGGGAGCCGCCGCCGCGGGAGCAGCTGGTCGCGCGCGCCCGTGAGACGGACGCGCTGCTCTGCATGCTGACCGACCCGATCGACGGGCCGCTGCTCGACGCCTGCCCGCGGCTGCGGGTCGTGGCGAACTACGGCGTCGGCGTCGACAACATCGACCTCGCCGCCGCCGCGGAGCGGGGCGTGCCGGTCGGCAACACGCCCGACGTGCTCACCGACGCGAGCGCCGACCTCGCCTTCGCGCTGCTGCTCGCCGCCGCACGACGGCTGCCGCAGACCGCCGAAGACGTACGCAGCGGCCGCTGGGGCACGTGGGAACCCGACGGCTTCCTCGGCCATGACGTCACCGGCACGACGCTCGGGATCGTCGGCGCCGGCCGGATCGGCGAGGCGGTCGCGCGCCGCGCACGCGGCTTCGACATGACGGTGCTGACCGCCACGAGCCGCGCGGGCACACCGCTGCCGGAGCTGTTGGAGCGCTCCGACTTCGTCTCGCTGCACCTGCCGCTCACGCCCGCCACGCGCCACCTGATCGACGCCGCCGCGCTCCGGCGGATGAAGAGAACGGCGATCCTCGTCAACACCGCCCGCGGTCCGATCGTCGACACCGACGCGCTCACGCGCGCCCTGCACGACGGCACGATCGCCGGCGCGGCGCTCGACGTCACCGACCCCGAGCCGCTGCCGCCGAGCCATCCGCTGCTCGCCGCGCCCAACGTGCTCGTCGTGCCGCACATCGGCTCCGCGACGCCACGGACGCGCGCCCGCATGGCCGACCTCGCCGTCGACAACGTGCTCGCCGGGCTCGCCGGCGAGCCGCTCCCCCACCCGGTCTCGGCGTGAGCGGCACGGCCATGCGCGTCGGCGTCGTCGACATCGGCTCGAACTCGACCCGGCTGCTGATCGCCGACGTCGCGCCCGACGGGCGCATCGCAGAGCTGGACCGCCGTTCGCAGGTCACCCGCCTCGGCGACGGCGTCGACACGAGCGGCCGCCTCTCCGACGCCGCGATGGAACGCGTCTTCGCGACGCTCGGCGCCTACCGCACGGCGCTCGACGGCGCCGGCGTCGCGCCCGACGCGCGCCTCGCCGTCCTCACGAGCGCGGTCCGTGACGCCGCCAACGGCGCCGTCTTCACCGCCGCGGTGCGCGATCGCTACGGGCTCGACGCTCGCACGATCGCGGGCGAGGAGGAGGCGCGGCTCACGTTCCTCGGCGCGACTCACGGGCGCCCGCCCGGCGACACGACGCCGCTGCTCGTGTTCGACATCGGCGGCGGCTCGACCGAGCTGGTCGTCGGCCACGCCGGCCACGTCGACTTCCACGTCTCGACGCAGGCGGGCGTCGTGCGCCAGACCGAACGCCACGTCCACCACGATCCACCGCAGCCGCGCGAGCTGCAGGCGCTCGCCGACGAGCTGCGGGAGATCCTCGCCGAGCAGGTCCCGGCCGACGTCCGCTCACGCGCGCAGGCGGCGATCGGCGTCGCCGGCACGGCCACCTCGCTCGCCGCGATCGACCTCGAGCTGGAGCCGTACGACCCCGCCCGCGTGCACGGGCATGTCGCCGAGCTGGGCGACGCCGAGCTGGCGCTCGCGCGCCTCGCGCAGCTGCCGCTCGCCCAGCGCCGCGAGGTCCCCGGCCTGCACCCTGATCGCGCGCCGACCATCGTTGCCGGTATGGTGATCCTCATCGAGGTGCTTCGAGCGTTCGGATTCCGGCGTGTCGAGGTCTCCGAACACGATCTGCTCCACGGCGTCGCGCTCGAACGCGCAGGTGCCAGGTAGCGGACACGAACTGCTGCCATTACCCGAAACGGCACACGCGCCAAACAATGCTGGACGTATGTTCGATTGTTTGAGTACGAACCACTCGGGCAATATCGGCCTGTCGGGCATCGGGTTCGTGCAAGCGAGTCGATCGCCCGACCCATAGGTCCAGGCGAAGCCGCATAACAACGGCGCCTCCCGCCGTCTGGGCCACTGAAAAGGCCCTTTCAAGGCACGTACCCCTGCCCGTCCTGATTGGGTCGCTTTGAGGAAACCGTCCGCATGACGCGGGCGGTTTCCTCTTTTTGGGTACGGACGCGTACTCGAACAGCCGGTGGCGCGACCACAATCGACCACGGTGCGCGGGCGCGCGCCGGCAATCCAGAGCGGCAACGCGCCCAGCCCGACCGCTGACGCGCCGCCCCCGGCAGCCCCAGCGCCTACGCCAGGTTCGACTTGCGCGGGTAGACGACCGTCGGGTCTGTCAGAACGTTGACAAGCGCCGGCACCCCGGCCGAGAACGCGCGGTCGAGCGCGCCGCGCAACTGCTCCGGCCGTTCGACCAGCTCGCCGTGGCCGCCGAGCGCGCCGACGACCTCGTCGTAGCGCGTCCCAGGCCGCAGCTCGGCCGCGACCGAGTAGCCGTAGAGGAACTCCATCGGGTGCTTCTCCAGCGCCCAGATGCCGTTGTTGCCCATCACGCCGACGACGTTGACGCCGTGGCGCGCGAGCGTGTCGAACTCCAGTCCCGAGAAGCCGAACGCGCCGTCGCCGAGCAGCAGCACGACCTGCCGCTCCGGTCTCGCGATCTTCGCCGCCAGCGCGTACCCAGGCCCCGTGCCGAGGCAGCCGAACGGGCCCGGGTCCAACCAGCAGCCGGGCTCGTAGGAGTCGACCACGCGGCCGGCGTAGGAGACGAAGTCGCCGCCGTCGCAGACGACGATCGCATTGCGGTCGATCACCTCGGCGAGGCCCTTGTAGACCCGCATCGGGTGCAACGGCGCGCGCTCGTCGTTGAGCTCCAGCGCCTCCGCCGCGTGCTTCTCCTCCTCGACCGCGCGCAGCTGCTCGTGCCAGCGCGTGCGGTCGGGACCGCCGGCCGCCGCCTCGCGCAGCGCGTCCAGCGTCGCCGGCAGCGCGCCGTACAGCTCCGCCGCGACCGTGCGCGGGTGGTCGCGCACCGGCTCTGCGACGTCGATCGAGATCAGCTCCGTCTCGGCGCCGAACGACTCGCCGAAGCCGAGCCGGAAGTCCATCGGCACGCCGATCACGAGCGCGACGTCGGCGCCCTTCAGCGCGGCGCCACGAGCGCGCGAGAAGAACAGCTCGTGGTCGGCCGGCACGCAGCCGCGCGCGAGCCCGTTGAGGAAGACCGGGACGCCGAGCTGCTCGGCGAGCGCCCGCAGCGCTGCCTCGCCATGGCCCCAGTAGAGGTTCGTCCCCGCCATGATCACCGGGCGCTCGGCCTGCGCGAGCAGCGCGCCGGCCCGCTCGATCGCGTTGCCGTCGGCGCCGGGGCCGAGGTGCGGCGCCAGCAGCGCCGCGTCGCTCGCCGGCTCCTGCGCCTCGCTGAAGACGTGGTCCATCGCGAAGTCGAGGAACGCCGGCCCGGAATGCGGCGTCATCGCGACGCGCAGCGCGTCGTCGACGAGCCCCGGGATCTCGGCGGTGCCGTCCGGCGTCGCCGCGAGCTTCGTCAGCGGGCGCACGAACGGGACGTGGTCGATCTCCTGCAGCGAGCCACGCCCCCAGCGCAGCGCCGGCGCGCGGCCGCCGAGCACGAGCACGGGCGAGTTGTTCGACTGCGCCGAGGCGATCGCGCTCATCGCGTTGGTCACGCCCGGGCCGGCGGTCACTGCCGCAACCCCCGGCGTGCGCGTGACCTTCGCCCAGCCCTCGGCGGCGAACGCCGCGGCCTGCTCGTGGCGGACGTCGACGATGTCGATGCCCTCTGCGCGGCAGCCGTCGTAGATCGGGAAGATGTGACCGCCTGAGAGCGTGAAGAGCTTCGTGACGCCGTGGGCCTTGAGGCGGCGCGCGATCAGGCGCCCGCCGTGCAGCCGCGTCTCCTGCTGCGTGTCGGTTGACATGCGCCGACTCTAGCCAGGCGGCCAGGGTCGATGAGCTGGTACGTCCATGCGCGCCGTTTCGTACAAGTTGAAGAGGCTGTATGAGCTTCGTATGACGGCGGACACAGGGGTTGCACGGTCCTGTGCAAGCGCGCATGATGCGCATTGGGCGAGGAGATGGCACGACCTCTTCGATCCCGACATATGACCGGGTGAGCCGACCGACCTCGGCGCCTCCCAACGCCCGGTCCGCGACGCACTGCTCCGGGCGGGTATGGACCCCCGACCTCGCCCGCCCCTTCGGAGCCGTCGACAACAGGAGAGGTCCGGAAGGATTCCGGGCCTCTTCTGCGTGACGGGGCTCAGGGCGAGGGAACGACCTCGCCGCGCGGATCGGTCCGCGGCTCGGTGCCGTCCGGCGAACCCGCCGCCGTCGCGCCGAACGCCTTGGGCGCCCACAGCTGCACGCGCTCGGCCTTGCCCTTCAACGGCACCGCCGGCCGGTTCTCGAAGCGGCCGTGGTCCTCTCTGAGCAACCGGCGCGTCGCCTCCGTGACGAGGACGGTGTCGCCCGTCTGCCGGGTCACCTGCTCGACGCGGTCGGCCGTGTTGACCGGGTCGCCGATGACGGTGAACTCGACGTGCCCGCCACCGCCGATCGTGCCCGCGATGACCGAGCCGGAGTTGACGCCGATCCCGACCTGCACGTCGTCGTCGTAGCGGTCGCGGACCGCGGCGGCGACCTCGAGCGCGGCCGCGACGGCACGGTCGGCGTGGTCCTCCAGCGGCTCCGGCGCGCCGAAGATCGCCAGCAGCCCGTCGCCGACGTACTTGTCGGCACGCCCGCCGCGGCGCTCGATGATCGGCACGACGAGGCCGTAGAACTCGTTGAGGAAGTCGACGACCCTGCGCGCGGTCGCCTGCTCGGCCTTGCGCGTGAAGTCTCTGATGTCGAGCACGAGCACCGACACCTCGTGCTCCTCGCCGTCGAGGTGGGTGCCGTCGCGCAGCACCATCTCGGCGATGTCGGGCCCGACGTAGGCGTCGAACGCCTCGCTCAGCCGCTCGCGCTCGTAGAGGCCGGCGACCATGTCGTTGAACGAGCGCGCCAACCGCCCCGTCTCGTCGGTCGAGACGACGGGGACGCGCGTGCTGAGATCGCCTCGGCGGACGCGCTCGGTCGCCGCGCGCAGCTGGTCGATCGGGTCGAAGATCGAGCGCGACAGCAGCACCGTCAGCTCCATCGAGATGATGAACGCGACCGCGACCGCGACGACGACGGCGGGACCGAGGTCGTCGAGCCGCGCGTCGTGACGGTTCATCTCGATGCCCGCGACGATCACGCCCGTGAGGATGTTGATCGCCGGCAGGCCGATCAGCAGCCGCCGCCGCAGCGAGAGGCCGGCGCGGCCGGGGTCGAAGTCGTCGGGCATGTGCAGCGCGACGTCCTCCAGCACGGGCCGCAGCAGCGACTCCATGAAGAAGAAGCGCAGGACCGCGCCGTACAGCAGCGTCAGCAGCATGCCGACGAGGATCGCCAGCGCCGAGTACGGCCGCAGGTGCAGCTCCAGCGTCGCGAACGCCGCGAACGGCACGATCACGAGCGCGATCGGCACCGTCGGCACGCGGCGCGTGTAGTCGGACGGCATGCTCGCGAGCGCGCGCCAGGCAGCGGCGGTCGCCGCGCGGTCGCGCGCACCGTCGAGCCAGGCTCTGACCGGGCGCAGGAGCCGCCGCGCGAGCACCGTGGAGCTCACGTTGTCGAGGGCCACCAGCAGCTCGGCTACCACCAGCAGCAGGACGAAGGTCTGGTTGCTCATCGGCTGGTAGAGCCTGAGCAGGACGATTCCGCCGAGCGCCAGAAGGTGCGCGATCTGGAACTGGAGGACGACGACAGTCAGCGGGTAGCGCCGGCCGAGCCGGCGATACGCATATCGCAGTACCCGGTCCATCCCACAGGAGATTGTGACAGCGCGGCGCGCGGATCCGCCCCTCGCGCGGATGAGGAAGCACTCACACAGCGCGCACGCGCCAGCTGAGCCGGGCTGGGCTCAGCTGCCAGGATGCGCGGATACGACCGCCGGCAGCGCGAACATTGCTGCTGTGACGCCGTCTTCGCCGCAGAACAGCCCGCCCTCGTGGCAGACCGCCGGGAGCGACGTGCCGCCCTCGACCCAGAGCGCGCGACCGGCCGCCTCGACCGCTCGATCGCGTCGCGTGTCGCCCGCGGCCTCGAGCGTCTCGTCGACGTCGAGCCCAGCCGCCGCGGCCGCCTCGGCGAGCATGCGCGGGTCCTCGACGTCGAAGCCGCCGCAGAACGCGAGCCGCCCGACGGCGATCGCGAACGCCTGCCCGCGGCCCTCGGTCGCCGCGTGCGTCGCGGCGCGCATCGCGGACGGCACCGCGGCCGGAAAGCGCTCGGGCCACACGAGCGGCATGTGCAGCTGCAGCGCGCGACGCTCGACGGAGCGCATCGCGCCCTCGTGGACGTGCGAGCCGGGGGCGAACGGGCTCGACGCGAGATGCCGGCCGATCGCCGGCCGCCACTCCGCGCCGCAGAAGCGCCGATCGAGCCGCTCGGCGGCGAGATAGGTATAGGGGCATGCAAGGTCGAAGAAGAACGTCACCCCTGTCAACGACCGTCGCGGCGCAGGTCGCCGCCGTACGAACTGGATCACCTCACCCATCGAACCTGCCCTCCTGCTCCCAGTTTTCCGTCCACCGACCCCGGAGGGGCGCGGAGGCGATGTCCGCATCGTCGCTCTCTTCCCCGGTGTATGCGACAGGAAGGCGCAAGTTGGCGCATTTCTGGCGCAGTTCGGCTACCACGACCACGCGGCTACCCGTCAGTCGGTTAATCTGCATCACGGTAGGTAGGTCGCCCCGCTCTCGTCCCACCGGAGGTTCCCCATTTCACCCGCTCCCCCGCCCAAACGCCATCCCTACGATCAGTGGTCGCCTGACGCCCGTGCGCTCGACCTGGTCGGCGACAAATGGACGCTGCTGATCGTTCGCGACCTCGTCAGCGGCCCCCGTCGTTTCGTCGAGCTGCAGCGTACGCTGCCCGGCATCTCGACGGAGCAGCTGCGCTCCCGCCTGAACCGCATGGTGGCGGACGGCCTGCTCACCCGCCAGCGGTACCGTGAGGTCCCGCCGCGGGTCGACTACGAGCTGACCGAACGTGCCCGCGACCTGATACCCGTCCTCGCCGCGCTCGCGCGCTGGGGCTACGAGTGGTCGTGGACCGAGCCGCGCCGCGGCGAGGCGATCGACATCGGTGCGGTCTTTCGTATCGCGCCGGGTCTCCTGTCCCCGCCCAAGTCGCTCAAGGGCACGCTCGAGCTGACGGTCCTGCAGCGCTCCAAGGACGGCGAGGACCGCCACTACCTCGTCACGGTCAAGAGAGGCGCGGTCACGCTCGAAGAGCGCGCCGAGCCCGAGGCGACCGCTCGCATCAGTGGCAGCGAGCGCGCCTGGGTCGATGCGCTGGCCCCCGAGGGCACGCGCAACGGTCTCGAGATCAGCGGCGACGCGCGTCTGACCGACGCCGTCCTCGACGGGCTGACGCCCGTCGTCACCCGCGCCGCGGCGGTGGCCTGAACGCAGTCCCGCCGGAAGCTGCCCGCGCAGCCGTCTGAGCACGGCTGCGCGGCCGCCTTCCGGCACCGTCGGCGCGCGCGAGGACGTCCCGGTCGAGCTGCCGGGATCGCGTCGGGGAACCGCCGTTCCCCCGCAGGAACTGGACCCGTCGCTGCACCTCACCCGTCCTACGCTACGCCCCCTCGTCAAGCGACGTCCGAACTCGGACGTTCACGTACCGTCAACAAGACGGTGCAGTGCCACGCCGGTCTCGACGGCGTCCACATGGACGACCTTGTCGCGCGCCGATTGACCACGCACGACGGTGACCGTGCTCGGCGCGACGCCGAGCGCCTTCGCTAGCAGCCTGCAGAGCGCGGCGTTGGCCTTCCCGTCGACCGGCGGCGCCGTCACCCGCACGACGAGCGCGCCGTCACGCTCGCCGACGATCTCGTTGCGCTTGGCACGCGGCTGCAGCCGTACTCGCAGGTCGCCCACACACGTGACCGTAACCGGTTCGTCGTAGGATGATGACCGCCTGCCCGGGTGGCGGAACTGGCAGACGCCGCCGACTTAAAATCGGCTGTCCCCCGACGGACGTGCGGGTTCGATCCCCGCCCCGGGCACTGCGGTGCGCGCTCGCTCAGGTGGAGAAGACGTCCGGGCCGAGGCCGAGGACGCTGAGCGCCGCTGCCTCGATCTTGCCGTCGTTGACGATCGCGGCTCTCTCCAGCTGCTTGGCGTACGGCATCGGCACCTCGGCGAGGCCGACGCGCTCGACCGGCGCGTCGAGGTCGTCGAAGCAGGCGCGCTGGATGCGCGAGGCGATCTCGGCGCTGACGCCGTACGTCGCCCAGCCCTCGTCGACGCACAGCGCGCGGTTCGTCTTCTGGATCGACTTCGAGACCGTCTCGACGTCGAGCGGACGCAGCGAGCGCAGGTCGACGACCTCGGCGTTGACGCCGTGGTCGCGCTTGAGCTTCTCGGCGACTCTCAGCGCGCGCGTGGCGGCGAACGAGTGCGCTACGAGCGTGATGTCGGATCCTTCACGCGTGATCGCGGCCTTGCCGATCTCGACGACGTGCCCGGGGTCGTTGGGGACCTCGCCTCTGACCTTGTAGGACTGGAGGTTCTCGACGACGAGGACGGGGTCGTCGTCGCGGATCGCCGCCTTCAGCAGGCCGTGCGCGTCAGCCGGCGAGCTGGGCGCGACGACCTTCATGCCCGGCGTGTGGGCGAAGAAGACCTCGAAGCTCTGCGAGTGCTGCGCCGTCAGCTGGCTGCCGCCGCCGTTGGGCGTGCGTATCACGAGCGGACAGCCGACCTCGCCGCCGAACATGTAGCGGATCTTCGCTGCATGGTTCACGACCTGGTCCATCGCGACGAGGATGAAGTTCAGCGTCATGATCTCGACGACCGGGCGCAGGCCCATCATCGCCGCGCCGATGCCGGCGCCGACGAAGCCCTCCTCCGAGATCGGCGTCTCGCGCACGCGGACCGGCCCGAACTCTCTGAAGAGGCCGGCCGTGACCTTGTAGGAGCCCTCGAAGACACCGATCTCCTCGCCCATCAGGAAGACGTCCTCGTCGCGCAGCAGCTCCTCGCGCAGCGCCAGGCGGACCGCCTCGCGGTAGGTCATCGTCGTCGTGGACGGAGCGGGTGCGGTGGTGCTCATCTGCCAAGTCCTTCCAGGACGAGCTCGCGCTCGCCGAACGGGCTGCCGGGACCCATGCGCGAGAACTGCTCAGCGCTGGCGGGGTCGCCGTAGAGGTGCTGTGCAAGGGAGTCGACGGGCGGCTCGGGGCTCGCCTCGGCGGCCTCGACCGCCTGCTCGACGCGCTTGTCGACGCGCGCCTCGATCGCCTCCAGCTGGGCCTCGCCGACGCGGCGCTCGTCGAGCAGCCGCTGGCGGTAGATCTGGATCGGGTCGCGCTTCTTCCACTCGTCCATCTCCTCCTGCGTGCGGTACGCAGTGCCGGCGTCGGCGACGGAGTGGCCGCGGTAGCGGTAGGTGACGACCTCCAGCACGGCCGGCTTGCGCTCCTCACGAGCGCGCGTGAGCAGCCGGTCCGACGCGGACAGAACAGCCTCGACGTCCTGGCCGTCGACGCGCTCGCCGTGCATGCGGAAGGCGGAGGCGCGCTTGTACAGGTCCGGCTCGCCCGACGCCTTCTCGACCGTCGTGCCCATGCCGTATCTGTTGTTGAAGACGAGAAAGACCGCCGGCAGGTCCCAGATCGCGGCGAGGTTCAGCGACTCGTGCCAGGCGCCCATGTTGGTCGCCGCGTCGCCGAGCTCGCACATCACGGCGGCTCTTCTGTCCTTGTAGGAGATCTCGAGCGCCGCGCCGACGGCGAGCGGCAGCTGGCCCGCGACGATGCCCCAGCCGCCGAGGAAGCGCTTGGAGTAGTCGAGCAGGTGCATCGAGCCGCCGCGCCCGTGCGCGGAGCCGCCCTCGCGGCCGAACAGCTCGCCCATCACCGCGTCGGGGTCGACGCCCTTCGCGAGCGCGAGGCCGTGCGTGCGGTAGGAGGAGAAGAGGACGTCGTCGTCCGTCATCGGGTGCACGGCGCCGACCGTGGCGCCCTCCTGCCCGGAGGCGAGGTGACAGTAGCCGCCGATTCTCGCTCGCTTGTACTGCCGCTCGACCTCTTCCTCGAAGACCCGGATGAGCACCATCTGCTCGTAGAGGTCGAGTCCGTGTCCTGAACCAGGTGCCCCGTCGCCGCCTCGTCGCCGTTCGCGACGATTGGTTGAACGGGGCTTGGCTACTGAGCTGGATACGGAGGAGGGCATGAAGCTCACCATGAGCCTAGCGATCTGGCTTTGCCAAGCCGGATCGAGGCCGGACCCGCCGTTCGGGGGGGTCCATTGCGGGCGAGCGGGTACCAGTGGAATCCGTCCTCCATCATTCGGAACGTGACGCGTGAGTTTCTCGCCTCCAACGTCTGCCTGATCGGGGTCCAGGCAGCGATCGTCGCGCTCCCTCGCGGACGCTCGATCCCGCTGTTGGAACGGCTCGCCGCGCGGCTCCGGAGCCCCTGGTGGGCGCTCGTCCCGCTCGCCTCGATCGCGCTCGTCGTGTGGGCGGTGAACGCGAACGGCGACACCGCCGACGCGCTCACCTGGCTCGCCCTGATCGCGATCCCGCCGCTGGCGGCGGCGGCGCTCGGCGCGACGATGCACGGCGCGCGGCCGTGGCTGGCGCTGCTCGCGATCCCGCTGTTCGCGCTCGCGTGGGTCGACGGCGAGCAACTGCCAGGCGAGGCGGCCGCGACGATCCTCACCGGCCTCAGCTGCGTCACGCTCGGCGTGCTGCTGGTCTCGGTCGCGCCGCACAGCTGGCTGAAGGTCGGGATCGTGCTGATGGCGGTCGCCGATGCGATCCTGATCGGCGCCGAGACGCTGCAGCCGGCCGCGACCGTGCTCAACGCCGCGGCGCCGCCGGCCGAGCTGCCACAACTCCAGCGCGCGCACTTCGGACACGCGGTGATCGGCTACGGCGACTACTTCATCGCCGGCGTGTTCGGCGCGCTCGTCGCCGCCGAGGGCGGCCGGCAGGCGCGCGCCGCGCTGCTCGTGCTCGGCTTCTCGCTGCTGTTCGACCTGCTGTTCCTCGTGCTCGACACGCTCCCCGCGACGGTCCCCGTCGCGCTCGCGTTGATCGTCACCGAGCTGGCGCAACGGCGGCGCCGGCCACCGCTGCGCCAGCCTCAGCTCAGCTGACCGGGATCGCGATCAGGCTGACGTCGGTGGCGGAGCCGGTGGCGCCCGCGGTCGTGCAGACGACTCTCAGCGACGTCGTCGGCGCCGGCGTCACGGCCTGCATCGACACGGGCGTCGTGAGGTTGATCGCGGCCGGTCTCCAGCGCAGCTCGTCGAGCTCCGTCGCGCCCGACTCCAGCGTGCAGCCGAACAGCTCGGTGCCGAGCGAGAACAGGTTCAGCTTCACGAACACGATGTAACGACCCGACGGAACGGCCTTCGTCAGCACGTTTATCGTGTCGTTCAGCGGCAGGTTGATCTGCCCGAGCGTCGCGCTCTGCGGCGCGATCACGCCGTTGGGCCCCTGCGGTCCGGCCGGGCCGGTCAGGCCCGTCGCTCCGGCGGCGCCAGCAGGTCCGGCGTCGCCCTTGGGACCGGCTGGGCCGGCGGCGCCGGCGGCGCCCGCCGCACCTCTGGCCCCCGCTGCGCCTCTCGCGCCTCTCAGTGACGCGATCGCTCTTCTGCTCAGCTCGGCGGTCGAGAGCGAGCCGTTCTTGACCTGCTTGCCGGTGATCGTGCCGGGTCTGATCTTGTTGCCGTCGATCAGGTTGCTCGCAGCGGTCGCGGTGCCGCCGAGCGCGACGAACAGCGCGGTGCCGGCGAGCAGCGTGGACGGCTTCGGCCAACGGCGACGGGGGTGTTCAGGAGCGTTCATGGGAGATCTCCTCCGATGGAGAGGTGGACGAGCTGCTGCTTGCGTCCTGCGCCAGGTCGGTCAGCGCCGCGGCCAGCTCGATCCAGCCGCGGAACTCGACCGACCGCCCCCGCCGGTCGCCGATCCGGCCGCGGATCGGCTCATCGAGGGAGTCGATCTCGCAGCGGAGGTCGATCGGGCGCGGACAGGACACGCCCCGCAGGCTCCCGGCGCTCGGTCGCAGCCGCATGAGGGGTCCACCCCCCTTTCGTGGCCCTTGGGGGTGTCAGAGCGCGCCGGCCAGCTCGCGGCGCGAGCCGACGCCGAGCTTCGCGTAGACCCGCGTGAGGTGGTTCTCGACCGTCTTGGGCGTCACGAACAGCTCTTCGGCGATCTCGCGGTTCGTGCGGCCGGCCGCGGCGTGCTCGGCGACCCGCCGCTCGGAGGCGGTCAGCTCGTCGAACGCGAGCCGCCGCGGCGGCGCTCCCGCCACCTGCAGCTCCGCGCTCGCGGAGCGAGCGGTGCCGCGCGCACCGCACGCGAGCGCGACCTCCAGCGCCTGCTCCAGCGCGTCGCGCCCGTCGCGGCGGCGTCCGCCGCGCAGCAGCGCGACGCCGAGGTCGAGCCGCGCGCGTGCCTCCTCGGTCCGCAGCGAGGAGCCGGCGAGCGTCGCGACGGCCTCCTCCAGGCGCTCGGCCCGCTGCGTCCGCTCGACGGCCGGCGCGGCGAGCGCCGCGGCCCGCTGGGCAACGCCGAGCGCCGCCGGGCGGCCCCACACGCGCGCCCACGCGAGGTGCTCCTGCGCGAGCGCGTCGGCGTCGCCGCCCGCCGTCGCGTCATCACTCGCCGGCGCGCCGCCCGCCGCCGCGCCGCCACTCGCCGGCGCGCCGCCGGCCGCCGCGCCGCGCGCCAGCGCACGGGCGAGCAGCGCGCGCCAGGCGAGCGCGCGCATCGGGCGGCCGGCGCGCTCGTCCTCCTCCAGCGACACGACGTCCGCGCGGACCGCGTCGGCGCGGCCCTGCGCCTCGTGCAGCCGCGCCCGCGCCCACGGGATCCAGCGCAGCACCGTCGGCCCGCCCGGCCCGTGCTCCAGCCCTGCCGCCCGCAGCTCCGCCTCGGCCGCGTCCAGCTCTCCCTGGTCGACCAGCGCCAGCACGACGTAGCTCGCGTTGACCGGGACCATGATCGGCGGGATCGCGCCGAGCGCGGCCGTGCGCGCGTCGGCCTCGGCGTCGCGCGGGCGGCCCTCGTTGAGCGCGAGCACCGCGCGCGTGCCGAGCGCGCCGGCGCGTGCGAACGCGGAGCCGCGCCGCTGCCCGTCGGCGAGCGCGTCGGCTATCGTCGCGCGTGCCTCCTGGTGCGCCTCGCACGTCAGCAGCGCGTACGTCGCCATGTACCAGGAGAGCGCCTCCGAGGTGTCGTGCGCGATCAGGCGCCCGCCGCCGAGCGCACGCCCCGCCAGCTCGACCACGACCGACGGCGCAGCCCCCGCCGCATGCTCGGCCTGCGCCAGCAGCGCGAGCATCGTCCGCTGCGCGCGCGTCTCGCCGGCGACGCCGAGGTGTCGCCGCAGCTCCAGCTGGTGGTCGCCGCCCGACAGCCACGCCAGCAGCGCGAGGTCCGCCTCCAGCTGCAGCGCGGCGTCTTCGTCGGCGGCGACGCCCGGCTCCGCCAGCGCGTCGCCGACGACGCGGCGAGCGTCCGCCATGCCGGCCGACGCGAACGCGGCGAACGCGCGGTCGCGGTGGACGGCGATCCGCGCCGGCGCGTCGTCGAGCAGCGCCAGCGCCTGGTCGAGATGGCCGAGACCGTCGGCGAACGCCCCCTGCCGCACCTCCGCGACGCCGAGCGCGGCCAGCACGTCGCCCCGCTCGCGCGCGCCGGGCGGCTCCTCCAGCGCCCGCCGCAGGTGGACGGCCGCGGTGTCCGGCGTGCCGGTGCGGAACGCGCGCTCACCGACGCGCCGCAGCAGCGCGACCAGCTCCGCGTCGCCGGTCGCGGCCGCCGCGAGCGCGTGCGGGACGACGACCTCGTCGGTGGCGCCGTCGGCGCGCAGCAGCTCGAACGCGCGCCGGTGCGCGGTCGCGCGGTCCGACGGCGTCGCGTCCTCCGCGACGACGGCCCGGACGAGCGGATGGACCATCCGCAGCGGACGGCCGTCCTCCAGGATCCCGGCGGCGACGAGCGTGTCGGCGGCCGCCGAGGCCGTCTCCGGCGAGAGCCCTGCGACCGCGGCCGCGTGGCGCAGCTCGCCCTCGCCGCCGAGCGTCGCGACCGCCCGCGCGAGCCGGCGTGCGTCGTCGCCGAGGCGGCCGAGCCGCAGCAGCAGCGAGCGCTGCACGGCGAGCGGTCCGATCCGCTCGACGAGGTCGGGCGCGAGCTGGTCGGGCGTCGCATGCGCGGCCGCCAGCTCCGTCGCCAGCTCGGTCAGGAAGAAGGGGTTGCCGCCGCTCGCGTGCGTGCACGCCGCGACCAGGGGCGCGGACGGCTGCTGCCCCGCGAACGCGTCGCGCAGGACCTGCGCGACCGCCGCCTCCGCGAGCGGCGCGGGCCGCAGGTACGCCGGCTCGGAGGCGTGCAGCAGCTCGGTCAGCAGAGCTGCCTGCGAGCCCGGCTCGTCGTCGCGCGTGCCGAGCAGCAGCGCCACCGGCAGGCCGTCGAGCCGGCGGGCGAGGTAGCCGGCGGTGCGCAGCGACGCCGCGTCGGCCCAGTGCGCGTCGTCGATCACGATCAGCAGCGAGCCCGCGTCGGCGAGGTTGGCGATCAGCCAGTGCAGCCCGTGGAGGATGCCGGCAGACGGGTCGTGACCCGGCCCCGCGTCGACGGGCAGCTCGCCGAGCCCGAGGACGGCCGCCGCCGGTGCCGCCGGACCGGCGAACAGCTCGGCCCGGCGCGCGGCGCCGGCCTTCACGAGCGGGCGTTCGAGCAGCTGCCGCACGACGCCGTACTCGAGGTGGCGTTCGAGCACGCCGCCGCGCGCTCGCAGCACGCTCGTGCCGGCCGTCTGCGCGCGCTCGATCGCGGCACGCAAGAGGGTCGTCTTGCCGATCCCAGCCTGCCCCTCGACGATCAGCGCCGACCCCTCGCCGGCGCGGGCCTGCGCGAGCTGCCGCTCGATCGCGCGCAGCTCGTCCTGGCGCTCCAGCAGCACGCCTCCGTGCGCGACCATGACGCGGCATCGTACGCGCGCCGCCGGACCATGTCGCGAGCGCGCTCGCCGCCGCCGCCCGTGCCGACGCGCGCAGATGCGCCAGCAACCCGCGCAGAACGGCGCTTTTCCCGCCCTTTTGCGCAACTCGGACGCTGCTACCGTGTCCCAACAGCCAAGGACCGTTCACGCGTGGAAGTCTCTGCACTCAAGCACGCCGGGGTCGCTGGCCTGCACGGCCGTTCGCCCCTGTTGCGTCTCCAATCCGACGAGCGCTTGATCGCGCTCGTTCGTCGTGGCAACCACGGCGCCTTCGAGGTGCTCGTCGGTCGCTACCAGTCACGCCTGCTCGCGTTCTGCCGCCACATGCTCGGCTCGCGCGAGGACGCCGAGGACGTGCTGCAGGAGGTCTTCGCCGCCGCCTTCAACGCGATCCTCGCCGACGACCGGCCGATCAACGCGCGCCCCTGGCTCTACCGCATCGCTCGCAACCGCAGCCTCAACCACCTGCGCCGCGCGCAGCCGATCGGCGTCGACTCGATGGACGTCCACCTCGCCGAGCACGGCGCGACGACAGCGGACAAGGTCCACAAGCGCGAAGAGTTCCGCGAGCTGATCGCCGACGTCCAGGACCTGCCCGAGACGCAGCGCACCGCGCTCCTGCTGCGCGAGATCGACGCGCTCTCCTACGAGCAGATCGCCGAGGCGATGGAGACGACGATCCCGAGCGTCAAGTCGCTGCTCGTGCGCGCCCGCGTCTCGCTCGCCGAGGCCGCCGAGGCGCGCCAGCTGTCCTGCGACGAGGTGCGGCTCGAGCTCGGCGAGATCGCCGAGGGCCTCAAGCGCCGCACGACCCCGCCGGTCCGCCGCCACCTGCGGACGTGCGCGGGCTGCACCGGCTTCCGCCAGCAGCTGCGCTCGACGAACAAGGCGCTCGCCGCCGTCATGCCGGTCGGCTTCGTGCTCGCGTTCAGAAAGCTCGTGCTCGCGCACCTCGGCCTCTCGGCCGGCGCGGGCGGCGGCGCGAGCGCGACGGGCGCCGCCGGCGCCGCCGCCGGCTCGGCCGTCGCGGGCTCCGCCACCGGCGGCCTGATCTCCGCCGGCATGGGGACCGTCGCGACGAAGGCCGCCGCCGGCCTCGCCGCCGCCGCGCTGGTGACGGCCGGCGCCGTCGAGATCGAGCACCGCGTCCCGCGCGACGCGGCGCCCGCGCCGGCCGTCGCGCAGGCGCCCGCCGACGTGCGCGCCCATCCGACCTACCAGGCCGCTCCCAGACACGTGCAGCGCGCGCTCGACGCCCCCGCCAGAACGGCCGCCGCGAACGCGCACGCCGACAGCAGGCTGGCCGCGTCCCAGACGGCCACGCTGAGAGCCGCCGAGCCGACCGCCAAGCCTGATCCGACCGAGACGACGACGGCCGCCACACCGCCGCCCGACGCAGCCGCGACGACGCCGGATGCGCCGCCCCCGCCGCCGCCGGGCCAGACGCAGGTCGAGTCCGGCACGACGGCGCTGCCGTCGAACCTGCCCGAGCAGCAGCCGCCGCAGACGCTCGCCTCCGCGCCGGCGCCGCCCGCCGCCGCGACCGCGCCGCCGCCGGTCACGACGACGCCCCCGCCGGCGACCGAGCCGACGCCGCCCGTGACCGAGCTGCCGGCCGAGCCGACCGCCCCGGTGACGCCGGCCGAGCCGACGCCGACCGTCCCGGTCGAGCCGCCCGTCGCGACCCCGCCGCCGGCTGACCAGCCGGCGCCGACGGACCCCGTCGTCCCCGCTCAGTAGCGGCTCAGGCCGCCGCGACCAGCCCGATCACCTTCATCCGCCGCTCGAGCGCTCTGAAGGCGAAGGCGCGCGTCTCGGTGACGCTGATCCCGAAGATCTCGAAGTCGTCGTCATCGGGCGCCCACTTCGGTTTCAGCACCCCCTCGGCGACGGGCGCGATCTCGCCGAGCGTGCGCTGGATCGCGGCGACGTGGCGGGGATCGCTGCGGGCCATGTCGCGCAGGAAGCGCGCGCCGAACGCGACGTGGCGGTGCTCGTCGCGCGCGACGTTGATGAAGCCCTCGACGAAGCCGGGGAGCGTTCCCTCGCGCTCGTTGTAGTCGATGATGAAGTGCTGGCCGGTGAGCGCCAGCATCCCCTCGATCACCATGTGGTAGATCGTGATCGCCTCGACGAGCGTCTCGAGGTCCTCGGGCTCGGTCGCGAGCCGGTCGACGCGCGACTTCAGCATCTCGTCGAAGAGGACGCCGAACTCCGGGTTCAGGTGCTCGCTCGTGGCCGCCAGCTTCTCCTCCAGCCCTTCGACGCCGAGCACGTCGACCTCGCTGTAGAAGCGGTCGAAGAACGCGACGTGCCGGGCCTCGTCGGCGATCTGCGTGCAGAGAAAGAGCCGCATGTCCTCCTGCGGTGCGGCGCGCATCAGCGGCCCCAGCTCGGCCGCGACGCGCTGCTCGCCGATGAAGAAGGCCGACAGGCCGTACATCCGCGCGAAGCGCTCCTCCTCGTCGAATCGCTCGTGCCAGTCGAGCTTGTCCTGCGTGAAGTCGAGGTCCTGGACGGCCCAGTGCTGGCGTTCCCACAGCGAGTACAGCTCGCCGTAGCCGAGCAGGTGCGCCTCGCCTCGGTCGGCGCTGTCGAGCAGCGCCGGGTCGCTCGTGGCACGGAAGTCGACGCGCTCGGTGCGCGGACCGGTTGTTTCGGACACGGCGGACCTCTCCCTCTCACGGGTGGTTGCGCCGACTCTAGCCGAGCGACTGGCTGGCTGGCCAGCCTGAAGTGCGCCTACGGACCGACTTCGCCGCCGGCGACGAGCGTCCCGGCCTCCTGGCCGTCCAGCTCGATCGCGTACTCGCCGGCTCTCAGGCCGGGCAGCCTGACCGCCCCGCGCCCACCAGCGGGGACCTCGAACCGCTGCGCTCTGGGCGTTCCCACGACGACCGTGTGGCGCTTTCCGTCGCCGGAGGAGACCGACACCTCGACGGCGAGGAACGGCGGCACGGTGATCCGCGGCGGCGTCAGGCCGCCGTCTCCGGCGACGAACGTCGCCGGCACACGGACCGGCTCCTCCTCGGCTCTCCCCGGCGGCGGACTCTCGGCCGTCCCCGTCCCGCCGTCCGGCCCGCTCGTCGCGGGCGGCTGCGTCGCCGTCGTCTCGGGCGGCAGCGGCTCGGTCGCCGCCGGCGGCGGCTGCGTCGCGTCAGGCGTGCTTGCGACCGGACCGGTCTGAGCCGCCGGCGGAGTGGAGGTCGAGGTCGCGGCGCTCGTGGCGCCGTCGTCGTCTCCACCGCAGCCGGCGAGGACGCCGGCTCCGAGGACGGCGGCCGCGAGGACGGCGCGAGTGAGGCGTGCGGACATGGCCGTCACCCTACCCGCGCCGCGCGTCCCCACGCCCCGCCCGCCCACCGTGCGCCGGCCCTCACGCGAGCACGCGCGCGTAGACCTCCGTCAAGCGCTCGTAGTAGACCTCCGGCGCATGCTCGGCGCGGGCGCGGGCGAGCCCGTCGGCGGCGCGTGCGGCGCGCAGGCGGGGGTCGGTCCACAGCGCGGCGAGAGCGGCCGTCCACGCCGGCTCGTCGTCGACCGGCAGGGTTGCGGCGGAGCCGACCAGCTCCGGCAGACCGCCGCGATCGCTGGCGAGTACCGGGACGCCGTCGGCGAGCGCCTCGACGACGCTCATCGGGGACGGATCCTGGGCGCGCGACGGAGCGAGCATCACCGCCGCCCCGCGCCGCTGCGCGGCCAGCTCCGGGCCGGGCAGCCGGCCGAGGAAGCGCACGTCACCGCCCGCCGCCAGCGCCCGCAGCGCCGGCTCTGCCGGCCCTTCGCCGGCGATCCGCAGCGGCACGCCCGCCGCGCGCGCCGCGCGCACGGCGACGTCGTAGCCCTTCTCCTCCACGAGCCGGCCGGCGACGAGCGCATACGTCCCGTCGACGGCCGCCGAGTCGGCCGCGATCCGCTCGACCGCGTTCGGCAGCACGACCGCGCCCGGCGGTGCCGCCCCCAGCTGCACGAGCGTCGCCAGCTGCGCCCGGCTGACGACGACGCACGCGTCGGCGTGCGCGAGCAGCCGCGGCTGCTGGCGTGCGATCCCGGCGCCGTAGACGACCGCCTCCGGCAGCGAGCCGCGGCAGCGCAGCCGCACGCCGGGGCGCGTGTCGCGGCCATGGCAGCGTGTGCACGGCGCGCCGTCGCGGTAGGCCATCGCGGTCGCGCAGACGAGGCGGTAGTTGTGCAGGTGGAGCACCACGCGCGCGCCCGCCTCGCGCGCCGCCGCCAGCGCGCGCCAGCCGAGCAGCGGGTGGACGTTGTGGGCGTGGACGACGTCGGCGCGGTGAGCGCGGACCGCCTCGGCCACCGCGCGCTCGTCGAGCCCGCCGCGCAGCAGCCCGCGCGCCGCCTGTGCGGCGCCGGTCTCGGAGCTGTCGCGCTCCAGCCGCGCGACGGCGTGGCCGTGCTCGCGCAGCAGCGTCTCCTGCTGGTCGACGACGCGCTCCTCGCCGCCCGCGGCGCGATAGCGGTTGTGCAGCAGCAGGACGCGCGCCGGCGTGCTGGGTTGGTCCGTCGAGGCCACGAGCGTGCGATTCTGGCAGGCTGCGGCGTCGTGACGATCGCGCTCGTGACCAACGTCATCACGCCGTACCGCGTCCCGCTCTACCGTCTGCTGGCCGAGCGCTACGACGTCGAGGTGCTCTGCTTCGGCGCCGGCCAGAGCTACGTCCCCTCCTGGTTCGGCGACCTCGACGCCCAGCTCGCGGCCGCGCCGTTCCCCGCCCGCCGGCTCGACGGCCCGCGCGCCGCGCTCGCGCTCGGGCGCCGTCACCGCGCCGCGATCGCGCCCGTCGCGGGCGGCGCGATGCTGCCGGCGACGTACGCCGGGATGCGCCTGCGGCGGCGGCCGTTCGTGCTGTGGGGATCGGTCTGGGCGCACCCGCGCGGCAGCGCGAAGGCGGCGATCGGCTTCCCGCTCGTCCGCCACGTCTACCGCCACGCCGACGCGGTCGTGACGTACGGTCCGCACGTCAGCCGCTACGTCGAGCGCTACCGCGGGCGCGACGACGACGTCTTCGTCGCGCCCCAGTCGGTCGAGGCGGACCTCTTCGGCCGCACGGTCGCGGCGGAGGAGGTCGCGGCCTGGCGCGCCGAGGCCGGGCTGCCCGCGACCGGACCGCTCGTGCTGTACGTCGGGCGGCTCGTCGCGGAGAAGGGCCTCCGCGAGCTGCTGGCCGCGTGGCGGCGAGTGCGGGCGCAGCGGCCCGCGGCGACGCTCGTGGTCGCCGGCGACGGCGAGCTGAGAGCCGCGGCCGCGGCGAGCGGCGTGCGGCTGCTCGGCGCCGTCCCACGCGAGCGGCTGCCGGTCGCCTACGCCGCCGCCGATCTCGTCGCGGTCCCGTCGATCCCGACGCCGCGCTTCCGCGAGCCGTGGGGCCTCGTCTGCAACGAGGCGATGCACCAGCGCACACCGGTCGTCGCGACCGACGCGGTCGGCGCCGTCGCCGGCGGACTGGTCCGCGACGGCGAGACGGGGCTCGTCGTCGGCGCCGGCGACGCGGACGCGCTCGCACGCGCGATCGAGCGGCTGCTGGACGACGACGCGCTGCGCGCGCGGATCGGCGACGCCGGCCACGCCGCGCTCGCCGGCCACACGTATGAGCGGATGGCCGACGCGTTCGGCGCGGCGCTCAGCCGCGCCGGCGCGCTCTAGGCGACGACCGACAGCTCGAAGCAGCCGACCGGGAGTTCCCGCACGCGCGACGCGGTGTCAGCCCGCCGCCGTGGAACTCCCAATGCGAAGCACCTATTCCCCGACCGAGAAGAGCGCGTCGAGGTCGTGTCTCGAGTAGACCTCGAACGCGACCATCGTCTGCGTCTTGACGATGCCGGGGAGGCGCGAGAGCGTCTCGGTGACCACGTGGGCGAGGTCGTCGTGCTGGCGCAGCCGCAGGACGGCGACGAAGTCCCACTCGCCCGTGACCGAGTAGGCCTCGGCGACGCCGGAGATCTCGGCGAGCTGGCCGCCGAGGTCGGCGAGCGCGTTGCGCTCCGCCTGTATCAGGACGATCGCGTGCGTCATGGCGACCACGTCTCGCCCGGCGCGAGCACGACGCAGGCGCTGCTCGTCTGCGCCTCGACGTCGGCCTTGAACGCCTGCGCGTCGGTCTCGATCGGCGGGAAAGTGTCGTAGTGGATCGGGATCACCGTCTTGGCGCCGATCAGCTTCACCGCCTCGACCGCGTCGTGGCGGTCCATCGTGTAGTGGCCGCCGATCGGCACGAGCGCGACGTCGAGCGTGCGCCCGCGGCCGGCGAGCGCCAGGTCGGAGAAGAGGCAGGTGTCGCCGAGGTGGTAGATCGTCGTGCCCTTGAAGTCGATCACGAGGCCGGCGGCGACGTGCGCCGTGCCGCTCGGCGAGACGGCGGTGTGGAGCGCCGGGACGAGCTTCACCGATCCCCACTCGAAGCTGACGGTGCCGCCGAGGTTGGGGTCGACGACGTCGACGCCCTGCCCGCCGATCTCGTTCGCCAGCTCGACGATCGCCACGACCGTCGCGCGCGTGCGCTGCGCGATCGCGACCGTGTCGCCGAGATGGTCGCCGTGACCGTGCGTCAGCAGGATCGCGTCGGCGTCGAGCTCGTCGGCGCTCGCGGCAGCTCTCGGGTTCCCGGTGAGGAACGGATCGGTCAGGACCGTCGTGCCGCCGTCGCTCAGCGAGAACGCCGACTGCCCGAGGAATCGCAGCTCCATCTCACTCCCCCTTCGAGGTGTCGTCCGATTCGAGTGTCCGCGCCAGCTCGAAGCCGACCGCGACGCCGACGAGCATGCCGAGCCGCGCCTCCTCCGCCACGAGCGTGCTGATCGCGACCTTCCGCTGCGCCAGGTCGTCCTCGCCGGCCGCCGCGTGGACGGCCTGGTCGTGGACGTCGCCGAACCAGCCGCCCTGCGAGAGCGCGGTGTTCAGCACTCTCTGCAACGACGGCGCGGCGCGGGCGACCAGCTCCTGTGCCTCGCGCAGGCGCTCGGCGTCGGCCAGGGAGGCGACCGCCGCGTCGATCTCGGCATCGCTGTATGCGCGGTTCGCCATTGCCAGCATCGTAGCGTCGCGGCGCCGCAGCGCCCCGCGCCGCTCTCAGCGGCGGGCGATGCGCGCGAGCGGAAGGCCGACGAGCAGCCCAGCCAGCAGGCCGGTCGCGCCGGCGAGCGCGTCAGCGGTCTCGAGCGCGACGGGCAGCAGCAGCAGGACGACCGCGAACGTCGCGGCGCCGAGCAGATCGCCGTCGATCTCGCGTCCCTTGCGCAGGTCGAGCACGTCCGGGACCGCCCAGGCGGCGACGAACGCGAGCGCGATGCCGTTGCCGCCGAGCGCGAACGGCACCGTCTCCACCGCCGCGGCGACGGCCATGCCGCCGGCGCCGCCGAGCAGGGCCAGCAGCACGACGACGAGCGGCCCGTGGCGCCGCTCCAGCAGCCAGCCGAAGATCGCGATCGAGAACAGCGCCACGAACGCATAGCCGCTGTTGTCGTAGGCGAACGGCGCCGTCAGCACGTGCCACCACGGATCGGGGGCGAGGCTGTTCGCGCCGGCGAACAGCATCACGTCGGAGAGCGGCACGACGGCCGCTCTGGTCAGGACGAGCAGCACGAGGCTGGCGACGACGATCGCGATCGTCGCGTACGGGCGCGAGTCGATCCGGATGCCGGGGATCTCCCCGCGGCGCAGCGGACCGAGCGACGGCGCCGGCGAGCGCTTCGGCTTGCGCGGCTTCTCCTTCGGGCGCCCTTCTCTGTCGAGCTTCGGCGCGCGCTTGCGCAACCGGTTTCCGCAGTACGGGCACTCGGTGATGTACGGGCTGACTTCCGACCCGCAGCTCTTGCAGATGACGAACAGGTCAGGGCCGCCGCTGCTCACGCACCCAGTCTAGTCCTCAGCGGCGGATTCGGGGCGCCCGAACGCACGGGGGGCCGAACTTCACACCGCGGTGGCCGCGACGATCTCGGCGACGACCTCGCGCAGGTCGTGGTTGGCCTCGTAGACGACGCGCTGCCGCGCCGCCCCGTTGCCGCGTTCCAGCAGGTCCTCGATCCCCTCCAGCTCGGCCGCCGAGCCGAGGTCCTGGGCGTGGTCGCGCAGACGGTCGAGCAGCCGGTGCGCCAGCTCGCGCGTGCGCACGCGCTCGGTGCTCGGCAGGTCGACCAGCTCGCCGTCGAGTCCGTGCCGCGCGGCCAGCCACTTGTTCTCGTCGATCATCTGGTGCGGGTACTTCGACAGCCGCTTGCCGGCCTCGAAGTGCTCGGCCAGCTCCTTCACCATCGCCTGGATCAGCGCCGCGAACGCGAGCGTGTGCTCGACCCGCGTCTGCGAGTCCATCACGCGAATCTCGACCGTGCCGAGGTTGGGGTGCGGGCGCACGTCGTACCAGAGATAGGTGTAGTCCTCGATCACCCTGCTCTCCACCATGAAGCCGATCTTCGCCGCGTAGTCGTCCCAGTCGTCGTACGTCGGCGGGATGCCGACGCGCGGGAAGGCGCGGAAGATCGGCGTGCGGGTCGACGCGAGGCCGGTCGCGTCGGCGCGCCAGAAGGGCGAGTTGGCCGACAGTGCGAGCAGCACCGGCAGGTGGATGCGCATGCCGTTCGCGACGTGGATCGCCTTGTCGGCGTCGTCGAGCCCGACATGGACGTGCTGGCCGAAGATGATCTCCTGGCGCGCGACGAACTTGAGGTCGGAGACGAGGTCGCGGTAGCGCGTGCGGCCGACGATCCGCTGCTCCTCCCACATCGCGAACGGATGTGTGCCGGCGGAGCCGATCGCGAGGCCGCGGCTGGCGGCCGTCTCGCGCACCTGCCGGCGCAGGTCTCGCAGCTCCTCGCCGGCCGCCGCGGCGTCCGGCTGCGGCGAGGTCGCGATCTCCAGCACCGACTCCATCAGCTCGGGCTTGACCTGGTCTGAGGTCGAGTCCTCGAGCATGCCCTCGATCGCGTTCGCCAGCTCCAGCGACTCGGCGTCGAGGATCATCAGCTCCTCTTCGATGCCGATCGTGTAGTTCGGGCCGTCGAAATGCGCCTCCACGGGGGCGCAAGCGTATCCGGAACGGCCCTGCTCCAGTGGGCTTCGGGGTCTAGACTCGATTGTCACAAGGAACAGTCCCTCCCCCGACGCAGAGGACGGATTCATGGCTCTCGGCTACGACGGCAGGCTGTACATCCTCGCCTTCGACCACCGCGGCTCCTTCCAGAAGAAGATGTTCGGGATCGACGGCGACCCGACGCCGGAGCAGACCGCGACGATCGCCGACTCCAAGCAGCTGATCTACGAGGGCATGGCGCTCGCCGCCGACCGTGGCGTCGAGAACAGCGCCGTCGGGGTCCTCGTCGACGAGCAGTTCGGCGGCGGGATCCCGGCGGAGGCGAAGGCGAAGGGCCTCAAGCTCGCGATGCCGGTCGAGAAGAGCGGGCAGAACGAGTTCGACTTCCAGTACGGCGACGACTTCGGCGCCCACATCGAGTCGTTCGACCCCGATTTCGCGAAGGTCCTCGTCCGCTACAACCCGGACGACGACCCCGCGCTCAACGAGCGTCAGAACGAGCGCCTCAAGCGCCTCGCGGACTGGCTGCACGCGAACGGCCGCAAGTTCCTCTACGAGCTGCTCGTGCCCGCCACCGACGCGCAGCTCGCCTCCGTCGGCGGCGACGCCGACCGCTACGACGCCGAGCTGCGGCCGGAGCTGATGCGGCGCGCGATCGAGGAGGCGCAGGCGTACGGGATCGAGGTCGACGTCTGGAAGATCGAGGGCGTCGACGCCCGCGGCGACGCGCAGCTGCTCGCGGAGCAGACGCGCAAGGGAGCGGGCCGCGAGGGCGTCGTCTGCGTCCTGCTCGGGCGCGGCGCCAGCGACGCCAAGGTCGACCACTGGCTGCGCGAGGCGGCGCCGGTCGAGGGCTTCGTCGGCTTCGCGATCGGCCGCTCGATCTGGTGGGACGCGCTGAGAGGCTTCCTCGACGGAAGCGTCTCGCGCGCGGGCGCGACGGCGCAGATCGCGGACAACTACCTCCGCTTCATCACGGTCTACGAGCAGCAGGAAGTCCACTAGCACCCGCCCTTCCCGCGGAGTCGGCCGTCAAACGCCCGACTCTGCATCGGCGCACGCGCGCCCGCTCCACATGGGCGCGCGGCTGCTCTAGCCTCGCCCGCGTGACCTGGCCCCGCGCCATTCCCTGGATCGCGCTGCTGCTCGTCGCCGGCCTCGTGCTCGGCGGCGTCGAGCTGCCCGGCTGGCTCGGCGGCGACGACGAGGCGCTCGCGCCGGGCGGCAGCGCCGCGGCGCGCGTCGAGCGGGTCGTCGACGGCGACACGATCGCCGTCGAGGTCGACGGTCGCGAGGAGCGCGTGCGCTACATCGGCGTCGACACGCCGGAGACGGTCAAGCCCGACGCGCCGGTCGAGTGCTACGGACCGGCCGCAAGCGCGCTCAACAAGCGGCTCGTCGCCGCGGGCGCCGACGTGACGCTGCGGTTCGACCGCGAGCTGCGCGACCGCTACGGACGGCTGCTCGCGTACGTGTACCGCGCGGACGACAGGTTGTCCGTCAACGCGCGGCTCGTGCAGGAGGGCGCCGCGCGCACGCTCCCGATCGCGCCCAACACCGCCCATGCGGGAGAGCTGGCGCGCTTGCAGTCGGGCGCGAGGGCCGCCGGCCGCGGGCTGTGGGGCGCCTGCTGAGTGTCATAACGGTGCTAGGCTTTCGCACTTCATGAGAATGCGTCAAAGCCTTGCGCAGTTCGAGCAGGCCTTCTACGAGGAATCCGCGCTCGACCGCTCCCGTCGCGAACGTCTCGCGACGACCGCGCAGCAGCGGACGCGGAAGCGCCAACTCGAGAAGATCCACAAGCGTGGGTCGATCCGCTTCGCGCTGCTCGTGCTCGCGCTCATCGCGACGGCCGTCGTCGTGACGATCGCGATGTTCGAGACGCTCTACATGGTCATGGGCTGAGGCGGAACCGGCAGCCGGCCGGTTCCTCTCACGACTCTCCGTCGCCACCGCCGAGCTTGCGCAGCGCGGCGTCGACTTCCTCCCTCGCGCCTTCGCCAGCAGCCAGGTTCTCCTGCTGGATCTCGAGGTAGACCTCTTTGCGGAACACCGGGATGTCGCGCGGCGCCTGGATCCCGATGCGAACCTTCTCCCCCATCACGGCGAGCACGGAGACCTCTATGTCGTCGCCGATCATGATGCTCTGGTTGGACTTGCGCGTAAGGACCAACATTGCGCTCTCTGCCTCCCTGCTGCCTGGTGGCCGGAACACGACCGGGGAGGGCAAGTCATCAGACGGCCGGTCGCTCAAAAAGCAAGCATAACGAGCAGATGCAGCGGTCTTGGCATTTCCTTCCGCTTTCCTCCTGCAGCTCGGCGGGTCGCCGTCATCGCACTTTCCGCTAGTGTCCGCGCGCGATGGCACGACGCTCACTTCGTCCCCAGCTCAATCAGATCCGCCAGTGGGTCCGCCAAGGACGCACTGACGCTTGGATCGCGCACCAGCTCGAGGTCACGACGCAGCAGATCGCCTCCTTCAAGCGCGAGAACGAGCTCGTCGCCGACGACGTCGACACCGAAACCGGTGCCGACTTCGACGACGAGATCGATCTCCGTGCGGAGGACGACGCGCTGATCGCCGCTGAACTCGAAGCAGCGCAGGCCGCCAAGGCCAAGGCCGAGGCGGAAGCCGCCGAAGCCAAGGCCAAGGAAGAGGCCGCCAGGGCCAAGGCCCGGAAGAAGCAGGCGGAGACCGATGACGACGAAGACGGCGACAAGCCGTCGCGTCGCCGTGGTCGCCGCGGCGGGCGCGGGCGCCGCAAGGCGCACGCCGGCCCGCTCGAGGGTACGTTCGACCACGGCGAGGAGGGCTACGGACTGTGGCTCGACCCCGCCGTCCAGGACGACCCCGTCTACGCCGAGCACTGGGCGGGTCACCGTCCGATCGAGATCACGATCGAGGAAGACCAGATCGTGATCCGGCGCGTCGGCGAAGACGACGACGAGTAAATGGCGAGCGGGGTTCCTGGGGGACCCCGCAACCCACTCGCACCCGATCCCAGCCGCACGCTGACCGAGCCGCGCGCTCACCGAGCCGCGCGCTCACCGAGCCGCGCGCTCTGCGCAGCTTCGCGCTCGCTCAGCCGGGCGTTCGCTCAGCCGCGCGCTCGCTCAGCCGCGCATCGGTCTGTCGAGCGGCTCGGACTGCCGCTCCAGCTCCTCGCGCGTGCGGCGGCGCCCGCCCGACCAGTCGACCGCCTCGCGCACGTAGCGCGAGAAAGCCGCCCCGCCGACGGTCTGTGCGTCCCACGCGTTCGGATGGTGAGGCGCGGTCGCGATCGCGACGTCGAGCACCCAGTCGCTGCCGCGACTGTAGAGCGCTGCCAGCTCGTCGGTCGTGAACGCCCCGCCGAGGCGGCGACGCAGCTCGTCGACGACGGCGTCCGTCACGCGTTCCAGCTGCGTGCGGTCGACCGGATCGGCGTCGCGCAGGCGCCGCTGTCCCTCGTCCCACAGCTGAAGCGCGGTGTCCGTCTCCACCCGCCTCAGATTAGCTGCGACCGCGCGCGTCAGTCGTCCGGCAGCCCGCTCACGACGTACGGCCGCTCGCCGGGCCGCACCATGCCGAGGCGACGCGCCTCGGTCTCGATCGTGCGCGGGTCTCTCAGCTCCTTCGAGCGCGCCGTCAGCGCGTCGTGCTCGCGTTCCAGCTCGTCGAGCTGCTGCTGCTGCTTGTTGGAGTCACGCCACGTCGCGACGTACGAACGCGCCGGCTGGACGTAGAGCGCGACGACCGCGAGCAGCAGGAGCAGCAGCGCGACACGGCCGACGCGATCCCAGCGGACGCGCATCGCCGCCGCGCCGAACGCGGTCGCGGCGGGTGGGCGTTGCGATCTGCGGGCGGGACGGCGCGGCGGTGAGGCTGGCGGCATTCCGACAGCTTCGCGCGCCGCCCGCGATCTCCTCCCGCACGTGTCGGCTGCAAGACGGCGCCCCGGCGGGGCGCCGTCACAGGCGTGCTACTGGCCCTTGAAGGCCGCGCGACCGGGGAAGACGGCGTCGTTGCCGAGCGCCTCCTCGATCCGCAGCAGCTGGTTGTACTTCGCGACGCGGTCCGAGCGGGCGGGCGCTCCGGTCTTGATCTGGCCGCAGCCGGTCGCGACCGCGAGGTCGGCGATCGTGACGTCCTCGGTCTCGCCGGAGCGGTGCGACATGACGGCCGTGTAGCCGTTCTCGCGCGCGAGCTTGATCGCGTCGAGCGTCTCGGTCAGCGTGCCGATCTGGTTGACCTTGATCAGGATCGAGTTGCCGACGCCGGCGTCGATGCCGCGCTTCAAACGCTGCACGTTCGTGACGAAGAGGTCGTCGCCGACGAGCTGGAGCTTGGAGCCGAGCCGATCGGTGAGCGTCGACCAGCCGCCCCAGTCGCCCTCGTCCATGCCGTCCTCGATCGAGACGATCGGGTAGCGCCCCGCCATCTCGGCCCAGTAGGACGCCATCTCCTCGGCGGTGAGGCTGCGGTTCTCGTGCTCGAGCACGTAGCGGCCGTTCTCGTAGATCTCGCTCGTCGCGGGGTCGAGCGCGATCGCGACCTGCTCGCCGGGGGTGTAGCCGGCGGCCTCGATGCCGCGCACGAGCACCTGCAGCGCCTCCTCGTTGGAGCCGAGGTCGGGTGCGAAGCCGCCCTCGTCGCCGACGGCGGTGCTGAGGCGGCGGTCGTGCAGGTTCTTCTTCAGCTGGTGGTAGATCTCGACGCCCCAGCGCAGCGCCTCGGAGAACGACGACGCCCCCCACGGGACGATCATGAACTCCTGGAAGTCGATCTTGTTGTCGGCGTGCGCGCCGCCGTTGAGGACGTTCATCATCGGCACCGGCAGGATGTGCGCGGCGTCGCCGCCGAGGTAGCGCCAGAGCGGCTGCCGCTCCTCGGCCGCCGCGGCGTGGGCGGCCGCGAGCGAGACCGCGAGCGTCGCGTTGGCGCCGAGACGCGACTTGCTCGGCGTGCCGTCGAGATCGATCAGCAGGCGGTCGATGCCCGCCTGGTTGGTCGCGTCCTTGCCGCGCACGGCGGTGGCGATCTCGCCGTTGACGTTCGCGACTGCCTTCGCGACACCCTTGCCCGCCCACTTGTCGCCGCCGTCGCGCAGCTCGGTCGCCTCGTACTCGCCGGTCGAGGCACCGGACGGAACCGCAGCCCGGCCCCACGCGCCCGAGCGCAGGCTCAGCTCCACCTCGACGGTGGGGTTGCCGCGGCTGTCGAGAATCTGGCGCGCGTGGACGTGCTCGATCTGGCTCATGCGTCTCGGTCTCCTAGATGGTCTCGTTCGGGTTCGTTCATGCGCGCCCGCGCGTAGTACGCGAGCTGCTGGTCAGGCGTCAGCTCGTCCCATGCGCGCTCGTCGCGCGCGGCGAGCGCCGCGCCGGTCTCGACGCGGCCGCGGAAGCGCTCGCTCGCGGCGCGCAGCGCAAGCTCGGGATCGACCTTCAGCTTGCGCGCGACGTTGACGGCCGCGAACAGCACGTCGCCGAGCTCGTGGAAGCGCGCGTCGCGGGCGGCGTCGCCGTCGGCCTCGGCGACTTCGATCAGCTCGTCCAGCTCGTCGCGGACCGACTGCAGCGGCCCTTCGACGCCGGGGAAGTCGAAGCCGCTGGAGGCGGCGCGGCGCTGCACCTTGCGCGCATGCAGCAGCGAGGGCAGGTTCTCGGGGACCTCGGCGAAGATCCCCTGCTCGCGGCCGGCCTCGCCCTGCTTGATCTTGTCCCAGTTGCGCAGGACCTCGCCCGCGTTCTCGACCTCCACCGCACCGAAGATGTGCGGGTGGCGGCGGATCAGCTTCTGGCGCGTGTTCTCGGCGACCGCGGCGAGATCGCCGGCGCCGCGCTCCTCCAACAGGAGCGCGAGGAAGTGGACCTGGAAGAGGACGTCGCCGAGCTCGTCGAGCAGTTTGACGTCGTCGCGGCGGTTGGCCGCATCGGCGAGCTCGTACGCCTCCTCGAGCGTGTGCGGGACGATCGTGCGCTCGTCCTGCTCGCGGTCCCACGGACACTCTCGCCGCAGGCGACGGGTGAGCTCGTCGAGGCGCAGCAGCGCCTCCTGGATCTCTGAGCGGCTCGTGGTCACTGACGCGGCAGACTACTCAGCCGAAGTCCGCCGCGTCCGCGTGCCGAGGTGACCCTGCGGCGCGCACCGCGAGTTCCCGCTAACGACGCGCAGTTCTGTGCGCCGCCGTGGAACTCGCAATGCGAAGCACGCGCAGCACTATCTTTGCGGCGTCGTCGCGACGGTACCGCCCGCCGTCGACGTGGTTCTCGCTCTGGGAGCGTTGCTGCAGATCTCGATGACGTAGCCTCTGCGGCAGTTCGTCAGCTTCGTCCAGCGCTCCTGGAACTCTCTGGCGAAGTCGTTGAGCTTTCTCGACGAGCCCTGCTGTCTCAGCAGCTCTCTGATCTGCTCTCTCGATTCGGCGAGCGAGTTCTGCTTCGCCGGGGTCACTCTCGTGACGCGGACGATGTACCAGCCGAACTGACCTCTGACCGGGCCGACGATGACGTCGGTTCTGGCATTGAACGCGGCGGTGTCGAGCGCTCTGTCCTGCTGGCCTCTCGCGACGCCGAGCAGTCTGCCGCCGTTGCCCTTGGAGAGCGCGTCGGTCGAGTATCTTCTCGCCGCCGCGGCCCACGAGGTGCCGCTCTCGATCGCTCTCTTGGCCTCGTTCGCCTGCGCCTCGGTTCTGGTGAGGATGATCTCGAGGTCGCGGCGCTCCGGTACGGCGAACTGATCTCTGTTTCTGTTGTAGTACGCCGTGATCTGAGCGGAGGTGACGTCGCCGGCCTCTCTCTGGATCTTCTCGGTGATTCTCGTCGAGAGGTCCTGGATGCGCAGGCGGAAGAGGATGTCTCTCTCCGTCATGCCCGATCTTCTGAGGAAGCTCTCGTAGTCGCCTCTTCTCGGGAACGACTGTCTCTTCGTCTCTTCGAGCGTTCTCTGGACGTCGGCGTCACTGACGCTGACGCCGAGCTCGTCGGCCTCCTTCTCGATCCAGTCGGCCTGGATCAGGAGCGCCATCGACTGCTGCATGATCTGCGTCTCGACCTGTCTGCACTGCGCTCTCAGCTGACTGTCGGACGGCGTCGTTCTCGCTCTCGCGTCTCTCGACTGTCTCTCGAGAGCGGCGATGCATCTCTCGTAGTTCGGCGGATCCGGGATTATCACCGGCGATCCTTGCGCGCCGGGGCTCTTCGCGTTGATCAGAGCCCAACGCTCGTAGTCCGCCTTCGTGATGGGCGTTCCATCAACCGACGCAACAGCGTTGCTCGGAACGTCGTTGCCGCTCTCGTCGTCCCCGCCGCATGCAGCGACGGTGAAGGAGAGCACAAAAAAGGCGCAGAGCGCCAGGACGATGCGAAGTGTCTTGGTCACGGACGAGAGCACTGTACAGGAGTCTCCTTGCTCGGTGCGTCAGTTCAACCGATTATTAGGTGGGCTTTAGCGAATGGTCCGAAAGCACGCCGTCACGCCGCTTCGCGGGTCACGGCCAGCAGCACGTCGGCCGCCCGGACCACCGCCGGGAAGCGGGCGGCCGGATCGTCGGGCACCCGCACGGACAGCTGCGACTTGCCCGACTCGTACAACGCCTCCGGGATCTCCTCGCGCATCCGCTTGGCACGGCGCGAGTCGAGCTCGATCGGCGTCACGGCGAGCCTACCGCCTCGGAAGCTCACCGCGCGCGCCCCAGCCTCGCCGAGCTTGATGCGCGCCTGCTGCAGCAGCAGCAGGTTGCGCAGCGGCTCGGGCGGCTCGCCGAATCGATCGGCCAGCTCGGAGCGCAGCTCATGCAGCTCGGAGACCTCGCGCGCGCCGGCGATGCGGCGGTGGACGTCGATCTTCGCCTGCTCGTACGGGATGTAGTCGACCGGCACGTACGCGTCGACGTTGACGTCGAGCCGAACCGGCTCGGCCAGCTCCTCGGTGCCGTCCTCGCCGCCCATCTCCTGGACGGCCTCGTCGAGCATCTGCATGTACAGCTCGAAGCCGAGCGCGGCGACGTGGCCCGACTGCTCGTCGCCGAGCAGGTTGCCCGCGCCGCGGATCTCGAGGTCGCGCATCGCGACCTTGAAGCCGGCGCCGAGCTCGGTGTAGTCCGACAGCGCCGAGAGCCGCTGCGCGGCGTCGGCGGTCAGCGCCGAGGCGGACGGGTACAGCAGATACGCGTAGGCGCGCTCGCGGCTGCGACCGACGCGCCCGCGGATCTGGTAGAGCTGGGAGAGGCCGAAGAGGTCCGCGCGCTCGACCATCAGCGTGTTCGCCTGCGGGATGTCGATGCCGGACTCGATGATCGAGGTCGCGACGAGCACGTCGGCCTCGCCGCGCAGGAAGCGCAGCATCCGCTCCTCCAGCGTCTTCTCGTCGAGCTGGCCGTGGGCGACCTCGAAGCGCGCCTCCGGGCACAGCGCCCGCAGCCGCTCGGCCGTCTCGTCGATCGTCTCGACGCGGTTGTGGAGGAAGAACGCCTGTCCGCCGCGCGAGCGCTCGCGCTCGATCGCCGACTTGACCAGCTGCTCGTCGTACTCGCCGACGTAGGTCTTGACCGGCCGGCGGCCCTCTGGCGGCGTCTCGATCACGGAGATGTCGCGGATGCCGGCGATCGACATCTGCAGCGTGCGCGGGATCGGCGTCGCCGACATCGCGATCACGTCGACCTTCAGCTTCAGCTGGCGCAGCAGCTCCTTCTGCTTGACGCCGAAGCGCTGCTCCTCGTCGACGATCAGCAGCCCGAGGTCCCTCGGGCGGACGTCACGCGAGAGCAGGCGGTGGGTGCCGATCAGTATGTCGACGGAGCCCTCCGTGAACGCTCTGATCGCCGCTCTCTGCTCCGCCGCCGGCCGGAAGCGAGAGACGTGCTCGATCGTGAAGGGGTAGTCCTTCAGCCGCTCGGCGAAGGTGCCGTAGTGCTGCTGGGCGAGGATCGTCGTCGGGACGAGCACCATCACCTGTCTGCCGTCGTTGGCGGCCTTGAAGGCGGCCCGCAGCGCGACCTCTGTCTTGCCGTAGCCGACGTCGCCGCAGATCAGGCGGTCCATCGGGCGCGCGGTCTCCATGTCGGTCTTGACCTGCTCGATAGCCTCGCGCTGGTCGGGCGTCTCGCGGTACGGCCAGGCGTCCTCGAACTCGCGCATCCAGTCGCTGTCGGGCGGGAACGCGTGACCGGCGCGGCGCTTGCGCTCGGCGTAGAGGTTGAGCAGCTCGCCGGCCATCTCCTGCGCCGCTCTGCGGGCGCGCGCCTTGAGCGTGTCCCAGCGTCTGCCGCCGAGCTTGGAGAGCGGCGGGTGGTCGCCGCCGGCGCCGACGTAGCGCGAGATCTTGGCGAACTGGTCGACCGGCATGAAGACCTTGTCGCTGCCGGCGTACTCCAGGTTCAGGTAGTCGCGCGTGACGCCGGCGACCGTCTTCGTGTCGAAGCCGGCGAAGCGCGCGAGGCCGTGGTCCTCGTGGACGACGATGTCGCCGGTGCGCAGGTCCGTGAACGAGCGCAGCGCGCCGCGGCGACGGCCGGTGCCGGTCCCCGCCGTCCGCGCCGGGCGGCGGTGGAACAGCCGGTGCTCGGGGATCACCGCGAGTCTGAAGCCGGGCGCGATGAAGCCGTCGCGCAGGCGCGCCTCGACGAACGCGAGGTCGGCGCCGCGCGGCGCGTCGCCGTCGACCCAGCGGACCTTCATGCGGCCGAGGTTGTAGGCCGCGCGGTCGCCCTCGCCTCTGCGGCCGAACGCGACGACGGTGCGGTAGCCGGAGCGCACCAGCTTCTCCAACTCCGGCTCGGCCTCCTTCACGCCGCGCGCGGCGACGTCCGCCGCCTGCCCGCGGAACGCGAGCGGCTGCCCGCCGTCGATCGAGGAGAGGTGGATTCTCGCGCGCTCGCCGAGCGCCGCCTGGACAGCCTCCGGCGCGACGTAGAGGTCGTGCGCGTCGGTGTCGTGGAAGGCGGTGCAGACGTCCTGCCAGTGGTCCCTGAGCGCCGGCGCGATCTCCTCCTCGGCGGCGATCATCACAGCCGCGTCGGGGACGAGGTCGAGCATCGCGTGGAAGTCGCCGACGGGCAGCAGCTCCGCGATGTCGGGCCGGTTGTCGGCGTCCTCCAGCGCGGCGATCTCGGCCAGCTCGCGGTGCTCGGGGGCCAGCTCGGCGGCGGGCGACACCTCGACCTCCTCCGCGTCGCCGAGCGAGCGCTGCGTGAACGTCGAGAACCACCGCAGCGACTCGATCTCGTCCCCGAACAGGTCGACGCGCACGGCGCGGTCCTCGGTCGCCGGGTAGAGGTCGAGCAGCCCGCCGCGGATCGCGAACTGGCCGCGGTCCTCGACCTGGTCGACGCGCTCGTAGCCTGCCGCGACGAGGTCCTCGGCCGACTCGTCGAGGTCCATCAGCTCGCCGACTCTGAGCGTGAAGCCGTGCGGGCGCAGCGCCGGGTTCGGGACCTTCTCGGACAACGCGACGGCGGAGACGACGACGACCGGGGCGGCCGCGCCGCGCTCGCCGATCAGCGCGTCGAGCGCCGCGACGCGCAGGCCGACGAGATGCGCGGGCGGCGCGAGGTGCGACTCGTAGGCGACGCCGCGCGAGGGGTAGAAGCGGACCGGCCGCGGCTGCAGCCAGGTGCGCATGTCTGCGGCAAGGTCGCGCGCCTGGCGGTCGTCGCCGGCTACGACGAGCAGCGGGCGCGCCGGATCCTGCTGCGCCAGCGCCGCGACGACGAACGGACGCAGCGACTGCGACACGAACGCCCGGCCGCCGTCGCGCGCGAGCGTCGTCGTGGCAGGGTCGTCAGCAGCGTATGCGAGGAGCGGAGCGAGCATCGAAGAGGGCAGCGCACGCGACCGCAACAGAGCGGCCGGGCGCCTCGATCTAGTCTAGGGCGTCGGCCTCATCGGTTCTTAAGCGCGCCGCGCCTCCGGCTCGATCTCGCCGAGGACGATCCGCTCGGCGATGTCGGCCGCGCGCGCGATCAGGTCCTCCACGTCGGCACGCGGCTCGCTGAAGCGGCCGAGCACGTACCCGGCGACCCGCTCGGGATCTGTCGTCGGCGGCCGGTCGACGCCGATCCGGACGCGCGCGAAGTCGGGGCTGCCGAGCTCGCGCTTGAGCGACTTGAGCCCGTTGTGACCGGCGAGCCCGCCCCCGATGCGGGCGCGGATGTCGCCGAACGGGAGGTCGATCTCGTCGTGCAGCACGAGCACTCGCTCCAGCGGGACTCTGTAGGCGCCGCGCGCCGGGCCGACAGCGCGGCCCGACTCGTTCATGTACGTCTGCGGCAGCAGGACGGCGACGCGCGGGCGCGGGTGGGTGGGACCGGGTGTGCGTCCGTCGGTCACGAGCGCACCGAACTTTCTCTTCGCGCGCGGCAGCTGCCAGCGCGCGGCGAGCACGTTCGCGACCTCGAAGCCGATGTTATGCCGCGTCGCCGCGTACTGCGAGCCGGGATTTCCCAGCCCGACGACCAGCCAATCGGCCGGCGACGCGCCCGCGGCGGAACGCCCCAGGCGCATCGCGCGCTACTCGGCGGAGTCGCCCTCGGAGGCAGCGGCCTCGTCGGCCTTCTCGCCGACGACCGCGGTCTCCGTCTCGATCTCGTCCTCGGACTCGACCGAGAGCTTCGGCGCGAGGACGCTGACGAGGACGGTCTCCTCGAGGTCGTCCAGCAGTGCGACGCCGGACGGTGGCGTGAGCGCCGAGAGATAGACGGTGTCGCCGACCTCGACGCTGGACACGTCGAGCTCGATCGTGTCCGGGATCTCGTTCGGCAGCGCCTCTATGTTGATCTCGCGCGTCACCTGCTCGAGCACGCCGCCGCCCTTGATGCCGGGGGCGTCGTCCGCGTTGATCACCTCGACCACGACGGTCGCGTGAATTCTCTGCGTCAGGTCGACGCGCAGCAGGTCGACGTGGAGCATGTTCCCGTTGACCGGGTGCCGGTGGTGGTCCTTGAGGACGACCGGCGTCTGTGCGCCATCGAGCGTGAGCTGGATGACGGCGCCGCCGTGGGCCAACGCGTTCCGCAGCTCGCGGGCGTCGACCTGGAACGGGAGCGGGTCGGCGTCCCCGCCGTAGACGATGCCCGGCACGAGCCCGCTGCGACGGAGGCGGCGGGTTGCGCGGGAGCCCTCGATCTCGCGGGGGGCGACGGTGAGTGTGGTCTCTTCAGCAGCCATGAGCGGCGATCAAGGGTAGAGCATCGGGACGAATTCCACCGCCTGACCCCCTTCGGCGCTACCCTCCGCTGATGGGCGAAGACACGCTCCTGGTCGTCATCTTCGGGACGCTGCACCTGTTCGGCATCGGATTCGCCGCGCTGCTGCTGCTCCCGCTGGTGCGCGAGGAACAGCCGAAGCTGTGGATTCCGCCACAGGACGACGACGGTGGAGGCGGCAGCGATCGCGTCGCACCCGAGCCGCCGCGCGACCCCTCCTCGGGCGGGCTGCCGCTGCCCGACGCGATGCCGGCGCGCGTGCGCCTGCGCGGCCCGGGACGGCTCGCCGACCTGACACCGCTGCGCGATCGGCGTCCGGCGCACACGCCGGCACCCGCGCCGCAGCGCGAGCGCGAGACCTCCTAGCGGCGCCGGAAAGCGGCGCCGGAAGCGCCGCCGGCCTTCTAGCGTCTCGCCGGAGCCTTCCCGCCGGTGCGCGGGAGGTACTGCCGGGACGCGCGGTAGCTCGTGCGCAGCGCGTCGTACGCCGGCTTCTTGGCGTAGTCGAGCCCGACGAGACCCTTCTGGTGGATCGGCGGCGTCGGCCACGGGTTGCCGCCGCCCCACGCGTTGCGGATGCGGAACTCCTGCAGCGCCCAGTAGACGCTGCCGCTCAGCCATGGCTTCGTGGCGTAGACGGCGAGGTGGTGCTGCACGAACTCGGTCTGGAACTCGTACGTGCCCTTCTCCTCGGCCGGGCCGGAGCGGTTCGCCTCGGCGCCGTACTCGGTGACCGCGATCGCCTTCGTCGGATAGCACTTGCGCAGCTGGTCGAGGAAGGCGTCGAGGTTGTCGCGGTCGGCGATGTTGCCGCCCTCGCCGGTGTACCAGCCGAAGTAGTCGTTCATGCCGAGCACGTCGAGCGGGGCGTAGGCGTCCTGGCACTCGGTCTCCGGATGGCCCGCGAAGGCCAGCCCGACGAGGCCCGACGGGTCGAGCTCCTTGACCAGCGCGGACGCCGTCCGCAGGTACCACGCCTGGTTGCCGCCGGGCGCGCTCGCCATCTCGTTGCCGACCGACCAGACCGCGACCGACGGGTGGTTGCGGTTCGCCAGCAGGTCCTCTCTCAGCTCCTGCAGCGCGAGCGTTCTGAAGACCGGGCGGCCGAGGTCAGCCTCGGACAGCTGGTAGGTCGACGGGATCTCGGACCAGAGCAGGATCCCCGCGCGGTCGGCGAGCTGCTGGAACTGCGGGTGCAGGGGGTAGTGCGAGCGCACGAGCGTCGAGCCGGAGTCGCGCGCGAGGTTCATCAGCTTGGCGCGGTCGTCGTTGTTCATCGCCGACCCGCGCGCGATCGTGTCCTCGTGGATCGCGACGCCGCGGAAGCGCACCGTCTGCCCGTTGAGCATGAGCTGGCCGCCTCTGCCGACGACGAGCGAGCGGATGCCCGTGTCGAGCGTGTAGCCCGCGACCGGCGCCGCTCTTCTCTCTCTCGCCGACATCGCGCTCGCGGCGAGCCGGACGCGGTAGAGGTTGGGCTTCGCCGGCGACCACAGTCTCGGCCGTCTGATCAGCAGCCGCTTCGTGACGGTGACCGAGCGGCCGGCCGGCACGACCTGCTCGCCGAAGTCGAGCGCGTCTCTGCCGTAGCTGCCCGTCAGCGTCACGAGCTGATTGGCGCGCGTGACGTTTCTGAGCGTCGCGCGAGCTGTGACGGTGGCGGCGCCGCGCGGGTTCGGGAGCGCCGCCGCGACGTGCACGTCGGCGATGTCGATGCGGTCGACGCGGCGCAGGTAGACCTCGCGCTGGAGACCGCCGTAGTTCCACCAGCCGGTCGGCCCGATCGGCTGGCTGACGACGCCCGGTGGCAGCGCGCGGCGGTTGTCGACGCGCACCACGAGACGGTTGACGCCTCTGCGGTTGACGTTCGGAAGCGTCAGCTCGAACGGGGTGTAACCGCCGATGTGCTCGCCGATTCTGCGTCCGTTGAGCCAGATCTGCGCGCGCAGGTTGACCGCCTCGAAGCGCACGATCCAGCTGTCCGTCGCGGCGGTTCTGCTGGCCGGAAGGCGGAAGTCCTTGCGGTACCAGCCGACCGTTCCCTCGTAGGACGCGCGCGAGGTGCCGCCGACGTTCCAGACGCTCGGGACCGTCGCGCCGCCCCAGCCGTCGAGGCCGGTCTGGGAGAAGAAGCGCTGCGCGACGCCGACGTCGGTGTCGTCGCCGCGGAACAGCCAGGGGCCGTCGATCAGCTTGCGGTCGTCCGCGCCTTCGAGGTAGAGCGGTCTGCCGCCGGGGACGGTGACCTCGCTCGACGGCGGGACGACGGGGTTGGTCGGCGCTCCGCCGCCGCCGGTGCTCGGCGGCGCCGTCGGATCCTCTTCCGCGAACGCGGCGGGCGCGAGCACGGCGCCGCCGGACGCGGCAAGCGCAAGCGCGAGGAGGGAGGCGAGCAGCGGCTTCTTACGACGACACATCGACGCTGGTGGAGAGTACGGAAGGGCTCCGACAGTTGCGGCGCCCCCGCCTTGCTGTCAGCTTTCTGACACTGCGGTCAGGTGCCGGGACAGCTCGACTCGCGGCCGATCGGTCTGCTGAGCGCGACCACGGCGACCTCGATGCCGCCCACCACGTCGCCGCCGCGGCGCACGCGCGCGCACTGCACGACCGTCAGCCGCGACGGCGTCGTCCACACGACGCGCGCGGTCCCGGTCGTCCCACCCAGCGAGAAGCTGGTCGAGAGGTCGAGCCGCACGATCTCGACGTCGCCCGCCGACCGCAGCCGCGCGGCGTTCGCCGTCGCGGTGGCGCGGCAGGAGGCGTCCTGCGCACAGCCGTCGATCGCGGCGATCAGCGCGGCGGCGTCGCCGTGCGCCTGCGCTTCGATCGCAGTCGTGATCGCCGAGCGCTCGGCGCCGTTGGCGCTGAGCACGCGTGCGAGCGCCGCGCTCACGAGCAGGAACGCGACGACTGCGACCACGACGACGAGGATCCTCCCGGGACGGCGCATCGGCGGCGCATCATCGCCGATGTGCGCTCCGGCGCGCCAGTCGGTCCGTCCGGCCCGGCTCAGTGCAGCGTCGGGTCCTCGCCGCTGAGCTCGAGGAAGCGGGCGACCGACGCCTCCTGGTGCGCCAGCTGCTCCGCCAGCTCGCGCGCGTGGACCGCCGCCAGTTCGAGGAACTCGCCGATGCAGCGCTCCGGGTCGTCCGGCAGCGGGTAGATCCGCGCCAGGTCCTGCTGCGCGCAGGCGATCCCGAGCGGCGGACGGCCCTGCGACAACGCGCGCGCACCGCACACCGGCGCGACGACGAGCTGGCGCTCCGGCGCGACGAGCGCGACCGGCAGCAGCCGGTGGGCCGGCAGCGGGACGCGCAGCTCCAGCGACCGCTCGATCGCGACGTCTCCCCCGGCCAGCTCGCCGAGCGGGCCGCGCCAGACGTCGAGCACCGTGTCGGCGCCGACGAGCGCCTCGCGCAGCGCCATCGCCTGCTCCAGGTACAGCTCCTGCGCCTCCTCGCGATCGCCGGCGTCGCCGAGGTCGAGGTCGCACGGGACGCGCAGCAGCTCGCGCGCCGAGATCGTCGTGCCGGCGCCGTGGCGTCCGCGCGCGACGTACGTCTGGATCGTGCCGAGGTCGCGGCGGCCGTGGAAGACGACGGTGACGACCTCGCTGACGGGCAGATCGCCGATAGCGAGCGAGACGGCGGCCGCGTCTGACGCATCGAGCAGGGCCCTGCGGAGCAGCTCGTCCGCCGCGCCGTCGTCGTCGTGCCGTGGCCGTTCGTCGCTCATGACGCCACCGTCCGTGGAGAAGTTCTTCCCCACAGGATAATCGCCCGGTCGACGGGTACGCTCCCGCTATGAAGATCGCTTACAAGCCGTTCGGCATAGTGGCGGGCATCGTCGCCGGCCTGCTCGCGCGCCGGCTCTTCACCGTGATCTGGAGCAGGATCGACGACGAGGAGCCGCCGGAGGCGAAGACCGAGCTGGCCAGCTGGACGAGAGTGCTGACGGCCGCCGCGCTGCAGGGCGTCACGTTCTCGGTCACGAAGGCCGCGGTCGATCGCGCCGGCGCGAGAGGGTTCGAGCACCTGTTCGGCGTCTGGCCGGGCGAGAAGGCTCCCGACAAGGCCTGAGCGCCGTCGGGCCCAGCCGCGCGGCGTTCAGCCGCTGCCGGGGCTGCGCAGCACGAAGCCGCGCTGGGCCAGCTCGCCGAGCGCGTCCTCGAAGGCGCCGAAGTCGCGCCGCAGGAGCGCGTCGAGCGGCCGCCCCGCCGGGCCGTTCGCCCGCACCCAGCGGCGCAGCACGGGCGCTCCCGCGCGCTCCTCGGCGTCGGCGAGCAGGTCGAGCAGGATCGGCAGCTCGGGACGGTGGTCGAGCTGGCCGGAGAGCAGCGACAGCGGATCGACCGCCAGCAGCGTGCAGAGCTCGTCCTCGGAGAGGCCGAGCAGCTGCATGAGGTGCGAGGCGGACTGGCTCAGAACAGCTGGTTCTCGCCGCGGAAGACCTCGCTCACCG
The DNA here is from genome assembly GCF_000025265.1 of Conexibacter woesei DSM 14684. Taxonomy (GTDB): domain Bacteria; phylum Actinomycetota; class Thermoleophilia; order Solirubrobacterales; family Solirubrobacteraceae; genus Conexibacter; species Conexibacter woesei. The sequence continues at coordinate 5,611,419 of NC_013739.1, forward strand.
AGCCGTCGGTGAAGATCTGCCGTATCGAGTTCGTCAGCAGCTCCGCGCACGGGAGCACGGTGATGTTGTCCGGCGCGCCGTCGGGCAGCGGGATCGTGTCCGTCACGACGATCTCGTCGAACGCCGCGGCGGCGAGGTTCTCCCACGCGTTGCCGGAGAAGACGCCGTGCGTCGCCGCGGCGAGCACGCGCGTGGCGCCGGCGTCGCGGACCGTCTGTGCGGCTGCCTTCAGCGTGCCCGCGGTGTCGATGATGTCGTCGACGATGACCGCCGTCTTGCCCTTCACGTCGCCGATCACGTAGCCGATCTCGGCGACCTGCTGGGCAGGGCGCTCCTTGTTGAGGATCGCCAGCTCGGCGCCGATCGTCGCCGCGAACTTCTTGTTCAGCTTCACGCGGCCGGCGTCAGGAGAAACGACGACGAGGTCTTCGAGGCTCTGGTCGGCGAAGTATCTGGTCAGCATCCACATCGCCGTCATGTGGTCGCACGGCTTCTGGAAGAAGCCCTGGATCTGGCCGGAGTGGAGGTCCATCGTGAGGATCCGGTCGATCCCCGCGGTCTCCAGCATGCGCGCGACGAGACGGGCGCTGATCGGCTCGCGCGGCGCGGACTTCTTGTCCTGGCGCGAGTAGCCGTACCAGGGGCAGACGGCGACGACGCGGTGCGCGGAGCCGCCGACGGCGGCGTCGACCATCTCCAGCAGCTCCATCAGCGCGTCGTTCGGGGTCAGCCCCGTGCGCGGGTTGCCGCAGATCGGCTGCACGATGAAGACGTCCGCGCCGCGGATCGACTCCTCGTAGCGGCAGTAGACCTCGCCGTTGGTGAAGGTTCTGAGGTCGACCCCGCCGAGTTCGACGCCGAGCTTGCCGGCGATGTCGGCTCCGAGCTGCTGGTGGGCGCGACCGCTGAACAGCATGAGCTGCTTGCCGTAGCCGATCTCGAGGTGGCTGTTGGGATGCTCCTGCGGCACGGCCGAGCTCATCTCGTGCACGAGTCTACGCCCTGCCGATGACAGCGCTGCGGTCACTGCTGGGGAGGCCACTGGTCCTCGTTCTCCTTCTTGCGCTCGCTGTACCCCTCGATGTTCCGCTGCCGCGCCCGGGCGACCCCGAGCGCACCCTCCGGCACGTCCTCCGTGATGACCGACCCGGCCGCCGTCCAGGCGTCATCACCGACGCTCACCGGCGCGACGAACGAGACGTCGACGCCGCTCTTGACGCGCGCGCCGATCGTCGTGCGGTGCTTTCTGCGACCGTCGTAGTTCGCCGTGATCGTCGCAGCGCCGATGTTCGAGCCCTCGCCGATGTCGGCGTCGCCGATGTAGGAGAGGTGCGGAACCTTCGTGCCGGCGCCGATGTCCGAGTTCTTGACCTCGACGAACGTCCCGACCTTCGCGCCCTCGCGCAGCACCGCGCCGGGGCGCAGGTAGGCGAACGGCCCGACGCTCGCGCCGTCCTCCAGCGTGCACGAGGTCAGGTAGGAGTGGGGCACCGCGACGCCGTCCCCGAGCGTCGCGTCGATCAGCGTCGTCTGCGGGCCGATCGTCGAGCCGGAGCCGATCCGCGTGCTGCCGTGCAGCGAGCAGAACGGAGCGATCACGGTGTCGGGGCCGATCTCGACGCCGACGTCGATCACGGTCGAGCCGGGGTCGACGATCGTGACCCCGGCCGCCATATGGCGCGCCTGGATCCGCCGCTGCGCCTCCGCGTGGACCTTCGCGAGGTCGCCGCGGTCGTTGACGCCGAGCGTGAGCCCCGCGTCGTCGACGAGATGGGCGCGCACGGAGCGGCCCTTGGCGCGCAGGATCGGCAGCACGTCGGGCAGGTACAGCTCGCCCTGCGCGTTGTCGGACCCGACCTCGCCGAGCGCGTCGAGCAGGTCGCCGCCGGCGAACGCGTAGACGCCGGAGTTGACCTCCTTGATCTCCAGCTCCGCCGGCGTCGCGTCGCCGGGCTTCTTCGTCTCGACGACGCGCTCGACGGCGCCGTCGGCGGCGCGCACGACGCGGCCGTACCCGCTCGGGTCCGGCAGCACCATCGTCAGCATCGTCGCGGCGGCGCCGTTGGCCGCGTGCGCCGCGGCGAACTGGTGGAGCGACTCGCCCGTCATCAGCGGCACGTCGCCGTTGAGGACGATCACCGGCGCGTCGCGGTCGATCTGGCCCGCGGCCGCGAGCACGGCGTCGGCGGTGCCGCGCGCCTCCTGCTGGACCGCCAGCACGACGTCCTCGGGCAGACCCGGCGCGAGCGCGCGATCGGGTCCGCCGACGACGACGACCTTGGCGGCGCCGGCGCCACGCGCCGCGTCGACCGTCCACGCGAGCAGCGGACGACCGCAGAGCGGATGGAGCAGCTTCGGCGTGGCGGAGCGCATGCGCGTTCCCTGCCCCGCAGCGAGGATGACGACGACCGGCGCGGTCACAGTCTCGCATCGTAGCCGTGCGCGGCGGCGGAGCGCAGGCCGGCCCTCCCGACGGGCGCCGCGGCGGCACTCGCGCGCCGGGCGCATAGAATCGGCGGGACCGCCTTGGGGGGTCGTCTAATGGCAAGACTCCGGCCTTTGGAGCCGGCTATCCGGGTTCGAGTCCCGGCCCCCCAGTAACCCGCGCCGGCATGCACCGCGGGGAACCCGCGCAAGACCTGGCGCGGCGCCCGTAGGATCGGCCGAACCCGCCGATGCGAGAGGAGGCGTCGATGAAGGAGTTCTTCTGTGGTGCCGTCGTTCCGGGCTGCAGTGCCCGGTTCGAGGGCGAGAACGAGGATGCGATCCTCGCCCAGGTCGCCCGCCACGCCCATGACGCGCACGGGATGGAGCACGTGCCGGACGACGTGATCGAAGAGGTGCGCGGGCAGATCCGCGACGTCAGCTAGCGCGCGGTCGCTCGCGTCCCGCCTCAGCGGGTCGCGAGCGGCCGCGGGTCGCGCGCGGCGGCGAGCGCCGCGACGAGCCGCTCGATCCGCACGATGCCGACGTAGCGACCGCCGACGTCGCAGCAGATGACGGGGTGAAAGCGGGTCGCGAGGGGGCGCAGGACGGCCCGCCGCGCGACTTCGGGGATGCTGCTCGACGGCGCGACGAGGAGCACGTCGCCGGCCGGCGGCTCGCCGCGCTCGAACGCCGCCCGTTCGAGCATCCCGACCGGGCAGCGGCGCGCGTCGACGATCGGCAGGTGGTGCAGCGCCGGGTCGTCCGCGAACGCCCGCGCGAACGTCTCGCGGACGGCGTCTCGCTCGATCGGCAGCGGTCGCTCCAGCAGCGCGATCAGCGCGCTCGGCCTCGTCGCCGCCGCGCCGCGCTCGCGCACGTAGGCGGCGAGCGGGAAGCCGACGCGCGTCAGCGTCTTGGTCCGCACGCCGATCAGCGGGCCCTGCGCGAGCGGCACGCGCAGCTGGATCAGCGCGTCGAGCTCGGCGACCTCGCCGACCCCCTGCGCGACGATCCAGGCGTCGAGCTGGCTGGCGAGATTCCCTATCGCCTCGACCATCGCGTGCTTGGCGTCGTCGCGCTGCAGGCCCTGGACGAGCGCCGCGTCGAGCTTGACGAACTCCGGCCGCACGACAGTGATGTGCCTCAACGTCGCGTAGCCGCCGCCGACGTCGTCGACCGCGATCGCTGCGCCCGCCGCGCGCAGCATCGCGACCGCCTCGACGAGCGCCTGCTCGTCGTGCGAGGCGACGGAGGAGCTCAGCTCGACGACGAGCCGGTCGAGCCGGTCGGCACGTCGCAGCACCGCCATCACGGGCGCGCGCAGCAGCGCCTCCGAGCTGATGTTGAATGACAGGAAGCAGTCGTCGGGCAGGCTCTCCATCGCCGCCAGCACCGAGCTGACGACGAACGCGTCGAGGTCGGGCTCCAGGCCGCGCTGCGCCGCCGCCTCCTGCCACCGCTCGTGGCTGACTGCCTCGGGGAAGCGCGCGAGCGCCTCGTAGCCGCAGATGACGCCGCGCGCGAGGTCGGCGACCGGCTCATATGCCAGCCGACAGCGCCCCCGCCGGTCGATCAGATGTGAAACGGAGAACTCGGCGCCGCTCGTCCTGTCGGGCGCCTGGTCCCCGCCGTTGGCCCTTGCCACGAGCTAATCCTAGGCACATGTGGGACGGCTGCGAGCCGGGCACAAAAACGGCGCTGCGGCAAGCGCGCGCGCCTGACTGCGACCGCTCAGCGGACCTTCCGCAGGACGGCGCGCACACGTCATCGGCCGGATCGATCGGGCTGCTCGCGACGCACCCGCCCGGCCTCCGCTCCGCGCTCGGTCGCCGGCCCGCGCGGCGCCGCGATCCCGAGCACGCGCATCGCCTTGAGCCCGAACGAGAGCTTCTCGCGGCCGTCGGTCGAGGCGACGTCGAGGCCGGTGATCTCGCGGACGCGCTCGAAGCGGTAGCGGACGGTGTGACGGTGGGTGATCAGCCGAGCGGCCGTCGCGTTGACGTTGCCGTCGCATTCGAGGAACGTCTCCAGCGTGCCGACGAGATCGGACGTCTCGTACTGCTCGTCGTAGGAGACGATCTTGCTGACCGTCTCGTCGTAGAAGCGGCGCAGCTCGGCGGGATCGCTCATGTGCGGCAGCAGCAGCTGGTAGGTGCCGGTGTCGTCGTAGGCGAGCAGCGACTCGTCCGGCGCGCCCTCGACGACGTTCGCCGCGAGCAGCGCCTCGTTGCCGGCGCGGTGGAGGTCGGTCGGGTCGCGCGCGACGCGGCTGCGGCCGACCGCGAACGCGAAGCCGCTGAGGTTCGCCTCCAGCTCGCGTAGGACCGTCGCGCCGACGCGCCGGCCCGCGTCGCCGTCGGCGTCGGCGACGAGCACGACGACCTCGTCGCCGTCGCCGTCGCGCGCGCTCGCCGCGATCGCCCCGGGCGCGATCGAGCGCGCGCCGCGCTCGGCCAGCGCGAGCAGGCGCGAGCGCCAGTCGTCGTCGGTCGCCGAGCGCGGGTGAGCGCGGACGACGACGACGCTGCCGCCCCGCTCCAGCGAGATGCCAAGCTCCTTGCCGCGCGCGACGAGGTCGTCGCGATCGCTCACCTCACGCGCCAGGACCGCGTGCACGAAGGCGGCGGCGGCTTCCTCGGAGGCGCGCTCGGGACCGCGCACCCGCTCGACCTCCGACGCGATCAGCGTCGTCACGAGCCGCAGCATCGACGGGTCCGGCATCGCGTCCCGCCCCCGCAGCCGCAGCTGGCCGACGACGGTGTCGGCGACGCGCAGCTCGATCCGCTCGACGCCCTCCGCGTCGCGCAGCAGCGCGCGCTCCTCCGCGGGCGAGCGCGCCGCGACCGCGAGCACGACGCTCGTGCGGTCGATCAGGACGAGGCTCGCGTCGAGCGCTCGCGCCGCCGCCCGGATGATCTCCGGCAGGCCGGCGCCGGCCGCGATCGCCTCGGTGATCGCTTCGAGCGCGTGGAGGTCGGGAGCGGACGTCTCGCCGCGGGCCTTGGACGTCATGGAAGCTCCGATTGTACGAGGGACGACGCGCCGAGAACCCGGGTCCTGCTCAGAACAGCTTCGGCCAGTAGTAGATGACGGCCGCACCTGCGATCACGCCGACGCCGACCAGCGCGGCCAGCACCCACAGCGACAACAGCCCCGCGACCAGCCGCTCCCATACCCGTTCGTAGGAGGAGACGACCGGCACGGTGACCAGGGCGACGAACGCGGCGAGGCCGAAGACCCCGGCGCACGCCGCGACGAGCTGGGTTATCGCATCGTTGCTCATGACGAGACCTCATTGTCGCGCACGACGACGACGCTCGCGAAGTCGGGCGCGACCGGACGCGCCGCGGTCGCGCCCGGGAAGCGCTCCCGCAGCTGCTCGGCGGCCGCTGCGGCGCGGCGCTCGCCGTCCTCTCCCCAGTACAGCCCGACGACGGTCGGGCCGGAGCCGCTGACGATCGCCTGGTCGGCGCCCGCCGCGCGCGCGGCCGCCAGCGCCGGTTCGATCGCGGGGCAGAGCGAGCGCGCCGCCGCTTCGAGGTCGTTGACGATCAGCTCCGGCAACAGGCCCTCGCGCACCCGCTCGCGCAGCTCCAGCAGGTCCGCGGCGTCGCGGCCGCCGCCGAGCCGGTCCGCCTCGCGGAAGACGTCCGGCGTCGACAGGCGCTCCACCGACGGCAGCACGAGCACGCCGTGCGCAGCCGGCGGCGTCACCCGCTCGACGTGCTCGCCGGCGCCTCCGACGAGCACCGCAGCCGGCTCGACCTGGCTTGGCACGTCGGCGCCGAGGCCCGGCGCGAGCTGCGCGATCAGCGGGTCGCCGGGGCGGCCGGCGGCGTGCGCGGCGAGGCGCAGCGCGGCCGCCGCGTCGCCCGACCCGCCGCCCATGCCGGCCGCGACCGGGACGCGCTTGACGATCGTCAGCCGCCGCGGTGGGCCGTCCCAGCCGCTCGCGTCGCGATAGCGGGAGAGGGCGGTCGCAGCGAGGTTGGGGCCGTCGACGCCCGGACAGAGAACCTCGTCCGCGGCGGGGGCGTCACCACCGCCACGCGCTGACGCCGGCAGCGGCGCCAGCGTCAGCTCGTCGGCGAGCGACAGCGGCTCGATCAGCGAGACCAGCTCGTGCAGCCCGTCGCCGCGCGTCGGCCCGATGAACAGGCAGAGGTTCGTCTTGCCGGGCGCGAGCGCGCGCAGCGTCGTCCCCCCGCTCACGCCTGCAGCCGCTCCCACAGCTCGCGCAGCTGCGCCGGCGAGAGCCGCTCCGCGCGCACGTCGGCCGGGTGGCCGAGCGCCTCCAGCGCCGCGCGCGTCGCGTCGGGCGCCGCGACGCCGGCGATCCCGGCCGACTTCGCGAGCGTCTTGCGGCGATGCGCGAACGCGCCCTGGACGAACGAGCGCAGCGCTCTCGGCGCGGCCGGACCCGTCCGCTCCAGGCCGACGAGCACCGAGTCGACGTTCGGGACCGGGAAGAAGACGCGCCGCGAGACCGGCCGCAGCACGCGCACGTCGCAGGCGAGCTGGGCGATCACGGACGGGATGCCGTACGCGTCCGTCGCCGGTCTCGCCGCGAAGCGCTCGCCAACCTCCTTCTGCACCATCGCGACCCAGCCAGTCGCGTGCGGCAGCTGCTCGACCGTCCGCAGGATCGCGCCGGCCGCGATCCCGTACGGCAGGTTCGCGACGACCTTCGTCGGCTGCGGGTGCAGCGCTGCGAGGTCGAGCTGCATCGCGTCGCCCATGTGCAGCGTCGTCGTCGCGGCGTGCGGGTCGAGCGCGTCGTGCAGCGCGTCCTCGAGGCCGCGGTCGATCTCGACGACGTGCACGTGCGCGGCGCGCTCAGCGAGGTGCTCTGAGAGCACGCCCAGGCCGCCGCCGATCTCCAGCACGACGTCCTCCGGCGCCAGCTCCGCCGCGCGCGCGATCACGTCGAGGATGTTCGAGTCGATCAGGAAGTTCTGCCCCAGCTCGCGGTTGGGGCGGATCCCGAACGCGCGCATGCGGCGCAGGCTCGGCTGGACGGGTTCGCTCACCAGCCGAAGAGGGCGGCCGCGTTGCGCTCGACCTGGGTCTCCAGCTCCGTGTAGGAGACGCCCCGCTCGGCCGCGAGCAGCTCGGCCGTCAGCACGACGTTCGCGGGCACGTTGCGCTGCTTGCGCACCGGCTGGGGGCTGAGGTACGGCGCGTCGGTCTCGACCAGCAGGCGCTCACCGGGCACGCGCGCCGCGGCGGCGCGCAGCGCTGCGTTCGGCGGGTAGGTGACGTTCCCCGCGAACGAGATCCAGTAGCCGCGCTCCAGGCAGGTGTCGATCCGATCGGGCATCGAGAAGCAGTGCAGGATCACTCTGACGCCCTCGGCCTGGCCGCCGAGCATCGAGAGCGTGTCCTCGTCGGCGGCGCGCGTGTGGATCACGAGCGGCTTGCCGGTCTCGCGCGCGAGCTGGATGTGGGCGGCGAACGCGCGCTCCTGGTCCTCGCGCGGCGCGTTGTCACGGTAGAAGTCGAGACCGGTCTCGCCGATCGCGCGACAGCGCGGGTGCGCCGCGAGCGCGCGCAGCTCGGCCAGGTCGGCGTCGTCGAAGCCGGTCGCCGCGTTGGGGTGGCGGCCGATCCCGACGTAGACCTGCGGGAAGTCCTCGGCGAGCTGCAGCGCCGCGCGGCACGACTCGGAGTCGGTCCCGATCGTCAGCATCCGCCGCACGCCGGCCTGCTCGGCCTGCGCGACCAGCTCTGCCTCGGACGCGTCCCGGCAGGAGGTGAGGTGGGTGTGGCTGTCGATCACGCGAGCGCCTTCGGGAAGAGCGGCTCGATCTTCTCGACCGTTCCCCCCCAGCCCTCGCTCGCGAAGCGCGCACCGTCGAAGTCCAGCTCGGGCCGGTTCAGCGCGGCGAGCGCCTTGTCAGCGCTCTCGGGGATGTACGGGTGCAGCAGCACCGTCACGACGCGCAGACCCTCGGCGAGCGTCGCGAGCGTCTCGTCGAGCTGACCGGCCGCCGCGGGATCTCTCGCGAGCTTCCACGGGGCGCGCTCCTCGACATACCTATTGAGTCGCCGCACTCGCTGCCAGATCGCCTCGAGCGCCTGGCTCGGCTCGGCCTTGTCGAGCAGTGCGGCGACGTCGTCGCAGACGCCGGCGAAGTCGGCCGCGAGCGCGGCGTCGGTCGCGACCGCGGGCACGACGCCGTCGCGGTAGCGCGCGACCATCGCCAGCGTGCGGCTCGCGAGGTTGCCGTACTCGTTCGCCAGCTCGGATTCGTAGCGCGACTCGAAGCCCGCCGTCGAGACGGACCCGTCCTGCCCGAAGGAGACCTCGCGCAGGCAGTAGTAACGCAGCGCGTCGGTGCCGAACCTGTCGATCACCTCGAACGGGTCGAGCACGTTGCCGAGCGACTTCGACATCTTCTCGCCGTCCATCAGCAGGTAGCCGTGGATCATCTCGCGCCTGGGCAGCGGCAGGTCGGCCGCCATCAGCATCGCCGGCCAGTAGACCGCGTGGAACTTGAGGATGTCCTTGCCGATCACGTGCAGGTCCGCCGGCCAGAAGCGCTCGGTCAGGTCCTCGCCCTCACGTGCGAACGAGAGCGCGGTGTAGTAGTTGAGCAGCGCGTCGAACCAGACGTAGAAGACATGCGATGGGTCCCACGTGACCGGCACGCCCCAGGTGAACTTGCCGCGCGAGAGCGAGACGTCGCGCAGCCCCGATCTGATGAACGCGAGCGCCTCGTTGCGGCGCGTCGGCGGCGCGGCCCAGTCGGGCTGCTCGGCGTACAGGCGCTCCAGCGGCTCCTGGAAGGTGGAGAGGCGGAAGAACCAGTTCTCCTCCTTCTCGCGGTCGAGCGGGATGTGGTGGATCGGGCAGGTGTTGCCCTCCGCGATCTCGTTCTCGCCCTTGAAGTCCGCGCAGCGGGGACAGAACCAGCCCTCGTAGGTGCCGAGGTAGGTGTGGCCGTTGTCGTGGATCCGCTGCATCACCTCCTGGACCTTCTTCACGTGCCGCGGGTCGGAGGTGCGGATGAAGAAGTCGTTGGAGACGTTGAGCCGCGGCATCATCTCCTCGAAGCGGGCGGCGTTCCTGTCCGCCAGCTCCTTCGGCGCCAGGCCGAGCCGGTCGGCCGCGAGCGCGACCGGCTCGCCGTGCTCGTCGGTTCCGGTGAGGAAGAAGACGTCCTCGCCGCGCTGGCGCATGTGCCGCGCGAGCACGTCGGCGGCGATCGTCGTGTACGCATGCCCGAGGTGGGGCTGCGCGTTGACGTAGTAGATCGGTGTGGTGACGTAGTAGGGCACGCGGCCGAGAAGGCTACCGGCCCGCGGCGGATCCGCCGTGCGCCCCAGCCGGGCGCTACTGCGCGACCATCCGCGCGCGGGCCTTCGCCTCGTCGCGCACGGCCCGCCGGTACTCGCGGTTGAGCATCCCGATCACGTCGATCGAGATCTCCTGCGGGCAGGCGAGCGAGCACTCGCCGAAGTTCGTGCAGCCGCCGAAGCCCTCCTCGTCCATCTGCCGCACCATCGCGCGGGCGCGCTCGCCGCGCTCGGCCTGGCCCTGCGGCAGCAGGTTGAGATGGGTGACCTTCGCGCCCGTGAACAGCATCGCCGCGCCGTTGGGGCAGGCCGCGACGCAGGCGCCGCAGCCGATGCAGATCGCCGCGTCCATCGCGTGCTGCTGCGTCTCGGGGCTGATCGGCATCGAGTTCGGGTCCGGCTGCGGGCCGGTCGTCGTCGAGACGTAGCCGCCGGACTCGATGATGCGGTCGAGCGCGGACCGGTCGGTCACGAGGTCTCTGAGGACCGGGAACGAGTTGCTGCGGAACGGCTCGACGCGGATCGTCTGGCCGTCCTCGAAGTCGCGCATGTACGTCTGGCAGGTGGTGACCTGCTGCGGACCGTGCGGGAGACCGTCGATCGTCAGCGAGCAGGCGCCGCAGATGCCCTCGCGGCAGTCGCTGTCGAACGCCAGCGCGCGGCGACCCTCGCCGATGAGGCGCTCGTTGACCTGGTCGAGCATCTCCAGGAACGACGCCTCGGCGTCGATGTTCTCGGCTCTGATCTTCTCGAAGCGGCCCTCGGCGCCGGGGTAGTCCTGGCGCCAGACCTCGAGCGTGAAGTTCACTTGTAGCTCCGGGTCGCGAGCTTGACGTTGTCGAAGGAGAGCTGCTCCTCGTGGGCGACCGGCATCCCGCCCTCGCCGGTGTACTCCCAGGCGGTGACGGTCGCGAGCCGCTCGTCGTCGCGCAGCGCCTCGCCGTCCTCGGTCTGGTGCTCCTCGCGGAAGTGGCCGCCGGCCGACTCCTCGCGGCGCAGCGCGTCGAGGCACATCACCTCGGCCAGCTCGATGAAGTCGGCGACGCGCGCCGCCAGCTCGAGGCTCTGGTTCAGCTCGTCGCTCCTGCCGTCCACCCGCACGTCGCTCCAGAAGTCGTCGCGTATCTGGTGGATGCGGGTGATCGCGTCCGCGAGGCCCTCGGCGTCGCGCGACATGCCGCACTTGTCGAGCATCACGTCGCCGAGCCGGCGGTGGAAGACCTGCGGCGCGGTCGTGCCGCCGATGTTGATCAGGCGGTTGATGCGCCCTCTCACCTCGTCGATCGCCTGGTCGAACGCCTCGTGTCTGTCATCGACCCTCAGGTGGCGCTTCGCAAGGTGGTTGGTGACCGTGTGCGGGGCGATGAAGTAGCCGTCTGCGAGGCACTGCATCATCGCGCTGGCGCCGAGGCGGTTGGCGCCGTGGTCGGAGAAGTTCGCCTCGCCGATCGCGAACAGGCCGGGCACCGTCGTCTGCAGCTCGTAGTCGACCCACAGGCCGCCCATCGCGTAGTGCGGCGCCGGGTAGATCATCATCGGCATCTCGTACGGGTTCTCAGCGGTGATCCGCTGGTACATGTCGAAGAGGTTGCCGTACTTGCCCGCGATCGCCGCTCTGCCGCGCTCGGCGATCGCGTCGCGGAAGTCGAGGTAGACGCCGCGGCCCGTGCCGCCGACGCCGAGCCCCTCGTCGCAGACGATCTTCGCCGCGCGCGAGGCGACGTCGCGGGGGACGAGGTTGCCGAACGCCGGGTAGCGCTCCTCGAGGAAGTAGTAGCGCTCGGCGTCGGGGATGTCGCTCGCTCTGCGCGAGTCTCTCGGCTTGCGCGGGACCCAGACGCGCCCGTCGTTGCGCAGCGACTCGCTCATCAGCGTGAGCTTGCTCTGGTACTCGCCGCTCTGCGGGATGCAGGTCGGGTGGATCTGCGTGAAGCAGGGGTTGGCCATCAGCGCGCCGCGCTTGTGCGCGCGCCAGGCGGCCGTCACGTTCGAGCCCATCGCGTTCGTCGACAGGTAGTAGACGTTCGTGTAGCCGCCGGAGGCGAGCACGACCGCGTCGGCGGCGTGGCGCTCCAGCTCGCCCGTGACGAGGTTGCGCGCGATGATCCCGCGCGCCTCGCCCTCGACGAGCACGACGTCGAGCATCTCGTGGCGGTTGTAGATGACGGCGTTGCCCGCCGCGACCTGGTGCTGGAGCGCGCTGTAGGCGCCGAGCAGCAGCTGCTGGCCGGTCTGCCCGCGCGAGTAGAAGGTGCGCTGCACGAGCACTCCGCCGAACGAGCGGGTGGCGAGCGCGCCGCCGTACTCGCGGTTGAACGGCACGCCCTGCGCGACCGCCTGGTCGACGATGTTGGCCGACAGCTCGGCGAGCCGCCAGACGTTCGCCTCACGGGCGCGGAAGTCGCCGCCCTTCATCGTGTCGACGAACAGGCGGCGGATCGAGTCGCCCTCGTTGGCGAAGTCCTTCGCGGCGTTGATGCCGCCCTGCGCGGCGATCGAGTGCGCGCGGCGGGCGGAGTCCTGGAAGCAGAACGTCTTCACGCGGTAGCCCTGCGCGGCGAGCGACGCGGCGGCGCTGGCGCCGGCGAGCCCGGTGCCGATGACGATCACGGTGTGGGCGCCGCGGTTGCGCGGGCCGACGAGCGCGTGCGCGTCGAGCCACGAGCGCCACTTCTCCTCGATCGGTCCGTCGGGGATCTTGGCGTCGAGCACGATGCTGCTCATCTGGTCACCACCATCGGTGTAGCAGAGGCATGCGCGCCCTCGTCCGGGGGCGCGTCGAGGATGCCGGTCCAGAACGCGAGCGGGACCGAGATGAAGCCGAGCACGATCACGACGGCGAGGCCGCTGGCGGTGCGGCGCAGCACGCGGTTGCGCTCCGGGCGGTCGAGCCCGAGCGTCTGCGCCGCGCTCCAGACCGCGTGGCGCAGGTGGAAGCCGAGCGCGCAGACGGCGGCGACGTAGAGCAGCACGAAGTACCACTTCTGGAACGCCGCGTAGAGGTTGCCGTAGACCTCACCGTGATGGAGCGGCGTGATGTCGATCGTCAGCGTCGTGAACTGCAGGATGTGGAAGACGATGAAGAACAGCAGCAGCGAGCCGCTGACCATCATCGTCGCGGAGGAGAACGTCCGCCCGATCCGGCGGGCCGGATAGCCGCCACGCGCCACGCGGCTGCGCGCCCGCAGCTGCACGACGCCGATGATGTGGACGACGATCGCGACGAGCAGCAGGACGCGGATCGCCCACACGATCGTCGCGTAGGGCAGTATCGGCTCGCCGAAGCTGCGCAGCCAGTCCGAGTAGCCGTCGACCCGCGGCTCGCCGTCACCCGCTCCGTAGAGCGAGTTGAGGTTGCCGACCATGTGCAGGATCACGTAGCCGATCAGCACGGCGCCGGACACGGCGACGATCACCTTCTTGCCGATCGTCGAGTCCCACAGTTCGCGCAGCCAGGTGCGCCGCGTGCGTTGTCCAGCGGTTGCGAGCATTCTCCAAGAAACGGTAGGGGCGCTGATTCACGGGCCGCGCGCCCGGCCCGTCAGACGCTAGATCGTCCGACGATCGGACAATAGCGCGTTCGTGGCGGAAGTGACTACTCGGATTCTGTAAGCGCGCGGTAAAGGCTGTTCGCCGGCACGCCGGTCAGCTCCGCGACCACGCCGGCGGCGGGTCGTGTCTTCGCGCCGGCCGCCACGAGTCTGCGCAGCGCGGTCAGCGCCGGACCCAGCTCGGGCGCCACCGGCGTCGCCGCGCCGACGACCAGCACGACCTCGCCGCGCGGCGCGTCGGCCGCATAGCGCGCCGCGAGCTCGCTCGCGCTGCCGCGCACGACCTCCTCGTGCAGCTTCGTCAGCTCGCGGCAGACCGCCGCCGGGCGCTCGGGGTCCAGCTCGGCGAGCACGCCGAGCGTCGCCGCCAGCCGGTTCGGCGACTCGAACGCGACCAGCGTCTCGGGCGTCTCGAACGCGTCGCGCAGCTCGCCTCTCTTGCGCGGCAGGAAGCCGACGAAGCGCCAGCGCTCGGCCGGCAGCGCGGAGGCGACGAGCGCGGCGAGCGCGGCGCTGGGGCCCGGCAGCACCTCGACCGCGAGCCCCGCCGCGACGCACGCCTGCACGAGCAGGAAGCCCGGGTCGGAGACGAGCGGCATGCCGGCGTCGGAGACGAGCGCGACGTTGGCGCCCGCCTGCATCCGTCTGACCAGCTCGCTGGCGCGCTCGCGCTCGTTGTGCTCGTGGTAGGAGAGCAGCTCCCCGCCGACGCCGTAGCGGTCGAGCAGCACGCGCGTGCGGCGCGTGTCCTCACAGGCGATCAGGTCGGCTTCGCGCAGCGCCGAGAGGACGCGCAGCGTGACGTCTTCGAGGTTGCCGATCGGCGTCGGGCAGACGATCAGGCGCCCGGCCATCGCTCAGGTCACGCCCTGGCGGACCGCGTCGAGCGCGAGCGCACCGGCGCCGACCATCCCCGCCTCGGTGCCGAATCTCGCCGCCACGATGCTGAGGTGGTCGCGCGTCGGCGGCAGCGCGCGGCGCGCCATCTCTCTGCGCGCCGGCTCCAGCAGCAATTCGCCGGCGGCGATCACCCCGCCGCCGATCACGACGACGTCGGGGTTGAAGATGTTGGCGTAGTTGGCGATCCCGACGCCGAGATTGGTGCCGATCAGCGCGAGCGTGTCGATCGCCGCCTCGTCGCCGTCGTGCGCCAGCTCCGTGATCAGCGCGCCGGTGATCCCGCGGCCCTCCGCCATCGCGCGGCCGAGCGCCGAAGCGGGCCGCTCGCCCGCGATCCGCGTGCCCTCGCGCGCGAGCGCGGTGCCGGAGGCGAGCGTCTCCAGGCAGCCGTGGTTGGGGCAGTTGCCCTGGCAGGGCGGCCCGTCGGCCTGTATCACCATGTGGCCCAGCTCGGCTCCGGCGCCGATCGCGCCGCGATACGGCCGTCCGCCGAGGACCAGCCCGCCGCCGATGCCGGTCCCGATCGTCAACAGGACCGAGTCGGTCGCGCCCTGCGCGGCGCCGGCGCGATGCTCGGCCAGCGCGGCGAGGTTCCCGTCGTTGTCGACCTGGACCGGCAGCCCGAGCCGCTCGGCCATCACGTCGCGGAACGCCATGTCCTTGATCGGCAGGTTGACGGCCATCAGCGCCATGCCGTTGCGCTGGTCGATCAGGCACGGGATGCCGAAGCCGACCGCCACCACCTCGCCCGGCGCGGCGGCTCTCGCCTCCTCCACCCCGGCCACGATCGCGTCGACCAGCTCGCGCTGATCGAGGCCATGAACGGGGCGGTAGATACGGTTATGGACGTTCAGTCCGTCGTCGAGCACTCCGGCAAGCAGCTTCGTGCCGCCGAGGTCGACGCCGATAACGCACTCGGCCGACATCGTCGGCATATTAGACCGCCCCATGCCAGAGCACCGCGACGACCCCGACGAACGCGGCGATCAGCCGTCCTACCGCGTCTACCGCGCGGGCGGCGACCGCTCGGCGAGCCGCTCCGCGAACGAGCCCGCCGGACCCGCGGGCACGCCCGAATACTCCCGCTACCGCTCCAAGCCGCGCAGCCTGCGCGAGCGGCTGCGGGGCGAGGACGCCGGGCTCGACGGCCTCGCCGCGAGCGGCGGGCGCGGGGACGGGCGCGGCGGCGGACCGGACGGACCGGGCCGCCGACGGGGACTGCCGCGCCGACGGCGCGGCGGCGGCGGTCGGCGCGGGATCACGCCGGGCCGTGTCGTCAAGTGGATCGTGCTGGCGGTCGGCGCGTGGCTGGCGCTCTCGCTCGTGCTGTTCCTCGTCAGCGCGCAGATCCAGAAGGGCAAGGTCTCCGACTCGGCGAAGGCGGCGCTGACCGACGCCGGCTACCCACTCACGTCCGCCAACAACGTGCTGATCCTCGGCTCCGACCAGCGCGAGTCCGGAACGAAGGAGCCGGGCGCGAACACGAGCGGTCCGAGCCGTTCGGACACGATCATGCTGTGGCGCGTCGGCGGCGGGAAGTCCGCCCGCCTGTCGATCCCGCGCGACACGATCGTCGACATCCCCGGCCACGGCCTGAACAAGATCAACGCCGCCTACGCGTTCGGCGGCGCGGCGCTGTCGATCGACACGATCGAGCAGTACCTCGGCGTGCCGATCAACCATCTGATCGAGGTCGACTTCGAGAACTTCCCGAAGCTGATCGACGCGCTCGGCGGGATCACCGTCAAGACCGGCCGCGTCTGCTCCGACATCAGCGGCGGCAAGGCGAACGGCGGCTGGTCGCTGCGGCTCAGAGCCGGCGAGAACAAGCTCGACGGGGAGGACGCACTGGCGCTCGCCCGCACGCGCAAGAACAGCTGCAACCCGGCCGAGGACGACCTCACGCGCGCGAGACGGCAGCAGGACATCCTCAGCGGGATCAAGGACAAGGTCACCTCGCCGACGACGTTCTTCCGGCTGCCGTGGGTCTCGTGGGCGGCGCCGAAGGCGATGAAGACCGACATGGGCGGCCCGACGCTGCTCGGCTTCTTCGGTGCGAGCGCGATCGGCGGCACGCCGCCCGTCAGCGTGCTGAGACCGTCCAGCTTCCAGACGCTGCCCGACGGCGGTTCCGGGCTCGTCGTCTCCGACGCCGACAAGCAGGCGGCCGTGCGCGCCTTCATGGACGGCTGAGGACTCAGACGACGGCGAACTGCCAGCGCGCGACGACCGTCCCGCCGACCGACCAGACGACCCTGTAGGGGCCGCGCTGGAATCTCAGCGGCGTGATCGTCGGCGTGCCGGCGTCGCCGGTGGTCGTGTTGAAGCAGGTGCGGACCGGCTGTCTGCCGCCGCGCTTGACGCACGTGCGGTAGGGCGTCCGCGCCTGTGCGCGGTCGACGAAGACGAGGTCGGCGATCGCGCGACCGTCGGGACCGGCGAGCAGCCGGTGGGTCGGCGTCCGCAGCGTGTCGGCCACCTGGCCGACGTAGCGGGCGTCGGCGGCGTGCGCCGAGGCGGCGGGCAGCAGCAGGCACAGCGCGGCGAGCCCTGCGACGACCCAGGCCGACGCGGCCCTACGACGCGCTGCTGGTGGTGCTGGTGCTCTTCGCGGCCTTGTCGCCGCCGCTCGACGGCTTCGCGTCGGACGTTCTCGACGCGGTCGAGCCGCTGTCCGAGGTTCTGCTGTCGCTGCTCTTCTTGCCGTCACCGTTGCTCGTGCCCTCACCGGCGCTCTTCAGTTCGCGAGCGCGCTTCTTCGTACCGTAATCGGTGTTGTAGAAGCCAGAACCCTTGAAGTGGACGGCCGGAGCGTGCAGGACCCGCTGAGCTGGCGCGTCGCAGCTCTCGCACGAAGTCAGCGCGTCGTCGGTCATGCGTTGAAGCGTCTCGAACGTGTGCCCGTTCTCGCAGCGATACTCGTAGATCGGCATGGTCAGAGCAGTATAGGCGGTTCGTTGGCACTCTCTCGGCGAGAGTGCCAACGACAGCTCGCTCTGCACCGGTGCACCCGCTGCGGCTAGCATCCGCGTCCGAATGGCGACAGACATCGTGACCATGGACAAGATCGTGGCGCTCTGCAAGCGGCGCGGCTTCATCTTCCCCTCCTCCGAGATCTACGGCGGGGTCGGGTCGACGTACGACTACGGCCACTACGGCGTGCTGCTGAAGACGAACGTCAAGAGCGAGTGGTGGCGCGCGATGCTGCAGCAGCGCGACGACGTCGTCGCGATCGACTCCGCGATCATCCAGAGCCCGCGCGTGTGGGAGGCCAGCGGCCACCTCGCGGGGTTCAGCGACCCGCTCGTGCAGTGCCTCGGCGAGTGCAAGAGACGCTGGCGCCTGGACCACCTGCAGGAGGCCGCCGTCGAGAACGGCGAGGACCCCGCGCTGGTGCGCTGCCCGACGTGCGGCGGCGAGCTGAGCGAGCCGCGCGCGTTCAACCTGATGTTCGAGACGACCGTCGGCCCCGTCAGAGACGCCGGCGCGACCGTCTACCTGCGGCCCGAGACGGCGCAGGGCATCTTCATCAACTTCAAGAACGTCCTGCAGTTCGCGCGCAGAAAGCCGCCGTTCGGCATCGCGCAGGTCGGCAAGTCGTTCCGCAACGAGATCACGCCCGGCAACTTCATCTTCCGCACGCGCGAGTTCGAGCAGATGGAGATGGAGTTCTTCGTCCCGCCGGACGACGCGCCGAGATGGTTCGCCCACTGGCTCTCCGAGCGCGAGCGCTGGTACCACGAGCTGGGCATCCGGCCCGACCACCTGCGCCTGCGCGCGCACGACCAGGACGAGCTGTCGCACTACTCGTCCGGGACGAGCGACGTCGAGTACCTCTTCCCGATCGGCTGGTCGGAGCTGGAGGGGATCGCCAACCGCGGCGAGTTCGACCTCAACGCGCACAGAACCGCGTCGGGCGAGAAGCTGGAGTACATGGATCCGGGCACGGGCGAGCGCTACACCCCGCATGTGATCGAGCCGGCCGCGGGCGCGGACCGCGCGACGCTCGCCTTCCTCGTCGACGCCTACGACGAGGAGGAGGTCGAGGGCGACACGCGCACCGTGCTGCGCCTCCACCCGCGCCTCGCGCCCGTCAAGGTCGCCGTGATGCCGCTGCTGAAGAAGGGCGGCCACCCGGAACTGGCGAGAGAGATCTTCGCCGACCTGCGCGTGCGGATGCAGGGGGAGTACGACGAGGGCGGCTCGATCGGCAAGCGCTACCGGCGCCAGGACGAGATCGGCACGCCGTGGGGCGTCACGATCGACCACCAGTCGATCGAGGACCAGACGGTCACGCTGCGCGACCGCGACTCGCTCGAGCAGGTGCGGATCGCGATCGACGATCTCGCTCCGGAGCTGGAGCGCCGCCTGAAGGCGCCCTGGCAGAGCCCGAAGCTCACCGCCTGACCTCCTCGGCGTTGTACGGTTGCACCAAGCGGTGCAATCGAAGGAGGGGATCATGGCCGTCGTCAGCGCGACCGAGCAGATCAGCTACGAGGACCTCTACGCGCGCTGGGAGCGGGGCAACTGGCGCGCGACCGAGATCGACTTCACGGCCGACAGCGAGCAGTGGCAGGAGCGCTTCGACGCCTTCGAGCGCAGAGCCGCGCTGTGGAACTACTCGCTCTTCTTCCACGGTGAGGATGCCGTCGCCGACAACCTCTCGCCGTACATCGACGCCGCGCCGCTGGAGGAGCAGAAGTACTTCCTCACGACCCAGCAGGTCGACGAGGCGCGCCACGCCGTCTTCTTCAAGCGCTTCATGCACGAGGTCTGCGACGTCGGCGACGGCACGATGGCGGGTGGTCTCGCGGCGATCCAGCCCGACCTCACGTGGGGATTCCGCAGAGTCTTCGACCGGCTCGACACGATGGCCGACGAGTTGCGCCGCGACAGATCGAAGCCGAAGCTCGCGGCCGCGCTCGCTCTCTACCACCTGATCGTCGAGGCGACGCTGGCGCAGTCGGGCCAGCACTTCATCACCGGCTACCTCGAACAGCGCGACGTGCTGCCGGGCTTCTACGGCGGCATGCGCAACGTCGAGTTCGACGAGCAGCGTCACATCGGCTTCGGCGTCAAGCTGCTCTACGACCTCCAGCGCGAGGACCCGGAGTGCAAGGAGGCCGTCGCCGAGCTGCTGCGCGAGGTGCTGCCGTGGGCGCTCGCCGTGTTCGTGCCGCCGGGCTGGGACGAGCGCTACGCGACCGCGTTCGGCTTCGAGCTGCTCGACATCTACGAGATGGGCATCGCCTCGCTCGACAGCAAGCTGCGCGCCGCCGGGATGCCGATGGAGGAGCTGCGGCTGCCGCTCCCGCTCGACCTCTCCTCGCGCGAGCGCGCGGAGTACGGCATCGCGCTGCTGAGAGCCGGCTACCTCGGCGAGAAGGTGGGGCCGCCCGCGCGCGACACCGCCACGCTCGCGCTGCTGTTCGCCGGCGTCGAGCGCTCCGTCGACCACCGCCACGCGCCGCGCCAGCCGGTGACGATCGAGTGGGACTTCGCCGACGCCGAGCCGTGGCAGCTGCGGATCGACAACGGCGCGACCGAGGCGGCGCCCGGCCGCGCCGCCGCCGCGGACCTGACGTTCCGCTGCACGGTCGAGGACTGGGTCGACGTCTCGGCCGGGCGGATCGATCCGCGCATGGCGATGGTCCGACGCAAGCTGCGCCCGAGCGGCAACCTGCGCCTGCTGTTGCGGATGCAGAAGCTGTTCGCCTAGGTCAGCCGCGCCCGCGGCTACGTCAGCCGCGCCCGCGCGCTGAGCGCGAAGCGGCCGCCCGGAAGCGGAACGGCCGCGACCTGCTCGACGTCGATCCGCGGGTCGGAGAAGACGGGGTAACCGGCGAACACGCCGAGCAGTCCCTCCGGCCGCGCGATCACGCGCCCGTCGCGCGCGACGACACGCAGCTGCACCTCGGCCCCGCCGATCCGGCCTGCGAGCATGATCGCGCCGTCGCGGCGCGGGACGAGCGCCAGCTCGACGCGCGGCGGCAGCGCACGCGACAGCTCGTCGCCGTCGAGCACGGCGCGGCCGCTCAGCACGCCGTCGCGCTTGCGCAGGCGCACATCGTCGAGCGTCACGCCGGCCGTCGCCCGCACGCGTCCGATCCGCACGTCCAGCTCGCCGATGCCGCGCGTCTGCGCGAGCTCGTCAGCGAGGTCGATCCCGTCGGCGTCGTAGGAGCGCACGCGCGCCTCGACGCGGTCGGCGCGGCGCCACAGCAGCTCGACCGCCGGGAACGCCCGCACCTCCGCCTGCGTCACCTCCGCGGCGCCGCCGAGGCGGTCGCGGACCTCGTCCTCGGCGATCGAGGGCAGCAGCAGCTGCGCGACGACGAGCAGCGCCGCCAGTGCCGCGCCGCCGATGACGAGCGCTCGGCGCAGCGCGATCCCGGTCCGTTACGCGGGGTCGGCGATGAGGGTGCGCGCGGCGGCCACGGAGGCCGACACGGTGGGACGCGGATCGAGGTCCGGCTCGGTCAGGAAGCGCAGCGCGAGCCCGTCGGCGAGCGCGAGCAGGAAGCCGGCGACCGCGTCGGGCTCGGCGCCGAGCCGCAGCACGCCCTCCTCGCGCTTCTCCGCCAGCGAGTTCGCGAGGTGGCCGCGCATCTTGCGGCAGAGGTCCGCCAGCGCCTCCGCGATCTCCTCGTTGCGGCGCGACAACGTGAACAGCTCGAACATCAGCACGACGAGGTCGGAGTCGCCCTTGACCAGCTCGTCGAGCCCGCGCACGAGGCCCTCGATGAAATCGTCGGCCGTGTGGGCGCCCTGCAGCGCGGCGGCGAGGCTCTCGATGCGGATGTCGCAGTCGCGCCGGACGACCTCGACCAGCAGCCGTTCCTTCGTGCCGAAGTAGTAATGCAGCAGGCCGCGTGAGACGCCGGCCTCGCGCGCGACGTGATCGAACGTCGAGCCCGCCGCGCCGCGGGCCGCGACGCTCGCGCGCATCGCGTCGACGATGCGTCTGGCCTTGTCGCTCTCGAGCGTGCGCGCCGGAGCGCCGGGGGCGGTGCCGGCGATCGCGTCGGTTGCGGACATCCTTCGATCGTAGCTGGCCGCCCGGCCAAACGCACCCGGCGCCGCGCGCCGAGTGCGTGTGGCGGGAGGTGCGGCGGTCAGGCGGAGGGCGGCGCGGTGGTGGAGGTGTACTCGAACTCCTCCTCCTTGCCGAAGAGCGCGTCGAGCACCTTCGTGCGCAGATCCTCGCTGACCGCCAGCGCGATCGCGGCACCGACGGCGAGGAACAGCAGCTTGCGGCCGAGATGCTTCTTCTTCTTCGGCTTGGGTCCCTGCTTGAGGGCGGTGCCGGCGTCCTTCAGGGCGCCCGCGGCCTTGTTCAGGTCCTTCTGGACCTTCTTGTCCTCGACGAGCGCCTTCGGGCCCTTGCCGTCGCTGGCGACCCGCTCATATGCATCCTTCGCGGCTTCGAACGCGACGCGGAAGTTGTCCCGCAGGTCCTCGTCGTCGACGAGGCGCTGCACCCAGGGACTCGTCGTCGCAGCCGCCGCGGTCGCCGCCTTCTTCGCCTTCTTGGTGCGTGCTGCCATGCGAGGTGCTCCCTTGGTCCGTTGCTCTGGTGAGCATCACCATACCCCCTGCCTGGCGGGCTGACGCGGGTCCTCAGGCGGCTGCGGGGGCGCCGCGCGGCGCGCCCGGCCGTCTCCGCGCGGCTCTCGCGGCGAGCGCGATCTCGAGCACCTGCTCGATGCGCGAGACGAAGTGGAAGTCGAGGTCCTTGCGCAGGTGCTCGGGGATGTCGTCGACGTCCTGCTCGTTGAGCGCGGGCGCGAGCACGACTCTGATGCCGCTGCGCTGCGCCGCGAGCGCCTTCTCCTTCAGGCCCCCGATCGGCAGCACCTGGCCGGTCAGCGTGATCTCGCCCGTCATCGCGACGTCGGCTCGAACCGGCCTGCGCGTCAGCAGCGAGACGAGCGCCGTCGCGATCGTGATGCCGGCGCTCGGCCCGTCCTTCGGGATCGCGCCGGCCGGCACGTGGACGTGGACGTCGTGTCTGGCGAACCAGTCGTCGTCGATCCCCTCGGGCGGGTGGCTGCGGACCCACGACAGCGCCGCCTGCGCGGACTCGCGCATCACGTCGCCGAGCTGCCCGGTGATCGTCAGCTTGCCGCTGCCCGTCATCGCCGTCGCCTCGACGAACAGCACGTCGCCGCCGACCGGCGTCCAGGCGAGCCCGGTCGAGACGCCCGGCTCCGCCGTCCGTCGCCGCGTCTCGCGGAAGACACGCCGCTTGCCGAGCAGCTCGCGCGCCTTCGGCGCGCTGACGGTGACCTTTCTCTTGACTCTGCCCTCGGCGACCTGGCGCGCGATCTTGCGGCAGACGGTGCCGATCTCGCGTTCGAGCCCGCGCACGCCCGCCTCGCGGGTGTAGTCGGAGACGATCGTCTTGAGCGCCGCGTCGCTGAACGCGATCTGCGCTCTGCGCAGGCCGTTGCGCTCGATCTGCCGCGGCACGAGGTAGCGGCGCGCGATCTCCAGCTTCTCCTCCTCGGTGTAGCCGGCGAGCTGGATCGTCTCCATCCGGTCGCGCAGCGGGCCGGGGATCGTGTCGAGCGTGTTCGCCGTCGTCACGAACATCACGTCGGAGAGGTCGAACGGCAGGTCGAGGTAGTGGTCGCGGAAGGTCGCGTTCTGCTCGGGGTCGAGCACCTCCAGCATCGCGCTGGCCGGGTCGCCGCGGAAGTCGGAGCCCATCTTGTCGATCTCGTCGATCATGAACAGCGGGTTCTTGGAGCCGGCGTCGCGCAGCGCGCGGACGATCACGCCCGGCATCGCGCCGATGTAGGTGCGGCGGTGGCCGCGGATCTCGGCCTCGTCGCGGACGCCGCCGACCGAGATGCGCTCGAATCTGCGCCCGAGCGCTCTCGCGATCGATCTGCCGAGCGACGTCTTGCCGACGCCGGGCGGTCCGACGAGGCAGAGGATCGAGCCGCGGGCGTCCGGCTTCAGCTTCCGCACCGCGAGGAACTCGAGGATGCGGTCCTTCACCTGCTCGATGTCGTAGTGGTCCTCGTCGAGCACGGTGCGGGCGTGTCTGAGGTCGAGGTTGTCGGCGGTCCGCTCGCTCCACGGCAGCGCCGCGATCCACTCCAGGTAGCCGCGGATCACGCCGTGCTCGGCGGAGGCGGGCGGAATCCGCTCCAGCCGCGACAGCTCGCGGTCGACCTGCTTGCGGACCTCCTCCGGCAGCTCGAGCTCGTCGAGCTGCTCGCGCAGCTCCTCTGCCTCGGCGGCCATCTCGTCGCCCTCGCCCAGCTCCTCCTGGATTGCCTTCAGCTGCTGGCGCAGGAAGTACTCGCGCTGGGTTCTGTCGAGCTCGGACTGGACCTGCGACTGGATCTTGGAGCCGAGCGCGACGACCTCCAGCTCGCGCGCGAGGATCTCGGAGAGGCGGCGCAGCCGCTTGGCGACGTCGCGCTCCTCCAGCAGCTGCTGCTTCTCCTCGGTTCTGATCCGCAGCGCACTCGCGATCAGGTGGCTGAGCGCGCCCGGGTCGTCGAGGTTCGCGATCGCGATGTGCAGCTCCTCGGGCAGGTACGGGACCTCCTCGACGATGTTCGAGAAGGTCGCCTGCACGTTGCGCATCAGCGCGATCAGCTCGGGCGTCTCCTGCCCGCCGGAGTCGGGCGCCTCCGCGATCCGCGCGACGAGGTACGGCTCCGTTCTGTCCCAGCCGGCGACGCGTATCCGCTGCGTCGCCTGCACGAGGATCCGCAGCGTGCCGTCCGGCACCTTCAGCATCCGCGCGACGACGCCCGCGACGCCGACGTCGTAGAGGTCCTCGGGCCCGGGCGTCTCCAGCTCCGGCTTGCGGCTCGCGACGAGCGCGATCATGCGGTCGCCGCCGAGCACGTCGTTGACGAGCGCCATGCTGCGCTCCTGGCCGACGGCGAGCGGCACGAGCGTCTCGGGGAACGTGACGCTGTCGCGCAGCGGCAGGACCGGCAGCGCCGCCGGCAGGCCGCGCTGAGTCGGAACCTCGATCTCGCGCGCCTGGCCGGGGGTGCCGATCTCGATCACTCGGATCCGCCTGACCCGGCTCTGGTGCGGGGTACCTCGATCGGAACGCTGCGACGGCGCGACTGCGGCTGCACCAGCGGCAGCTCGACGCGCAGCAGGCCGTCCTCGTAGACGGCCTTCGCCTCCTCGGCGCGCACCTCCGCGCCAAGCTGGACGACGCGCCGGAACGGGCCGTGCTCGATCTCGACCTGCTGATAGATGCGGTTCTCCGCCTCGTTCGGGCGGCGGTGGCCGGAGAGCACCAGCTCGCGACCCTGGATCTCCAGCGCGAGTCTGTCAGCGTCGATGCCGGGCAGCTCCGCCGTCACGACCGCGCGCGGCGGCTCGTCGGCGTAGTAGACGTCGACCGCCGGCGAGAAGCCGCCGCGCTTGCGCGGAGCGATCCCGGGACGCTGGAAGACGTCGCCGAACAGCTCGTCCATCTCCCGCCGCATCCGCTCGAAGTTCGCGAAGAGATCGCGTTCCGGTGGAGCCATACGGCGGAATGTACCCCTACACGGTGTAGACCGCGCCTTCGTGCGCGATCTCGATCGGCCCGCCGAACGTGCGCTCGGCCTCCGAGCGCGCCCGTGCCAGGTCGGCGTCGGCTGCGATGTGGGTCAGCACGAGCCGTCTCGCGGCGGCCTCGCGGCCGTGCTCGCCGGCCTCGGCGGCGGTCAGGTGACCGCGGTGCCCGTTCGTCTCCGGCTGGTCGAGCGTCGCCTCCAGCATCAGCAGGTCACTATCGCGCGCGAACTCGACGAGCGCCTCGTTGGGACAGCAGTCGGCCCCGAACGTGAAGCTGCCGGTCGCGCCCGTGACCTTGACGGCGTGTGTGCGGATGAAGTGCGGGACCTCGTGGAAGGAGATCGTCAGCGGACCCAGCTCGATCCGCCCGACCGGGTCGTACTCGATCAGGCAGAAGGCCTGCTCGACCAGCTCCGGCGTCTGCCAGGCGCCGGCGATCTGGCGGAAGACGTCGCGGCCGCCGGGCGGCACGTAGAGCGTCGGCCGCGAGCGCGGGAACGATCTCGCCCGCGGCGAGTACGACAGCGCGTACGAGTACGGGATCAGGTCGATGCAGTGGTCGGCGTGCAGGTGCGTGACCACGACGGCGTCGACCGTCTCGTAGTCGTGCACCTCGCGCAACTTGCCGAAGACGCCGTTGCCGCAGTCGAGCAGCAGGCAGACGCCGTCCTCCTCGATCAGGTAGCCGCTGCACGCTCCGCCGGCGTCCTGCCAGGCGGGCGATTTTCCGAGCACGGTGATCTTCACGCCGAGGGCCGTCCCACGTGGGTGGGACATGCTAGCCGTGTGGCCAGCTTCAGGCGTGGAGGGCTGCCTGCTCCTGCGCCGAGGGCATCGCCCAGACGGCCTGGGTGCGGCGTTCCTGACGGAACTGGAAGCGCAGCTGGCGGGGCGGGCGGAGCCCGTCTGGATGAGCCGGCCGGAACGTCGCGCACGGCTCGTCGTCCGCGAGCGCACAGAGGAGGTTCTGACGGAAGAAGCAGTCTTCGCAACCCACTCTGCGTCCGTTCCCACGACCCTTCGCCATTCTGCGCTTCGACCTCCTTCGACTGGCCTCTCGGGCCGCCTGCTCGTAACCGGAGGCGGCAGTGAAACAGAAGTGCCGGGGAGGGCTCAATGCCGTTTCCCGCAAAACGCAGGAACTTTCTCTCGCGACCGGAAGATCCTGCAAATCCGTGGATTTTTGCTATGAGGCGCTGAAAGCCCCCGCACTTTGCGGAGCTTTCTCGCAAACCGTCCAGCCACACTGTCAGGAGCATGCGAATCCTGATAACGGGCGTCAGCGGCTTCGTCGGCTCGCGGCTCGTCCCACGCCTCCGCGACGACGGTCACGAGCTGCGCGGCTTTGCGCGCGACGCAGCCCGCGTGACGGTCGACGTCCCGCTCGCGATCGGCGACGCGGTCACCGGCACGGGGCTGGCCGCGGCGCTCGACGGCGTCGAGGTCGCCTACTTCCTGATCCACTCGATGGAGCCGCCGCCCGCGAACGGCGACCAGCGCCCCGACCCGTTCGCCGATCGCGAGCGCCGTGCGGCCGAGCGCTTCGCGGACGCGGCCGCCGCGGCCGGCGTGCGGCGGATCGTCTACCTCGGCGGGCTCGTGCCCGAGCAGGCGCCGGCGTCGACCCACCTCGCGAGCCGGCTCGCGGTCGAGCGCGTGCTGCTCGACGCGGTGCCGGACTCGATCGCGCTGCGCGCCTCGATCGTGATCGGCGCGCGCTCGCGCTCGTTCCGCTTCCTCGTCAGGCTGATCGAGCGGATGCCGGTGCTGGCGCTGCCGGGCTGGCGCGACTTCCGCACCCGGCCGATCGACGAGCGCGACGTCGTCGAGCTGCTCGCGCACGCCGCCTCCGCCGAGCTGCCGCCCGCCACCGGCCGCTCGCTCGACATCGCGGGGCCGGACGTCGTCAGCTACCGCGAGCTGATCGAGCGGATCCGCGACCTGCTGCTGCTCGACCGCCCGGTGCTCGCGCTCGACCCGCCCGCGCCGGCGAGCATCACGAGCCGGATCGCGGCGGCGATCGCGGGCGAGCAGCACGCGCTCGTCGGCCCGCTGATGGCCGGCCTCTCGAGCGACCTGCTGCCTCGCACCGACGACGCGGCGGCGCTGCTCGGCGTGCGCCTGCACCGCCTCGACGCGGCGATCGAGCACGCGCTCGGCGAGTGGGAGCGCGAGGAGCCGCTCGCGGCGCGGTGACGGGTAGGGTGCCGGCATGACCGTCGTCCGCACCGCGATCGAGATCGCAGCTCCGCAGGAGCGCGTGTGGGAGGTCCTGATGGACCCGCGGCGGCTCGCCGACTGGGTCACGATCCACCGCAGACTGAGCGAGGCGCCGGCGCGGCTCGTGCGCGGCTCGACGTTCGAGCAGACGCTCAACCTGCGCGGCGCCCACCTGCACGTCGCGTGGACCGTCGTCGATCTCGACCCGCCGCGACGCGCGGTCTGGAACGGCCGCGGTCCCGTCCACTCGCACGCGTCGATCGTCTACGAGCTGAGCCCGAACGGCACGGGCACGCGCTTCGAGTACACGAACGAGTTCAAGACCCCCGGCGGCCCGCTCGGCGCGGTCGCCGGTCGGGTGCTCGTCGGCGGGCTCTCCGAGCGCGAGGCGCAGCGCTCGCTGGAGCGGCTCAAGCTGCTCCTGGAGCGACAGTGACTCGGTCCCAGTTCATTTCATTCCACCAGTGAGGGCCGCTCACGGTCCACCGCGCTAAGATTCGGATCGGCCGGCTCGGACGCAGTGACGAGACGGTCTTTTGAACATATACGTAGGGGGAATTCAGGGGGCGGACCGTTCGGCCGTGTCAGTTGCCGAAGCGTGAACGTTTGCGTCTTCCATCCTCCGTCGGGGCCAATCAGGAGAAAGGACCGGAGACGACGTGGCTGACTTTCTCAACGCGAAAGTGAAAGAGATCGAGGGGCGTCTGAAGGAACTGCGACCGCTGCTCGACGAGTACCACCGGCTCGAAGCCGCCGCGGCGGCGCTGGGCGACGTCGAGGCGCGTCCGGCGGGACGCACGCGCGGAGCCGCCGCGCGCAGCAACGGAGCAGGCAGCACGCGGCGCGGGCGTCCGCGCGGCAGCCGCGGCGAGAACACGCGCGCGGCACAGGCGGTCGAGTTGGTGCGCACGCGTCCCGGGATCTCGATCCCGGAGCTCGCCGAGCACATGGGCATCAAGCCCAACTACCTCTACCGCATTCTCCCCCAGCTCGAGGAGGAGGGGAAGGTGCGGCGCGAGGACAAGGGCTGGCATCCGGCGTAGGCCGGACGCCGCCCCCGCATTCCCCCAGGTCACTGGCGCGCACCCCCCGCGCCGGTGCCCGATCCCGGCCTGGCGCTAGATCAGGCCGAGCTGTCTGATCGCCGCGCGCTCCTCGACCAGCTCGTTGGCGCTCGCGTCGATCCGCGCGCGTGAGAAGGCGTCGATCTCCAGGCCCTGGACGATCTCGTACTCGCCGCCGGGCTTCGTCGTGCACGGGAACGAGGAGATGATCCCCTCGGGCACGCCGTAGGAGCCGTCGGACGGGACCGACATCGACACCCAGTCGCCGGCCGGCGTGCCGAGCACCCAGTCGTGGACGTGGTCGATCGCCGCGTTCGCCGCCGACGCGGCGCTGGAGGCGCCGCGCGCGTCGATGATCGCCGCGCCGCGCTTCTGCACCGTCGGGATGAAGTCGTTCTCCAGCCACGCCTGGTCGTTCACCAGCTCAGCCGCGTTCTGCCCGTTCACCTTCGCGTGGAAGATGTCGGGGTACTGGGTCGCCGAGTGGTTGCCCCAGATCGTCACGTTGGTGATGTCCTTCACCGCGGCGCCGGTCTTCTTCGACAGCTGCGCGATCGCGCGGTTGTGGTCGAGCCGCGTCATCGCGTGGAAGCGGTCCTTCGGCACGTCGGGCGCGTTGCTCGCCGCGATCAGCGCGTTGGTGTTCGCCGGGTTGCCGACGACGAGCACCTTGATGTCGTCCGCGGCGTGCGCGTTGATCGCCTGGCCCTGCGGCTTGAAGATGCCGCCGTTGGCCTCCAGCAGGTCCGCGCGCTCCATGCCTCTGGAGCGCGGGCGCGCGCCGACGAGCAGGCCGACGCTCGCGCCGTCGAACGCGACGTTCGCGTCGTCGGTCGCCTCGACGCTGTGCAGCAGCGGGAAGGCGCAGTCGTCCAGCTCCATGATCACGCCCTCCACCGCCTTCAGCGCGGGGGTGATCTCGAGCAGCCGCAGCGAGACGGGCTGGTCGGGTCCGAGCAGGGCGCCGCTGGCGATGCGGAACAGCAGGGCGTAGCCGATCTGGCCGGCGGCACCGGTGACGGCGACGCGGACGGGTTGCTTGTCAGTCACGAAACCTGAGCCTTTCTCGTCGAGATAGGCCGGCGATGCTATCGACGGGCGGCCCCCAGCGGTCCTCGCACCGCCCGGCGCAACCGCCGCCAGGTGGTGCAGATCGTGGTTGACTGTCACGCATGTCGCTCGCGCCGCCCGGGGACACGCAGGTCACGCACGCCGTCTCCAACCAACCGCCGCCGCTGGAGGGCATCGACCTCTTCACGACCAACCGTCCGCTCGTCGAGGCGCTCGAGCGCGAAGGCGGCGGCTGGGCCCGCGCCGACGCGGTGATGGTCGGCGAGATCGCCGGCGGCGACGCGATCCGCTGGGGCTTCGAGGCGAACGAGAACCCGCCGAGACTGAAGACGCACGACCGCTTCGGCAACCGCGTCGACCAGGTCGAGTTCCATCCCTCGTGGCACCGGCTGATGCAGACGTCGGTCGAGCACGCGATCCACGCGCTGCCGTGGCGCGAGGAGCGCGCCGGCGCGCACGCGGCGCGCACGGCGCTGTCGCTGACCTTCTCGCAGGTCGAGGCCGGCCACGGCTGCCCGATCACGATGACGTTCGCCGCCGTCCCGGCGCTGCGCGCCCAGCCGGAGCTGCTCGACGTGTGGGAGGAGCGCCTCACCTCGGCCCGCTACGACAGCCGCGACGTGCCGGCCGCAGAGAAGACCGGCGCCCTCTGCGGGATGGGGATGACCGAGAAGCAGGGCGGCTCCGACGTGCGCGCCAACACGACCGTCGCACGCGCGGTCGGCGGGGGCGGTCCCGGCGGCGAGTACGCGCTGACCGGGCACAAGTGGTTCTGCTCGGCGCCGATGTGCGATCTCTTCCTCGTGCTCGCGCAGATCGAGGGCGAGGGCGTCTCCTGCTTCGCGGTGCCGCGCTGGCGGCCGGACGGGACCCGCAACGCCTTCCACCTGCAGCGGCTCAAGGACAAGCTCGGCAACCGCTCCAACGCGTCGAGCGAGGTCGAGTTCGCCGGCGCCTACGGCCAGCTCGTCGGCGAGCCCGGCCGCGGCGTCGCGACGATCATCGAGATGGTCAACCACACGCGCCTGGACTGCGTGATCGGCTCTGCCGCCGGGATGCGCTGGGCGACCGCGCTCGCGACCCACCACGCCGCCCACCGCAGCGCGTTCGGTCGGCTGCTGATCGAGCAGCCGCTGATGGCGAACGTGCTCGCCGACCTGTGCGTCGAGTCGGAGGCCGCGACGATCGCTGCGATGCGGCTCGCACGCGCATACGACGAGCAGGACCACCCGTTCAAGCGGATCGCGACCGCGGTGATGAAGTACTGGGTCTGCAAGCGCAACGCGCAGCACGCGGCCGAGGCGATCGAGGTGCTGGGCGGCAACGGCTATGTCGAGGAGTCGGGCATGCCGCGGCTCTACCGCGAGGCGCCGTTGAACTCGATCTGGGAGGGCTCGGGCAACGTCATGTGCCTCGACGTCCTGCGCGCGCTCCACCGCGAGGAGGGCACGCGCGACGCCTTCCTCGCCGAGCTGGCGCTCGCCGGCGGCGCCGATCCGCGCCTCGACGCGCACGTCGCGCGGCTGCGCGACGAGCTTGCCGACCCGACCGACGCGGAGCTGCGCGCCCGCCGCCTCGTCGAGGCGATGGCGCTCGCGCTGCAGGGCTCGCTCGTCGTGCGCCACGCTCCGCCCGCCGTCGCCGAGGCGTTCTGCGCCGCGCGCCTGGCCGGCGACCACGGCCACGCGTTCGGCACGCTGCCGCCCCACGTCGACTTCGCGTCGATCGTGGAACGGAACCGCCCCGCGCTCTAGCCCAACCCGTAGAGCGGCGTCAGCTTCGCGCGCAGGTAGTCGGCGAACGGCTGCACGGCGATCGGGCCGCCGACGATCCGCTGCACCAGCTCCTTCGGCGGGAACTTGCGGCCGTGGCGGTGCAGTCTGTCGCCGAGCCACGCGCGCAGCGCCGCGCCGTCGCCGGCCGCCAGCTGCGCGTCGAGGTCGGGCAGCTCCGCCTGCGCGCGCTGCCACAGCTGCGCGGCGATCAGGTTGCCGAGCGCGTACGTCGAGAAGTAGCCGATCTCGCCGGCCGACCAGTGGACGTCCTGCAGCACGCCGTGAGCGTCGTCGGGCACGTCGATGCCGAGGTACTCCTTCATGCGCGCGTTCCACGCCTCGGGCAGGTCCTTCAGCGCGAGCGTGCCGGCGATCATCTCGCGCTCCAGCTCGAAGCGCAGGATGATGTGCAGCCCGTACGTCGCCTCGTCGGCCTCGACGCGGATCAGCGACGGCGCGACCTTGTTGACGGCACGGTAGAACGCCTCGCTGTCGACCGTGCCGAAGCGGTCCGGGAAGACGCGCTGCAGCTCGCCGTGGAGAAAGCCGGTGAACGGGCGGCCGCGCCCGACGACGTTCTCCCACAGGCGGCTCTGCGACTCGTGCAGGCCGAGCGACGCACCGCTCGCCAGCGGCGTGCGCGCGAGCGCCGGCGCGACGCCGGCCTCGTAGAGGCCGTGGCCCATCTCGTGGATCGCGCCGTAGAGCGACATCCCGATGTAGCTCGGGTCGTAGCGCGTCGTGAGCCGCACGTCGCTGGGGCCGAAGCTCGTCGCGAACGGGTGCGCGGCCTCGTCCAGGCGCCAACCGTCGGGCGACCAGCCAAGCCGGCCGAGCACGCCGCGCACGAGCTGCTGCTGGCGGGCGGCGTCGAAGTCGCCGTGCAGCGGCGCGGCGTCGATCGCGTCCGCGCGCTGGGCGACCTCGGCGATCAGCGGAACGAGCTGCGCGCGCAGCTCGTCGAAGAGGGCGGCGACCTCGGCCGTCTTCATCCCCTCCTCGTAGTCGTCGAGCAGCACGTCGTAGGGGTCGTCCCAGCCCTCGTCGTCGAACAGCTCGACGTAGCGGCGCTTGAGCTCGACGTTGCGCTCCAGGAACGGCAGGAACGCGGCGAAGTCCGATCTCGCGCGGGCGTCGACCCACGCCTGGTGGCCGAGCCCGCCGGCGCGCCCCAGCTCGACGGCCAGCTCCGACGGCACGCGCCGCGCCTTCTCCCAGTCGCGCCGCGTGACGCGGATCAGCGCGGCGTCGTCGGAGTCGGGATCGGCGCTGCGGAGCGCTTCCTCCTCGCCCTCCAGCTCGCCGAGCAGCCGGCCGATCGCGGGGTCGGTGAAGCGGTCGTGGACGATGCCGCTGAGCGTCCCGAGCTGCTCGGCCCGCTGCGCGTTGGCGCGCTCGGGCATCATCGTCTGCTGGTCCCAGCTCAGCAGCCCGGCGGCGTTGCCGAGGTCGTCGATCTCCGCCAGTCGCTGCCGCAGCTCCTGCAATGCCGCGCTCATGGGCCTCCTCGATGGTCGAACGTCGTCGCTGTGCGACCATTCCAGCATGTTCGGCAGGTCTGGCTCGATCCAGCTCGCACGCATCTTCGGGATTCGCGTCGGCGTCGACTTCAGCTGGTTCGTCGTCCTCTTCATCGTGATCTTCTGGCTCTCGGACGAGTTTCAGCGCTCGCTCGACAGCTCCGAGACGACCGCGTACGTGACCGCGGTCGTCAGCGCGCTGCTGCTGTTCGGCTCGGTGATCGTGCACGAGCTGGGCCATGCGCTGACCGCGCGCCGGCACGGGATCGACGTCGCCGGCATCACGCTCTCGCCGCTCGGCGGCTTCGCGATGATGAGCCGCGAGAGCCGCACCCCGCGCGAGGAGCTGCAGGTCGCCGGCGCCGGCCCACTCGCGACGCTCGGGATCCTCGTCGTCTGCATGCTGCTCGGCGTCGCGATCTACGGGCCGGGCACGTTCGCCGACGCGGCGACGCTGCAGAACGACCTGCCGACGACCCCGGTCTCGTTGACGCTCGGCTGGCTCGTGACGATGAACGCGATCGTGCTGGTGTTCAACATGATCCCCGCGTTCCCGCTCGACGGCGGCCGGATCGCCCGCGGCCTCGTGTGGAAGTGGACGGGCGACCGCGAGCGCGGCTCGCGCGCCGCCGCGCGGCTCGGTCAGGGGTTCGGCATCGTGCTGATGGGCCTCGGCGTCTGGGCGCTCGTCGCGTTCGACCCGTTCATCGGCATCTGGTGCCTGCTGGTCGGCTTCATGATCAATGGCTCCGCGCGGGCGCTGCTGGCGCAGACCGTCTTCACCGCGCAGCTGGAGGACGTGCGCGTCGCCGACATCATGGACGAGCAGCCGGTGAGCGTCCCCGACGAGCTGACGGCCGACCGCGCGCTCGACGAGTTCTTCCTGCGCTACCGCTGGCCGTGGTTCCCCGTCGTCGACGGGGCGGGACGGTTCGTCGGCGTGCTGCGCGAGGAGGGAGCGCGCGACGCCGTCGAGCGCGGTCGCCCGGTGCAGCCGGTCGTCGAGCTGATGGAGGCCGACGACGGCGAGCACTGGCGGATCGGGCAGGACCAGTCGCTGCGCGCGCTGCTGGAGGCCGACGGGATGCGCTCGCTCGGCGCGATCATGGCCGTCGACGGAACCGGCGTCCTGCGCGGCGTCGTGACGGTCGGGCGCCTGCGCCGCGCGGTCCAGGCCGCCGTCGCGACGCGCCCCTGACCGCTCGTAGCTCGCGCCTCTGACCGCGCGTTCTTCCCACGAGCGCTCACACGCCAAACCGGTGCGACGGGCGGCGCGTTTCCGCACCTGAAATTAGGTGACCCGAATGTAACATCTGGCACCTGCTCCGGGTTAGGGTAAGCAGCCATGCCAGCTCACGACGTCCTCATCATCGGCGCGGGCCTCGCAGGGCAGCGCGCAGCACTCGCCGCCGCCGAGGCCGGGGCATCGGTCGCGATCCTCAGCAAGGTCCATCCGGTCCGCTCGCACTCGGTCGCCGCCGCCGGCGGGATCAACGCCGCGTTGAACCCCGGGGACTCCTGGGAATCGCACGCGTACGACACCGTCAAGGGCTCCGACTACCTCGGCGACCAGGACGCGATCGAGATCATGTGCCGTTCCGCGCCGGACGAGATCCTGTGGCTGGAGCACGCCGGCGTCACGTTCCACCGCAGCGACTCCGGCCGCCTCGGGACACGCGCGTTCGGCGGCGCCTCCGCGGCGCGCACGTACTACGTCGCCGACATCACCGGCCAGGCGATCCTGCACGTGCTCTACGAGCAGCTGATGAAGCATCACGAGACCGTCGACCGCTACGAGGAGTGGTTCACGACGACGCTGCTGCAGGACGCCGACGGCCGCTGCGTCGGAGCGATCGCGCGCGACATCCGCACCGGCTACCTCGAGGTCTTCGACGCGAAGTCGGTGATCCTCGCCTCCGGCGGCGCGGGCCAGGTCTTCAAGCCGACGACGAACGCGCTGATCTGCACCGGCGACGGGATCGCGCAGGCCTACCGCATCGGCGCGCCGCTGATGGACATGGAGATGATCCAGTACCACCCGACGACGCTGGCGGAGAACGGCTTCCTGATCACCGAGGGCGCGCGCGGCGAGGGCGCGCACCTCTACAACGCGCTCGGCGAGCGGTTCATGGAGAAGTACGCGCCGAACAAGCTGGAGCTGGCCTCGCGCGACGTCGTCTCGCGCGCGGAGCAGACCGAGATCAACGAGGGCCGCGGCTTCCCCGACGGCACGATCGCGCTCGACATCACGAAGGTCCCGCGCAAGCGCACGCTGGAGGCGCTGCGCGAGATCGTCAACATCGGCAGAGACTTCGCCGGCGTCGACATCACGCGCGAGCCGATCCACATCAAGCCCGGGATGCACTACATCATGGGCGGCGTCAAGACCGACGCCGACGGCCAGACGCCGATCCCCGGCCTCTACGCCGCCGGCGAGGTCGCGTGCGTCTCGGTCCACGGCGGCAACCGCCTCGGCGCGAACTCGCTGCTCGACACGCTGATCTTCGGCCGCCGCTCAGGCGAGCACGCCGCGGCGCGCGCGAAGGGCCGCGCGATGCCGCACGCGCCCGCGTCGAGCCTGAGAGACGCGCAGGCGGAGATCGACGCGATCGGCGCGCGGCCGAGCGGCCGCGGCCGGCGCCTGTCGGAGATCAAGAACGAGCTGGGCGAGACGATGAACAGATACGTCGCGGTCTACCGCGACGAGGCGGGACTCGCGACCGCCCACGAGATCGTCCGCCGGCTGAAGGAGGAGGCGCCGCACGCGGCGACCGACGACAAGGGGACGATCTTCAACCAGGACGTGCTCGCCGCGTTCGAGCTGGGCTACATGCTCGACTGCGCCGAGGCGATCGTCGTCGCCGCGAAGGAGCGCAGAGAGTCGCGCGGCGCGCAGTTCCGCGTCGACTTCCCGAGCCGCAACGACGACGACTGGCTGCACCACATCACGATCTCGCGCAATGGGCAGGACGTACCGACGAAGGGGACCGCGCCGGTGACGATCACGCGGTGGGAACCTCAGGAGAGGACGTACTGATGGCTGAGTACACGCTGAGACTCCGGCGCTTCGACCCGCAGTCCGGGCAGGCGCCGTACTGGGAGGAGTTCCCGATCGAGCTGGAGCCGCACCGCTCCGTGCTGGAGGCGATCCTCAAGGCGAAGGGCGAGACCGACGGCTCGATCGGCATCCGCTGCTCGTGCCGCGCGGCGATCTGCGGCTCGTGCGGCGTGCGCGTCAACGGCAGAGCGGCGCTCGCGTGCCACACCCACCTCGACAAGGCGGCGGCGAGCGGCATCGACGCCGACGGCCGCACGATCACGGTCGAGCCGATGGGCAACATGCCCGTCATCAAGGACCTGATCGTCGACATGGACGCGGTCCACTGGAAGAAGATCCAGCGCGTCACGCCATGGCTGCTGGCGAGACAGCCGGTGCCCGAGCGCGAGTACATCGTGCCCCACGAGAACATGGTCGACGTCACGCAGACGATGGCGTGCATCCAGTGCGGCGCGTGCGTGTCGGACTGCCTCTCGATGGAGGTCGACCCCCTGTTCGTCGGCCCGGCTGCCTCCGCCAAGGCCTACCGCTTCGTCGGCGACCCACGTGACGCCGAGCAGAAGCAGCGGCTGAAGGACCTCGCCGAGGACCCGCACGGGATCTACGACTGCACCCACTGCTTCAACTGCATCGAGGCGTGCCCGAAGGGCGTCGCGCCGATGAGCCAGATCATGCGCCTGCGGCGCATCTCCGGCAACGACCACCACATCGTCGACCGCAACAACGGCGAGCGCCACGAGCGCGCGTTCACGACGCTCGTGCACGAGTACGGCCTGCTGCACGAGGCCGAGCTGCTGCCGCGCTCCTACGGCGGCGACTCGTGGTTCGGCAAGTTCCACCCATCCGCCGGGCAGGAGCTGCTCAGCTCGCTGCCGGCGATCACGAAGGCGCTGATCCGCGGCAAGGTGACGCCGAAGGGCGCGATGCTCGGGCACAGACTGCCGAAGCAGGACCTCAGAGCCGTCGACCGGATCTTCGAGATCGTCGAGGGCCGTGAGAGACGCGTCGAGCTGAACCTCTACATCACCGGGTACGAGGACGACGACGCGCAGGAAGCCACCGCCGTCGCGAGCGAAAGCGAGTCCGCATGAAGGTCGCCTACTGGCCCGGCTGCGTGAGCCGCGGCTTCACGCCTGAGCTGCACGGGTCGATGGACGCGGTCGCGCCGCTGCTCGACCTCGAGCTGGTCCCGCTCGACCGCGCCAGCTGCTGCGGCGCCGGCGTCATCTCCGAGCACAGCCAGGAGCTGGCCGACACGCTCAACGCGCGCACGTTCGCGCTCGCCCAGCAGGTCGAGGGCGCCGAGCTGATGATGAACATCTGCTCGACCTGCCAGGGTGCGCAGGGCGAGTGCCAGGAGCGGCTCGACGCGAACTCCGACTACCGCGCCCAGGTCAACGCGACGCTCGCCGAGGCCGATCCGGGGCTCAGCTACGAGAAGGGCCTGACGAACAAGAACTTCCTCTGGCTGCTGGTCGAGGAGATCGGCCTGGAGAACCTGAAGGCGAAGGTCAGACGTCCGCTGACCAACCTCAGAGTCGGCCCCTTCTACGGCTGCTACATCGTGCGCCCGGCGGAGCGGCTCGGGATCGATGACGCGCACCCGCGCGACCAGTACCTGCACTGGGTGATCGAGGCGCTCGGCGGCACCGTGATCGACTACGCCGGCACGTACAAGTGCTGCGGCTTCCCGATCATCACGATGAACAAGGAGGCGTCGCTGCAGCAGGCCGGGACGCACCTGAGCGACGCGATGGACGCCGAGGCCGACTGCCTCGTCGTGCCGTGCCCGCTGTGCCACCTCAACCTCGACTTGCAGCAGCCGCTCGCCTCGAAGGTCGTCAACCGCGAGCTGGCGATGCCGGTCCTGCACCTGCCGCAGCTCGTCGGGCTCGCGCTCGGGCTGGAGCCCAAGCAGCTCGGCATGAGCAAGCACGTCGTCAAGCCGACGTCGGTGATCGACTGGTCCTCGGCCGTCGTCGCCGCGCCCGTCGCCGCCTGAGCCGCGAGGAGCACGCGTTCGGCCGGCCCGCGGGGGGAACGCGGGCCGGCCGATGGCGCGTGAGCGCCCACGTCGTGCGGAATCGCAGCGCACGACTGGGGGCCTTCTACCCCAAGCATGGAACGTGAGTCAGCCTCCCGGAAGACCCATTCCCGTTCCCGGCCAGTACCCCTGCCGCGTGTGAGGGGGAGAAGTCGAAAAGCATCTTCTCCGAACGCGGCGGCCGTGTCGTCCCCTCGGTGGGGTGATCTTCGGGGGACGTCCGGGGGGAGCCGCGGGTGAGAGGGTCCTCCCCCGTTCCAGCGCCCCGGAAGGTAGGATCGACCGCAGCTCGATGTCCGCCGCCTCCCCCGTCAGCGTCGCGATCGCCCGCTTCGAGGATCTCGTCGGCCGCGGCCTGCGAGCGTTGATCGCCGAGGACGAGAACCTCTCGGTCGTCGCCAGCGACGTTCCGCACGAGCAGCTGGCGCAGGTCGTCGCAGACCGCCAGCCGCAGGTCGCGCTGCTGAACTTCGGCTCGCTGCGCAGTCCCACGGAGGTACGCCAGCTCGCCTCCGCCCATCCCGCCACGCGGCTGATCGTGCTCGCCAACCGCCCGACGCCGGCCGAGTGCAACCAGATGCTCGCGTTCGGCGCGACCGCCTGCCTGTCGAAGGAGACGCAGGCGCGCGACGTGCTCAGCGCGATCCACCTCGCCTCGCGCGGGTTGCACGTGCTGCCGCGCAGCGCGACCGAGCTGGCGCCGCCGGCGCAGTCCCCTGGCCCGCAGCTGCTGACGCCGCGCGAGGCCGACGTGCTCGCGCAGCTCCAGCGCGGGCGCTCCAACGGCGAGATCGCCGCGGAGCTGCACGTCGGCATCGAGACTGTCCGCACCCACGCGCGCAACATCTACCGCAAGCTCGGGGTCGGCTCGCGCCGCGAGCTGGCGCGGCTGACCGACCCGGGCGGGAGATAGCGCGGGCGCGCGGCGCTCAGCGCCCGAGCAGCGAGCGCAGGCCGCGCCGGTCCGAGCGCCGGCGACGAGCCGGCGGGATCGCCGGCGGCAGCTCGCCCGCGAGCAGCGCGGCGGGGGCGTCCTGGCACCACGCCGCGACGTGCTCGCCGAGCCCGGCGCGCTCGAGCGGCTCACGCAGACCGGGCGGTCGTCTGTGCGTGTTGTGGGCGTCGGACGCGACGTTGTGGACGAGCCCGTCGTCGACCAGCTGTTCAGCGAACCGCTGGACGTCTCTACCGAACTGACCGCCGAGGCCGCCGGTCGTCAGCTGCATCAGCACGCCCTGGGCGACCAGCCGGCGGACCGCGGTGGGATCGCGCTGGAGCACCGGCGAGCGCTCGGGGTGGGCGAGCAGGACCGAGTGCCCGCGCACCAGCAGCGTCGACAGGATCGGCTCCAGCAGCAGCCCCGGCGTCAGCGGCGCCTCCAACAGCAGCCACGGACCGCCGCCGAGCGCGAGCCGGAGCAGGCCGTCGTCGTCCATCTCCGCCGCGGAGCGGACGTCGATCTCGGCCCCGGTGGTGATCTCCAAGGGGATCGCGGCGGCTCGCAGCGCGACGCGCAGCTCCTCCACCCCTCGCTCGATCACAGCCGCGTCGGTCGGGACCGCCGGGCTGACGTGCGGGGTGACCGCGACGGTGCGGATGCCCGCGTCGACCTGCGCCTGCGCCAGCGTCAACGCCCCGCCGAGATCAGCCGGACCGTCGTCTATCGCGGGCAGCAGGTGGCAGTGCAGATCGATCATCAGGCGGCGCCGTCCGGGCGCCCCGTCCTCAACCGCCCGTGCGCGCGGAGCTGCCGATCAGCCCGCGCGCATGCAGTTGCTCTGCGATCTGGACGGCGTTCGTCGCGGCGCCCTTGCGCAGGTTGTCGGAGACGACCCACAGGTCGAGCGCCCGCTCGTTGCCGGGGTCGCGACGGATGCGCCCGACGAAGACGTCGTCCTTGCCGGCGGCGTCGATCGCGAGCGGATAGCTGTTCGCGTCCGGGTCGTCGAGCACGGTCACGCCGGGCGCGGCACGCAGCAGCTCGCGCGCCTGCTCAGGCGAGAGCGGCTCGCGCGTCTCGACGTTGACCGCCTCGGAGTGGCCGGTGACGACCGGAACGCGGACGCACGTGGCGCTGACGCGGATCGACGGGTCGCCGAGGATCTTGCGCGTCTCGTTGATGAGCTTGCGCTCCTCGTCGGTGTGATCGTCGCCGGGCGCGAAGCTGCCGGCGTGCGGCAGCGCGTTGAAGGCGATCTGGTGCTTGTAGGCCTGCGCGGCCGGGACCTGCTCGCCGGCGACGATCGCGCGCGCCTGGTCCATCAGCTCGTCGACGCCGACCTTGCCGGTACCGGAGACGGCCTGGTAGGTCGAGATCACGAGCCGCTCGATGCCGGCGGCGTCGTGGAGCGGCTTGAGCGCGACGACCATCTGCATCGTCGAGCAGTTCGGGTTGGCGACGATGCCGCGGTGGTCGTCGAGCGCGTCCGGGTTGACCTCGGAGACGACGAGCGGGACGTCGTCCTGCATGCGCCACTTCGACGAGTTGTCGACGACGACCGCGCCAGCCTGCGCGAAGCGCGGCGCCCACTCGCCGGAGGTCGCGCCGCCGGCGGAGAAGATCGCGACGTCGAAGCCCTGGATCGTCTCGTCGGTCAGCGGCTGGACCGTCAGCCCGCCGTCGAGCACCTTGCCGGCCGAGCGGGCGGAGGCGAACGGGACGATCTCGCGCGCGGGGAAGCCGCGCTCTCTCAGCAGCTGCAGCATGACCGTGCCGACCTGGCCGGTCGCGCCGACGACGGCGACGCGGTAGGACTCCGGCGCGCTCACCGCGCCTGCTCCCCGATC
Organism: Conexibacter woesei DSM 14684; assembly: GCF_000025265.1. Taxonomy (GTDB): domain Bacteria; phylum Actinomycetota; class Thermoleophilia; order Solirubrobacterales; family Solirubrobacteraceae; genus Conexibacter; species Conexibacter woesei. The sequence goes on from NC_013739.1 coordinate 5,651,680, forward strand.
GGCGCCTCGGCCTGGATGCCGCCGGCGCCCAGCTCGAACGCGCCGTGCAGCGCGCGCACGGCGTCGGGCACCTTGTCCGCCGCGATGACGCAGGAGATCTTGATCGGCGAGGTCGAGATCATCTCGATGTTGATCCGCTCCTCGGCGAGCACCTGGAAGACCTTCGCGGCGACGCCGGGGTGGGACTTCATGCCGGCGCCGACGATCGAGACCTTGCCCATCTCCGGCACCGCGTCGATCGAGTCGACCCCCAGCTCGGCGGCGATCGGCTCCAGCGTCTCGCGCGCGACGCGCAGGTCGCCGCGCGGGACCGTGAACGAGACCTCGGCCTTGCGGCCCTCTTCGAGCGGCTCGTTCTGGATGATCATGTCGACGTTGCAGTTGGCGTCGGCGAGCGCCGTGAAGATCTTCGCCGCCGCACCTATCTCGTCGGGCACGCCGACGAGCGACAGGCGCGCCTCGTCGGTCGAGTGGGTGACGGCGGTGATGAGAGGGTGCTCCATGGTCTCCTGCTCTCCGACGACAAAGGTACCGGTGACGTCCTCGAAGCTCGACCGGCAGTGGATCCGGACGTCGTGGTTGCGCGCGTACTCGACCGACCGCAGCTGCAGCACCTTCGCGCCCGAGGAGGCCATCTCCAGCATCTCCTCGAACGAGACGACGTCGAGCTTGCGGGCGTCCGGGACGATCCGCGGGTCGGCGCTGAAGACGCCCGAGACGTCCGTATAGATCTCGCAGACGTCGGCGTCGACGGCGGCGGCGAGCGCGACGGCGGTCGTGTCCGACCCGCCGCGGCCGAGCGTCGTCACGTCATGCGAGGTGGAGACGCCCTGGAAGCCCGCGACGAGCACGATCTGACCCTCGTCGAGCGCGGTCTTGATGCGGTCTGCCCTGACGTCGAGGATCCGCGCCTTCGTGTGCGAGGTGTCGGTCACGATCCCGGCCTGCGAGCCGGTCAGCGAGATCGCGCGGTGGCCGAGGTCGTTGATCGCCATCGCGCACAGCGCGCAGGAGATCCGCTCGCCCGTCGACAAGAGCATGTCCATCTCGCGCGGATCCGGCGCGTCCGACATCTCGGCCGCGAGCCCGACCAGCTCGTCGGTCGTCTTGCCGCGGGCGGACAGCACCGCGACCACCCGATTGCCATCCTCGCGCGCGGCGACGATGCGCCGGGCGGCGCGCTTGAGACGCTCTGCGTCTGCGACGGAGGACCCGCCGAACTTCATGACAACGGTTCTCGACACGGCGACGTAGGGTAGCCGGCTCCGGCGCGGGGCGGCGGTCAGGCGCCCGCCGAAGGTGACCAGGCGGGCGCACCCGTGGCGGTCCGCTCCGACACGCGTCTTCCGTTCGACGTCATCGACCGCTTCGAGCGCATCTGCGCACGCGCGAGCTGCATTCCCTTCCCCCGTTCGTCGTCCCCCGAGACGGCCGCCGTCGGCGACCGTCGTGAAGACCGACCGTACTGGCGCCGTCGCACTCGGTCAACCGTCTCCGGCTGGGATCAGGAGAGGGCGCGGCGGCCCGAGAGCGCGCGGCCGAGCGTCAGCTCGTCGGCGTACTCGAGGTCGGCGCCGACCGGCAGGCCGCTCGCGAGGCGCGTGACGGTCACCTGCGGCGCCTGCTCGCGCAGGTGGGCGGCGATGTGCAGCGCGGTCGCCTCGCCCGTCGTGGTCGGGTTCGTCGCGAGCACGACCTCGCGGATCGGCGTCGGATGCTCGTCCTGAGGCGCGTCGGCGGGCGGCGTCACGCGCGTGTACAGCTCCGCGATCCGCAAGTCCTCGGGGTCGATCCCGTCGATCGGCGAGAGCGCGCCGCCGAGCACGTGGTAGCGCCCGTGGAACTCGTGCGTACGCTCGATCGGGATGATGTCCGACGGCTCCTCGACGACGCAGACGAGGCCGGCGTCGCGGCGCTCGTCAGAGCAGATGCGGCAGCGCGGCCCGTCGGAGAGGTTGAAGCAGACCTCGCACAGCCCGATCCGCGCCTTGACCTCCTTGATCGCCTCGGCGAGTGCGAGCGCGTCCTCCTCGGAGGCCCGCAGCAGGTGGAAGGCGAGTCGCTGCGCCGTGCGGCCGCCGATGCCGGGCAGTCTGCCGAGCTCGGTGATCAGCCGCTGGACGGGTGGCGCGAACGAGGACATCGTGCGAGGCGGCGGCTAGAACCCCGGGAGTCCGAGTCCGCCGAGACCGCCCGGTCCGCCGAGGCCCCCGGTGATGCCGCCGAGTCTTCTCTCGGCCAGCTCCTGCGCGGCGCGGATCGCCTCGTTGGTCGCGACGAGGATGGTGTCCTGCAGCATCTCGACGTCCTCGGGGTCGACCGCCTCGGGGTCGATCGCGATCGACTTGATCTCGAGGTCGCCGCTGATCTTGACCGTCACCATGCCGCCGCCCGCGGTCGCCTCGACGACCTCGTCCTTGAGTCTCTCCTGCGCGGCCATCATGTCGGCCTGCATTCTCTGGACCTGCTTGAGCATCTTCTGCATGTTCGGTTGGGGCATCAGGCGCCGCCTTCCTCGTCGTCGTCGATCAGCTCCTCGGCGTCGAACTCTGCCACGAAGCGAGCGACCAGCTCGTCGCCGGTGATGCCGGGGGACGTGGTCCCGCCCACCCCGTCGACAGGGGCCTGCTCCTCCGCCTGCGGCTCGCGCAGCTCGTACACCGGCTTCAGCGAGACCCCGCCGAGCGTCCGCAGCGCCTCCGCGACCAGCCGCCTGCACTCGTCGCCCTCCGCCTTGCGCTTGAAGAAGGCCGCGGTGGGCGAGAACGCGAAGACCGCCTCGGTCGCGGTGACATCGGCCGGCCGCGCCTCGCCGAGCGCGGCGGCGAGCATCGCGTTGTCGGCCTTGACGGCGTCTATGACCGCGGGCCACAGCTCCCTCAGGGCGGACAGGTCGAAGGCGCCGGGTGTGAGCGGGGCGGCGGGTGCGGGCGGAGCGGCCTGCTCGGCCGGCGCGGGAGCGGCCGGGCCCGGGGCCGACGGTGCCGGCTCGGACGTGGCGGTCGCCGTCGCGGCGGGCTCGCTGCGCACGGCGGTCGCCGCCGCGGTTGCCGGTGCCGGCAGACCGTTGGAGGGAGGAGCGGCGTGCGCCGGGGCCGGCGGGGCGGCCGGCTGCGCGATCGCGGTCGCGGGCGGCGGCACGTCGAACTCGGCGGCCGGCGGCGGTGTGTAGTCGGGCGGCGGCGGGAAGGTCGCGTCGACCGGCGCGGCGGCGGGCGGGACCGGCCGCGCGTCGCTCGGCGCGGCTGCGTCGGGCGCCGGCGAAGGAGCGGGCGGCGCGGCCTGCGTGGATGGCGCCGGTTGCGGAGCGGCCTGCGCGGGCCGCGGGGCCGACTGCGCCGGCGGGGCGGACTGTGCGGGCGGCGCCGGTTGCGCGGGCTGCGTGGGCGGCGCCGGTTGCGCGGCCTGCGGGGCTGCATCGGCCGCGGGCTGCTGCGGCGTCGCGGGGGCGGGTGCGGCGGGGGCCGGCGGTACCGGGGCCGGGGCGGCGGGTGCGCCGGCAGCGAGGCGCTGTTCGAGCCGGTCGATGCGGGCGAGCAGCGCGCGGGTCGACGGGTCGACCTCCGGCGCGGCCGCCTTCACGAGCGCGAGCTCCAGCTGGATCCGCGCCTGGGCGCCGTTGGCGAGCGCGTCGAGCGCGTCCGAGAGCAGGTCGAGCAGGCGCACGACGTCCTGGCGGCCGAGCTGCGCGGCCTGCGCCGCGAGCCGCGCGTCGCGCTCGGGCGTCAGCCGCAGCTCCGCCGGGACCTCGCCCAGCACCTGCACGGCCAGCAGCTCGCGCGCATGCGCCTCCAGCTCGCGCACGAGGCCGCCCGCGTCGCGACCGGCGTCGACCAGCCGCGCGACCGCCAGCAGCGCCGCGCGCGCGTCATGCGCGGAGACCGCGTCGAGCGCGCCGAAGAGCGCCTCGGCGTCGGCGACGCCGAGCACCGCCAGCACGTCCTCGACCGAGATCTCCGCTCCGGTGCCGTCGGCTCCGGAGCCGCCGTACGTCGTCAGCTGCTCCAGCGTGCCGAGCGCGTCGCGGAACGAGCCGGTCGCGTGCCGCGCGACGAGCGCGACCGCCTGGTCGGGGATCGCGATCGACTCCTGGTCGGCGACGCGCCGCAGCACGCCCGCGATCTCCTCGACGTTCGGGCGCGTGAAGTCGAAGCGGTGGCAGCGGTCGACGACCGTCGGCAGGACCTTGTTCGCCTCCGTCGTCGCGAGCACGAAGATCGTGTGCGGCGGCGGCTCCTCCAGCGTCTTGAGGAACGCGTTCCAGGCCGCCGAGGACAGCATGTGCGCCTCGTCGAGGATGTAGACCTTGTAGCGGCCGGAGACCGGCGCGTACGCGACCTTGTCGCGCAGCTCGCGGATGTCGTCGACCGAGTTGTTGGAGGCCGCGTCCATCTCGATCACGTCGAGCGACGTCGCGTTCGCGATCGAGACGCACGACGAGCAGACGCCGCACGGCTCGATCGTCGGCCCGCCGCGCTCGCAGTTGAGACAGGCGGCGAGGATCTTCGCCATCGACGTCTTGCCGGTCCCGCGCGAGCCGACGAACAGGTACGCGTGATGGACCTTGTCGCGCTCCACCGCGTTGCGCAGTGTGCGGACGACATGGGTCTGTCCCACCACGTCGGAAAAGGTGCGGGGACGGTGGCGGCGGTAGAGCGAGGGACCGGCAGACACGGGACGACTCAGTCTACCCGCGCACGCGGCGCGGCCCGGCGTCGTCGCCGGACCGCGGAGAAGAAAAGTGGACCGTGCACCCTTCGTCGAGATCGACGCTCGAGCGCTGACGCCATGCTCCACTCCGGCAGGCACTCCCGCTACGCATGACGGTGACCGTTTAAGGCTGCTTCCTTCCGGACCTGACCTGGTTCGCGGGCCGTCACCGCGCGGGACCTGACCATCGACGCTTTGCACAGCGGGCTGGCCTCGGACGCCGAACCCCTCGAAAGGGAATTCAGCCCCGCTAGAGCGGATTGCGGATTCAGGGCACCGCTACCTCCCCGCCTAGCACGGTCCGCGCCGGATCATAGCCGCTGGCCGGCGGCCGGCGGGCGGCGACCGGCGGCGCTCAGCCGCCGAGCTGGTCGCGCATCCGGCCGAGCGCGCGGTAGACCCGCCCCTCGATCGTCGTCAGCTTCTCGCCGCTGACCTTCGCGATCTCCGGGTTCGTCAGCCCCGCGCCGTAGCGCAGCGCGATCGCCTCGCGCTCGGCCTCCGGCAGAGCGGCCATCGCCCGCGCGACCGCGTCGCGGTCGTCGACGTGGTCGAGCTCGAAGTCCTCCGCGCCCGCGCGCGGCGCGCCGTGCCGCACGAGCGCGCGCTCCTCCGCCCCGCGGCGGCGCTCGTGGTCGCGCAGGACGTTGAGCGCGATCGCGTAGAGCCACGTCTTCTCGCTCGCCTTGCGCCGGTCGAAGCCGCGTCTTGCTCTCAGCGCGCGCTCGAAGGTGTCGGCGACGAGGTCCTCGGCCAGCGCGCGGTCCGCGGTGCGGTACGCGAGGAAGCCGAACAGCGGCTGGGCGTGCTCGTCGAAGAGCCGTTCGAGGTCGCGATCGCGCATCTTGGTGAAGTTTCGGTCAGGAATGGAGGGAGCTGTACGTATAAGGAGGTATGAGTCTCCACGACGACGAGCGCTTCGACTCCATCGAGACACGTCTCGAAGCCGAGCGTCCGCGCCTCGACGGGCATGAACTCGATCGACTCAGCCTCCGGGTTCGCGCCCGGAGCACTCGCAGCCTGCAAACTAAGGGAGAGCCCATGCGGTCGCGCTTCGCGATCACCGCCATGCTCGTGCTCGGTCTGATGCTCAGCACGACTGGCGTCGGCCTCGCGATCTCCGGTTCGTCCGGATCGGGAAGCGCCGGCAACGCCCAGTACCCGACCACGCCGACCACCCCCGTCGCGCCGCCGACGACCCCCGTCACGCCGCCGGCCGGCGGTGGCGAGCAGGGTGGCGGAGGCGGAGGCGTCCTCGGCGGCGCCGAGGAGAGCCAGCCGCCGGCCAACGAGGCCGCGCCGGCGAAGGAGAGCACGCCGCCGCCGGCCGTCCAGGCGACCCGGCAGCTGACGACCGAGTCGGGCTCCGACGAGCTGCCCTTCACGGGCTTCGCCGTCATCCCGATCCTCGTCGCCGGCGTGGCGCTGCTGCTCGGCGGCCTGTTCCTGCGTCGCCGCGGTCCGTCGCAGACGTAGGTCGCAGCGACCGACGCGCGCTCCTCGCGGAGCGCCTCGCATGTCTCTTGAAGCCCGCCATCCGGCGGGCTTCAGGCGTTCCAGGCACGTGCGCGGAAGCGCCGGGGAGAACTCCGAGGGGGGAGTTCCGTGACGCCGGACGACAGTAGGATGATGCGGACGTTCCGATACGCCATTCTTACCGTCTTCAGCTTGTGCTATCGGCAGGGATACGCCATATTTCTGCCCAATTGTGAGGTTTGCACCTCGCAGCGCTACGCTAAAGGTCCCCAGCAGATATGCCGTTTAGGGACTAGTGGCGGCAATCAGTGGCATCGGAAGGCCGGAGCGGGTTGACACGGATCGTTGACATGAGGATTGCCGAGGCGGGACCGGGGGTCGAGCTGCTCGAGGAGCTGTTGCGGGATTCGTCCCGCGCGGAGCCCGGCGAGCGCGTTCGTCTGCTGCGCAGACGACTCCAGATCGGACTCCGCGCGACCGAGCTGGCCGCGGGCGCGATCGGCGGCGTCGCGATCGGCGCGATCGTCAACGCCAGCCCGCTCGGGATGGTCGCCGCGATCGTCGGCTTCATGCTCGCCTGGCGCTTCGTCGGCTCGATCGCCGGCATCTGCACCGACCCGGACCCGCGCCCGTGGACGAGCACGATGGACAAGGCGAAGACGACCGTCTCCGTCGCGCTCGTCACCTCGTGGCTCGCGCTCGGCGCGCTCAGCCTGCTCGGCGCGCCGCATGCGATCACCGCGTCGATCGTGGCCTCCGTGATCGCCGCGCTGTCGGCGATGAACGGCCGCGGCGTCGTGCAGTCGCTGGTCATGCGCTCTCAAGCAGTTCGTCAACGCACCGTCATCCTGGGCTCTGGCATCGTGGCGAGAAAGGTCGTCGAGCGCCTCGAGCTCGCGCCGCACCTCGGACTCGAGGTGATCGGGCTCGTCGACGACGACGTCCACCACGCCAGTTCGCCCGATCTCCCCCGGCTCGGCCCGCTCGGCGATCTCGACGCGATCCTCGACCACTACGACGTCGACCGCGTGATCGTCGCGTTCAGCCGCAGCAGCCACGACGACCTGCTGCGCTGCATCCGCACGTGCTGGGATAATCAGGTCGCCGTCGACGTCGTCCCTCGGCTGTTCGAGTTCCTCGACGGTGCGCGCGTCGTCGACCAGGTCGGCGGGATGCCGATGATGTCGATCACGCTGCCCCAGCTGAGCGGCTTCGCGCGGGCGCTCAAGCGCATAAGCGACGCCGCCGTGAGCGCCGTGATGCTGGTCCTGATCGCGCCGATCCTGATCGCGATCGCGATCGCGATCAAGGTCGACTCGCCCGGCCCCGTCTTCTTCCGCCAGAAGCGCGTCGGCCGCGGCGGCAAGATCTTCTCGATCTACAAGTTCCGCTCGATGTACATCGACGCCGAGGCGCGCAAGCAGGAGTTCGCGAAGTACAACGACGCGAACGACGGCGTGATGTTCAAGATCCACGACGACCCGCGCATCACCCGGCTCGGCGGCTTTCTGCGGCGGACGTCGCTCGACGAGCTGCCGCAGCTGCTGAACGTGCTGCGCGGCGACATGAGCCTCGTCGGCCCGCGCCCGCTGATCGCGGAGGAGACGGCGGCGTTCAGCGAGGGCTGGCATCAGCGCCGGCTCGACCTGCGGCCCGGGATCACCGGCCCCTGGCAGATCTACGGGCGTTCGGACATCCCGTTCCACGACATGCTGCGGTTCGACTACCAGTACGTCGCGAGCTGGTCGCTCGGCCGCGACCTCCAGATCATGCTCGCGACGATCCCGGCGATGTACTCCGGCCGCGGCGCGTACTGAGGAGCGGGCGTCAGTCGCTCAGAAGGGCAGCGGCGCCGCGAGCGCTCGTCTGCGCCACTGCCGCGGATTGCCGTTGCCGTACAGCGTGAGACCGTACGCGGTGCGCGGGTCGAGCGGGTTGAGCTGCTTCGCACGACGCGCCGCGGCGCGCGGATCCTGGCCGGCCGCCGCCTGCGCGAGCGCGAGGCCGTAGTGATACTCCCAGTCGTCGGGGTCGCGCGCGACGGCGCGCTCCAGCATCTGCACGCCGAGCTGGTCGGCGCCGAGGCGCACGTCGCAGAGGCCGACGAGCGCGTACGGCTGCGGCCGCGCGCCGAGCACCGAGATCGCCGAGAGGCCGTCGTCGATCGCCGCCTCGCAGTCGCCGCGGTCGAACGCCTCGGAGGCGCGGTCGAGACGCAGCTGCGACAGCCCGACCAGCGCCGGCGTGACCGCCAGCAGCAGGCAGCAGAGACCGAGCACGAGCCGCGGCGTCCCGCGCTGCAACCACGACGCCTCCCGCACGGCGCTCGTCGCGCCGGCGCCGGCGATCCCGGCGCCGCCGAGCGCGAAGACCCACCACGTGACGGCGGGCATCTCCCAGTCCCAGTCGATGCCGGCGTGGACGGCCCACACCGCCACGAGCGCGATCACCGCGGCGACGACCGCCCGGTCCTCGCCGCGGGCGCGCCGCGCCAGCCCGATCACGATCGCGCCGAGCGCGGTCAGCAGGAGCAGCAGGCCGACGACGCCCAGCTCGCCGAGCACCTGCGCGTAGAGCGAGTGGGCGTTGATGACGGTGAAGCTGCTCGGGCGGTGCTGCGCCCATTCGAGCTGGTAGGTCCCGGCGCCGGTGCCAACGAGCGGATGCGCCTCGAACGAGTCGAGCGCCACTCTCCAGTGCTCGAAGCGCCCGTTGTTGGACGCGCTGAGCAGCCGCGAGCGCTGGTCGTCGAGGTTCGAGATCGCGCCGGTGTTGCCGAAGTCGTCGATCGCGCGCTGTGGGATCCCGCTGGCCAGCAGCGCCAGCACGACGACCGTCGCGACCCCGGCGGCCGCGACCCACGGGCGCACGGGCAGCCGCCACGCGGGCGCGCGCAGGCGTGTGTCGAAGCGCAGCAGCGCGGCGCGCAGCACCGCCGCGAGGACGATCGCGCCGAGCACGACGAGCGCGACCGTGTGGCCCTGGTCGACCGCGCGCGCCGAGGTGGGGGTCCCGCTCGTGAGCGCGTCCGCCTGGTAGCCGGCGTAGACGACGATCGCGATCGACGGCAGCGCGGCGGCGATCGCCGGCAGCGCGCCGCGCGGGCGGGCGATCGCGAGGTAGAGCAGCGCCCCGAGCAGCGCGACGCCCATCGAGCCGCGCGAGAGCGTGAAGTAGAGCGTCGCCGCGAGCAGCGGCAGCGCGGCGCTGGCGGCGACGCGCGCCCATGCCGGCTCGCGCTCGTGCGCGGAGAAGTGCAGCGCGCCGAGCAGGCCGGCGCAGACGAGCAGGCCCAGCGCGTTCCAGTACGTCAGCGGATAGCTGAGGCGGTCGGCGTTGACGTTGGGCGCGAGCGGCCAGACCTCCGGCAGCACGCGCGTTACGAGCGCGACGGCCGCGACGCCCACGATCGCGACCGTGAGCCCGGCCAGCAGCGCCCGCAGCCGCTCGCGGCGCCACGGCGCGGCGGCGAAGAACGTCAGCACCGCGACGTAGAGCAGCGCGCGGTCGAACTCGACCAGCGCACGACCCCACGCGTCCGACCAGAAGCCGGAGACGAGCGTCCACAGCGCGAACAGCGCCAGCCCTGCGATCGCGATCGCGGCCGGCGTCCCGATCCCGGCGAACGGGCGCTCCGCCGTCGTGATCCGCAGCACGAGCGCGAGCAGGACCAGGACCGCGACGAGCGCGGGCGCGAACGGGAAGAAGCCGCCCGCGTTGAAGCTGAGGTAGACGGTCGGGGCCGCGATCGCAGCGCCCCACGCAAGCGCGGCGCGCGTCGAGAACGCCTCCGGGACGCCGGATTCGCCAGATGGCTCGGTATCCTGCTGGGCCCGCACGGCGCTCATGCTGGCAGGCCTGATGGCGAGGCGGGATATCCGGTCACGAATGCGGGAAGCGCAGCGAGTGCGCGGGAGAACGACGTGAAGAGGGTCGCCAGCATGGCAGGCAGCGCGGCGTCAGCGCCGCACCCGGCGCGAGGAGTCGTCTGAGACATGTGCGGCATCGGCGCCATCTTCGATCCGGCGGGCGACACCCCTGCCGAGCTGCTCGGTCGCGTCGCGACAGCGCTGCGCCATCGCGGACCCGACGGCGAGGCGGTCCGGCGGCTCGGACCCGCGGCGCTCGTGCACACGCGCCTGGCGATCATCGACGTCGCGGGCGGTGACCAGCCGTTCACGTCCGAGGACGGTCGCACGAGCGCGATCGTCAACGGCGAGATCTACAACCACGTCGAGCTGCGCGGCGAGCTGGAGGCGCTCGGCCACGTCTTCGCCACGCACTCGGACTGCGAGGTCGTGCTGCACGGCTACGAGGCGTGGGGCCTCGGCGTGCTGGAGCGCATCAACGGCATGTTCGGGATCGCGCTGTGGGACGGCGCGCGCGAGCAGCTCGTCGTCGCGCGCGACGCGTTCGGCGTCAAGCCGGTCTACTGGTGGACCGACGGTCGGCGCGTCGCGGCGGCGTCCGAGGTGCGGGCGCTGCTCGCGACCGGCTGGGTCGGCGCGGCGCTCGACCCGGTCGCGCTCGACCACTTCCTCACGTGGCGCTTCGTGCCCTCGCCGCGGACGCTGTTCGCCGGCGTCTCGAAGCTGGCGCCCGCGACCGCGCTCGTCGTCTCGCGCGAGGGCACCCGCGTCGAGAGCTTCCGCCGCCCGCCCGGCGCGCCGCTCGAGCCGGCCGACGTCGACGAGCTGACCGAGGAGGTCGCGCGGCGCTTCGAGCAGGCGGTCGCGCGGCAGATGATGTCCGACGTGCCGTACGGCGCGTTCCTCAGCGGCGGCCTCGACTCCGCCGCGATCGTCGCCGCGATGGCGCGCGCGACGCCGGACAGCCCGCCGCTCAGCTTCACGATCGGCTTCCCCGGGCACGGCGAGGATCTCGACGAGCGCGCGCCCGCGGCCGCGCACGCCGCCGCGATCGGCGCGCGGCACCAGTCGACCGCGATGGAGATGGGCGACTTCCTCGCGACGCTCGGCAGCTGCGTCCGCAGCGTCGAGGAGCCCTGCGGCACCGCGTCGGCGCCGGCCGCGATGGAGCTGAGCCGCTTCACCTCGCAGTCGGTCAAGGTCGTCCTGTCGGGTCAGGGCGCGGACGAGCCGTGGGGCGGGTACCAGCGCCACCAGGCGGCCGCGCTCCTGCGGCTGGTCGACCGCGTCCCGCGCGCGGCGCGCCGTCCGCTCGGCGCGGCGGCAGAGGCGCTGCCGCGCAACGAGCGCGCCAAGCGCGCCGCCCGGCTGCTCGACGTCGAGGCGGGCCCCGCGCGGCTGCTGTCGATCTTCGACATCACCGCGCCCGAGCTGCGCCGCGCGCTGCTGCGCGGCGACGGCGCCGAGGCCGCCGCCGAGCGCTCGGCGCGCGCCTCCCAGCTGCTCGGCGACGTCGGCGACCGCGACCTGCTCGACCGCGCGCTGTACCTCGACACGCACCTCTTCCTGCCCGACCAGCTGCTCGTCTGGGGCGACAAGACGTCGATGGCGAGCGGGCTGGAGCAGCGCGTCCCGTTCCTCGACCAGGAGCTGATGGGCTTCGTCGAGCGGATCCCGGCGCGCGTGCGGATGAAGGGCGCGCGGCGCAAATGGCTCTACCGGCGCTCGATGGCCGAGCTGGTGCCGCCGGCGGTGCTGCAGCGGCGCAAGCACCCGTTCGCGACGCCGTACGACGACTGGCTGCGCTCGGCGCTGGGCGACGAGGTGCGGCAGCGCTTCGCCGCGACCGAGCCGCTGTCGGAGGTGATCGACGCCGCGACCGTCGCGCGGCTCGTGACCGAGCACCAGTCGGGGCGATCGGACCACAAGCGCGTCCTCTACTGCCTGCTGGAGCTGTCGCAGTGGCATCGCGAGTTCGTCGAGCAGGCGACCCCGGTCAGCGGAGCGGTCGCATGACGCGCGTTCTGCTCGTCTGCTCGCCCGGCGGGCATCTCCAACAGCTGCTCGGGCTCGCGCCCGCGTGGCGCGAGACGGACCATCGCTGGGTCACCCTGCGCGCGCCCGACACCGAGTACGAGCTGGCCGGAGAGCAGGTCACGTGGGCGCACGGACCGACGAACCGATCGCTCGGCAAGCTGGTGCGTAACGCGCTGCTGGCGCGCAGCGTGTTGCGCGAGTTCGACCCGGACGTCGTGCTCTCGACCGGCGCGGCGCTGGCCGTGCCGTTCCTGCTCGGCGCGCGCCTGACGGGCCGCCGCACCGTCTACTGCGAGAGCTTCACGCGCGTGCACGAGCTGTCGCTCAGCGGCCGCATCGTCGCGCCGTTCGTCGACCAGCTGTTCGTCCAATGGCCCGAGCTGGCGGAGCGCCGCCCGAAGGCCCGCTACGAAGGGAGCGTCCTGTGATCTTCGCCACGGTCGGCACCCACCAGGACGGGTTCCCGCGGATGTTGAAGGCGCTCGAGGCGCTGCCGCTCGACGGCGGCGAGGAGCTGGTCGTGCAGCACGGGCACGGGGCACCGCCCGCCAACGCGACCCGCGCCGAGGCGTTCCTGCCGTTCCCCGCGATGGCGGAGCTGTTCGCGACGGCGCGCGTCGTCGTGACGCACGCCGGGGTCGGCTCGATCCTGCTCGCGACGCGGGCCGGCCACACGCCGATCGTCGTGCCGCGCCTGGCCCGCAACGGCGAGCACGTCGACGACCACCAGGTCGAGCTGGCGAGAGCGCTGGAGCGCGACGGGCGCGTGGTCGTCTGCTGGGACGAGGCGCAGCTGCCGCAGCTGGTCGCCTCCGTCCCGCCGCGCAGCACCGCCGCGACGCCGCAGGAGCGGCCGCTCGCGGTCGCGGTCGGCGCGGCGCTGCGCGGCGACGACGGCGCCGGCGGCAGCAGCAGCACGACCTCGCCAAGCCGCCTGGCCGAGCTGCGCGAGCGCGGCAGCGAGCTCGTGCACGGGTCGCTGGGCGCCTACCTCGGGCGCGGCACCCACTTCTCCGACCAGGCCCCGGGCCGCCACGTCGACCCCGACGGACTCGGCGGCTACCACTGCGACTTCGCGCACAAGGTCGCGCCCGACGAGTACGGCAACGGCAGCTGGATCGACGAGGTGCTCGCCGGTCGCGAGTTCGAGTCGCCGATGATGGTCGCCCAGGGCGCGCTCGGCTTCTGGGAGCGGCACCTCGACGGCGAGCCGGAGGCCGGCGCACGCTTCACGGCGATGGCTGACTGGCTCGTCCGCTACGGGGAGGAGCGCGACGGCGGCATCGTCTGGCGCCACGACTTCCCGACCGAGAAGTACGGCCTCGCCGCCGGCTGGATCTCCGGGATGACGCAGGGCGAGGCGATCTCGGTGCTGCTGCGCGCGCACCTGCTGACCGGCGACGAGCTCTACCGGCGAGCGGCGCGACAGGCGTTCGCGCCGTTCACCGTCGACGTGCGCGACGGCGGCGTCGTGCGCGAGCTCGACGGCGCGCTCGTGATCGAGGAGTACCCGACGGAGACCCCGACGGCGGTGCTGAACGGCTGGATCTTCGGCCTGCTCGGCCTCCACGAGCTGCGTCTGGCGCTGCCCGACGACGAGGCGGTCGCGGCCGTCTTCGCCCGCAGCCGCGACGGCCTGCTGACGCTACTGCCGCGCTACGACGCGGGCTGGTGGTCGCGCTACAGCCTGCGCGACCACGGCCGGCCCGACCTCGCGAAGCCGTTCTACCAGCGGCTCGCGGTCGTGCTGCTCGACGCGCTGGATCGCGTCGACCCCGACCCGCGGCTCGGCCAGACGGCGCGTCGCTGGGAGGCGCAGATCACGCCCGCGGCGATGGCCCGCATCGCCGCGGACAAGGTCACGTTCCGCGTCTACCGCGCGTTGCGGCCGTAAGGCGCGCTACGGCCGCACGGCGCGCTACCGCCGCACGGCGCGCTGCGCGGCGAACAGCGGCCGCAGCAGCGTCGCGCGGCGCGGCGACAGCGCCGCACGGCGGGCGAGCGGGCGCAGCTTGAGCGCGAACCGCCGTTCGTCGTCGCGGTGGTCGACGGCTATGCGCGGGATCGCCAGCGGGTCGGTCGCCAGCTGCCCGTCCCGTGGGACGGTGAACGCCCACCGGTAGCCGGCGTCGCGCGCCGCCGCGAGCACGCGCCCGTCCCAGTTGCCGTACGGGTACGCGAGCGTCGTGCACGATCCGAGCCTGGCGCTGATCCGCTGCCGCGCCTCGAGCAGCTCGTCGCGCAGCTGCTCGTCGCCGACCCCGGCGAGTCTCGGGTGGGTGAGCGTGTGGCTGCCGATCGTGCAGCCGGCCTCGGCGAGCGCTTCGACCGCTCTCCATCTCATCGAGCGCATCACCTGCGGGAAGCGGTCGCAGTGGGCCTCGGTGCCGGGCCAGCGAAGTGGCAGGCCGTCGTCGACGAGCGGCGGGATGACGAAGACGATCGCGCGCGCGCCATATTGCTGCAGCAGCGGCAGCACGACGTCGTGGTTGTCGACATAGCCGTCGTCGAACGTGAGGAAGGCGACCGGGCGATCCGGCCGCTCGCCGCCGCCGAGGCGCTCCAGCTCGGCCTCTGCGCCCGTCGTCCAGCCGCTGCGCTGCAGCTGGCCGAGCTGGCGCTCGAACTGCTCGGGGGCGATCGACAGGTACTCCGGGCCGTCCGCGGCGACCGAGTGGTAGCAGAAGAAGGCCGCGTGCCGGCTGCGATTCCCCAGCGGGCCGGTGGTCCCGTTCATCGCGTCAGAACCTCCCTGTAGAGCTCGTCGAGCTGACGGGTCACCGCGGGCTCCGAGAGCCCGCTGACACGTGCGCGCGCCGCCGCACCGAGCGTGCTGCGCCGCTCGGGGTCCCGCAGCAGCGCCACGATCGCGTCCGCGAGCGCGTCGCTGTCGTCCGGATCCACCAGCAGCGCCTCGCGTCCGTCCTCCAGCACCTCCGGCATGCCGCCGACGCGGCTGGCGACGATCGCACGGCCGTGCGCCATCGCCTCCAGCAGCGCGACGGGCAGGCCCTCGGAGATCGACGGCAGCGTGACGACCTCCGCGGCCGCGAACGCCCGCGCCTTCGCCTCCGGATCGAGCCAGCCCAGCCAGCGCACCCGTCCGCCGTCGAGCGCGCTCAGCGCGGCGGGCGGTTCACCCGGGCCGGCCAACATCACCTCGACGTCCGCCTGCGCCCGCAGCAGCGCCGGGACGGCGCGGACGAGGACCGCGCCGCCCTTCGCCGGGTCCTCGAAGCCGCCCAGGTAGAGCACGCCCGGACGGCCGTTGGCGGACGGCTCGGGCAGCTCGACGGCGGGCACGGCGTTCGGAACGACCGCGATGTCGTCGCGGCCGAACGCACGCTGGAGCGCGACGGCGCCGGCGGCGGAGACGGTCACGACCCGCGTCGCGCGCGCGAACGTGGCGCGAAAGGCGCGCAGCTCGAGCCGTCGGCGCCCCGCGACGAAGTCCTGGATGTCCCCCGCGCCCGCATGCACGTGCAGGATCACAGGGTTTCTCAGCAACCGCGCCAGCTCGACGACGAGCGCCTTGCGGTACAGGCTTCCGCGCACCGCGCTGTGGACGTGCACGATGCCGCCGGGGTTGGCGCGTTGCCAGCGGACGAGCTGCGCCAGCCCGCGGGCGAACACGGGCAGACCGCGCAGCGGCGCGCCCGCGCGGTAGGTGACGATCGGCGTCAGCCGGTAGCGCTCGGCGAGCGGCGAGTCGAGCAGGCCCCGTGTCACCGCCGCCATCCCGCCCCGGCCCTCGGGGTCAGGGCCCACCTGGGCCACCGCGACGGCCACGCTCAGACCTCGGCGAGCCGCTCGGCTCTGGTGAGTGAGCGAAGGCGGTCGCGGACGCGCCGCCCAGCCCATCCCTTCACCGTCGCCACGCGCGAGATCCGCCGCTCGCGCAGGCAGCCGTCGAGCAGGCGCGCGTCGGCGAACCTGCGGGCGCGCAGGTTCGCGAGCCAGCCCGCCTGCAGCAGCTCGTCGATCACCGGCGCGGGACACGTCCGGATCAGCTCGCCGTGCTCCTCGACGAAGACGCGGTAGTCGCGCAGCCGGCGCGTGTCGTGGCCGAGCGAGACGCGATCGTCGCCGGTGACCGAGCAGCGTGTCCACGGCTCGTCGACGCCGAGCTCGCAATGCCGCAGGTGGAACGTGAGCCACTGGTGGGCTTCGAGCGCGTAGTAGTCGGTGCGCTTCTGCAGCCACTCGTCGACGACGACCTTGCGCACGGCCGCGACGCGGTCAGGGACCGGCGGCATGTGGACGAAGTCGGCGGGCGTGACGAGCCGTTCGCCGCCGTGCACCACCACCGGCAGGCGCGGGGCCGTCGTGTAGACGCAGAGGCCGGCGACCCCGCCGGCCTCGGGGTGGCCGTCGAGCAGCTCGTGTGCGCGCGCGAGCGCCCACGGGTAGACCTCGTGGTCGCTGTCGAGGAAGAACAGCGCCTGACCGCGCATCACGCGATAGCCGGCGAGCCGCGCGTTGTACGGCCCCCCGTTGACGGGGTTGCGCACGTAGACGAAGCGCTCGTCGCCGAGCTCGCGCACGACAGGCTCGATCGGCTCCGTCGAGGCGTCGTCGGCGACGATGCACTCGAAGTCCTCGAAGCTCGACCGCGCGACGCTCGCGAGCGCGCGGCGAAGCTCGTCAGGGCGGTTGTAGACCGGGATCAGGACCGACAGCGCAGGCATGGTTTGAGACAGGGGGCGACGGACGGCAGACCACCTCTCGGTCTGACAAGATACCCGGCCATGGCTCATGGTTGTGCCTCCGCTTGCCGATCCCTGCTTCGATGAGCCGCGATCCCTCCAGGCTTCGACGTTATGAATCGGATGCCGCCGACCTGCATTCGCTCGAACCAGATCCGGCGCCGCAGTCCTACAGAGACCCGCTCGGCCGGCCGCTGACCCACACGCGGGAGCAGAGCGGCGGCGGCGCGCTGCGCACGTTCGCCGCGCTCGTGCGCCGACGTTGGCTGGTGATCGTCCTGTGCACGGCCGTCGCCGGGGTCGGCACGTACGTCCTCACCAACCGCGAGACGCCGAAGTACTCGGCGACGACGACGCTCCTCTTCCGCGACCCCGGGCTCAGCTCCGAGCTGTTCGGCGGAAGCGCCTTCAGCCCGTCGACCGACCCGATGCGCGAAGCGGCGACGAACCTCAAGCTCGTGACCTCGGGCGAGGTCGCCGAGGCGACGGCGAGAGCGGTCGGGAACGGCGTCACCGCGGCCCAGGTCGCCGAGGACGTCAGAGCGTCCGGCGAGGGCAACTCGGATCTCGTCTCGGTCACGGCGACCGATCCCGACCCGGCGCGCTCGGCGGCGATCGCGAACGAGTACGCCAGACAGTTCATCGCGCAGCGCCGCGAGGCGGACCGCTCGAAGGTGCTCGAAGCCCGTGACCTCGTCGTCACGCAGCTCGACGGGATGGACACCGACAGCCCGGAGGCCGAGAACCTGCGCAGACGCGCTGACGAGCTGCTCACGCTCGCTGCGCTGCAGACCGGCAACGCGGAGATCGTCCAGCTCGCGAGCACGCCGACCGAGCCGTCGTCGCCGCGGGTGAAGCGCACGACGATGATCGGCGCGGCCTTCGGCCTGCTGATCGGCCTCGGGATCGCGCTGCTGCTCGAACAGCTCGACCGCCGCCTGCGCAGCATCGAACAGGTCGAGGACCTGCTCGAGGCGCCGATCCTCGGCACCGTCCCGGAGAACCGCTCGATCGGGCGCTCGATCGGCGACCACGGAGCGGCGCGGATTCCCGAGCTGGAACCGTTCGACACGGTCCGGACGAACCTGCGATATCTCGACATCGAACGCCCGATCAGCTCGGTGCTCGTGACCTCCGCGCAACCGAACGACGGCAAGACGACCGTCGCGTGGAACGTCGCGGAGGCGGCGGCCCGCAGCGGCGCGAGCGTCCTGCTGATCGAAGCCGACCTGCGCCGCCCGGGGATCGCGGCGGCGGCGAACCTGCAGACGAGAGTCGGGCTCAGCTCGGTCCTCGCCAACATCTGCCACATCGAGGACGCGATCGTCGAGCTGCCGGGCGGCGACGACGTCAACGAGTCGTACGCGCTCGACGTGCTCCCGGCCGGCCCCTCGCCGCCGAACCCGCTCGGCCTGCTCGAGTCGTCGCGGATGCGGCAGCTGATCGCCGACCTCAAGACCCACTACGACCTGATCGTGATCGACACGCCCCCGATCGCCGCGGCCGCCGATGCGATCCCGCTGATCCACGACGTCGACGGCGTGCTCGCGGTCGTGCGGCTCGGCAACACGCGGCGCGAGGCGCTCGTGTCGCTGCGCAACCAGTTCGCGAACGTGGGCGCACCGCTCCTCGGCGCGGTCATCAACGGCGGCAAGCCGCCCGCGAGCTACCTTGACTCGTATCGCGGGTACCAGCCCTCGTGAGCTGACGGGCCGGGAGCGCACCGTAGCGGGCGGCCGCGCGGAGCGATGACCGGGTCCGGCAACACCACGGTGAGCGTGAGCGGGCGTCTCGGGCCCGTCGTCCGCGGGTTCCTCGCGCTCGGCACGGCGACCGCGATCGGCCAGGTCATCAGCTTCATCGTGCTCGTCGTCGTCGCGCGACGTGTCGGCCCGGAGAACCTCGGCTCGTTCGCGTTCGCGCAGAGCTTCGCGATGTACTTCCAGATCCCGATCGACTTCGGCATCACGATGTATGCGATCCGCGAGGTCGCGCGCGAGCCCGAACGCGTGCGATCGATCCTCGGCGAGGTGCTGCTCGCGCAGCTCGTGCTGCTCGTCGTCTGCATGACCGTGACGCTGCTCGTCGCGCCGGGCCTGATGCCGGAGGGCGACGCCCGCGAGATCCTGCCGATCATCGTGATCGGCTGGATCCCGACCACGATCGGGCTCGACTGGGCGCTCCGCTCGATGCGGCACATGGGCATCGTCGCCGGCTGGCGCCTCGGCGGTCAGGTCATCTACGGGATCCTCACGGTCGCGCTCGTCGGCGGCGGGCTCGCGGGCGTCAAGACGTACGCGTGGCTGCAGGTGCTGACCTCGGCGATCATCGCGGTCGGCATGACGGCGACGATGTTCCGGATCCACGGGCTGCCGCGGCTGCGCATCGACCTGCGCGGGCTCGGCCGCCGCTACGCGCGCGGGCTCGTCGTCGGCATATCGCTCGCGATCGCGGCGATCTACTACACGATCGACAACATCGTGCTCGGGTACATGGCCGGCCCGACCGAGGTCGGCATCTTCAGCGCGGCGTACAAGATCCCGTTCAACATCGTGATGATCGGGACCGTCTGGCTGCAGGCCGCCTACCCGTACGCCTCCGCGCTCGCCGTGCACGACGCCGCCGCGTTCCGCGTCCAGCTGGGGCGCGTCGCGAGCCTCGCCGGCACCGTCTCGATCCCGGTGGCGATCGGCGGGACGCTGCTCGCCCACCAGTTGATCGTCGGCGTCTTCGGGCAGGCGTACGAGGAGGCGGCCGTCCCCTTCATGCTGCTGATCTGGTCGGCGGTGATCGCGCTGCTGCAGGTCAACTACACCAACGGCGTGCTCGCCCTCGGCGACGAGAAGCACTACCTGCTCGCGGTCGTCGTCGCCGCGCTCGCCAACGTCGGGCTCGACATCCTGCTGATCCCGTCGCTCGGCGCGTCGGGCGCCGCGGCGGCGACGGTCGTCGCGGAGCTCGCGGTGCTCATATTCGTCGGCCGGCGGATCGCGCAGCGGCTCGGCCCGCCGCCGATCGAATGGGGCCGGCTCGCGCGCAGCGCAGGCGCGACCGCGTTGATGGTGGTCGTGCTGCTGCCGCTGCGGAACACGGTTCCGTTCTGGCTCGCGATCGGCGCCGGCGCGATCGTCTACCTCGGCGCCGCGTTCGCGCTGAGAGTCGTCACGCGCGACGAGCTGGCGAAGCTGACGCGGCGCAAGAGCGACGACGCATCGCCTGAGGATGCGGCGGAGGAGCCGGCCTCGGAGGCGAAGTGAGCGGCGCTGGAGCCGTTCAGCGACCGCGGCGAGCGCCGGCGATCGTCCGCTCGACGGCGTCGCGGATCAGCGGATCGAGCGCGGACGGCCGGTAGCGCGCGGCGATGCGCGCGCACTCCTCCGCCTCCGCCTCGCTGTAGGGGCGGTCGACCACGGTTCTCAGGGCGAGACCGAGCTCGACCGGATCGCGTCCCGGGACGACGGTGCTGAAGCCCGCGTCCGCGAGCACGGAGCGCGGGCCGAAGTCGCAGTCGACCGACACGACGGGCGTCCCGGCCGCCAGGCTCTCCACGATCACGTTGCCGAACGGCTCGTAGCGCGAGCTGAGCAGCAGCGCGCGGTGCCGCGCGTACAGCTCCCACGGTCTGCTGGTGAACGGGTGCAGCGTGACGTCGCTGCCGGCTCCGCGCTCCGCGATCGCGTCGTGCAGCGAGCCCTCGCCGAGCACCGTCAGGGCGACGCCGGCGGCGGCGCACGCGTCGACCGCGAGCAGCGGATCCTTCTGCTCTTCCAGCCGGCCGACGAAGAGGGCGCCGTGCTTCTCCGGGGCGGAAGGGATGAAGCCGGCGTCGTCGACGATGTTGGGGATGCACAGCCACGGCCCGCGAGCCCGCACGCCGCGATCGCGGTAGCAGTCGACCAGCTGCGGGTCGGGCGCGCACGCGGCCGCCGCGTTGCGGAAGGCAGCGTCGATCACGCGGTTGGGGACGCCGCTGTCATCCCAGTGGTAGCGCGGATCGTCGCCGGTCACGAGCAGCACGGGCGTGGACGAGCCGATGCAGAAGATCGCCGGATACGGCTGGAAGCAGATCGCGAGGTCGAGGTCGCGCACGAAGCGGCGGATCGCGCGGAAGACGCGTGCGAGATCCGCGCCGTGGCGTTTGCCGACCTGCGTGACCGGTACGCCGTCGGGCAGCGCGTAGAGGCGGTCGGCCGGGTCGACGGCGAGGATGCTCAGCTCGGCGTCGGGCCACTGCGCGACGACCGCCGCCCACTGCGCCGCCTGGCGCTCGGCCCCGCCGCGCGACAAGCCGTTAGCGAGGATCCCGATCCGCACGCGGAACTCCCAGTCGGCGTTTGACGATCGAGGGGAACAGGAGGCAGAGGACGACGACGCGCAGCGAGTCGGTCGAACGCCGGCCTCGCACCCGCCGCAGCAGCTCCAGCGCGACCCGCCGCGGCACGTACCAGACGAGCAGCAGCAGGTAGAGGACCGCCGCGTGCCAGCGGCTGCCGTGGCGCGCGACGAAGATCCGCCCGCTCTCGCGCGCGACGCCGTCGAGGTCGACGTCGCGGCGCGGGCGCGAGCTGGCGCTGCCGTCGTGCTCGACGACGAAGGCCGGATCGACGTGCACGCGCCCGCCGAGCTCGGCGTGGACCGCGCACAGATCGGCGTCCTCGAAGAAGAGGAAGAGCCTGCGGAGGAAGCCGCCCGCGCGATCGAAGTCGCCACGGTCGATCGCCAGCGCGCCACCGAGCACCCACGCGGGAGCGTCGGCGGTGCGGTGGAACACCTCGACGTGGCGTCCGAACAGCATGTTCCGGATCTCCCATCTCAGCGTCGGCAGATGCGCGAAGCCGAGCGGCACGCGGCTGCCGTCGGCTTCGACCGAGAAGCCGCCCATGACGCCGTCGACGCCCTCGCCGCGGCTGACCGCCGCCGGCAGCGAGACGATCCGCGTGTCGGGGTTCGTGAAGATGATCGCCGCTGCACTCGTCGCCTCGGCGCCGGCGTTGCAGGCCCGCCCGAACCCGACGTTCGGCAACGCGACGAGCGACGCCACACGCCCCTCGACGTGCTCGCGCAGGTGCGCGAGCTCATCCGGGTCCGAGCCGCTGTCGACGACGCACAGCTCCAGCGGGCAGGTCGCGGCGAGCGCCTCCGCCGCCGCGAGCCACCCGTCGATCGCGTGCGAGCTGTTGTGTGTGACCACGACGATCGCGACGGCCGGCGCGCCGGCGCTCGCGCTCGTCATCCGATCATGCCCCTGCGCAGCGCAGCGAACGTGTCCGCGGTCGCCGCGCTGCGAACGTACAGCGACGCGACCGCGCCGAGCGTCAGCCCGTAGGCGACGGCCCCGGGCCCGGTCTCGATGAACGGCAGCGACGGGCGCGAGAGCAGCAGCATCACGAGCACGGAGGCGAATGCTATGCCAACCGCCGAGCGCGACACCACCCCGCGCACGACCCCGGCGACGATCGCGGCGGTCTGGAGGGCGGCGCCGACCCAGCCGATGATGACGATCGTGTTGGGGATCCCGAGGTCGACGTTGTATATGTCGCCCGTGCGGTAGGAGATCCCGGTCCCCAGCAGCGACCAGCTCTGTCTGACCTCGCTCAGCAGGTTCAGCCGGTAGGCGCCCGTGCCGGTTCCTTCGCTGAGCCCGCGGTAGCCGGCGATGATGTGGTCTCCGACCGACGACGTCAGCACCGCGTAGACGCCGAGCCCCGCCAGCACGACCAGCAGCAGCGCGGTCGCCGCTCTGGCGTGGTGCAGCCGCCAGATCAGCAGGACGGCGAGACCGCCGAACAGCGCCACGAGCTGCGCACGCGAGTTCTGCAGCAGCGTGCACGCGATCCCGATCACGGTGAGGCCGATCCACAACGCCGTCGGCTTGCGCAGCGCGCGCGCCGCGGCGAGCAGGACGAACGCGATGAACGCCTCCTGGCCCCAGGTGTAGAGCCGGCTGCCAGCGCCGAGCAGCCCCTCCCCCGTCCCGTACGTGCTGACCCACTGCTGGCACGCGCCGCAGCCGCCCGCGCCGGCGATGTACATCAGCGCCCACGCCGTCACGAGCGCGATCACGATCGGGAGGACGCGCTGCAGCTGGACGAGCGCGTCGTCGTGCAGCAGCCAGGCGAACGTCAGCAGCGCCGCGAGCGGCAGCACGACGAACGGCGCGGCGAGCGACGGCGTGTCCATCGGCGAGGACTGCGCGAAGCGGATCACGGTGAAGGCGAGCAGCGCGAAGAGCAGCCAGAGCAGGACGCTCGGCTGGACCGGCGAGGCGCTCGCGCCTTCGAGCGCGCGGATCGCGAAGACCGCGAACATCACCATCGCGGCGAGCGCGAACCCGAACAGCCAGATCGGGATGCCGCCCGCCGCGAGTCTGACCGGGTCGAGGAACGGCGCGAGCCCGAGACCTATGAGCAGGCCGAAGCAGATGCACAGCTCCGGTCCGATCATCACGATCGCGACCAGCCCCATGATCCCGGCGAGCGCGAGCAGCGCGATGTTCGAGCGCGTCGTCACGGCGACCGGGACGACGGCGACGAGCGCCACCAGACCGACGACGCCCGCCCACGGGAGCCACGCGTCGCGCGCGATGCGGACCGGGCCGCCGTGAAGGCGCGGAGACGGCGCGAATCGGCTCATCGGGCGCGCAGCGTAACGGAGACGCCGGCAACCCACAGGCGCCCGACGTTGCCGCCGTAGTGGCCGACCCCGAACGTCCACCCCATCGCGTTCGGGTAGCGGATGCCGACGGGGTACTCCCGGTCGGTCCAGACGTCGAGCAGGCTGCCGTCGACGTAGTAGGCGACGCGGTCGCGCGGTCTCACCACCGCCGTGACGTTGAACCAGCGTCCCAGCGGAGCGGGCACCATCCCGCGCGCATGTCGCGGCCGGGCCGGGTGCCAGACGTCGACGCCGAGCACGGGGGTCGAGTCCTTGATGCGCGTCTGCCGCCCGAGCGGGCGCTGCACGACGCCGGTGCGGGAGGCGAGCCCGCGGAAACCGCGCGCGCTGAAGATCGAGACCGAGCTCTGCATGTCCGAGCGGCCGAGCGTGATGCCGCCGTCGTTGCTCGTGTCCTCCTTGAACTGGAAGATGTTGACCGGGCCCCTGGCGATCTTGTAGCTGCGCGGGATGTAGTACCAGGCCGAGTAGACGCCGCCCTCCTCGCCCGGCACGAGGCGCGAGAGCGGCCGATCGCCGTCGTCACGCCGGCCTGGACCCGGCCCCACGTCCCAGCCCTTGTACACCTTCGCGTGCACGTCGCCCCGCCGCAGCGACGCGGCGGTCACCCTGAACTCGGCGATCCGCCCGCCGGTGCAGGGCAGCGACGGCGCGATCCCGGCGCGCCCGGGGGTCGTCACGGTCAGGCCGCCGCCGTTGCCCGGCACGTCAGAGGCCGACCACTCGCCGAAGGTGCCGTCAGCGAACGTCGACCGCCACGTCGCGCTGGAGATCTGCGCGCACGACGCCGCACGGGTGTCTGCGCTCGTCTGCGCAACGGGCGGATCGGTGGCGATTGTCTGCGGCCACACCCCGACCGCTGCGAGCGCGATCCACAGTGCGGCGAGGATGCCCATTACCCATCAGGGTACCGGCCGGACGGCGTCGGCCGGTCGGGGACGGCCGCGTCGATCAGGAGAACGGTGTGTAGCGCACGTTCGCGACCCACAGCTTGCCGGCGTTCCCGCCGTAGTGGCCGACGCCGAACGTCCAGCCCATCGCCTTGGCGTAGCGGACGCCGACCGGATACTCGTCGTTGTACCAGGTGTCCAGCAGTCTGCCGTCGACGTGGTACTCGACGCGGTCGCCGGCGTAGATCTTCGCCGTGACGTTGAACCAGCGGCCGAGCGGCGCGGGCACAGCCGCCGGCTGATGGCCTCTGCGCGGCTTGACGGCCGGCTGGTGCCACAGGTCGACCGCGAGGATCGGATGGGTGGCGGCGACGCCGAAGTCGTAGGCGGAGCGGTTGTAGACGCCTGCACGCCCCTTCACGCCCTCCGTGCTCCAGATCGAGAGCGCGGACTGCATGTCGGAGCCGAATCCGGCGAAGCTGGCGCCGGCGTCGTCGCTGTAGTCCTCCTTGAACTGGAAGATGTTGACCGGCCCGCGGTCGTTCATCCTGTAGTCGGCGGGGAGGTAGTACCAGGCGGAGTAGGAGCCGCTGCCTCTGTCGACGACGCGGTCCAGTCTGCGACCGGCGTCGTCGCTGCGGCGGGCGTTGTTGGCGTCCCAGCCCTTGTAGAGCTTGGAGTGGACCTTGCCGGCGGCGATCTGCGCGGCGGTGAGCTCGAAGCGGGCGACGTTCGCCGAGCCGTTCGGCGGCGCGGGCACGCTCTCCTGCGCGGCGGGCGCGACGTAGAAGGTCCCGCCGTCGCCGCGGTTGAAGCTCGACCACTCGCGGAAGTTGCCGTCACCGAACGTCGACGTCCAGGCCGGCTGGGGCTCAGGAGTGGGTGTGGGGTCCGGCCTCGGGGTCGGCGTGGGAGTGGGCTCCGGCGTCGTGGGCGTCGTCGGGGTGGTGGGCGTCGTCGGGGTGGTGGGCGTCGTCGGCGTGGTGGGCGTGGTGGGCGTGGTGGGCGTGGTGGGCGTCGTCGGCGGCGTCGGGGTGGTGGGTCTCGTCGGCGTCGTCGGTCTCGTCGGCGCCGGTCTCGGCTTGCGCGGCTGGCGGCGCTTCTGCTCTGCCTTCCCCCCACGGACGTACACGACGCGCGACGCGGAGCCGCGGCGGCCGTCGGCGGCGGAGGCCCGGACGGCGACCACGTGGCGGCCGCGATCGAGCCGCAGCGTCGCCGTCCGCGTCCGCCCGACCGCGGTGCTCTGCGCGACGGGCTTGCCATCGACCCACCAGCGCAGCACGGACACGCGCGTCGACGTCGACGCGACCGCGCCGACCGGCGTCGCTTCGATGTCGACCCGGACCTTCGCCTCAGCAGCATCCGCCGACGACAAACCGACGGCGACGACCGCGGTCAGTGCGACGACGAGCGAGATGCGACCAAGCAGAAGCGTGCCGAGCGCAGACGCGCGGCGTGGGGTGAACGACATTGAAGCCTCCAGGAGCCAAGAGCCAGGGAGCAGAGTGAGGTGACCGACAGTCGGTCTTTCGGCCCGGCTCACGGCCCTGTCCACTCCTGCGCCGCTCCCTGGACGTTCGTAGGAGTCAGCCGCCCGAGTTCCCCCGTAAACTCGACGCATGCTGGCGGTCGACACATCGGCTCCGCCGCGGTTCACCGTCGCGCTGGCGAGCGCCGGCCGCTCCGGCGACGTGGGCCAGTGGTCCGGTACTCCATACGCACTCACGCAGGGGCTGCGCGCGACCGGCGCGACGGTCGTGGCGCTCGACGTCGTCGTGCCGGGCCCGCTGCAGACGCTGCTCGACCGCCGGCTCGAGCTGCGGCACGCGATGACGCGCCCGCTCTCGGCGCTCGCCAGCCAGCGGCTGCGCAGGCTCCCGGTCGACGGCATCTGCCAGCTGGGCTCGGAGTTCCAGCTCGACACCAAGCTCCCGCTCGTCACGTTCGACGACATGACCGTCGCCCAGGCGACGAGCGCCGGCTGGGACGCCACCGAGACAGCCGGCTCGCGGCTGCTCACGCGCTGGCGCGAGCGGCAGGGGAACCTGTATCGCTCCGCGACGGTCTGCGGGGCGTTCAGCCGCTGGACAGCCGCGTCGATCGTCGAGGACTACGGCATCGACCCCGCCCGCGTGGAGGTCTTCGGCTGGGGCCGCAACCACGAGCCGGCGGCGAACGGCGAGCGCGACTGGCAGCAGCCGCGCTTCCTGTTCGTCGGCGTCGACTGGCAGCGCAAGAACGGCGACGCGGTCGTGCGCGCGTTCGGTCGTCTGCGCGAGAGCGTCCCCGACGCCCGGCTCGACGTCGTCGGCGGCCACCCGCCGATCGACGCCCAGGGGGTCGTCGGGCACGGCGTGCTCGAGCTGCGGCGGCCCGAGGAGCGCGCGCGGCTGAGCGCCCTGTTCGCCGCGGCGACGTGCTTCGTGATGCCGTCGTGGAACGAGCCCGGCGGGATTGCGTACGCCGAGGCGGCCGCCGCGGGGCTGCCGCTGATCGGGACGACCGCAGGCGGGGCGAGCGAGATGGTCCGCCCCGAGTGCGGCTTCGTCGTCGATCCGCGTGACGAGCAGGCGCTGCTGACCGCGATGCGCACGCTCTCGGATCCCGAGGTCGCCGCAGCGACCGGGCGGGCCGCCCGCGCGCGCGCCGAGCTGTTCACCTGGCCCGCCGTCGCCGAACGCGTCCTCCGCGCGCTCGGCGCGCCCGAGTGGAAGGGGCGGCCGTGGAGCCCGTTTCTCGGCGAGGGCTGATCGGAGAGTTGGCGCCTCGGCGTCCGCGAGAATCATGGCGATGACGACACGGATGATTCGGCTCGATCGTTTGACGGATGCGCAGCGCGGCGCCTGGAGGGAGCTGGCGGCCAACGCGGCGGAGCCGAATCCGTTCTTCGAGCAGCAGCTGCTCGAACCCGCGTGGCGCAACCTCAGACCGCGTGGGCTCGCGCTGCTCGTCGCCGAGGACTCGGCCGGCTGGTCCGCATGCCTGCCCGTGCAGCACGTGCGCTGGCCCGCCTACGCCATGACCGGCTGGAACCACCCGTATGCGTTTCTGTCGACGCCCCTGCTGCGCGGAGAGGACCCTGCTCGCGCCGCCGAGCAGCTGGTCGCCCCGTTCCGCGGCCGGCGCACCGCGTTGCTCTCGCTGCGGCTCGTCGGCTGCGGCCCCGCCGGAACGGCGCTGCGCGCCGCTGCCCGCGGCAGCGGGCTCACGTGTGCGTGGGGGCGCGAGATCGACCGTGCCGCCGCCTGGCGGCACGACGGCGAGCCGCGTGTTCCGCTCAGCGCACGCCGCCGGGCGAAGCTGAGAAAGCAGGGTCAGCGCCTCTCCGAGCTGCTCGGCGCCGAGCTGAGGGTCGACGAGCGCGCCGGCGACGCGGCGGCGCTCGAGCGGTTCCTCGCGCTCGAAGCCGCCGGTTGGAAGGGCGAGCAGCAGACCGCGCTCGCCGCGAACCGCGCACACCGCGCCTTCTTCCTCGAGATGGCCACCGGGCTGGCAGCCGAGGGCCGGCTCCGCCTGTCCACGCTCTCGGCGGGCGACGACGTGCTCGCGATGAGCTGCAACCTGCGCTCCGGCGACGCGATGTTCGGCTTCAAGTCGGCGTTCGACGAGCGCTATCGCAGATACGCTCCAGGCATCCAGCTGATGTTCGAGACCGTGCGCGCATTCCATGCGGAGGGAGACGTGCGGCTGTTCGACTCGTGCAGCGAGTCCGACAGCAGCCTGCCGAACGAGGTGTACGGCGAGCGGATCGCGCTGACGAGCTTCGTGCTCGCCGCCCGTGGCGCGCCCGCGGAGCTGACGCGCAGCACGCTGCAGGCCGGGATCGCGGCACGCGCCCGGCTCCGGTTCGCGCGCGCCGCGGCACAGGCCCGCGCCCGCGCCGACCGAACGCAGGTGCCGTCGCAGTGACCTCCGCGCCGCTCCAGGCCGAGACGTTCGACACGATGGCGGCGCTCGCGCGGCTGATCCCCGAATGGGACGCGTTGGCAGACGCGGCCGGCCGGCCGGCGTGCCTGCCGGCGTGGCAGCTGGCGTGGTGGCGTGAGCTCGCGCCGCCGGGCTCCCTGCTGCGGGTCGTCGCCGTCCGCGCGGACGGGCAGCTCGTCGGGCTGGTCCCGTTCTTCCTGGAGCAGCGGCTCGGGCGCAGCTCGCACCGGCTGCTCGGCGCGGCGGTGACCCACCGGACCGAACCGCTCGTCCACCCCGGCGTCGCGGCCGCGGACGTCGCCGCGCTCGCCGTCGCCGAGCTGGAGCGGTGCGACCCCGCCGCCGACGTCGTGCGGCTGGAGGGAATCGCCGCCGACGGCCCGTGGCCGGCGGCGTTCGATGCCGCCTGGCCGGCGCTCGGAGCGCCGTGGCGCCTGGTCGAGCAGCAACAGCTCGCCCCCTCCGTCGACCTCTCGTTCGACGACCTCGACGCATGGCTGGCGTCCAAGAGCAGCAACTTCCGCCAGCAGACGCGCCGCTTCCGCCGCCGACTCGAGAAGGAAGGCGGCACGGTGCGGATGAGCAGCGAGCAGGAGGTCGCGGGCGACCTCGCCGCGATGCTGCAGCTCCATCACCAGCGGTGGGCCGGGCGCGGTGGCTCGTCGCTGCCGGCGGCCACCGAGGCGATGGTGCGGACGGCGGCCGAGCAGCTGCTGCCGGCAGGACGGCTCCGACTGTGGGTCGTCGAGCTCGACGGCCGGCCGATCGGCGTCCAGCTGTTCCTCGCCGCCGGCGGGAACGTGCTGTATTGGAACGGCGGGTTCGACGAGAGCGCGAGCCACCTCAAGCCCGCGCTGCTCGGCATCGTCGCCGGGATCGAGGACAGCCTCCTGCGCGACGAGCGGCTGCTCGACCTCGGCGGTGGCGACCAGGACTACAAGCTGCGGCTTGCGGACGGCGCGACGCCGCTGACGTGGACGTCGCTCGTCCCGCGCAACCGTCGCTACGCCGCCAACCGGCTCGCGCTCGCGCCGGAGGCGCTTTCGCTCACCGGGCGCCGGCTGGCGGAGCAGCTTCCCGACCCGCTCCAGCAGCCGCTGCGCAGGGTCGTCCGGCGCTACTCCGGGCGGCGCGCCTGACGTGACAGCCGCTGCTTCGCCTCGCGCAGCTGCGTGAAGCGCTGCTCGGGCAGCGCCCGCAGCGCGCCGTCGCGGACGCGGCTGCGCAGCAGCGCCGGCGCGGTCGCCGCGAGCGCGCGCGGCATCCCGCCGCCGGGCGGCACGAGGACGTCCCAGATCGCCGGATCGTTGCCGTCGGCGAACACGCGCTTGTAGCCGAGCGCTCCCCAGCCCAGGTGCAGCCGCCGCTCGCCACGCGCGAACGCGTCCTCGATCATGTGCAACGTCACGAGCTGCACGGGCGCGAAGCGTCTGTACTCCTCGTCCCAGCCCGTGTTGATGTCGACGATCTCGCCGCCGGCGACGAGCGAGAGATCGGCGCCGATCGGCCGCCCGTCGAGCTCGACGATGAACAGCCGCATCCGCTCCTCCTCGCCGGTCGGCCTGCCGGCGATGTCCAGCAACAGCCGCGGCAGGCGCTCGCCGAGCGCGAGCAGCCGTGAGTCGTCGCGGCCGCGCCAGCGCGCAGCGTGGAGGGAGATGAACGCGGCGACGTCTTCCGCCCGCGACTCGGGCGTGCTGAGCCGGATCACGCCGCCCGCGCTCGCGAACGCACGCGCACGCCGCCGGACCGACTTGCGGAACCCCGCGCTGCGGCCGGCCAGCCACTCGTCGTAGGTGCCGCTCAACACGAGGGTGGCCGTCTCCTCGTAGCGCAGCCGGCCGGTCAGCGGGCGCATCCGCCCCGGCCACCCGTCGGCGAACGCCTCCGCCCACGGCTTGCTCGCCGACAGCGGCGCGAGCGCCACGACCTCAGGCCGCGGGTGCGCCGCAGCGAGCGCCGCTCCGGTCGCGGCAGCGACGTCCCAGATCCGGTCGGCCGCCGCCAGCAGCGCGACGTTGGAGGAGAAGTCGTCGGCCATCAGCCGGTAGGTCGCCGGTCTCTGCCCGGCGATCACGTAGAACGGCGCGAGCCCGATCAGCGCGCTCCCGTCGCGCACCGCCACGACGCGCGGCGAGGCCCCGGCCGGCGCGACGTGACGCCACCACGCGAGCATCCAGGCCGGCGAGCAGATCGGCTCGGCGCAGGCGACGCAGAGGGCGTCCCATTCGCCTCGCAGCGCCTCCAGCGCCGCCGGATCCTCGATCAGCTCGGTCGTGACGCTCATCGACGAGGGCCGGCGAGCACGTTCGGCCTCAGTGCGACGTCGCGTCGACGTGGGCGAGCGTGCGACGCAGCCCCTCGTCGAGGTCGACCTCGGGCCCCCATCCGAGCTGCGAGCGAGCGCGACTGGGATCGAGGCAGCTGCGCGCGACCTCGCCCTGCCGCGCCGGGCTGTGCGTCGGCGTGAGCCCTGCACCCCCGCCGACGCCGTTGAGGTGGTCGACGAGGTCGAGCACCGACGTCTCGACGCCGCTGCCGATGTTGAACGCTCCGCCCAGCTCCGACGACGCCGCCAGCAGGTTCGCGCGCACGACGTCGCCGACGAAGACGTAGTCGCGGGTCTGCTCACCGTCGCCGAAGATCGTCGGCGTCGCGCCAGTCGCCAGCGCACCGCAGAAGATCGCGACGACGCCGCCCTCCCCCAGCGGGTCCTGCCGCGGCCCGTAGACGTTCGAGTAGCGCAGCGCGATCGTCGACAGACCGTGGAGCGCCGAGAAGACGCCGAGGTAGCCCTCCGCCGCGTGCTTGGAGGCGCCGTACGGCGCCAGCGGCCGCAGCGGCGCGTCCTCGCCCGTCGGCAGCACGTCGGCGTCCCCGTAGATCGCACCGCCGGTCGAGGAGAAGACGACCCGGCGCGCGCCGGCCGCACGTGCCGCGTTCAGCACGTTGACCGTGCCCTCGACGTTCACGCGCAGGTCCTGCGCGGGGTCCTCGACCGACCGTCGCACGTCGATCTGCGCTGCGAGGTGGAAGACGACCTCGGGCCGCTCGTGCGCGAACGCGGCGTTCAGCGCGGCGGTGTCGAGGACGTCCAGCTCGTGGAGGCGCGCATCCGCGGCCAGGTTCTCCCGTCGCCCGGTCGAGAGGTCGTCGACGACCGCGACGGCATGCCCCGCGGCGAGCAGGCCGTCGACCAGGTTCGACCCGATGAAGCCGGCACCGCCGGTGACGATCGCTCTCACAGGCGCGTCAGCCTACCAACGCGTGCGCGCGCACCGCGCGTCGCACGCCGGCCTGTTCACCACCACTCGCCGTCGAGCCGGCTGAGCAGCGAAGCACGCGTGGGGATCGCCGCGCCGAGCTCGCGGTCGCGCGTGTGCCAGACGAAGCGATCGCCGTAGCCGAGGACGATCACGCGCGCCCGCAGCGCCTCGTCGAACGACCGCTCTGCGCGCCCGCTGAGCGCCACGCTGCCACGCTCGCGGGCGTCCTCGAAGAGCGCGGCGAGGACGGCGGCGGCGTGCCGCTCCGACGCGACCAGCTGCACGACTCTTCCGCACCCGCCGGGGTTCAGCAGGTAGGCGAACCAGCCCAGCGGGCGCTCGCCCGCGAAGACGATCCGGCGCACGACCGTCGCCGCGGCTCTCTGTTCGAGCGCGGGGAAGACCCAGTCGAGGAAGGCGGCGTCGTAGTCGAGCCGCAGCGACCAACCGCCGACGATCGCGTCGAGGTGCGGCATCAGCGCGGCGGCGGTCAGCTGCTCGGTGCGCGTCGCGAGCGCGTTCGGCTCCGCCCGTCCCGTGATGCGGGTGCCGGCGGCGTGGAACGGGATCGCTCCGACCGGCGTCAGCTGGCGGTCGACCGACTGCCCCGACAGCCGCCGCCTGGCGAGGTCGGCGATCCAGCTGGCGGGCCGGAACACCTGCATCCACTCGAACGAGCGGTAGGCGTCGTCGCCGCCGCCGAGATGGGCCCACATGCGGGCGACGGCGTCCGTCGCGGTGTCGGAGAACGTCAGGTCCTGGGGCTGACCGAAGAGCTGCCGCAGCAGCCGCAGTCCGGTCGGTCCGCTGCGGTGCTGCCGGTCGACGACGAAGTGCGAGCAGACGGCGGCGCGCAGGCGGCGGTCCCCGAACCGGATCCGGCGGACGTGCGCGGCGATCAGACCGACCACACGCTCGTCGTCGTCGACTGCGACGAGCGACGGGATCTCCGGATCCACCCACGGGTGATCCAGCATCACAGACTGCATGAACGTCGTCTGCCGCTCCCGCGAAACCCTCGCGTAGGAGGGAAACTCGGAGCGGGCAAGCGAGACGACCTGCGGCATGTCGTCCTGCGTGATCGCGCGAATCCTGACCATCAGACCTCGGGGGCTCGAGCTCGGTTCGAGCAGCAAAGGTACAGGGCGCAGGCGGGATTGAAAGCAGTGTGACCGCGTCCGCGCGCGTCACGCTATGGCGCAAGGACGGTAATGTCGACAGCAATGACACGGCACGTTGGGAGCCCCCCCACCGTCGAAAGCACAGCAAACAGGAGCGGGACCGTGACCGAGGAAGACGCGAACGGGCCGTTCACGCTCGATGCTGCGACGACGAGCGAACTGCTGGCGAACAGCCTGCGCGACGCGGTGCGCGACCTCGGACGGCGCGGCGCGGTCGTCGCGATCTCGGGCGGCATCGACTCGAGCGTCGCGGCCGCGCTGGCGGTCAAGGCGCTCGGCACGCGGCACGTGCAGTGCCTGCGGCTGCCGGAGCGCGACATCGGCCAGGGCGCGTCCGACCTCGGGCTGGAGCTGGCCGAGGCGCTCGGCGCGAGATCGATCGAGGAGTCGATCACGGGCGCGCTCGACGGGCTCGGCTGCTACCGGCGGCGCGACGAGGCGATCCGGCTCGTCTTCCCCGACTACCAGCCCGACTGGAAGCACAAGGTCGTGCGCTCGCCCCCGAGCGGCGCGATCATCACCTTCTCGCTCGTCGTCGAGCGGCCCGACGGCGAGACGCTGCGCGCGCCGATGGGCGCCGAGGCGTACCGCGGGCTGATCGCCGCGACGAACATGAAGCAGCGCGTCCGCAAGCTGCTCGAGTACACCTGGGCCGACCAGCTCGGCTACGCGGTCATCGGCACGCCGAACCTGCTCGAGTACGACCAGGGCTTCTTCGTCAAGGGCGGCGACGGCCTCGCCGACGTCAAGCCGATCGCCGGGCTCTACAAGACGCAGGTGTACGCGCTCGCGCGCGCACTCGGCGTGCCGGCGTCGATCACCGACCGCACGCCGACGACCGAGACGTTCAGCCTCGCGCAGACGCAGGAGGAGTTCTACTTCGGGCATCCGTACGAGCGGATGGACCTGTTGCTGTGGAACCACACCAACGGCGTGCCCGCGGCGGAGGCGGCGCCCGCGGCCGGCATCCCGGTCGAGGCCGTCGAGGCCGCGTACTGGGAGATCGAGCGCCGGCGCGAGGCGACGCGCTACCTCCACGCCGAGCCCGTCCTGCTCGAAGTCGCCGCACAGAAGCACTGACATGTGCGGGATCGCCGGCGTCGTCTGGGAGGACCCTGAGGCCGATGTCGGCGAAGCGGCGTTGCGGCGGATGGCCGCGGCGCTGCGCCACCGCGGGCCCGACGGCTTCGGCCTCGCCCGCACGCCCGGCGCCGGCTTCGTCTCGACGCGGCTCGCGATCTTCGACATACCCGGCGGCTGGCAGCCGATGCGGACCGGTCCGGACGGGTCCCTGATCGTCTACAACGGCGAGGTCTACAACCACCCCGAGCTGCGCGCCGGCCTCGAGCGCGACAGCCGCCGCTTCGCGACGGGCACCGACACCGAGGTCGTGATGCGGCTGCTCGAACGCGACGGCCCCGCGGCGCTCGAGCTGCTCAACGGCCAGTTCGCGCTCGCGTGGTGGGAGCCGGAGCCGCGCCGCCTCACGCTCGTGCGCGACCGCTTCGGCGTGCGACCGCTGCACTGGGCGCCGCTGCCGGGCGGCGGCATCGCGTTCGGCTCGGAGGCGAAGGCGCTGTTCGCCTCCGGCGAGGTCGCGCCCGCGCCCGACCTCGCCGGCCTCGACGACGTCTTCACGCTGTGGGGCGCACGGCCGCCGCGCAGCGTCTTTGCCGGCGTCCACCAGGTGCCGCCGGGCGGGCTGGTCGTGTGGGAGCGCGGCCGCGTCGTCGCGGAGCGCCGCTGGTGGCGACCCGACTACGCGCCGCGCGACACCGAGCCCGAGCAGCTCGAGCAGCTGCTGGAGGACAGCGTGCGGCTGCGGCTGCGCGCCGACGTGCCGGTCGGCTGCTACCTCTCGGGCGGTCTCGACTCCAGCCTGATCACCGCGCTCGCCCAGCGCGTCAGCGACCACCAGCTGCGGACGTTCTCGGTCGCCTTCCGCGACCCGCGCTACGACGAGCGCGGCTTCCAGCAGCAGGTCGCGGCGCAGCTCGGGACGCAGCACCACGCGATCGAGATCGGGCCACGCGAGGTCTCCGACGCGTTCGCCGACGTCGTCTGGCACTGCGAGACGCCGATCGTCCGGACCGCGCCCGTCCCGCTCGGGCTGCTCGCACGGCTCGCACGCGAGCACGACATCACGGTCGTCGCGACCGGTGAGGGCGCTGACGAGCTGTACTGGGGCTACGACCTCTTCAAGGAGACCGCGCTGCGCGACCTGTACGCGAGCGAGCCGGAGCGCGCGCGAGAGCTGCTCGACGGGCTCTACCCGTACCTCGAGGGGTCCGCGGCGCAGCGCGGACCGGCGTGGAGCCGCTTCTTCTTCGAGGCCGGCGCGGTCGACGACCCGCTCTTCTCGCACCAGCCGCGGATCGCGGCGACCGGCGTCGTGAAGGCGTTCTACCGCCCGGAGGTCGCGGCCGAGCTGGCCGCGCAGGACCCGCTCGCGCAGCTGCGCGACAGCCTGCCGGCGGAGTTCGGACGCTGGAGCAGACTGGAGCGCGCCGCCTACCTCGAGGTCACGACGCTGCTGTCGCCGTACCTGCTCGCCGCGCAGGGCGACCGCGTCGCGATGGCGCACGGCGTCGAGGGCCGCTACCCGTTCCTCGACCACCGCGTCTTCGAGCACGCCGTCGCGCTGCCGCCCGCGCGCAAGCTCGACGGGCTGCGCGAGAAGGCCGAGCTGAAGCAGCTCGCGGGACGGCTGCTGCCGGCCGGCATCGCCGAGCGCACCAAGCAGCCGTACCGCGCGCCCGAGGTGGCGCCGTTCTTCGGCGAGGGCGCGCCGGAGTGGGTCGAGGAGCGGCTCTCGCCCACGGCGATCGAGGAGGTCGGGATCTTCGAGTCCCAGCGCGTGCAGGCGCTGCTGGCGCGCTGCCGCGCCGGCCGCGCGAACAGCTTCCGCGAAGGGATGGCGCTCGTCGGGGTCCTCTCGACGCAGGTCTGGCACGCGCGCTACTGCAGTTCCGGCGTCGCCTATCCGATGGAACGGGGGGAACCGCGGGTCTCGATCGACATCAGTGTGGAATCGCGAACGGAGACGAATGCATGACGGGCACCCAAGAGAGCAGCGCCACCGTGCGCAGCCAGCTGAAGAGCTACATCGACGAGGCGTTCCTCTACCTCCATCCCGGACTCGAGCTGAACGACGGCGACAGCTTCCTCGAGCTGGGCGTGATCGACTCGCTCGGCTTCGTCGAGCTGGTCGAAGAGGTGCAGCAGCGCTACGGGATCAGCGTGAGCGACGTTGACATAACCGAGGAGAACTTCGGCTCGATCGACGCGCTCGTGGCGTTCATCGAGGCCAAGCGCGCCGCATGACCTGGCGGCGGCTGCTCGACGACGACGTGCGGGCCGCCGCGGCGGCACGGCCGCACGACGCCGCCGTCGTCGCCACGACGCCGCTGACCTACGCGCAGCTCGACCGCGCCGCCGACGGCTTCGCCGCCGCTCTCCGCGCACGCGGGCTCGCACGCGGTGACCGCGTCGCGATCGTGATGGCGAACGCGAGCGAGACGGTCGCCTCGCTCTACGGCTGCTGGCGCGCCGGCGCCGCGGTCGTCCCGCTGAACCCGTCGATCAAGGCCGACAAGCTCGGCCGCGTGCTGGCGCACTGCGAGGCGAGCGCCGTCGTCTGCGACGAGCCGCTCGCCGCGACCGCCGAGGCCGCCCGCGCGCACGCGCCGAGCGTCCGCGCCGTCGTCGCGGTCCCCCGCAGCGGCGCGTTCGAGACGCTGTTCGCGGGCGAGGGAGCGGGCGGCGGCGGCGCGCCCCTGAGCGAGGAGCTTGCGCTCGTGCTCTACACCTCCGGCTCCACCGGCGAGCCGAAGGGCGCGATGCTGACGCACGCGAACGTGCGCTTCGCCGTCGACTCGATCGTCGAGTACCTCGAGCTGACGGCGGAGGACCGCGTCCTGTCGGTGCTGCCGCTGTCGTTCGGCTACGGCCTCTCGCAGCTGCTGACGTGCGTCCGCGCCGGTGCGACGCTCGTGCTCGAACGCGGCTTCGCGTTCCCGGGCCGGGTCGTCGAGCTGTTCGAGCGCGAGCGCGTGACCGGCTTCGCCGCCGTGCCGACGATCTTCCAGGTGCTGACGTCGCTGTCCGGGCTCGCCGAGCGCGAGCTGCCGCACCTGCGCTTCCTGACGAACGCCGGCGCCGGGCTCTCCAGCGAGGCGCTCGCCGCCGTCCGGCGCACGTTCGCGGGCGCCCGGCTCTACTCGATGTACGGCCAGACCGAGTGCATCCGCATCAGCTACCTGCCGCCGGACCAGCTCGACGTCCGTCCCGACTCTGTCGGCGTCGCGATCCCCGGGACGGAGGTGTGGATCGAGGACGAGCACGGGCGCGAGGTCCCGCACGGGGAGGTCGGCGAGCTGATGGTGCGCGGCGCGCACGTGATGCAGGGGTACTGGCAGGCGGACGCGCTGACCGCCGACCGGCTGCGCCCGGGACGCTGGCCGTGGGAGCGCGTGATGGCGACCGGCGATCTCTTCCGCCGCGACGAGGAGGGCTTCCTCTACTTCGTCAGCCGCCGCGACGACATCATCAAGTCCCGCGGCGAGAAGGTCGCGCCGCGCGAGGTCGAGGAGGTGCTGATCGCCGCGAGCGGCGTGGCGGCAGCGATCGTCGCGGGCGTCCCCGACAGACTGCTCGGCCAGGCCGTCTGCGCGTTCGTGATCGCCGACGACGGCGCGGAGCTGGACCCCGTCGCGCTGCGGCGGCACTGCGCGATGCGGCTGGAGGACTACATGGTCCCCCAGCACGTCGTCGTGCGCGAGGACGTGCCGACGACGCCGAACGGCAAGGTCGACCGCCGCGCGCTCGTGCGCGAGTACCTCGCCGCCGTGACGCCCGAGGACACGTCGCACTCGCCGCGCGTCTAGAATGTCGCCCACCCGGACGCGTAGCTCAGTGGGAGAGCGCTCGCTTCACACGCGAGAGGTCGGTGGTTCGAAACCACCCGCGTCCATGATGTCCGAGCGTCCAACGCGTCGAGCTGGATCGGTTCGGCAGCGCGAAGGCGCCGCGCCGCAGAGAGCGGAGCCGGCGTCGGCTGCCCCGTCTCCGCGGCGGCCGGCCGCGACCGACCCGCCGCCGCCGCTCCGGTGGCACGACCTGCTGTCGCTGCGCATCTGGATTCGCGCGCTCCTGCTCGGCGTCGTCGCCGGCGGCGTCGCGTTCCTGCTGTGGAAGCCGCTCGCAGGCCCGGTCGCGGGCGTCGTCATCGCGTTCACGATCCTCGCGTCCGCGAGCCCGGATTCGACCAGCCGCTCGTCGTAGGCCTCCGGCGGCGCACCGTCTGCGCACACGGCGCACGGCGCCCCGCAAACCTTCGCCATCTGGCCAAGGAGACCGGCGCGGCGCTGCCGCATCATGCTTTCCATCTCCTCCTCTGAAGGGCCGGGTCACGGAAACGGGGCCCGGCCCTTCGTCTTTTCGTCGCGGCTTCGGCGCTACTCCTCCGAGCCCGTCACCGACGGCGGGAACTCCGGCCCGAACGGCGGTGCGGTGCCGCAGCCGAGGCGCGAATCTATCGTCTGCGACGGGATCCCCCGGAAGCTGAACTGGCTGCGGGTGATCACGAGCGCGCCCGGCGGACAGGTCATCGCCTCGATGAACCCGCGCTTGACCGTGCGGCCTCGCTCTCTCGTGGTCACGGTCATGCCGCCGACCTTCGCCTTGAACTGTCTCAGCGACGTGACCATGCCGTCGGTCAGCTCCTGCAGGCCCTCCGGGATCGGCAGCGTGAGCCGGAAGCCGTAGTTGCGGTTGCCGCGCAGCTGCTCGAATCTCGCGTCGATCATCTGGCGGATCAAGACGGGGTTGTCGCAGGAGAAATAGAACAGCATCGATCTGCCGCGCGGCCCGTTGTAGACGTCCATCCGCAGTCTCGCCGTCACCGAGATCGCGGTCCCGAACGCGTAGCCGCTGCCGATCTTCGAGCCGCGCGGACAGGCGCTCGGTCTGCCGCGCATCCGCTCCAGTCTGCGCGGGTCGCAGCTCGGGAAGTAGGCGCCGTTCACGCGCGCGCCGTGCGTGAACTCCATGACGATTCTCGTCGCGGTGGCGGGGAAGCGCCCGTCGATGTCGTCGCCGACGACGCGGCCCTCCATCGTGAGCGCGACGTTCTGCGGCGTCGTCGGGAAGCCAGTGATCGCGGGCGTGACCGCGCCGCTGATCGCGACCGCGGTTCTGGCGCTCGCCGGAGCGGCGGTCGCGATCAGGGCGCACGCCGTTGCGAGCACGAGTGGGCGGGCCGGCCCGCCGCTTCGGAAAACACGCATGTACCGAGCGTAACTGAACCCCCCCGTTCAGTGGGACTTCCCGTCAGGCTGCGGACGCTGCGATATCTTGCGTAACGCATGGCGACTTATCCGCGGCGCGAAGATCTGAGCGGGATGAAGCGGTCGGAGGTCCTGAAGGCATCTCCCCGCATGTTCGAGTCGAACCTGCTCGACAGGCTCTCGCGCGTGCACTGGAGCGTCCCCCCGCTGCTTTTCGGCCCGGCGATCGTGATCGCGCTGGTCGTCTCCTTCGGCGAGATGGCCGTCTGGCAGGTCCCGCTGTTCGCACTCGGCGGCTACCTCTTCTGGACGCTGACCGAGTACTGGCTGCACCGGATCGTCTTCCACTTCGAGCCCGAAGAGGGCATCGGTGCGCGCCTGCACTGGATCATCCACGGCGTCCACCACGACCATCCGAACGACCCGTTGCGGCTCGTGATGCCGCCGTCGGTCAGCGTGCCGCTGGCGGCGCTGTTCTTCTGCCTGTTCGTGCTGGTGCTCGGCACGCCGAACGCGTACGCGGCGTCCGCGGGCTTCTGGGCCGGCTACCTCGCCTACGACATGCTGCACTACTACGTGCACCACCTTCCGGGCGGTCGCAAGCCGACGGCGTGGGTCCCGCGCAAGCTGCACGAGCTGCACATGCGCCACCACTTCAAGGAGCACGAC
The DNA here is from genome assembly GCF_000025265.1 of Conexibacter woesei DSM 14684. Lineage (GTDB taxonomy): Bacteria > Actinomycetota > Thermoleophilia > Solirubrobacterales > Solirubrobacteraceae > Conexibacter > Conexibacter woesei. The sequence goes on from NC_013739.1 coordinate 5,691,376, forward strand.
AGAGGCTACGGCGTGAGCGCCCCGTTCTGGGACCACGTCTTCGGCACCGCGACGGGCACTTCTCGGCGAGACAGCGCCGAGCGATGACGTCTGTCGTACGGCAGACGCCATCGGTTGTGATTTCGCCGGTCTGAGCGCCATTCACGCTCTAGCGTGGATGCGTGCACACGACGACCGTCCGCTTCCCGGGCGAGACCTGGAGGCTGCTGAAAGAGGTGTGCGAGCGCGACGGCATCGCCACCGCGCAGTACATCCGCGAGGCGACGATCGCGCGCCTCGCACAGAGTGCGCACACCCCGCAGACCGAGCGGCTCGACCGCGAGATGGTCGAGCTGCGCGCGCGGGTCGAACGGATCGAGCGCGCGCTCCAGCGCCGCATCCCACGGTGACCGATACGGCTCACGGCGCCGCCCACGCCATCGCCATTGGCGACGCTCCAGAACTCGGATAGCGTCGCCGGCGTCGGTGCTCACAGTGGAGGCGAGCCACACGGCGACGCCACGCCCCGCCGGTTCCCCCACGGCGGGTGGCATGCGAGCGCCCGACACGCCGCGACGTGGCGCCTCGGCTCCAACTCCCCCACGCGGAGCCGGGGCGCCAGCGGTCGCCCGCCGACGTGACCCTGACGCCGGCTCCTCGGTCAAGCTCTCCCGCATGCCGATGCTCACGCAGCGCCAGCTCAACCGAGCGACCCTGGCCCGTCAGCTGCTGCTGGAGCGCGTCGACCGGCCCATCGCAGAGACGGTCGAGCTGCTCGGCGGCATGCAGGCTCAGACGACGCACACGTGGTACGTCGGGCTGTGGTGCCGGCTCGACCCGTTCTCCCCGGACACGGTCGGCCGGATGCTGACCGACCGCGAGCTGGTGCGGATCGGCCTGCAGCGCTCGACGATCCACCTCGTGACCGCCGACGATGCGCTGCGGATGCGACCGCTGCTCGACCCGGTGCTGGCAAAGCCGCTCAGCAGCTTCGCGCGCAACCTCGACGGGATCGACCGCGACGCCGTGACCGAAGCCGCGCGCGGGATTCTCGAAGCCGAGCCGCTGACCTGGGCCGCGCTCGGCCGCCGGCTCGAGCAGCAGTGGCCGGGACGCGACCCCGCCTCGCTCGCGCAGATCGCCCGCGCGCGCCTCGCACTCGTCCAGCTGCCACCGCGCGGCGTCTGGGGCGCGAGCGGTCAGGCGCTGCACACCACGGTCGAGAGATGGCTCGGGCGCCCGCTCGACCCCAGACCGTCGGTCGAGCGCCTGTTCCTGCGCTACCTCGCGGCGTTCGGCCCGGCGAGCGCGATGGACGCGCAGGCGTGGTGCGGCCTGACGCGTCTGAAAGCCGTCGCGGACGAGCTGCGCGACCAGCTCGTCACGTTCACCGACGCGGCCGGTCGCGAGCTGTTCGACCTTCCCGGCGCGCCACGGCCCGATCCCGACACGCCCGTTCCCGTCCGCTTCCTCTACGACTACGACAACCTGCTGCTCTCGCACGCCGACCGCAGCCGCTTCAGCAGCGACGTCCCGCTCGGCGACGCGTTCGCCGGCCTGCCGCCGCAGAAGTCCCCCGGCGCGCTGCTCGTCGACGGCGTCGTGCGCGGCTCGTGGCTGTTCGAACGCGAGCGCGACGCCGCCGCGCTGACCGTCCGGACCGCCGGCCTGTCGAGAGCCGCGAGCCGAGATGTCGTCGAGGAAGGCGAGGCGCTGCTGCACTTCCTCGCGCCGGAGAGGGCAGACCGCCGCGTGCTGATCGTTCCGTCCTAGGCACGCGGCGCGAAGCGGAGAGAGAGGGATTCGAACCCTCGGACCGAGTTACCCCGGTCACACGATTTCCAGTCGTGCCCGTTCAGCCGCTCCGGCACCTCTCCGTGCATGTGTTACGGCGACGGTGAAGGGTACAGGCAGCGCACTCGCCGCGCAGGCAGCTAGAGCTGCCAGGCGCCGCCGCGGAGCACCGGCACGCGCTCACCCGCTGCCGTGATGCCGGTCACGGCGACGTCGTCGCCGCCGATCATGAAGTCGATGTGGATCAGGCTGTCGTTGACGCGCTCGACGTCGTCGGGGCCGACGGCGAAGTCGAAGCCGCGGCCGAGCGCGATGTGGCTGGCCGCGTTCTCGTCGAGCAGGGTGTCGTAGAAGACGGTCCCGAGCGGGCCGATGCGGCCGTCGCGATCGACCAGCGCCAGCTCGCCGAGGCGCGCGCCGCCCTCATCGTGGCGGGTCATCTCACGCAGCGTGTCGGCGCCCTGCTCGGCGTCGATCGCGACCGCTCTCCCGCCCTCGAAGCGCACCGTCAGACCGCGGATCGTGGCGCCGCCGACCAGCAGCGGCTTCGTCGACCGCACGACGCCGTCCGCGCGTGCCGGGTCCGGGGTCGTGAAGACCTCCTCGGACGGCAGGTTCGGCGCGTGCGGGATCCCGTCGGCCGTCTCGAACGCTGCGCTGATCCATCTGGAGCTGGGCAGCAGCCCGACGGTCAGGTCCGTCCCCGGTCCCTCGAAGTGGATCGCGTCGAAACGGGCCGCGGTGAGCCGCTCGGTCACGCCGACGAGCGTCGCCATCCGCTCGCGCCACGCGGCGACCGGGTCGTCCTCGTCGAGCCGGCAGACGTGGACGATCTCCTCCCACAGCTTCGCGAGCGCCGCCTCCGGCTCGAGGTCCGGGTGGACGAGCGCGGCCCAGCCCGGCGTCGGGCACGGGCCGATCGTCCAGTTCGTCGTGCGCTCGTTGACGACGGTGCCGGCCTCGCGCAGCGCCTGGGACTTGTCGCGCCCGACGCGTGCCGGGTCGAGGTCCTCCATCAGCCCCGGCTCGACCGGACCCGTCAGCGCGATCCGCGCGGCGCGCGCGTCGCCGAGTCTGAGGATCCGCTCGCCGAACCAGGCGGGGACGGTCTCCAACGCCTCGTCGCTGCCGAACTCGATCCGCGCGTGGCGGACGTGGATGTCGCTGTAGGTGACCTCGACGTAGGAGGCACCGTGTCTGTAGGCGCTGGTCGCGACAGCGCGCGTCAGCGGCTCCTTGCCGATCTCCGAGCTGACCGCGACGATCTGGCCGCGCTGGACGTTCGCACCGAAGCCGACGAGCAGGTCCGCGAGGCGCTGGAGCGTCGTGGCGTCGGACATCGGCTCGCGTCCGGACCGGCTACTTCGGCGGGCTCGGGACGTCGCAGCCCGCGGCTCTGGCCTGATCCCTGTCGGCCTGTGTCACGGGCGGGTTTCTGTGGTCCTTCTTCTCTCTCGGGTAGTCGTCCTCGTTGGTGAGGAAGTCTCTCGGGTAGAGGCCGGGACAGAGTCGCGCCAGCTCGTGGTCGTCGAAGTCGCCGTGGTCCTCCAGGAACTGGACGCGAGCCTGCTCCTGGTCGGGCGTGATCGCGGCCTTCTCGCCGTACGTGCAACCGCCGACCGCGAGGGTGACGAGCAGGGCGAGTGGAAGCAGGCGTCGGACCATCGCACGGGAACGCTACCGGTCGCGGCCGGTCGGCGGCGTCTGCACCCCGGCGGCGTCGCGGCTCGTCGGCCGGCGCGCGCTGCCGTAGTCTCCCGCGCATGGATCCGGACGCCGTCGAGATCCGCGTGCTCGGCTGCCTCATCGAGAAGCAGCGGACCACGCCGGACGCCTATCCCCTCTCGCTCAACGCCCTGCGCCTCGCCTGCAACCAGTCGACCAACCGCGACCCGGTCATGCAGTACGACGAGGCCGTCATCCGCGACGCGCTCCAGCACCTCTACCGCCGCGGCTGGACGCGCCTGACGAGCGGCCACGGCAGCCGCGCCGCGAAGTACCGCCACCTGCTCGACGAGGCCCTGCACCTCGCCCCCGACGAGCTGGCGCTGCTCGCCGTGCTGATGCTGCGCGGCGCGCAGACGCCCGGCGAGCTGAAGCAGCGCAGCGACCGCCTGCACCACTTCGACGACCTCGGCGCCGTGCAGACGACGCTCGACCGCCTGATCGAGCGCGATCACGTCGCGCGTCTCGCACGCCGGCCGGGGCAGAAGGAGGAGCGCTACGTGCAGTTGCTCGGCGGCGAGCAGGACGAGGCGACGGCGACGGGTCCCGCTCCGGTCGCCGCCGCGCCCACCGCGGTCCCGCAGCACGCCGCGCCCGTGCGTCCCGCCGCGCCCGGCCCCGCCGCCCCTGCCGCGCCCGGCCCCGCCGTCGCCGCGGCGGGAGCGGCGGAAGCGCCATCCCCCGCCGCCCCGCCCGCAATCCCCGTGCCCGACGCCGCCGGCCGGCTCGTCAGGGTCGAGCGCGAGGTCGCCGACCTGAAGGTCGGCGGCGACCGCGTCGCGCGGCTCGAACGCGACGTCGCGGAGCTGCGCGGCGGCAGCGACCGGATCGCCGCGCTGGAGCGCGAGGTCGCCCAGCTGCGCGAGGAGCTGGTCGCGCTGCGAGCGGCGCTCGGCGAGTAGCCGCCGCCCGCTGCGAGCGCGCGTGCCCGCACGCCCGCTCGCTAGCCTGCTGACGTGGACGAACGTCCGAGCAGACGCCCTCGCACTCCCCGGCGACCGCCGCCGCGACCGCCTGTTCGCGCGCGCAGGCAGCCTCAGCCGGCCTCCCCGCGCGCCCGCATCGTCGCGCTCGCGGCGCTCGGCGCCGGCGTCGTCCTGATACTCGCCGTCGCGGCGATCGTGCTGCTCGGCGGCGGAGGCGACGACGACTCGCCGTCGAAGCGGCTCGACGCCTACCTCGCAGACTGGAGCAGAGGCGATGACGCGACCGCCGCGCAGCTGACGACGGCACCCGCGAGAGCCGCGACGGCGCTGAGAGACAACCGTTCCGGCCTCGACGGCGCGAGACTCACCGCGGCCGTCGTCGGCGACGTCAGAGAGCAGGGCGACAGGGCGAGCGCGCGCGTGCGGATGACGTGGCAGGTGCCGGAGATCGGCAGATGGAGCTACGTGACCCGCGTCGGCCTGCGTGACACGCCCGATGACGGCTGGCGCGTGCGCTGGGCGCCGACCGTGGTCCATCCCGGGCTCGACGCCGACTCCCGCCTCGGGACCGTGCGCGCGGCGCAGAGACGCGGGCGGATCCTCGACCGCGAGGGCGCCGCGCTCGTCGAGGCGCGCGACGTCAAGCGCGTCGGTGTGATCGCGGGCGAGATCAGAGACCCCGCCGCGACCGCGCAGGCGATCGCCGACGCGGTCGAGATCGACCCGAGACCGTTCGAGGCGGCCATCAGAAACGGCGGCAAGCAGCAGTTCGTCGAGGCGATCACGCTGCGGCCCGAGGACTACGACGCGATCGAGGGGACGATCGCAGCGATCCCCGGCGCGAAGGTGCTCGACGCGACCGCCGAGCTGGCGCCGACCCGCGGCTTCGGCCGCGCGCTCCTCGGCGACGTGCGCGAGCTGTCCGCGGAGCAGCTGAGAAGACTCGGCGGCAGCTACGCCGTCGGCGACGTCGGCGGCCAGTGGGGCCTGGAGGCGGCGTTCGAGAGAGAGCTCGCGGGCACGCCGAGCCGCACCATCGTGACCCGCGTGAACGGCACGCCGAGCGAGGAGCTGCTGGCGAGAAGAGGGGTCGCCGGGAGAGATCTGAGAACGACGCTCGACGGGGACGTGCAGGCTGCCGCCGAGCAGGCGCTCGGAGCGCTCGACGACACGCAGAGAGCGGCGCTCGTCGCGGTGCAGCCGTCGAGCGGCGACGTGCTGGGCGTCGCGAACCGGCCGATCGACGACAGCTTCAACCGCGCCTTCGACGGCCAGTACCCGCCCGGCTCGACGTTCAAGGTCGTCACGACCGAGGCGCTGCTGGAGGGCAGAGTCGTGACGCCTGAGACGACGGTCGACTGCCCGACGACGATCGACGTCGGCGGCCGCTCGTTCAAGAACTTCGAGGGCGGGGGCGGCGGCGAGGAGCCGTTCGCCGACGCCTTCGCCGAGTCGTGCAACACGGCCTTCGTCTCGCTCGCCGACAGACTCGATCCCGACGCGCTGACGACCGCCGGCAGACTGTTCGGGCTGGGCGAGAGAATCGACCTGCCGGTGCCGGCGTACGGCGGACAGGTGCCGAGACCGAGAGACCTGACCGCGACGGCCGCGGCGATGATCGGGCAGGACCGCATCCTCGCCAGCCCGCTCGGGATGGCCGGCGTGATCGCGACGGTGGCGGACGGCTCATGGCGCGCGCCGCGGCTGGTCGCCGAAGATCCGAGAAGCGACGGCACGCCGCTCGACGGCGCGATCGTCGACCAGCTGCGCGACCTCACGCGCCAGGTCGTCACGTCCGGCACCGGGACGGCGCTCGTGTACCTGTCCGGCGAGCCGCACGGCAAGAGCGGCACGGCCGAGTACGGCAGCGGCGACCCGCCGCCGACGCACGCGTGGTTCATCGCCTCCCGCGACGACGTAGCGGTGGCGGTGCTCGTCGAGGGCGGCCGCGCGGGCGGCGAGATCGCCGCCCCGATCGCCGAGGACTTCTTCAGCGCGATCGACGCCGGCACCACGCCGGAGACGCTCGCGGCGTCCGAGACCTCGACCGGCTGACCGCGCGCCCCGGGCGGCTGCTCGCCCTCCTGCGCGGCCGCGGCGAGCAAGCCGCGAATCGTCAGGTGGCGAACGTAGCGGCCAGCGTCCGTCGAGCAGCAGGGCCGCCGAGCCGGCCGACGACGTCCTCGTGGCGGATCACGCGCGCGACGGTGCGCGCGAGCTGGGCGAGCAGCTCGTCGCCGACCGCGTGGCCGCGCAGCTTGTTGACGTGACCGAAGCCGTCGACGTCGATCGCCAGCAGCGCGAGCGGGCGCCGACCGTCCACAGCGGCGATCCGCGACGTCAGCTCGCGCGCGAACGCCGTGCACGTCAGCGCGCCCGTGAGCCCGTCGTGCTCGGCCTCGTGCCGGGCGACCGCGAGCGCGCTCTCGTACCGCCGCGCGACCCGCGCCGACGCCAGCCGCACCGTCGCCGCCGCGACGACGAGGCCCGTGGCGGCGGCGGCCGCAAGTGTCGCGAGGAGTGCCGTCACAAGCCCGAAGATCGGGTGCCGCGCGCGCCGGCTTGACCGCCGTTCACACGATCTTCACCGCCCAAGCACGAGCAGCAGTTCCCCTGATGCCGTCGGCACGACCTCTCCACGGAAGAACCGATACGAGGGATCGGCGGCCCTGGACGCGTCACACGACAAGCAGCCCTCCCCGCGTCTGCACAAGGAGGGCTGCTCGAACGCGCAGGCGGCACAAGCACCGCCTACAGCAGTTCAACTCGCGCTAGCCGACTGACTTCAACGCGAAGTTGTTGTTGACAGTCAGGTCGTTGTTGCCGCTCGACGACGGGAGACCGAGCTTGAGGTTGACCAGGCTGTTGATGAGGCCGAGGTTTATGCCGCAGCCAGTCGCGCCCGGGATGGCGAACGTGCTGTCGCCGTTGGTGTTGCCGGTGAAGATCAGCGCGCCGTCGACGAAGTCAGCGTGGCCTATTCTTCTGATCGTCAGCACGACATTTGCCGGGTTTCTGTCCGACCCGATCTGGCAGCCGGAGCCGAGGATCGGGTTCGTCAGCGCCAGCTTCATCGGCATTGCGAGCGTGAACGTGTTGAGGTCGACTCTCAGCGCCGAGGGCGGACCGGCGAGCTTCGCGGTCGCCGTCACCGCGTTGCCCGGGATCGGGAAGTCGATGCCGAGGAGGCCACCCGGGACCTGGATCGGTCTCGCGAAGACACCGCTCGTGCCTCTCGGAGCCTGGAACACGACACTGCTGCCGTCCGGGCTCGCGAGTCCGCCGCGGATCTCGAGCGAATCATGGATCGGGACCGTGAAGCCCTTTATCGTCATCGAGCCGCTCGTCGAGGCGACATTGATGCAGTAGATCGACCCGCTCGCCGTCGGGCAATCCGAGAAGTTGGGGAACGCCGCCGTCGCCGTCCCACTCGCGGCGAGCGAGGCCACTGCAATTGCGCCAACTCCAAGGAGTCGCTTGGTCAACTTCATCCAGCACCTACCTTTCCCGGCGCGTCTGTGCGCGCACGTCTTCAGGTCGCGGTGCGGCTCATCGGCGACAAAGCGAGGCATAGCTCACACCCCGGTCCCCCAGCGAACTACCGCACGCGTCGATCATCTCCCCCGACGGGCGACACGCCGCCCGACAGTGCGGTATGACACTAGAAACTGGGTAGTACCCTTGTCAAGCCGGATTTCGAGAAACACCAGTGATCACTGGTCTGGTGCCGGTCCGCGTCGGCCTCGTCGCGCCCGATTCAGGTGCGCCAGCGGCGGCCGCTCCTCGACGGCGACGTGCCGCAGCGCCAGTCCGCCCTCATGCGGGAACGCCAGCGGGCCCGACACGGCGGGTGCGCCCTCTGTGGAGTGGATCCGGCGCTCGGCCGCGACCATCACGGCGTACGCCATCGCGCTCAGCGCGCGCAGCGACTGGTGGCGGTTGTGACGCTCGCCGAGGTCGACCTGCGCGAGCGCGCCGAGGCCGGCGATCCGGAACGAGTCGATCAAGGTCGCGATCTCGACGCCGTAGCCAACCGGGAAGCGCAGCTGCTCCAACAGCGATCGGCGCGCGGCGAACTCGCCCGCGAGTGGCTGGACGAAGCCGGCGAGCTGCGGCAGGTGGAGGTTCAGCAGCGGTCGCGCGACCAGCTCGGTGACGCGGCCGCCGCCGTCCGGAACGGTCGTCTCGCCGAGCCGGAACGGCCGCCTGAAGGCGCCTTTGACGAACGCGACGGCCGGCTCCTGCAGCAGCGGGCCGAGCAGACCGCGCAGGAAGCGGTCGTCGAAGTTCTCGGTGTCGGAGTCGAGGAACGCGACGACGTCGCCGCGCGTGACCGCGAGCGAGCGCCACAGCGCATCGCCCTTCCCCTGCGCTGGCCCGTGGTCGGCCAGCACTGCCGACTCCTGCACGACGATCGCCCCGTGCGCTTCCGCGACGGCGGCCGTGCCGTCCGCCGACGCCGCGTCGACGACGACCAGCTCGTCGATCGCCCCGGCCGCGCGCAGCGGCGCGAGCGCGTCGAGGATCGGGCCGATCGTCTCCACCACCTCACGCGCGGGGAGCACCACGCTCACCGACGTCGGCGCGGCGGCCCCCTTCAGCTCGACGATCCGCTCCAGCGCATAATCCGCTGCCGAGTAGCTGCGATGCGCCAACCACTCCCGCGGCGTCTCGATCGTCGGCTGGCTGCTCGTCTCGTTCACCGCGGACCCGCGGCGACCGTAGCAAAGGGCCGCGACGGGGCGGCGCCGCCCATCGGACGTGTCAAAGCACACGAACTGCACATGAAGGAGCGTGCTGCGCCTGCCACCATGGACGTGCATGGCAACCGCGACCCGCATGACGAGCGCCCGCCTGGTCGGGCGGTCCGCTCAGCTGGCGGAGCTGGAGGCCGTCGTGCACGACGCGGCCGGCGGCCGGCCGTCGCTCGCGTTCGTCGCGGGCGAGTCGGGCGTCGGCAAGACGCGCCTCACGAGCGAGCTGATCCGCCGCGCGCGCGAGAACGGCGTGCGCGTGCTGAGCGGCGACTGCGTCGAGCTGGGCGAGGGCGAGCTGCCGTACGCGCCGCTCGTCGGCGCGCTGCGCCCGCTCGTGCGCGATCGCGATCCGGCCTTCGACGCGCTGCCGGCGACGCTGCACACCGAGCTGGCGGCGATCCTGCCGACACTCGGGAGCGCCCGCCCCGATGCCGACGCGGCGAGGAAGGGGCGGCTGTTCGAGGCGCTGCTGGAGCTGCTCGACCGGCTCGGCGGCGAGACGCCCGTCCTGCTCGTGATCGAGGACCTGCACTGGGCCGACCGCTCGACGCGCGGCTTCCTGACGTTCCTCGCGCGCACCCTCTGCCGCGAGCGCGTCGCGGTCGTCGCGACGTACCGCTCCGACGAGCTGCACCGCCGCCACCCGCTGCGTCCGCTGCTGGCCGAGTTGGAGCGTGACCAGGCGACGCGGCGGATCGAGCTGCACTCGTTCACGCGCGACGAGCTGGCCGAGCAGCTGGGCGAGATCCTCGGCTCGACCCCCGACGCCGGCCTCGTTGACCGCGTGCTCGTGCGCAGCGAGGGCAACCCGCTGTTCACCGAGGAGATCCTCGCCGCCGGCCTCGACGGCCGCGGCGCGCTGCCGCCGACGCTGCGCGACGCGCTGATGGTGCGGATCGAGCGGCTGTCGCAGCCGGCGCAGGACCTGCTGCGGCTGCTCGTCGGCACCGCGATGGACGACGCACTGCTGGAGGAGACGAGCACGCTGGAGCCGCGCGAGCTGCGCGACGCGCTGCGCGAGACGGTCGCCAGCCATATCGTCGTCGCGGGCGACGACGACCGCTACCGCTTCCGCCACGCGCTGCTGCGCGAGGTGCTGCTCGACGACCTGCTGCCGGGCGAGCGCACCGAGCTGCACCGCACACTCGCGCGGGCGCTGGAGCAGCGCGTCGCGCTGGAGGACCGCCCCGACGCGCATCTGACCGCCCAGGTCGCCTACCACTGGCTGCACGCGGGCGACCAGCCGGCGGCGCTCGCCGCGTGCGTGCGTGCGGCCGCGGCGTCGGAGCGCGTGAACGCGTTCGGCGAGGCAGGCGCGCTGCTGGAGCAGGCGTTGGAGCTGTGGGAGCGGGTGCCCGAGGAGCAGCGACCGCCCGGGGTCGATCGGGTCGACCTGCTCGCGCGCGCCGCGCAGCACGCCGCCGACGGCGAGGGCGACTACCACCGCCAGGAGGCGCTGCTGCGCAGAGCGCTCTCGCTTGTATCCGAGCAGGAGCAGCCGCGGCGCGCGGCGATGCTGCTGGAGCGCCTGCAGCGTGCGCAGTGGCACCTCAACCGGCCTGAGGAGACGATCGCGACGATCGACCGCGCGCTCGCGCTGCTCGACCCCGAGGAGCGCAGCCACGAGCGCGTCGCGCTGCTCGCCGCGAAGGCGCGCGTGCGGATGCTGCAGTCGCGCTACCGCGAGGCGGTCGAACTGGCGGAGGAGACGATGGCGCTCGCCGAGGAGGTCGGCGACCACGCCGTCGCGAGCCGGCTGCGCAACGCGCTCGGGAGCGCGCTCGTCGGGCTCGGCGACGCGGAGGCGGGCGAGGCGCGGCTGCGCGAGGGGCTCGCGATCGCACGTGAGCGCGGGCTGTTGGACGAGACGCTGACGTCGTACGGCAACCTCGCCGACGTGCTGCACGTGACGGGCCGCACGCGCGAGGCGCTCGAGATCACGCACCGCGGGCGCGACGAGCTGCGCGAGCACGGCCGCCGTGTCGACTGGCTGACGCTCGACTCGGTCGAGTACGCGATCGCGGCGGGCGACTGGGAGGGCGCGGCGCTCGACCTCGCCTCGCTCGACGGGCGCCACTACGGCAAGACGCTGATGCACCGCCATCTGCGGCAGGCCGAGTTGGCGCTCGGGCGCGGCGAGCACGAGCAGGCGCGCACCGAGCTCGACGCGACGGCGCGGACCGCGCGCGACTCGACCGAGCCGCAGTACCTCGGTCCGTTGGGCGCGCTGCGGGCCGAGCTGGAGCGACGCACGGGCGACCTGCTGGCAGCGCGCGCCGCGGTCGACGACGCGCTCGACAGAATCGAATTCTGCTCCGACGACATCACGCAGGTGACCGGCGTCTCGGGCGTCGGCCTGCGCGTCGAGGCCGACGCCGCGCAGCGTGCGCGCGACCGCGACGACGCCGAAGGCGAGCGCGAGGCGCGGCTGCGCGCCGAGCTGCTGCTGGCTCGCGTGGAAGCAGGCGCCGAACTGGAGCGCGCACCGCTGCTGGCGGAGCTGGCGACCGCGCGCGCCGAGGAGGCGCGCGCCCGAGGCGAGGACGACCCGGCGCTGTGGGTCGACGCCGCGGCGGCGTGGGCGCAACTCGGGCGGCCGTACTTCAGCGCGTACGCGAGCTGGCGCCAGGCGGAGGCGAGCGCCGCCGCCGGCGACCGCGACGCGGCTGCCGCCGCGGCGCGCGAGGCGCATGCGAGCGCGCAGCGGCTCGGCGCCGCATGGCTGGTCGGCGAGGTCGACGCGCTCGCCGCACGGGCGCGCCTCTCGCTCGACGACGCCGGCTCGTCGCCCGCCGCGGCCCGTGGCGACGGCGCCGCAGGCGGATCGCCGGCCGAAGCCGACCCGTTCGGCCTCACCCCGCGCGAGCGCCAGGTGCTGACGCTCGTCGCCTCCGGCGCGACGAACCGCGAGATCGGCAGCGCGCTGTTCATGGCGGAGAAGACCGCAAGCGTCCACGTCTCGCGGATCCTCGCCAAGCTCGACGTCCGCTCCCGCACCCAGGCCGCGGCCGTCGCGCACCGACTCGGGCTCGACGAGCAATGATCGCTGCGTTTTCTGTAAACTGACCGCGCGCGAGCGAACATCGCTTTCGCCTGACTTCGGGGGTGACGGACCGTGGGGACGCTGCGCCGTGGCCAACGGCGCCGATCGACGATCGAATGGCCGGCTGACCAGCTCATCGTGCTGCACGTCGGCTGCGGAACGGAGAACCCCGAGAAGCTGCCGAAGGAGATGCGCGGTCCGGACTGGCATGAGGTACGGCTCGACATCGATCCGGCTGTGGGCCCCGACATCGTCGCCAGTATCGCCGACATGTCGGTCGTCGATTCAGAGACGGTGGACGCGGTGCTGTCCTCGCACAACCTGGAACACGTCTTCGCGCATGAAGTCCCAGGCGTGCTCGAGGAGTTCCGCCGAGTCCTGCGACCGCTTGGCCAGGTCCTGATCGCCGTCCCCGACCTCGCAATCGCAGCGAAGACGATCGTCCGCGGCCGTCTCGAGGAGGCGATCTACCGCTCGCCCGCCGGCCCGATTTCGGCACTTGACATGCTCTACGGCCACGGGGAGCCGATCGCGAACGGCCAGCACTTCATGGCCCACCGCACCGGCTTCACGAGACGCTCGCTCGCCGAAAAGCTGCGCGCAGCAGGCTTTGTCGATGTCGTGGTCGTCGAGGAAGACCGCGCGCTGCTCGCCAGTGCGCGCCGCCCACGCTAGGCACCGGGAATGCTGACCAGCGCCATGCGGATCGGGATCCTCACGAACCTGGAAGCAACGAATTCCGCGTACCGCGCTTTCCCGGTCGCGGAGCTGGCCGCACTCGGTCACGAGGTGATCGTCGACGGAAGAGCAGAGCACGCGGAGCGAGCGCGGCTGTTCCGCTGCGATGTGGTGCATGTCTACCGCTACGACTCCAGACCGATCCAGATGCTCGTGCGAGCGCTGCGTGACGCGGGCGTCGCGATCGTGTGGGACGTCGACGACGATCTGGGAGCGATACCCGACGCGTCGCCCACCCGTCACGCCAAGGGCGGGATGCAGGAACAGCGCCTGCTGCGCGACGTCGCGGCGATGGCCCACCTCGCGGACGTGGTGACGACGACGAGCATGCCGCTCGCGGACAGCTATCGCAGAGTCGGGGCCGACTGCGTCCACATCGTCGAGAACTTCCTGCCCCGCCTGTACACAGCCGGCCCCGCGCGTCCCCATGCCGGCATCGTGATCGGGTGGGTCGCGAGCGGCGAGCACCTGCACGACCTCGAGCACCTCAGAGTGCGCGAATGGCTGGAGAGCGTGCTGGAGCGCGAGCCGGACGTGCGGGTGCGCAGCATCGGGATCGACCTCGGCCTCCCGCGTGACCGATATGAGCGGGAGATCGCCGTTGCGTACAGAGACCTCGGACAGCGCATCGCGGAGTTCGACATCGCGATCGCGCCGTTGGACGACATACAATTCAACCGTGCGCGTTCCAACGTGAAGTTGAAGGAGTATGCAGCCGCCGGCGTGCCATGGCTGGCGTCCCCCATAGGCCCGTACCGAGGGCTGGGCGAGAAGCAGGGCGGGCGGCTCGTTCCGAACCACGGTTGGGCCGCGGCAGTCGAACGGCTCGTGCACAAGCCTCGAGAGCGGAGGAAGCTCGCCAAGCGAGGGCTCAGCTGGGCACGTGGGCAGACTGCCGCGTACAACCTTGAGCGGTGGGAAGCTCCGCTGGCCGAGGCCGTTCAACGCGCGAGACGTCGATCACCGCGCTGAGGCGACGGCACGACGCTAGCCCCGCGGCACCACAAACCCGGCGACGGCGACGAAGTGGACCGCCGCCGCGAGGATCACGAGCGCGTGGAAGACCTCGTGGTAGCCGAAGATTCTCGGCACCGGGTCGGGGCGCCGGCGCGCGTAGACGATCGCGCCGACGGTGTAGAAGAGCCCGCCGAGCAGGAACAGGACGGTCGGCCACAGGCCGAGCACCGAGACGATCTTCGGCAGCGCGATGATGCCGACCCAGCCGAGCGCTACGTAGCCCATCGCCTTCAGCATTCTCGGTGCGTCGATCCACGCGAGGTTCAGTGCGACGCCGAGCAGCGCGCCGCCCCAGGCGATGCAGAGCAGCACCGTTCCGAGCGTGCCGCCGACGACGAGCAGCGCGACGGGCGTCGCGCTGCCGGCCATGAAGACGTAGATCATCGAGTGGTCGAGCCGTCGCATCCAGCGGCGCACGTTCGGCCGCCAGGTGATGCGGTGGTATATGGCGCTGACGCCGAACAGTCCGACGAGCGAGACGGCGTAGACGACCGCGACCGCGGTCGCGCGGCCGCTGGGCGCCGTCCACACGAGCGCCGCGCCGGCGACGACCGCCGCGACGGCCGCCCACTGGTGCGAGACCCCGCGCAGCTTCGGCCGCTTGGCGGCCAGCTCCACGAGCGCGTCGCGTCCTCTTTCGATCGCGTCGCGGCCGGTCTCGATCAGATCCTCGCGCACACGCCCATGGTACTCCCGCCGCACAGCCGCGCGACGCGGGGCGCGCGCCCACCCCGGCGCGCGCCCCGTCCTCCCCCAGGAAGCTTCAGGCCGCCTTCGCCTCGAGTCGGCGCGCCAGCGCTGCAAGATGCTTGGCGTCGGTGCCGCAGCAGCCGCCGAGGATCGAGACGCCGAAGTCGATCCCGAGCTGGTGCATCGACTCGCCGAAGACCTCCGGCGGGTCGCTCTCGGCGTGGTCGAGCGCGACCAGCTGGCCGGGCGCGAGCGACGAGCCGTTCGCCTTCACCTCGCGCAGCCGCGCGGCGCCACGCGCGGAGGCGACGTGGAGGTCCTGCAGCGCGGTGCGGACGACGGTCGGGTGGACGCACGAGATCCCGTAGTGGGTCGGCGCCGGCACGACCGCGTCGTCGATCCGCTCGATCGCGTCGTGCAGGTAGGTGCCGTCGAGCAGCCGCCCGCGCTGGTTGAGCACGAAGCTGACGGCGTACGGGACGCTCGTCTGCGACATCGCCACGGCGGCGCCGTGCGCCTCTTCGACGGACGGGAAGGTCGGTGCGAACAGCAGGTCGACGCCGGCCTCGGCGAGCGCTTCGGCCTGGGCCGCGTGGTAGTCGGCGCCGTCGAGGTGGGAGAGGCAGTCCTCGGGCCGGTAGGCGTCGCCGTAGGGTCCGATCACCCCGGCGATGAAGACGGGCTCGTGGTCGCCGCCGGAGCGGATCTCGTGGAGGAACGCGACCGCCTCGGAGTTGAGCCGGCGGACGGCCTCGACGCCACCGCGGCCGGCGCCCTCGACGTAGCGCAGGCTCGCGCGGAACGTCGGCGTGCCGATGATCGCGGGCAGTCCGTGCGCCCAGGCGACGTCGACGTAGGTGGCGTACACGTCGCGCAGCACCTCACGGCCGTCGCGCTGGTCGAGCAGCGCGGTGACCTCGATGTGCGGGTCGAGCTCGAGGTCGGTCTCGAACATGATCCGCGTCTCGATCCCCGCGTCGGCGAGGATCGGGGTGCCCGACTCGATCAAGTCACGCAGCACGTCGCGCAGCATCGCAGAACCGCGGACGGATGACCACCTGTTCGGAGTGCATCCGCCCGCGGATTGCGAAATCGTCTTGGCACCCGCGGCTACACGCGTCCCATCTGTCTGCGCCGCTGCCGCGCGAGCGCGTCGACGACGACCGCCGCGAGCAGCACGGCGCCGGTGACCATGTTCTTCGTCGAGGACGGGAACGCGAGCAGGTCCATGCCGTTGGAGATCGAGCCGATCACGAGCGCGCCGAGCAGCGCCGACCAGACGGTGCCGCGGCCACCGAACAGCGACGTGCCGGCGATCACCGGGCCGGCGATCGCGAGCAGCAGCAGGTCGCTGCCGCCGGAGCCCTGGTTGACCGCGAGCAGGCGCGAGGCGAGCAGGATGCCGCCGCACGCCGCCATCACGCTGGAGATCATGAAGACGGCGACGCGGATCCGTCTGACGCGGATGCCGGCCCGGCGCGCCGCCTCCTCGTTGCCGCCGACGGCGAGCACGTGCCGGCCGAACGTCGTGCGGCGCACGATGTAGTCGAAGATCACGACCGTGCCGATCAGGATCAGGATCGCGAGCGGGACGCCGCGGTCGTCGGTCAGCACGGCGATCACGCCGAAGACGATCACTGCGACGCCGATCACCCGCAGCGCGACGAGCAGCGGCGTCGCAGCGGGCACGCCGGCCTTGACGCGCCGGCGTCGCGCGTTGATGCAGGCGAGCGCGAACAGGACCACGACGATCGCGCCGAGGGCCCATGCGGTCGCCCCTCTGTAGAAGGTGCCGGCGAGGCCGATGATCTTCGGGTCGGTCAGGTTGACCGTGCCGGTGTCGCCGAGCACCCACAGCAGGACGCCCTGCCAGCCGATCAGACCGGCGAGCGTGACGACGAACGACGGGATCCCGAGCGCGGTGACGATCGTGCCCTGGAACAGCCCGATCGCGGCGCCGACGACGAGCGCAGCGGCGATCGCGAGGTAGGGGTCCCAGCCGTGCTGGACGTTGAGGACGGCCATGACGGCCGCGCAGAGGCCGGAGACGATGCCGACGGAGAGGTCGATCTCGCCGAGCAGGAGCACCATCACGACGCCGACCGAGATCATGCCGATGCCGGCGATCTGGAGCGCGAGATTGACGAGGTTGGTGGACGTCAGGAAGCGGTCGTTCGCGACCGTGAAGACGGTCCAGATCACGACGAGCGCGAGGATCACCTGCAGCGAGCCGAGCTCGCCCTGGGCGAAGCGCTGGACGACGCCGAAGCGGCTGCCGTTGGGCTGCTCGCCGCCGCCTCCGGCGGCGGGCTCGGTCGCGGGTGTGGCTGCAACGCTCATCGCGCCGCCTCCTCTCCGCCGCTCGCCTGGGCCTCGGCGGCGGCCGCCTGGGTTCTGACGGTGCCTCTGCCGCCGGTGATCGCGCCGACGACCTCCTCCGGCGTCGTGTCGCCGACGGCGAACGTGCCGGCCTTCGTGCCGAGCCGCAGCACGAAGATGCGATCGACGACCTCGAAGATGTCGGAGAGGTTGTGCGAGATGACGACGACGCCGAGGCCCTGCTCGCGCAGGCGCTTGACGAGCGCGAGCACCTGGGCGGTCTGCGCGACGCCGAGCGCCGCGGTCGGCTCGTCGAGCAGGACGACCTTCGCGTCGCCGACGAGCGAGCGGGCGATCGCGATCGACTGGCGCTGACCGCCGGACATCATGCCGACCTCGGCGCGCAGCGACGGGATGTTGATCGAGAACGTTCTGAGCAGCTCGGCGGCCCGCTTCTCCATCTCGGGCTCGTCGAGCTCGTGGACGAACCTCGCCGGGCCGCGTGAGATCTCCTCGCGGCCGATGAAGAGGTTGGCGACGACGTCGAGGTTGTCGCACAACGCGAGGTCCTGGTAGACGGTGGCGACGCCGAGGGCCGCCGGATCGTTGGGACCGCCGATCCGGCGCTCTTCGCCCTCGAACACGTACGCCCCGTCGTCGGGCAGGTGGATGCCCGACATGACCTTCACGAGCGTCGACTTCCCGGCACCGTTGTCGCCGACGAGCCCGACGACCTCGCCGGCATGGACGTCGAAGTCCACGCCGGTGAGCGCCTGCACGGCACCGAAGCTCTTGCTGACGCCTCGGAGCTCGAGCAGCGGCGTCGATGTAGCCGTCGCGGTCATGTCAGACATCCGTTCATCCGTGCTCTCTCCTCTCTACTGCAGTCCGATTCTTCTGCACGCGGCCGCGTACGCGGGGGTGCAGATCTGATCGACCGTCCAGAATCCGTCTCTGACGACGGTGTCTCTGATGTTGTCCTGCGTGACCGTGACCGGTCTGAGAATCACGGACGGCACGTCCTTCGTGCCGTTGTTGACCTGCTGGTTGACGAGGTCGCTCGAGGTGTTGCCGTTGAGCAGGTCGTACGCGAGCTGCGCGGCGTCCTCCGCCTCGGGCTTGATCGCCTTGTAGATCGTCATGTACTGGTCGCCGGCGACGATCCGCTGGATTGCGGCAAGCTCCGCGTCCTGGCCCGTGGTGGGCCGGCTCGCGGGGTCGAGTCCGTTCGATCTCATCGCCGCGATCGCACCGCCGGCGGTGCCGTCGTTGGCGGCGTAGACGCCGACGAAGCCGTCTCTGCCGAGCGAGGTGATCGCCTGCTCCATCTCGGTCTGCGCTCTGTCAGGCGACCAGTCGGGCGTGTCGTACTCCTTGCCGACTCTGAAGTCGCTTCTGTCGATGACGCTGTGCGCGCCTCTCTTGAAGAGCGCGGCGTTCGGGTCGGTCGGCGCACCGTTGATCATCACGAGGTCGCCGCTCGTTCTGCCGTCTCTTCTGAGCTTGTCGATCAGCGCCGTCGCCTGCAGCTCACCGACCTTGGCGTTGTCGAACGAGATGTAGTAATCGATGTCGGCGTTCTCGATCGCGCGGTCGTAGGCGACCACGCCGATGTCGGACTGCTTGGCGCGCGTGGCGATCGCGGCCGCGGCTCTGCCGTCGACCGGGTCGAGCACGAGCACTCTCGCGCCGTTGGTGATCGCCGCCTCAGCCTGAGACTGCTGCTTGGAAGCGTCCTGCTCCGCATTGGAGTAGATCACTTCGCAGTCGGGGCAGATCTCTCTCATCTTTCTCTCGAACAGCGGCCGGTCCTGGGACTCGTAGCGCGCCGTCTTGTTCTCGGGGAGCAGGAGCGCGACCTTGCCGCTCGAGCCGCCACCGGTGGTGGTGCCGGTGGTCGCTGCCCCGCCGCTGGCGGTGGTGCTGTTGTCGTCGTCGTCGCTCCCGCATGCTGCGAGTGCGCCCACGCTCAGGATCGCTGCCGCGATGAGCGCGAGGATGCGTACGTACCTCCGATTCATGCGTACTTCCTCCTGCCGTTGGATTTACCCGGCTTGGTGCGTTACCTCCCCCGGTGCGTTGAACGTGAAGCCGTCCACGTCGCGCAGTACGAGTGCCGCGGCGCCAAGCACCTCGGCACGTCGCCCCAGCACGCCTGGGACGATCTCTACATGCCCTCCCGCCGCCGGAACGGCATGGCGGGAGACCTCGTCGCGCAGGGGATCGAGCAGGACGTCGCCCGCTGCGCTGAGGTCGCCTCCGACGATGACCTTCGCCGGATTGAGGACATTGCAAACTTGTGCGACGACGACGCCGATCGCGCGGGCGGCGTCGCCGATCACCCGGCGTGACGCGCGGTCACCCTCGCGGGCATGCGCTATGACCTCCTCGATCGTGAGATCGGCGCCGCGCGCGGGGCGCAGCAGCTCGCGGATCTGCCGCGTCGATGCAATCGTCTCGAGGCAGCCGCGGTTGCCGCAGCGACAGACGGCGCCGCGCTCGTCGACCATCGAGTGGCCGATCTCGCCCGCGATGCCGCCGGCGCCGGTGTAGAGCTGGCCGCCGAGCACGAGGCCGCTGCCGATGCCGCTCGCGACCTTGACGTAGACGAAGTCCTGGGTGTCGCGTCCAGCACCCCACGTCAGCTCGGCGAGCGCGCCGAGGTTGGCGTCGTTCTCGACCCTGACAGCGAGCCCGAGGCGGGCGCTCATGTCCTCTCGCGGGCGCAGGCCGATCCAGCCGGGCAGGATCGCCGAGGAGCCGACCTCGCCGGTGGAGATGTCGATCGGCCCGGGGACGCCCATGCCGGCGCCGATCACGTCGGTTTGTTCGACTCCCGCATCCGCCAGCGCCTGATGAACGAGCGCGACCGCGACCTCGAACCCCTCCGGAGCGCTCTGCTCGGTCTCCATCGGGCGCTCGACGTCGGCGAGCACGGTGTGCGCGAGGTCGGAGACGATCACACGCACGTGCCGCTTGCCGAAGTCGATCCCGAGCGCCACGCCCGCGGCGCGTTCGAGGCTGAGCAGCACGGGCGGCCGCCCGCCCTGAGGCCCGGCGCCGTCGACCTCCCGCTCAGCTACCAGGCCCTGCGCCTGCAGGTCGGCGACGAGCGTCGAGACGGTCGAGCGGGAGAGCCCGGTCCGCCGCGCCAGCTCGGCGCGGCTGATCAGCCCGGCCCGCCGAAGCTCGTCGACGAGCAGGCGGCGATTGCGATCCCGCAACGACGCCAACGACCCGCTGGGGGCAGCTCTCCTCACAGTCGGTACTCAACCGCATCCCGCCGAGGTTTGTCAAGACTCCGCAGCAACCTAACCAGATTCCAACGATTTACTGACAACAGATTGGACAAATTGCGAGCGAGCGACCGGCCCGGAACGACGACGGGACGGCACCATGCGGTGCCGCCCCGTCGTGCGAATCGCGGTCCGGCCCCCCGGAAGCGGGCGGCCGTGTCGAGTTCTCAGCGCGCGCGGTTGCTCGCCTCGCTTCTTCTGCCTCTTCTGCCGGCCGCTCTTCTGCCAGACGAAGTGCCACGGCACCCGGCGATGTTGATCCGCTGTCTGGCCGAGGCGCGCTTGCCGCTCTGAGCGACGAACGCCAGCTCGGCGATCGACTCGCGTCTCGCTCTCGCGGTGCAGAGGT
Organism: Conexibacter woesei DSM 14684; assembly: GCF_000025265.1. GTDB lineage: Bacteria > Actinomycetota > Thermoleophilia > Solirubrobacterales > Solirubrobacteraceae > Conexibacter > Conexibacter woesei. The sequence goes on from NC_013739.1 coordinate 5,712,009, forward strand.
TGTCCACCGCCGCAATCGGTGCGTTTCTACCGGTGCGGAAGTTCAGCCGGAACATCGTGATCGGCGCATCGGGGACTGTGTCGAACGTCGTACGGATGCGCAGGTCTCGCGGGATCGTGACCTTTCCGGTCACGTCGATCGAGAGCGCTTTCGCGTCGCCCTGACCCTTCAGAGCGACCATGACGTCCGGGAGTCTCCGCGCAGGGTGTCTGACGAGGTACACGCTGCCCTTGAGCGGATCGCGGAGCACTGGCGTCACCGCCACGGCGCTGCCCACGTTGATCGGACATCTCTCCGCCTTGAACTGCTCGAACGTGCACGCCTTTCTCACGTTCAGCACTTCGAGTCGAGCCGCGAGCGTCTTCGGCAGGATCACCTGCACTGCTCTGTTGTTCGCATTGCCCACCGGCATGTTCAGCGTCGCCGAGACCGGGGTCGAGTCCCCACCGCGCGTGTGCGTTCTGTCGCCGACCGTCAACCGCATTCTCGGTCTGAACGGCAGCAGCGCACAGTCGGTCGCCCGGAACCTGTTCGCGACGTTCGCGATCTTTCCGAGCGTCGAGCTCAGCTGCGCCGCGACGTTCATCACCGCACAGCTCGTCGGATTGATCATGAAGTTCGGCTGGTCGATGCTGACGTCGACCAACCGGATCTGCAGCGGGATGCCCTCGAGGATCCGCGGCAACGGGTCGGAGACGATTCTCAGCTCCGTCGTGATCGGATCAACGTGGATCGCCGCCCGCACCACGACCGTGCCGAGGTCGAACGGCCCTGCGACCGCCGGCACGACGATCGACAGACCGAACGGCGCTCCCTTGTACGGGCCCCCGATGTACACGCGACCGGGCAACGCGAATGGGTTCGTCCCGGCACCAGCCGCAGTGGTCACACTTCCGACGCGTGAGCCCTCGCCGCACGTCCCGGCGGCGGCTTGAGCCTCGGAGCAGAGCGTCCGCCCCGCCAGTCTGGCGAGCAGACCCTTGGGCATGTTGACCGTCAGCCCGTTGAACTCCTCGTCCCCGTCGGTGCGGGAGAAGCCGAGCTTGAACGACAGGCCGGTGCTCTTCCCTGCCTTCGAATCAGTCGACCCTGCCGTGAGCTTAGGTGCGAAGACAAGGCTTCTCGGGCCTTGCGTGATGTTGAACGTGCTGTTCGACGTCACCGTCTTTCCGGACCAGGACGTGAGTTCTGTGACGGTGGTGTAGGTGCCCTGCACGGGCGGGTTGGACAGCGACGCGCGCGGTCCGCCCTTGAACTCGAGGTGCAAGTTCGAGAACGGGAGCTGCGGGTTGTTGTCGAAGATCGCCGACAACTGGCCCGTGTTCGGGTCTGGGTTCACCGACCCGGGTATCTTGACCGTCACTCCCTGCCCTCTCGCGACGAGGAAGATCCGCAGCAGCTGGCCCGGAAGCGGTCTGCCGAGGTAGATCGACCCGTCGAGCGGTCTCGAAAGCAGCGGCGTGTCGATTCTGAGTGTGCCGACCTTCGATCCGTCCGAGCATCGCGCGTCGCCGGCGGACCGCAACCGGAACTCCTCGTCGGCGCAGCCCTCCAGCCCGCCCGCCGCGGACGGTGACACACGCACGCCTTCGGGCAACTTCACGACGGCCTTCTTCATCGGCGCCGTCGCCAATCCGTCCGGGTTGTCGTCCTGCGGGATGTTTACATCGAACACGTAACCCGATGGGGCCCCCGCTACCTGGGAGACCGGTCTGGCGTCGAGCGACGCCTCGAACGGTACGACGTCGCAGTTCTCCACCTCCATCGCGTTGCCTCTGACATCGTGGTCAAAGCTCCCACGTGCGACGATCGAGCGATCGGCCCATGGGCTCGCTCGCAGGCTCGTCGTCAACGGACCGGCGTCGCAATTCGACGGGTTCGTCAGGAACGCGCGCCGCGGCACGTCCGTGGGGCACTGTATCCCGATGGGCCCTATGTTCGTCGTGAGGCATATCCCGCGGTACTCGTCGTGCGCTCTGTCCGCAGGCACTCCCCAGAAGGTGAGTCTCGTCTCGACGATGCCGACCAGCTGCGAGATGTTCGGGACGTTGATCGTCAGTCCATAGGTCCCGTCATCGCGTACCTGGGCGTTCAGCACCACGATGAGCCCCGTCAGGTTCATCGCGAACTGCGCGGGAACCCCCTCGGGCGGCTCCATGCTGTAGACCTTCGAATAGATGTTGAACAACGGCAGATAGTCCGTCAGCCCGAACTGAGCCCAACCCACCTGCGTCGCCGGCGAGCAATCGAGCTGATCGCTCGTGTAGAGCTCCTGCTGGGGGCACTTCGGCGTTGCGTTCGGGTTGCCGATGAACCCCGCCGGGAGATCAACAGTGATGTCACGTACGTCCGCGTCAGGAACCGGCTGTCCGTTGACGTCGTGCGAGTTGAACTTGATCGTCGTCGACGCGCTGAACGGATGCGCGCCGGCCTGGGTCGCCGGCGTTCCGTCGCGGTTCAAGACTTCGCCGCTGAACTCCTGGACACCGAAGTCCGCGAGAGCGGACGGAGCGCAAACCGCAGCGGCAAGGGAAACGATCGCGATCGCAAGACACGCCGACATCGCACTGCGAGGCCGTCCGCGGCGACCGTCCCCCCCGGGACGGCGTCGCGCCTGCTGCGGACCCGATGTGAGTCTCGGCGCGCTCACGTCGCGCTGCACTGACCGCGGCATGTTCATCGTCTTCCCTCCACCGTGACGGTCATCGCGCCCACAGCGTTGTCACCTCTGCTGGAGAGCATGGCGTCGAACCTCACTCTGTGCCTCCCGCGTCTTCCGAGGGCCTGGCGCGCGCTTCTCGCGAGTCTCAACGTCACTCTCACAACGGCCGCTCTCTTGGTGCGAACGGTCTTCCGCGCAACCGTCGCCGTCAATGCGCGAACTCGAGTGGAGGCCGTCACGAGAAGCTGCCCGGCACCCGACACCCGGACTCTGAGGACGACGCGTCCCGATCTCGCCAGCTGCGAGCGCGCACCTCTGCCGAGGGCAACGATTCTGACCGAGGGCTTGGGAGCCGCCGGCTGCTCGATGAGGTTGCCGTCGCTGCCGTCCGCGTCCCCTGACGGGAGCGGCTCGAGCTGCGGCGTCACGTTCGGAAGCCCCTGGCACTCGTCGCCGATGCACGGCGTCGGACCCGGCGGAGGCGGGGTCTCGTTCTGCGCTCCCACGCGTGCGTTGTAGAGATCGAGATTGCTATCGCGATCGCGCGGGCTCAATCTGTCGCGCGTCACGAAGAAGACGTCTTCGCCGTCTTCGCTCGCGTCTCCGAAGTACGAGTTGGCAGCGCTGGTTCCAGATGAGATCAGCTGGAGCTCAGCGGTGCCGGGGCGATACTCGTAGACGTCGACCTTCCCGTTCACGTCCTCGCTGACGAGCGGGTTGGCAGTCATGAAGTACGCCTGTGACCCGTCGTTCAAGAGTGTTCTCGGCTCGTAACCAACCGTGCCCCCTGCTATGCCGGAAGCCGCGGAACTGATCGAACTGTCGGTGACGTTCGCCGTGCCGCTCGGCATGCACGAGAGACACCGCGGACCAGCGTCGCCGCTCCGATAGAGGTACACCTGCCCGACGAACAGTCCTCCGTTGTCGTAGCCGTTGAGCGATTCGAGCGAGACAAAGAGGATCGCGCTTCCGTCGGAAGAAACCCGGACCAAGCGTCCGGTTCCGTATTCCCCACCCCACAACGTCGAATCGGCGCCAGAGAGTTCCGAGACGTACGTGAGTCTCCCCGCATGCCACTGGTACAGCTTGGGAGCAGCAGGGAGATCTCTGGCGTCAAGCGTGAGCCGCCCAAACGCTGCAAAGTAGATGGTGTCACCGTCATCACTCAACCCAAGGACGCCTTGGACGATCGCATTCGTCCCGTCCGCCGGCTCGCTGTCGACCGAGACCAGGGTCAACCCGCCATCCATCGTGTCAAACCGGTAGAGGTCCGCCGCGCCGTTCGCGTCCGCGTCGAGCAACTGCTCGGTCGTCGTGAAGTAGACCGTTCGCCCGTCCTGCGAGGCTCCCGCAAACGTCGCCGGTCTCGTTCCCCCAGGGTCGGGGACGGCCCGCTGAGATCTCGTCACGTGCACGGTTCTGGTGCCGTCGATGCGAGCGTAGATCTGGCCGTTGCCGGACTCAGGGGTAGGAACCGCGGTGAAGAATACGACCGAGCCATCGTCGGAGATCGTGCGCGACGTCTCCGCCTGCGAGGGGTCGAGAGACCCTCCGGTGGGCCCTCTGGAGGCTCCCACCCCCGCGATCGTCTCGTCGGTCGACACTCTTCCATCAGGGAGAATTCCCGCGAGGCGCACAGTCCCATCGACTGATTCGTAGAGCTTTCGCAGACCGTCGTCCGTTGCATCGGGAGTGAGCGCGCGATTGGACTCGAACAGCACGTGGCTGAAGTCACTCGACGCCGCGGCGTAGATCGGCGCATACCCGGAGTCTGGCACCGGTGGCGCCAAGCTCGTCACGAGCCGGAATGCCCCTGTCGCATCCTCGCGCACGTAGAGGTTCTGCGTATCGGGCGTCGGCGTCGGCACCGGAGGAGGATTCGTCACAAGCGTCAGCCCGAGCCCGAGATCGGTGGTGAAGTCGTAGTAGATCGTCGAGTTGCCGCTCGACCCCGGCCCGGTCTGCTGTCTGGGAGTGATCGCCTTCGTCTCCCAGCCGCCCGATCCCCGACGAGCGAGGTACTGTGCGACGGCACCGGTGCCCTGCGCGTCGCCGAAAGCGCCCGTCGACACGAAGCCGACCCGATCTCCGGACGGGGTCGCGCGTATGCGCGAACTCGTCTCCGCGATGTCGCTGAAGCTCTTGTCGACCGGCGAGACGAGCTCATAGCCTCGCTCGCCGGCTGCCGCCTGCGCGACCGACAACGGGGCAAGCACGCCCACGATCCCGACACCCGCTCCTGCCGCAATCCCGCCAAGACGACACAGGCGTCGCCGCCGGCTGCGCGTTTGCATCCGCCGCTCCTCTCCTCCGTGCTGCACGAACCTCCAACAGACTGTAAACGCGCGTGACTCTAGATGCAAGTGCGTAGTGCTCCGTGTTCCTGCCGACCGCTAGAGTCATCTTACATGTGCATTGCTTGACCTGCTTTTGCAATTTCGGCTAGACTCGTCGGGTCTCCTCGGGTCGAGCAGCATGCCTTGCAGCAGAAGGACGCCGCTGCCGGTCCGAGCGTGCCATGAGAAAGGGGGTGATAGGACGCCGACCGTCGCGGTCGGCCAATACGCGCACGTCTCAGGGGCTCACGCCTTCCACTAGAGCGACCAGGTCGCTCCGTATTCACACAGGTACATCTGCGTCGACATAACGACGCACGACAACGAAAGCAGACCATGCTCAAGCGCATCAGATTCCTGCTGATCGGCTTGGTGGCCCTCGCCGCACTCGCGTCGATGGCCTCCACGGCGACCGCCGGCAGAGTCAGAATCAGTAATAGTGGGCCGTTCACGGCGACGTCGATAGGCACACTCGACCTGAACTCGCCGATAGCGACGCTTAACTGCACCGTCACCCTCACCGGCACGACGAACCCCGGCCCGATAGCGATCGGCGGGACAGCCGGCCAGGTTACTGGCGTCGCCATAGCTCCAAATCCGTGCAGAGGCTTCAGAGTCGTCGTCCTAAGAACGCCGTGGCCGATCATCCTCAGAGACCTATCGCTACTCCCGACCGGCGCGCTATTCGAGATACCGAACGTCCAGTTCTCGGTCAGCGTTTGCCTATATCAGGGTCCGATCGGATTCCTAATCGCCAACGGGTCCGGCATCATCCAGATACTAAGAAACACCTTGCCCGGATTGCCGACCTCTCCGTGCGGCAACGGCAGCCTCTCCGGCAGAGGGTTCCAGTTCAACCCGACGTCTCAGGTCATATCCAGCGACCTAGTGTAGTCAGCCGTCTTATAAAGCACAGACGGTACGTCTGGGGGACGCCCAGCGCCTGCCCCCACTAAATGAGAGGGGTGCGCCTCATCGAGGCGCACCCCTTCCTATTGGCACACGGTGCCATGCGGCGTTAGCGACCGCGGCGGTTATAGGTCCGAGACTATCTCCTGTGTGTTCGGTCTGAATTGGAATCCGGTGCCGGACAAGCTGCCGGTCCCGCATGGGACTCTCGGTGCCCCAGTCAGCGCATTTCTTAGTATGCCGATGAGGCCGGACCCGTTCGCGAGTAGGAATCCGATCGCACCTGCGTATAGGCAGGGACCAACGGTGAATTGCACATTTGGTATCCGGAATAGGGCGCCGATCGGGAGTAGCGATAGGTCTTCGAGCAGGATCGGCCATGGCGTGGCTAGCGTTCTCACCGCGAAGCCTCTACATGGGTTGGGCGATATGGTCACTGTGTTCACCGTTCCAGCGGTGCCTCCGGTGGATATCGGACCGGCGTTGGTGGAGCCGACGAGAGTGACAGTGCAGTTCAGCGTCGCTATCGGCGAATTCAGGTCGAGCGTCCCTATCGACGTCGCCGTGAACGGACCGTTCGCGTTGATTCTGACATTGCCCGCGCTTGCCGTTGCTGCCATGCTCAGCAGCGCGACGATCACAGTCATGCCCGAGATCAGCAAGGTCCTCGTGTGCCTGAACATAGTTCCCTTTCAGTAGTTCACTTACGACGAGACAGCGGAGCCGCCCCGTCTCCGCAAGTGTTCTGCAAGCGGCCAGCACAGCCTGCGCAGCGCCATGCGCCGCTCGGTGTCGCTGACAAGGCGACACGCTCCCATTGGCAAACCCCCTTGCGTGGTTTCGCGCTGCCTGGCCGAGACTCCACCTGTTGGCGGGCCGCGCGCCAAGCGCAACGATTCTATCGAAAAACAGGAAAGAAGTACATCGGCCACGGGACCGCCACCGGCGAGGCCGCGGCACCTCCCCGTCCTTACCGACTTCAGGGCGCGCGAGCAGAGTCCCGTCCCTCACCTGAGCCGGGTCGGGTCGGGTCGGGCGTGACCTCGGCTGCTTGGAGCCGGGATGCTGGAGTCAGGCGGCGTTGCTGTTTGGCTGTTTGGCATGTACGACCTGCGGCTCGCCCGTGACCGCAGCGACGAAGCGCGCCAGCTTCGGCGTACGAGTATCTGAAAGACGTCAGGTCGTGCCCGCAACTGCGCGCAGAGGGCCCGCACGGCAGCGACCTCCGCGGCACCGCACGAGCCCGAGGAGGTGCTGATCTCGCGCATGACGCAGGCCGGCGACTCCCACGGCTGGCACTGGGATGACTACACGTACTCGATGGTCTGGGTCGTCGACGCGCCCGCGGATCCGGCGGACGGCGGCGGGCTCGAGTTCGTGCCGAACACGACGTGGGACAAGGACCAGCCGAGAATCGACTGGCATCTCTCGAACAACGAGATCCTCAGCGGACCAGTGGCGCCTGGCATGGCCTACCTGCTGAGGGCCGACACCGCGCTGCATCGCGTCGCCCCGCTGCGGAGAGAAGGGCTCGTGCGCACGGTGCTCGTCTACACGTACGGCTCGCTCGACGACCTCACCCGCGAGGTGACGCATGAAACCATGGAGGACGTGTATCCGGAGGAGTACACCTAGAGGGCTTGATTCTCCCGCGGTCGCCGCCCGTATCGCCCGCGCTGACGGGCGGCGACCCGCGGGCGCCGGCCGTCAGGCGCCGACCGTCAGCGCCGGCCCGCGAGGGAGACCGCCGTTCTGAGGCCGTCCTCCCATACGCTCACGTTCTCCGAGATCGTTGAGCTCTTGCCCCACTTCCCGGCCCGCTTTGCGAGCTTGCGACGAGCGCGAGCGTCGTCGACGAGGCGCGTGAGCTCCTCGGCCCAGCGGTCGTCCGGCACGAGGCGCCCGCCTTGCTTCTCGCCGAGGTCGCGGTACGGACCGACAGGTGAGGCGAGCCACGGCACGCCGCCGGCGGCGTACTCCTTCACCTTGATGTCGGACCGCGCCCGGTTCATCGCGATGTCCGCGAGTGGAGCGATCCCGATGTCGTAGGTGGCGTTGTGCGCCGCGAGCTCGCTGAGCTGGACGCCACGGATGTGGCGATATCGGTCGCCGCGAAGATCCAGCTGCAGCCCCGTTCCGACCACGCGGACGCGCTCGTCGACGTCGAGCAGGCGCTGCAGGACAGGCCGCAATCCGAGCTTCTCGAGGTCGAGGCCGTGCTCCAGACCGGCCGTCCAGCCGATCGTGACTGTGTCACCTGCCGACCTGCGCGCCGCAGCGTTCGGAAAGTGATCCGGGAGGTAGTTCTCGATCACGCGGACTGGGGCGAGGTCGTAGGCTCGATACCGCTCCGCGAGCACCTCGCTCGGCGTCGTCACGAGATCGGCGAGCCCCATCATGCGCTTCATGCCGGCGACTATGGCCGCACCACGCACGCCACCGGACTTCTTGTACATGACGCTCTCTCTCGGAACCGCCGAGATGTCGTCGTCGTTGTCCCACCACACCGCGACGCCCTGGCTCCTGAGGTGGCGGACGAGCTTCTGCCCGTCCGGGTCCCAAAAGCGATGGACGTAGACCACGTCGCACGACTCGAGCATCCGGACGTTGAACGCTCTGGTGGTCTTCCCGTCCCAACGGACGTCGTGACCGCGCGCGGCCAGCGTCTCCATGGGGATCACCGCCCGATAGAGCGAGTTGACGATTCCTTCGTCGCGCAGCACACCGATCCGCATCACAGCTCCCCCAAGAACGACGGATGCCTCCCGGCGCCGATTTCGCCGGACACCAAGATCCAACCGGGCCGGACCGCCGTCGTCAACCCGCTACTGCGCACGGCGAGCGGAGCAACCGCAAACGAAACGGGCGGCGTCATGCGACGCCGCCCGTTCCTCCTGCTCCTGACCCTCGCGCGATCAGCGCTTGGCGGCTCTTCTCGCCTTCGCGCAGCCGACGATGCTGAGCTTCTGCTCGTACGCCCGCAGTCTGCCGCCCTGCGACCGGAACGCGAGTCTCGCTCTGCCGGCCCGCCCTCTCGGTGTGCAGAGGTTCGTCACGATGCCGATCGGCGCGCGTCTCCCGGCGACGAATCTCATCGTGAACTTCGTGATCGGCACGTCCGGCACGGTGTCGAACGTGGTGCGGAGGGTCAGATCCCGCGGAATCGTCACCTTGCCGGTCAGGTCTATGTCGACCTGGCCCTTGAGCGCCACCATCAGGTCCGGGATTCTCCGTGCCGGGTTTCTGACGAAGTACGCGTTGCCCCGCAGCGGATCTCGCAGCAGGGGCGTTACCGCGACCGCGGTTCCGACGCTCTTGCACGCCGACGCTCCGGCCTTGAACTCCTCGAGCTTGCACGCGTCGTTGATGACTCTCAAACGCGAGTTCAGCGTCTTGGGAAGCGTCACCTGGACGGACTTGTTGTTCGCTTGGCCCGGGGTCATGCTGAGCGTCACCGCGAACGGCGTCGTCATGCCGTCACTGGTCCGCCCTCTCGCACCCACCTGCAGCTTCATCTTCGGCCGGTACGGAAGCTGGCCGCAGTTCGTCACCTGGAACCGCGATCTGGCGGCCGCCGAGGCACCGTCTGCCGAGCCGATCTGCGCATCGATTCTGCCCGGTGCGCAGTTGGTCGGATTGATCATGAAGCCCGGCCGGTCGATGTTGACCCGCACGTCCCGGATCTGCAGCGGGATCCCCTGGAGGATCGTCGGCAGCGGCTCCGACGCAATTCTCAATGCGGCGGTCTCCTTGTCCACGAAGATCGCTGCCCGCACCACGACGGTGCCGAGATCGAACGGTCCGGCGATCGCCGGAACGACGATCGAGAGCCCGAACGGGGCCCCCTTGTACGGACCCGTGATGTACACGCGACCGGGGAGGTAGAACGGGTTCGTGCCCGCACCGGCGCCGGTCGTCGTCGAGCCGATCCGCGAGGCCTCGGCGCACGTGCCGGCCGCAGCGAGACCCGCCGAGCACAGGTCGCGCGATGCGATAGCGCCCGTGATGCCCTGCTGGAGGCTGACGACGATGTCCTTCAACCGCTGATCGTCGTCCCCGCGACCGAACGACAGCGCGAACGGTGAGCTCGTGCCCGCCTGCGGGCTGATCGTGCCGGCGGCGAAATCAGGCGTGAAGCCGAGCGCCTTCGCACCTTCGGTGATCGCGAAGGTGCTGTTCGAGGTGACCGTCTTGCCGCTCCACGACGTCAACTCGGTCGTCGTCGTGTAGGTGCCCTGCACCGGCGGGTTCGACAGTGCGGCGCGCGGCCCGCCCTTGAACTCGAGATGCAGGTTCGTGAACGGCAGCTGCGGGTTGTTGTCGAAGGTCGCGGTCAACTGACCCGTGACCGGATCCGGCGTCACGTCGCCCGCGAGCTTGACCGTCACTCCGGCGCCTCTTGCGACGAGGAACAGGCGCAGCAGCTGGTTCGGCAACGGTCTGCCGAGGATGATGTCGCCCGTCAGCGGCACGTCGAGCAGCGGCGTGGTGATCCGCAGCGTGCCGATCTTCGACGCCTCCGGGCACTGGGCGTCAGCGAGACTCGTGCGGCCGAACTGGACGTCGTCGCAGCCCTCCAGGCCGTCGGCCGAGGACGGGTTCACCGACATGCCGAGCGGCAGTCTGGTGACGACCTTTCTCAGTGTCGAGATGTCCAGGCCGTTCGGGTTGTCGTTGCGGGGCAGATCGACGTCGAACTCGTACGCCGACGGCGCTCCCGCCACCCGCGACAGCGGCTTGGCGGACAGCGATCCGTCGAACGGCACGCGGTCGCATCCTTCGACCTTCATCGGGATGTCGTTCACGTCGTGGTCGAAGCTCGCCGTCGCGATCTGCGACGGGTTGTTCCAGGGACTCGCACGGATGACCGTCGAGAGCGTGCTATCCGTGCAGTGCATCGGGTTCGTGAGGAACGCCTTCGTCGGCGCATCTGTCGGACAGAGGCCGCCGGTGGGACCGGTCGCACCCACGCATTGACCGCGCTCGCTGTCATGCGACGGATCGCCCGGAACGCCCCAGAACGTCATGGATGTGCCGAGTATGCTGACCTTCTGGGAGACGTTCGGGACCACCACGGTGAGCCCGTAGTCACCGTTGCTGCGAACCTTCGCGTTGAGATGGATGACCACGCCAGCGGCCTGCATCGCGAACTGCGCGGGCACGCCTTCCGGCGGCACCATGTTGTAGACCTTCGCGTAGAAGAGCCCCCACGAAGCGAGTCTGTGCACCGCGAGCCCGACCTGCGTCGCAGCGGGGCACGCAAGCTCGAGCGACGTCTGAAGGTCCCGTTCGTCGCACTTCGGTGCGGCGTTCGGATTTCCGATGAATCCCGGAGGGAGGTCGACCTCGATGTCCTTCACGTCGGCGTCGGCGATCTCCACCCCGTCCGTCGGACCTGCGTGAGTGTTGAACTCGATGTTCACCGTGGCCCGGTACGGGTGCGATCCCGCTTGCGTCGCCGGCGAGCCGTCCTGCTGCGCGACCTCGCCACCGAACTCTCTGACCCCGAAGTCCGCC